>CAYPZD010000120.1:0-13355 GCA_964415055.1 uncultured Verrucomicrobiota bacterium | reverse complement strand
CATCCACCTTGCCTGTGCGATGATCCTAATGCGGCATTTATGAGATAGCTTCTAAATGAGCCGATAGATTCTTATGACTGTTCACAGCTTTTTGCATTCGATGCGTCGAATGGGGGCATTATTCGTGTGCCTTCATGCCGGCATTCGTTTGATGGGGCAGGATGCTGTAGACGTCAAGGACGGCATTTTGCCGGAAACCGATCCGCCAATTGTCAGATCCTTGCACGAACTGGATGTTTTAGGTAACGAACGTATCAGCAACGGTGTGACGGCGGAAATAATCGCCCATGTCTCTTACCATGACCCGGTGTTGGATGTTCTCTTTGTTCAAGACAACTCCGCGGGTATTTTTGTTGCCGTATTGAACCCTGAGCTCCCTTATTTGGCCGTTGGGACATTGGTTTCTGTTAAAGGGACTGTAGAACCTGGAAAATTCAAACCCTACTTGGCCAATGCCGAGGTAGTTTCATTAAGAGAAAACAGGAGTGCTCCTGAAGCTCATGAGTATGGTCTCCAAATTTTGGAGACTGGGAGACATGACGGACAAATGGTCCGGGTTCAGGGCCGTGTTCGATCCGTAGAAAAAAGCGGCAACTCACTTTCATTGAATTTGCTGAATGAGGGCGGAAAATACACCGCCTTCGTGCGTGATATACCCGATGAAAAGGATGCAGAGTCCTTGATCGATAGTGTTGTTGAGGTGTCCGGGGCGTGCGGTTTTGATTTTGGTGGGGAAAAATTATTATCGGTGCGACTTTACGCAGACAAGTTTCACCAATTAAAGCTGCTGGAGCCTTCTCGAACATCCTTTTCTCAGAGTCCGGTTGAAAGAATTAATGCTGAAATTCAGGGTGAGTCCGTTCAATTTCCAGAGGAACGCATTTTGCTGCATGGCAATTACCTGGGGGAGGCGAATGACGGTCGTATTTATTTCCAGACAACTCGTGAAGGAGCGTTGGTGGAATTGGCACATTCGATAGAAGACCTGGAGTTGGAACGCGGGGACCCGATTGCTGTGTTGGGATGGGGGGGGCTTGTAAATGGTGATCCCATCATTGGCATGGAACAAGCCCGTATTGAAAAGCTGGAGCCCGGTCTTGTTCCAACTCTGGCTGAACAGGCAACGGACAAGCTCACTGCGTCCAATCTAAACAGGTGGTTGAGCTTGGAGGGAACCTTGGAGGATGTCGAGACGGTCAATGAGCTACTTGTTTTTCATTTGGAAACCCAAGGGAAACACCTTGCCGTGATGTTGAGTAAGAGTCCCAGCCTGGCTGAAGCTTTGATCCTGCCAGAAGAAGGGAGTCTTCTGGCAGTAAATGGGATTTTGACCGGATTGCCTTCTGAGCAGGGGCTGGGAGAGTTTCCAACGGTCAGAGTCTTTTCACTTGCGGATATAAAGGTCCTCAGTCCGCCCAACTGGTGGACGGTCGAAAGGATTGCATGGGTGTTGGCCGGGGCTGGATTGATTGGGCTTTCTGCGGTGGCGTGGAGTGTGTTGTTGAATCGGCGTGTGAAACAACAGACCTCGGCCTTACGCCAGACATTGGAGCAGGAACGCTTGATGGAGGAGCGATATCGCAAAATTTTCGAATCAGCTTTGGACATGATTTTATTGGCGGATCATCGGGCAAATATCCTTTCAATTAATCCTGCGGGAGCCGAACTGCTGCGAGACGATCCTGCATCCTTCGAGGGGAAATCATTCATGAACTGGGTGTTTCTCGAGGATCGTGGAAAGGCTGAACAGGCTTTTGGGCTGGGATCCAAGACGGGACACGAACTCACGCTGGATGGTGAGGTCGTTGAGTTGCGCTTGATAGCCAAAGGGGGCGAGTCCATATACGTGGAGTTGAGCGTACGCGGGGTGCTGTTAAGTGAGGGAAATTACGGTTATCAATGTATAGCCCGAAATATTGACGCCAGGAAGCAGTCGGAAGCTCATTTGATCAAAGCCAGGAATGCCTCTCGCGAAGCCAATCGGGCCAAGTCTTCCTTCCTGGCAATGATGAGTCACGAATTGCGGACCCCCATGAATGGTGTCATGGGCATGACCCAAATGCTTCAGCAGACCAAACTGGATGCACATCAACAGGAAATCGCCAAGACGATCCAGGTGTCATCCAAAGCGATGATGAAATTGATCCTGGATTTGTTGGACATATCCAGAATCGAATCTGATCAGTTTAAGTTATCTGACGAACCGTTTGAGCTGGTGCAAGTCGTTGAAGATGCCCTAGCCACACTTTATCCGGAGTCCATGCGAAAGAAGCTGAATCTGACGCTTTACTGCCAACCCAGAATCCCCAACCAGTTGCGAGGCGATGCCACTCGTATCCGGCAAATTTTACTTAACCTTATTGGAAACGGGATCAAGTTTACAGAGAAAGGAGGGGTGGCAGTCCGTATTTCAGGGGAACCTCAGTCCAAAATGGTTCATCAGATTCGATTTGAGGTAATGGACACCGGGATTGGGCTCGGTGGGTTGCGTCAGCAGGATTTGTTTGAGGCCTTTGTACAGTTGGATTCATCCAATACCCGGAAATTTGGAGGAGCTGGTCTGGGATTGTCTATTTGCAAGCGAATCGTTCAGGCAATGGGGGGAGTGATCGGAGTGGAAGGACAAAGCAAGCAAGGGGCTGTCTTTTGGTTTGAGATCCCATTCAAACTGGCTCATGCGAATTCCTCCATTCGTCCTCCGCAAATGAGCGCGTCCACGGCAGGCAAGGAAGTGAACGTCCTTTCGGAAAACAGCCTGGTTCGCGATTATTTCAGAATGCGATGCAAGGATGTCGGTTTATCCACTCATTTTTTTAAGCCTCAAGACTTTTTGTCGGAAATCCGTGCTGAATCGAGTCAAGTGCCCCAAAAACACTCGATCGTCGTATTGGATATGGAATTTGTTTCAGAAGAATGCCTAAAGGAACTTAAAGAAACGGTCGATAGTCCCGGGGGGGATGCCACTCGATGGGTCTTATTGTCCTCGATGGAAGAGGAACGTGAATTGGCCTCCAAGAACATTGGCAATCCTCAATCGCTCATACTTTTGAAACCACTAGCGGAAAGCACATTTCGTAGTTTTTGTGATTTTATATCGGATCATGAATCCTCGGACCTTGGCAATGGGGGGGCGGATGGCCTGGTCGACAGTGATCCTTCATCCCATTGTGAGCCTGAATCAGCTTGTCAAGGATTGCGGGTTTTGGTGGCGGAGGATGACCTGATCAATCAGAAACTCATCCAACTTTATTTGAAAAAAGCTGGTTGTGAATATGAAATTGTTCCGGACGGCAAACAAGTGATTTCCCTGCTGGAGAAGCAGTCATTCGATGTGGTTTTGATGGATTGCAGTATGCCGGTCATGGACGGATTTGAAGCAACCCGACAAATTCGCAGCAATTCTAACTATGACGACATCAAAGTGATCGCGCTGACTGCGCATTCGCTGAAAGGGGATCGTGAGCGTTGTCTCAAGGCCGGGATGGATGATTATATGGCGAAACCATTGAATCTGGACAAGCTGACCGAAAAACTTTCCAGTATCAACACGGTCCCATCTGCAAACGGGCATTGACATTGGTTTGCCTTCAAATTAGTTTCTCTCAACGTTTTTTATAAAATTATGGCAGACGAACAACAGACCCCTCAAGGAGGAGCTGCTTCCGCAGATGGTGGCAAGGTGCAGCCCAAGAAAGAAACCGTCAGGATCAATCTTCCTCCCAAACCCACTGCAGCGCCAACGGTTAAGATTCCAGCCCCATCAGCTGCAGCCGCCGCGAAGCCCGCAGCTGCCGCGCCTGCTGCTGCAGGAGGAGCCGCTGGTTCCACTCAGAAACTTCCGTCAGCCGCACCCAAAGCAGCACCTGCCGCACCGGCAACCGCTGCCAAGTCACCGGCCAAACCCTCACCGGCAATGGCGCCACGTGCGACTGCTGCGGCCGCTACAGTCAGTGGAGCCGACAAGGGACTTGCAATTGCCGCCATCATTGTTTCCTTGTTGGTTGCTGGCAGGTTGTTCCTCCTTCTGTGATTTTTGGTCATCTGGAGAGATTTTTATCTATAGTAAACTATTTGAAACGAAGCGTTACGCGACATGGAGAGTATTAACGAAGCGGATTTTGGCGAAAAGGTATTGAATGCATCCCAGCCTGCCTTGGTGGATTTCTGGGCAGAATGGTGTGGACCCTGCAAGATGCTTGCCCCGGTCTTGGAGGAATTGTCCAATGACAACGAAGGTAAGATCAACATCTACAAGGTGAATGTGGATCAAAACCAGCAGTTGGCTGTTCAGTTCAATATCCGTTCCATCCCGACTCTTTTGTTTTTCAAGGACGGACAAGTCCAGGAACAAGTGGTTGGGCTCAAAAATAAATCGGATCTGCAGGCGAGCATTGATCGCATTGCCGGCTAAAACCAGCCTCGGAACGACCTGTTGGTTGCCCGTGGTGGATCAACACGGAGACAATTATGGCGTTCCTCTTTAACGCGGGCCCCGCAGCGGTCCAATCAGAATTTTATCACCAGCTTGGTACCATGTGCCAAGCTGGTCTTTCTTTGCCTCAAAGCCTTGAAGCGCTTGATCGATCGCGCGGGTTTCGGACCTACCAGAGGCGCATCCGTGACTGGCGTGAGTCGATAGAACGGGGGGAAACCTTCAGCGAAGCAGTGGCACACTCCAAAGGGAATGTGCCTGAGTTTGATCTGGCATTGTTGTATGCCGGTGAGAATTCGGGGCGACTGGACGATTGCTTCCAGTTGCTTTCTGAATATTACCGGACACGCGCTGAAAACATTCGGGAAACGAGAGGCTTGTTAGCTTATCCTGCCTTGGTGGTGCACGCTGCGGCGTTCATCATTCCGTTTCCAGCCTTGTTTCAGTCGGGTGATATCATCGCTTATGCCAAGGCTTCTTTGGGTGTTTTATTGCCCATCTACATACTGTTGTTTGTGCTGTCTTGGGCATTCAACGGTACACGTGGTAACACCGTTCGTCGGTTTGTCGAAATGACGGTCTGTATGGTGCCGCTTCTGGGGGCGGGATTGAAGGCTCTGGCGGTATCGAGATTCAGTCTGGCCCTGGAAGCATTGCTCAATGCCGGAGTGTCCATCACCCAAGCCTGGACGATCGCCTCTCAGGCAAGTGGTTCACCTTCTCTTGCCTCCAAGGTGAAATCCTTTCCTGAAGCGATGGATAGAGGGCAAACACCTTCCGAATGGATCGAACATTGCTCCTATTTTCCGGAATTGTTCAGAATGTCCTACACGACCGGAGAGGCTTCCGGGCGTTTGGATGAGAACCTGAAACGTCTCAAGCGTATCTATGAAGAAGAAGGAAACCGCAAAATTCGAACGTTTTCTCAATGGCTGCCCAGATTGATCTATTTTGGGATCATGTTCGTTCTTGCTCGCTACATTCTTTCTTTTTGGACGGGATATTATGACAATATTTTTAAATCGACTGAATTCTAACAGAGGAATGAATTAAAGGGACTATGTGGACGATTGAGGAGATACAGGCAGACGCATCGCTGAGGGAAAAAGAATTCCCTGTCTGCCGCGATCAGATTTTTTTAGGACATGCTGCTGTGTGTCCTTTGCCGGGTAGCGTTTCAAAAGCGATTCAACACTACGCGGGTGAGTGCCAGTATGGGGATCAGGAAGAGGCGGCCATGCGTTTGAACTCTGAAACCAGAGCACTTGCTGGTAAATTCCTGGGTGTTTCATCCAGGGAAGTTGCTCTGGTCGGTCCAACCAGTCTTGGCTTAAGTTTTGTGGCGACCGGTTTTCCCTGGAACAAAAATGATCACATCCTGGTGTATTTCGATGATTACCCCTCCAACGTCTATCCCTGGATGGCTCTGGCGGATTGGGGTGTCGAGGTGCGGTTTCTGAATACGACCGCCCCCGGACGTATTCGACCGGTGGATGTGCTGGGGCAAATCGATGAAAGCACACGCATGGTGGCATTGGCTTCCTGCCATTTTCTGAGTGGATTCCGCATCGAAGTGGACGCCATTGGTAAAATCCTGAAAGAAAGGGGGATCGCGTTCTGCCTGGATGCCATCCAGACCATTGGCGCTTTTCCGACACCGTTGGATCATGTGGATTTCATGGCAGCCGATGCCCACAAGTGGATGCTTGGGCCATGTGCGGCCGGTTTGTTTGTGGTGCGTCAGCACATGCAGGATGTGTTGCGGCCGACGACCTTTGGCTGGCACAACGTGGCATGTCCGGATTTCGTGGCTGCGGAAGATTTTGAATTCCAGAACGACGCACGTCGTTACGAAGCGGGGAGCCATAATTCCATGGGCATTGTGGGGCTCCATGCTTCCTTAAAAATGCTGAATGACTTGGGAGTGGATCAGATCGGCGCTGATTTGCTCGCCAAACGGAAGTTCCTTTGCACCGGTCTGGCGGAGAAGGGCTATCAAGTGTTTCATCAGGATTTACCCGATGAGAATGCCAGTGGGATCGTGACCTTTCATAAGCCTGGAGATGACATGGCGAAATTGCATCAGGATCTGAAAGAAAAGAGGATCTTGACGTCACTCCGAGTGGATCGGGATGGGCAAAAGTACATCCGGCTTTCTCCTCATTTTTATAATACATTCGGGGAGTTGGAGCAGGTGATTGCTTCGGTTTGATCTTGATGTTCTTGTCTTGGGAGGTGTGCCACATTCTGGTGAATGCGGCTACGGTTGGATGCTTTTAAACAAAACTGCCCGGTTCTTTCGAACCGGGCAGTTTGCTTTCGTTTCTTTATCTAACCAGGAATCAGAAACAAGGATCAATAATCCACCGCAGGCTGGAAGTTTGGATAACCGGAAATACCGTGCTCTCCCACATCCAAACCTTCTTCCTCTTCCTGCTCGGTTACTCGCAACCCAACAACTGCCTTCAAGATGCCGAAGACAATCAGTGAGAAAATAAAGGCAAAGGCGGAGATGGAAAGGGTTCCGATCAATTGGGTCACGAAACTGGCTCCTCCGAAGATCCCCACAGCCAAGGTGCCCCAGATGCCGCAAATACCATGCACAGAAACGGCACCGACCGGATCATCAATCTTGATGCGATCAAAGAAAATCACGGACAGAACCACGAGCACACCTGCCACAGCACCTGTGATCACAGCTGCCCAGGGGGCAATGACATCAGCACCGGCCGTGATGCCGACCAATCCAGCCAGCAGACCGTTCAAAGCCATGGAAAGGTCAGGCTTCTTGAGCACCATCCAGGAGAACAATGCTGCAGCCAAACCGCCAGCGCAACCAGCGAGGGCTGTTGTAACGAATACAAGTGACACACCCACGGGATCGGCACTCAAAACGGAACCTCCGTTGAATCCGAACCATCCAAGAAACAGCATGAAGACACCAATGGTCGCCAGGGGCATGCTGTGACCGAGAATGGGTTTGATTTGTCCGTTCACGTATTTACCGCGACGAGCGCCAAGCAACAGAACAGCTGCCAGGGCTGCGAATCCACCAAAAGCATGAACAAGGCTGGAACCGGCGAAATCGGCAAATCCCATTTCGGACAACCAACCACCACCCCATTGCCATGATCCGGTGATCGGATATCCGATGGCGACCAGTATGGTTGCACCGATCATGAAAGCTCCGAGTTTGATGCGCTCGGCAACGGCTCCAGAAACAATGGTTGCGGCCGTGGCTGCGAACATGGCCTGGAATATGAAGTCGGACCAGTAGGTGTAGTCAGCATACTGATTCGTCAGATTGGCCACAGCATCAGCGCCTTCAGCGAACCCGTTGGGGATTGGACTGCCCATGGCGAGAAAGCCTGTGATCGTCCAGGCGTCTCCGGGATACATCGAGACGAATCCCCACAGCGCATAAGTTAATACACCCATGGAGATGATAAACACGTTCTTGAACAATATATTGACTGTGTTTTTCTGTCGCGTCAGGCCACTTTCCAAGGTGGCAAACCCAAGGTGCATGATGAACACCAGAGCTGCCGATATCAGGATCCATAGATTATCGACCATGAATTTCGGATAAGCGACAGGCATGGCTTGAAACTCCTCCATGGTGGTAAAAGCAGGAGCTTCTTCTTCTGCTGCTGCTGTGGCTTCTTCGACGGTGGCGGCAACTTCTTCCGCCGCGAACATATCCAGTGATCCCAGGCTCGTCAGGCTGAAGATCAGGGCTAAGAATGTGAAAAACTTTTTCATAGAATGTTTGTTAGTGTCAGGTTTGCGATATTTCGAAAGGTTGTGGTTCACTTGAGAGAGTGTTTACAGGGCTTCGTCTCCGTTTTCTTCGGTTCGGATGCGCACTGCTTTTTCGACGGGGTAGATGAACACCTTGCCGTCTCCGATTTTGCCTGTTTTGGCTGATTGCACGATAGCGCTTGCGGCCGCATCGCATCGGTCGTCTGCAACAACCAGCTGGATCATGATCTTGGGAAGGAAATCCACCGTGTACTCACTGCCACGGTAAATCTCCGTGTGTCCTTTTTGTCGTCCAAAGCCTTTGACCTCAGAGACAGTCATGCCGTCCACGCCGATGTCGCTCAGCGACTCTTTGACCTCTTCCAGTTTGAAGGGCTTGATGATGGCTTCTATTTTTTTCATAGATTCGTTTTCTAAATAATCAGTCGTCCTTTCAGACCCTTCCCCTATAGCAACGGGTGTGCCAATGTGGTTTTCGCTGTGAGGCAAGTGTTGCAACTTGCTTGAATACAATGGGAAGGGATTTTTGGATTTGTAAGGTGGTTAGAAAGTATCACTTTCCTGCTGGTCAAAAATCAACAGCATTGGATTTTTTATACAGAGGTTGCGTGGTTGCTGTCGGTCATCGAATGGCTTTGGCGTTTCCATTGCAGCTTGAAAAGGGTTCCAAAGCTCTGGGGTTTGAAGTGGGAATCCCGACTCGTCGGGAAAGCGTGTCCCTCCGGTTGTGGATTTCTATTTTTTGAACTGTGCCCCTCCTCTGGTCCGGGTGAATTCCTTCATGGTATTGACAATGGTCCTTGTGACATAGTTAAGTCATCTCATACCCGAATCCGAATGACATAAGCACATGATCCATCATCACAACTCCTATCCTTTCACTGATCCACGCATGGCGAACTGGATGGTGTTGCTGTTGTCGTTGCTCTTGTTTGAGAGTTTGATGGCTGAACAACAGAACGGGGAAGTGGGCTCTGAGTTCGTGAGAGTGGAGTTTTATGAACACCAGACACCTGGGACCAATACCTGGCCTGACGAAAAAGTGTTTGAATATTCTGTGCCCGCCATGGCCTTCGTTCGCATACCTCAATGCTACAATGAGGAGGGGATTCGGGATGACTGGCCCAATCCCTTATGGATCAAAGCATCTTGTCAGATCAGTATTCCTGGCGGACGACATCGTTTCCTACTCCGATCGCGGCGGGCGGCTCGTTTGTGGGTGGATGGCACCTTGATCGGCTCCAATCCATTTCCATCGAAAATCCGGGATGGTCAGGATCCGGTTGAAAGACCTTATATTGACCTCGGTCCCGATGTCAGGTTTCCTGCGCCAGGTGATCAGGAATCATTGGTCGAGTGGACGCTTGAAGAAGGTGCTCATTTTGTTCAACTCGAATTCTTCGTGGGTGGGTACGCAGGCAAACAGCGGATGCGACCGGAGACTGGAGAGACCCTTGTGGCAATCAGTCACGAAGGGCAAGATGCCTTTCACATTCTCGGTCCCGGTGATCCTGTAGCACTTACCGATGAGGCATGGGAGGATTATTTGGAAATAAGGCATGCCGCTCTTGATCAGTTGGACCGGGATAGAAGACGCCAGTTCGCCGCAAGTCAAGAAGCCTACTGGAACGATCGACATGAACACGCTCGAGTGGTTTGGTCGGAGATGGAGGAAAAGCCTGATTTCGGCTCCACCAGCATCGACACGCTGGTGGTTGATAAGATCCGTGAAGCAAACCGCATGCTTGCCGATGCAGGGAATGCACCCTTGTTTCGTGAAGATGTTCAAAACGTGCAGGCCTTGCTTTCAGATCACTGTCTCTCATGTCATGGGGCCAAAGCCAAAGGCGGTTTGAGGCTGGACAGTTTGGCGAACGCTTTAAAAGGTGGCGACTCCGGGGAGCCCGCATTGAAGCAAGGTAATCCGGAAGAAAGCCTGATGTTGCATTTGATCCAATCGGATGATCCCGATGAACGAATGCCTCCGAAAGGGGATGCCCTGAGCGAAGCTGAAGTCCAGTTGTTGGAGGATTGGATTCGAAAAGGGTCTTCCTGGTCCAATTCCCTGATCAGCGAGCATGTCACCCCGATGCCATTGACCGATGATTGGGAATTCCTGCGTCGAGTCAGTCTGGATGTGCTCGGGATACCGCCCAGTGAGGACATGATCCGGACATTCGAGGAAGATCGGTTTCCAGGGAAGCGATTGAGGTTAGTGGATCGCATGTTGGAAGATCCGAGGTGGGCGGATCATTGGGTGGGCTATTGGCAGGATGTGCTTGCCGAGAACCCTACCATTGTCAATCCGACCCTGAACAACACCGGTCCCTTTCGCTGGTGGCTTTATGAATCCTTTCTGGACAACAAACCTATCGATCGCCTGGTGAGCGAATTGGTGATGATGGAAGGATCGGTTTATGGTGGAGGTCCGGCAGGTTTTGAACTGGCGACGCAAAACGATGTTCCCATGGCCGCTAAAGCCAACATATTGACCACTGCATTTTTGGGGATGGATATGAAGTGTTCCCGATGTCATGACGCGCCGTTTCACAATCATACACAAAAGCAATTGTTCGGCCTTGCGGGTATGTTGGCCCGGAAGCCTGTTCTCGTTCCTGCCAGCAGTAGTGTTCCAGTGGATGAAACACATCAGGCCAAACGTAATCCACTGATTCAACTTTCCGTCAAACCGGGAGATGAAGTATCCCCGGCGTGGGGATGGGATCAATGGATGCCGAAGGAGGGGACGGATCGATGGTTGAAGGATGCGAAAGACACACGTGAACAATTGGCTTATTACCTGACATCCCCCGGGAATAAGCGTTTTCCGCGTGTGATCGTGAACCGACTGTGGAAGCGTCTGATGGGGCGCGGTCTTGTGGAATCCGTTGATGACTGGGAAACAGCCGATCCAATCCATCCAGAATTATTGGATTTTCTGGCACATTATTTTGTCCAAAGCGGATTTGATCTGAAGGCCGTGACACGCCTCGTGCTCAATTCGGATACCTATCAGCGACGCACATCCCTTGAACCCGATGTGATCCGGGTCTTCGGTGCTCCCGGCCCCAAACGAATGACGGCGGAACAAATCGTTGATACATTATTTGCAGTGACCGGGAAGGAGATGGAGGTTGAGCCCTTGACCGTGGATATCGGAGGAGGGCGCCCCTGGAATAATGCCATTCATCTTGGAAACCCAAAGCGTGCCTGGATGTTTGGAGGGCTGGCCAATAACCGTGACCGACCCAGCTTGACCTTGCCGCGTGTTCAAGCCGTCACAGATGTTTTGACGGCCTTTGGGTGGAGGGCATCCAGGCAGGAGCCACTCACCGAACGAAAAGCTCCATTGACGCCTTTGCAGCCGGCGATTCTCAATAACGGGACCATGATGACCTGGTTGACCCGCTTGTCAGATGATCACCCGATGACCGAACTGGCCATACATGCCAGGACACCTGCTGAATTGGTCGAGAAACTCTATCAACGCATTCTCAGTCGTCCGCCTGATTTGATTGAAAAACGAGAAGGAGTGTTTGCCATCAATGAAGGTTTTCTGGATCGAGTCGCATCGCAGACAAAGTCGAAGCGTAAAAGACCATCCAAACCGCCGTTGTTCGTCACCTGGGCCAACCATCTGCAACCGGAGGCAACGCACATCCAGCTGGAAGCCACCCTTAAAGCCAGGCAGGGGAACCCTCCCACACAAAGACTCGAACCCGCATGGCGTGAACGAATGGAGGATTTGATCTGGAGTTTGTTGAATTTGCCTGAAACCATTTATTATCCATGACATGAAACCCACTCCGTCAGTTCATCTTTTTTCGCGTCGACAATTTTTATCTACCCTGGGCGCAGCCGGAGCACATTTGTCCTGGCGGTCCGAGGCCAACTCACCAGACGTAGCACCTGCGCCAAAGGGCAAGGCCAAAAACTGCATCATGATTTGGCTGGGGGGAGGGATGAGTCAGATTGATACCTTTGATCCGAAAAGAGTAGGGGAGTGGACAGAAAAACGTCCCGGCTCGGAATACCCGTCCATTACAACAAGTGTTCCCGGCGTGCGGGTATGCGAGCATTTATCCGGTTGTGCACCTCTGATGGATCGGATGACCGTGGTCCGCAGCATACATCATGAAGTGATCGATGAACATGGCGCTGCGGTGATTCGTGTTCATACGGGACGACCGACCAGTGGCACGATTCAGTATCCATCCATTGGTTCCATCGTGGCACATGAACTGGGAAATGCTTCCGAAGATTTGCCCGCTTACATGGTGGTTGGTTATCCCAACATTGCTCGTGATCCCGGTTTTTTGGGACCGCAATACGGCTACCTTTACGTGACCGACACCACTGCGGGACCGACCGGACTTGCCAGGCCCGCGCACATTTCGGAGCAACGTCAGGCAAGGCGTGGGAGATTGCTGGAGGAGTTGCGCAGGGGGAGGGTTCAAGGTTTTCCCTGGAAGGATTACGATGGCATCGTGAACCGCAGTTTGAACTTGGCTGGGCCGGAGTTTATGAGCGTCTTTGATCTGGAACGTGAACCAGCTGACGTGCGTCAGAGCTACGGTGGTGAATTTGGGCAGCGATGTTTGTTGGCGCGACGATTGGTAGAGCGTGGAGTGAGGTTCGTCGAAGTGTCGCATAATCTCAACTTTGTCAATGGAACCGGATGGGATACGCATTTCGAGGGGCAACAACAACAGCATCTCTTGATTCGGGAACTGGACGCTGCGTTGTCCGTGTTGATTTCAGACCTCGATCAAAGGGGGCAATTGGATGACACACTCGTTGTGGTGGGGACCGAATTCGGTCGTCCGGCCCATTTCGATTCCAAAGGGGGCAGGGGACATCATGGGCGTTGCTTTAGTCTGGTACTCGCCGGGGGAGGTCTGAGGCATCAAGGCGCGTACGGTGTGACGGATGATTTGGGGATGAAAATTGTCGATTCCCCCGTATCCATCCCCGACTTCCATGCGACTATCTTTGCCGCACTGGGAATTAATCCTGCCAAGGCCCTGTATGATGGAGATCGTCCGGTCCCCATCACTGATGGAGGGATTCCGATCGCAGCATTGTTTGCCTAAGTGTCCCACTTGACCAGAGTGCTCTTGGCTCTTGGAAGAAGCTATGTAAAGGGACTTGTTGATCTTTT
>CAYPZD010000119.1:0-13648 GCA_964415055.1 uncultured Verrucomicrobiota bacterium | reverse complement strand
TTTTTTCAGGCAAGTATTCTGCGCAATACATGCCCCCCCACGTTTGTCAGCCGGAAATCACGTCCTGCGTAACGATAAGTCAGTTGCTCATGATCCACCCCCATCAGGTGCAGGATAGTCGCGTGAAAATCATTCACATGCACCCTGTCCTTGACGGCTCGAAATCCAAAATCATCCGTCTCTCCGTATGTCATCCCCCCCTTGACGCCGCCACCCGCCAACCATGTGGTGAATCCATAGTGATTATGATCGCGCCCCGATCCATTCTCGGACGTCGGGGTGCGACCAAATTCGCCACCCCAAATCACCAGTGTATCCTCCAGCAAACCGCGTTGCTTCAAATCCGTCAGCAACGCGGTCATGGGTTGGTCGATGTCGCGACACAAGTCCTTGGCGTGTTTATTGTGATTCTGATGCGTATCCCACGGTTGACCATCCCCATAGTAAACCTGAACAAACCGCGTCCCCCGCTCCACCAATCGCCGCGCCAGCAAACACCCGTTTGCAAAATGCCCTTTGCCATATTGTTCACGAATGGATTCCGGCTCGCGCTCCAAATTGAACGCCTCACTCGCTTCGGTCTGCATGCGAAAGGCGGTTTCCATGGATCGAATCCTGGATTCCAGGACGGCATCACCGCCGCGCTCATTCAAATGCAACTGATTGAACCGGCGCATCAATCCAAGTTGACGTTGCTGTGCGGAAAACCCCATTGATCCGTTACTTAAAAACGGGATCAACTTTTTGACATCCAGATTGGAATGATTGACATACACCCCCTGATGTTCCGATGGAAGAAAGGCACTGTTCCATAACACGGAAAACCTGACAGGCCTCCCCGGACACAACACCACATAAGCGGGCAGGTTTTCGTTCTCGGATCCCAAACCATAAGACATCCAGGCCCCCATACTGGGCACTGAAGGTGTGATGGTGCCGTTGTTCATCATCAACAGCGCGGGACCGTGATTTGGATTGTCGCTGTGAAGAGATCGAATCACACACACGTCATCCATGCATGCGGCAAACTTCGGCAACAGGTCACTGATCGGCACACCACTCTGACCTGCCTTCTGCCATTGAACAGGCGATGGAAGCAATCCCGCCGTTGCGCGTTCAGTTCGCAGGTTCACTTCAGCCGGTCGTTGTCCCGCATATTTCTGCAAATCAGGTTTTGGATCGAACAGGTCTGCCTGGAAAGGACCGCCATTCATGAAAAGTTGAATCACCCGTCGAGCCCTGGGGCGATGATGGCGTTGAATGATTCGCTCATCAGCCCCCTTCATCACATTCGCCAGCCCCAGCATCCCCACACCCCCGCCCAGCCGGGCAATCATGGATCGCCGGGTCATGACATCATCAGGAATCGGTATAGAATCAGTCGACATACAAAAACGCGTTGCTGGTGATACATGTTTGGGCACAGCGAGCCAGGATCTCCCGGGGATGAGTCTTGGAACCTATCTCGTTTTGAAAATAAGATTCGAACAAAACCTCTTCCTCAGATGTGGGAGAACGCCCCCAGACTTGCCGAAATAATTGAGTGACCCAACCTGATAAATCATCTCCACACCGAGCCATGATCCGATCGGCCAGTTGCAACGAACAATCCCAGACGAACGGACCGTTCAAAGCAAACAACTGCTGGACCGGGGTGGTTGTGCTGATGCGTTGTTCGCTGTATCGATTCGGGTCCGGAAAATCATGTAGTTTCAACATCACATTCAAATCGCGACGATGAACCGTGCCGTATACCGTGCGGCGAACATTGTCAGGTTTCGACAAATCCTGCGACGCGCCGCCGAATGAACGATCCAGGCGTCCGCTCACCGACAACATCGCATCACGCCACGATTCAACGGGAAGCCTATGACGTGACATGCGCCACAACAACTTGTTCTGAGGATCCACCATCTGTCCTTGCGCATGCACCTGACTGGTCTGCCGCCAGGTGCGGGACAGAAGGATTTCCCGATGCAGCCATTTGAATGACCATCCGTTCGCCACAAACCGCGCAGCCAGGTCGTCCAGCAACTCACGGTGCGTCGGAGCCGCTCCACTCAGACCAAAATTTCCCGGAGTGGCGACAATTCCCTCGCCGAAATGTTCTTTCCAGACCCGGTTCACAATCACCCGTGCGGCCAATTCTCCGGCTTGATTGAAAATGGATTTCGCCCATTCAAGCCGGGTATCGCTATCATTTCCAAACGAACCACCACCAAACACCGTAAAAAAACCTCGAGGAACCGAATCCCCCGGTCGATTGGGATCGCCGCGCACATGACTCTTCAGGTCACGATTGGCATGCTCCTTATAAACCAGCTTGGTGGCATCCGAACCGTCAGGAAGGATTTCCAGGAAAGCATCATCAATCGCGTGTGCCATTGGCAGATCGTAGTTAGGTGTGTTGGCCTTCAAAGAGGCGATCTGCTCCTTGAGGGCCTCAATCTTCATTTCTGATTCGGGGGATTCGCCTTTGACCAAACGATTAATTTCTTCATTCCAAACACGGACCTGTTCGCGTGCGGCGGCAATGGGTTTCCATTGTTCATCCGGCAGAATTGGACGGGAGCTTAAGCGGATGTTGGCAACAATCCCGGCCAGTGCATAGTAATCCTGCATGGATACCGGATCGGATTTATGGTCGTGACATCGCGCACAGGACACCGTCAATCCAAGCAAGGTCCGACTCATCATGTCCACTCGCTCCTCCCATTCGTCGGCAACGATGGTTTTGATCACTTCCGGGGCGAGTTTGAGTTCCTTCCAGTAAGTCGGGCTTAGTCCCAGAAAGCCCAAGGCCGACATATCTTCAGGGCCGGTCGAAGGCATCAAATCTGTTGCAAGTTGACGCTGTACGAACTCAGGGTAAGCCATGTCGCCATTGAAAGCCTGAATCACCCAATCCCGATACAACCAGGCGGCCCCCATGTTCTCAAACCAGACAGCAGTCTGGTCGGCATATCGCACCTGATCCAGCCACATCCGCGACCACTTTTCCCCGTAGGCAGGAGAAGCCAGCAACCGATCCACCAAACGCAACCATGCATCAGGACCATCATCCGCCAAAGCATCTTCCATTTCCCTGGCATCAGGAGGCAAACCGACCAGATCAAAATACAAACGCCGAATCAAAGTGCGTCGCTTGGCCTCTGGAGAAAAAGTCAGTTTCTTTGAAGACAACGCTCTCTCGATAAATGCATCGATTCCACGATAGCCATCCCTCCGGCTCTCATCTCCAAAGGCGTTTGATAAAGGTAAGGGGCGGAAAGCCCAATGTTTCGTTGCATCTTTCGATCCAGATAAATCAGCCTTTAAGCTCCCCCAGGGAAAACCACAAGCGGCCATCCAACATACAGCGATCAAGGATCGAAAAAAAGGATAACTGTATGGGATAAACGATTGCATGAGTAGGGCGATCTTACCCCAACGTATGCGACACGCAATGCAATCTTGAGTTTAAGAAATAAACCGGGCGGACCTTGCATGTCTCCAGAATGGTCCGCATAAGGGCAAAGCACTTTGGAGTGCTCCGAGCCATCGGAGTTCTGGATACGGTTCGTATACCCTCTACGCACGCTCAGTTCAACCGACACCCCAAACCTGGCCCAAAAGGGTACATGAACACTCAGAAAATTCCGAATCCCACACAGGTGTCGCAAGGTATCCAGAACGGCGATATCTCGCCAGCATTCCAGAATTTCGCTGGCATTTCAAAAGTTCTCAACAAGGCCAACGCCCTCAGGAGAACGTCGAGTCATCGGGACACACAGTCCAGAGACACTGTCTTCGCAAGTCAACTCTTGGGAATGGATGTGCTACCTGCTTCCAGATGGATGACCCATTTAATTCTGCTTGCCGCGTTCAACGCTCCAAAGTTTCAATGGAAACGTGATCGGTGGATCCTTCCACGCGGGCGTCGCCGGACAGGTAGAGGATCACTTTACGGTCAGGATCCTCAACGATGATGCTGCCTTTGATGACTGATTGGTCGCTCATTCTTATTTCAATCGGATCATCACTGTTGTCTCGTTTGGCTCTGCCATCAAGAATGAGGTTTCCATCCAGAACGGTCTCGCCCGAGAATTGTACATCTCCATTTCGGAAGGTTGCGTCCCCTTTAACATGAGCTCCCTGAAACTTCATGGAACCATTGACCAAATCCACCCGGCCTTCAACGGTGACTCCATCGCCCAACTCAAGGCCTCCGTTGACCGTCTTGATGTTTCCACCTATGGTGCTTCCTTCCTCCGCGGATATACGGCCATTCACAGTCTCCACATCTTCCTCCACCATGGCGTCTGATTTGATCTTGATGCTGCCATTGACCGTTTTCAATAGATCCGCACGCGCGCCCGTTCCCAGTTCCACACTGCCGTTCACCGTTTTACAGACGCCTTCAACCACCGAACCGGCCGCGACCTTGATGCTGCCATTGACTGTTTTGAGGTCATGCTTAACCGTTTCGTTGGAGGCAGTCTTGATGGAACTGTTCACGTGAACAGAGCAAGCAGTTGTCAGGACAACGGCAACCAACGCAACAGCCCACAGACATTTTGAGGTAAGATTTGAAAGCATATACAACACTACCCCGAACACATGGCTTGGGTTACATGAAAAAAGAAAGAATTTCGTGGAACACCCTCAATGCTTTGACGGCTCCACCTTTAAACGGAACAAAAGAATTCCGCCTATGATGAAAAAAGCCGCAGTGCTACTCAGTCCAGCCCGTTGGCTATCAAAGATGGTGGTGAGTTGCCCCAACAAAAGCGGTCCCAGAAAAGAGGTCGCTTTGCCGGAAAACGCGAAGAATCCGAAAAACTCATTTTCTTTGTCTTTCGGAACCAATCTCCCCATCAGTGAACGACTGGCAGACTGATTGGGCCCGGCCAGCAGTCCGATGAAGATGGCAGCAGCCCAAAAGATGGTTTTACTTGGAGTCAACACCGCAACCACTGTTGCCAGGGTCAGTCCCACCAGGGAGATCAAAATCGTCTGGCGCGCGCCCAAACGATCATCCACCACTCCAAACACCCACGCACCCACTCCGGCAGCGACATTCAATACAATGCCTAAGACGATGATTTCCTCCATGGTGAATCCAAAGGTCAACTGGGCATAGATGCCACCAAAAGAAAACACGGTGATTAATCCGTCATTGTAAATCAACCGGGCGATCAGGAATCGAAAAATGGTTCGGTATTGTGTTCGGATTTCATGGAAAGTCACCCCTAGGCGTTTAAGAGCGGCGCGAACCGGATGTGGACTTGGTGTGGAACGGTTGCCTAATGATGCCGGCACCCACAAAAACATGGGCAACGAAAACACCGCAAACCACCCTGCCACGAGGAGATTGACGGCTCGGACATGCTCCCCACCATCCCGCGAGAAGCCGAACCAGGGAATTTCAGGCCGAATCAAACACCCCAACGCCAACAGCATGCAAATGAATCCACCCAAATATCCCAAACCCCATCCATACCCGGATATTCTTCCGATTTTGGCAGGTGGCGAGATTTCGGGCAGGTAGGCATTGTAGAAAACGTAGCCAAGCTCATAACAAACATTGGCAAAAACAAAGATGAACAATGCCAGCCCCACATCACCCGCTTTGGGGAAGAACAGCAATGCCGTCCCCACAACAGTGAGCCAGGTAGTGCTCATCAGAAAGGCCTTGCGATGTCCTCCGGCATCGGCGAGCGCGCCGAGAACGGGTGAAAGCACGGCGACAATGAGAGCGGAAAGGGTGATCCCCAGCGACCACCACTCGGTACCGCTGATTTCATCGGAGGCTATCGAGGAGGTAAAATAGGCCGAGTAAACAAAGGTAACGACCAGGGTCGTAAAAGCCGAATTGGCAAAATCATAAAGCGCCCAGCCAAAGATGGTTTTTTTACTAATGTCAGAGCGCTTCACTCCCACCAGCATGTATGAGAACCCCTCTAAACATCAAGTGCCAAGTTACTTAATGACGATTAGACGATTAGCCTTTACTCGCAGCAGCTCTCCTGGCCGCGGCCACACGCTTGACCACCTCATCAGCCATGACTCCGACCAATATAACGGCGCCAATAACCGCATATTCGATGTGAGTAGGTATCCAATCCACCAGGGTAATCATATTGCGCAACACCTGCATCAAGGCCGCGCCAATCACCACTCCGATAATGGTGCCCTGACCACCTCGCAAACTGCAACCTCCCAGCACAGCGGCGGCAATGGCATACAATTCGTAGAAATTACCAAAATCAGCAGGCTGGGCAGAATTGGTATCCAAGATAAACAATACTCCCCCCACCCCTGCCAGGCCGGCACAAATGACATAAGCCAGGATAATCATGAGATCCGTATTGATCCCACTGTATCGCGCGGCCTGTTCATTACGTCCCAAGGCAAGCAAATACCGTCCATAAATGGTTCGATTGAGAAAAATGGATGCAACGATGGTCACAAACAACAAAAGAAAAAATGGCACAGGTATGCCAAATGTTTCCAGGGGCACTCCAGGAATGGCGATACGACCGGTTCCGATCCATCGCAAACTTTCAAACAGTTTACCAAACCCCTGTGTCTGATCCCCCGTAAACCCCCTGGTGATACCTCGATACATCAGCAAACCACAAAGAGTCACCACAAAGGGCTGCAGTTTGAGTTTGGTGGTGAGCAGTCCATGCAACAATCCAATCAACACGGAAGCAACGATCACAATCAGGAGACCAACCGGCAAAGGCAGGGACATTTTGATCAACAACCATGGCAAACCGCACCCTATCAGACAAATCACCGATCCAATGGACAAATCAATCCCGCTGGTAATGATGACGAACGCCACTCCTATGCTGATAATTCCATAAAGGGAAGTCCTCAGAATCAATCGTTCGATGTTGAATGGCGTCGCAAAACTGGGGCTCATCATGGCGGTCAGAACACAGACCACTATGAAAATGCTGAGAATACCGTATATCTTTTTCATGAAAATACCTGATGCAATCTTTCTAGTGTGACGGGAGGGTCGCACCGGTGGCCAGTTGCATGACCGCTTCCTCGTTGAGTTCTTCTCGCTTCAATTCGCCGGTCAAGCAACCTTCGTGCATGACCAATGCCCGATCGGACATGCCGATAATTTCTTCCATTTCACTGGAAACAAACAAAATCGCCACGCCTTCTTCGGCGAGTTTTTCCATGAGTTTGTAAATGTCCTGTTTGGCTCCGACATCGATGCCCCGGGTGGGTTCATCCAGAAAAAGAACCTTCGGATGCATCGCAAGCCATTTGCCCAGCACGACCTTTTGCTGGTTACCACCGGACAGATACTGCACTTCCTGCATTTCCGATGGTGTCTTGACTTTCATATCGGCCACCATCTGACGGCTGATTTCCTGCTCTTTGGAACGGTTGAGGAAACCTTTCTTTTGATCCCGTTTCAGGCTGGCCAGGCTCATGTTTTCGCGCACGGCCATTTCCAGAATCAGCCCCTGTTGTTTTCGATCCTCCGGCACCAGGGCCAATCCATGATGAATGGCTTGCCGGGGCGATTGGATGGATGCCTGCTGATCACCGATGAATATGGAACCACTCAGTGCTGGGGTAATCCCGAAGACCGTTTGCAACATCTCGGTTCGCCCGGCGCCCACCAATCCAGCAACCCCCACGATCTCACCGGCCTTGATTTCAAAATTCAACGTGTGTTTGGGATGTTGTGGTGTGACCAGGTTATCCACCTTGAGCGCCACCTCGCCGGTATCCCTTGGTTCAAGTGCGTAGTATTGCGAAACATCTCTCCCGACCATCATTTTCACCATCCGATCGTGATTGATATCCTCGCGAACAATATCTCCGGCATTCTCACCATCACGAAGAACCGTTACCCGGTTGGCCAGTTCGCGCACTTCGCCCAAACGGTGGGAAATATAAACGATCGCCACCCCCTTGGCCGCGAGATCCTTGATGACAACAAAAAGTTGCTCGGTCTCGTGCTGACTGAGACTGGATGTCGGTTCATCCATGATCAACACCCGTGCATTGATCGAAAGAGCTTTGGCAATTTCAACCATCTGCTGATGCCCGATCGTCAATTCGCTGACGGTCTGGGCCGGATTGACTTTTAACCCGACTTTCTGCAGGTACTCATTGGATGCCTCCCTCATGGCGGAGGTATCGATCAAACCAAATTTGAGAGGCTCTCTCCCTAAAAATATATTGGAAGCAACATCCAGATTGTCGGCCAGATTCAACTCTTGATGAATGAGGGCAATCCCCTTCGCAAGCGCATCCTCGACTCCTTTGAATCGAACGGGTTCACCGTCCACCAGCACCTCTCCTGAATCATGTTCTTGAACACCCGCCAGGATTTTCATCAGAGTGCTCTTGCCGGCACCGTTTTCACCAATAACGGCCAGCACTTCACCGGCGTGTAAGTGCATACTGACCCCCTTGAGTGCTTTCACTCCGGGGAAACTTTTGGAAACATTGCAGACCTCCAGCACCTTTGGACTGATAGAGTCCTTGGGGCTGGATGGCGTGGAAGATTCCGATGGGTCGGAGGATTGGCTCACCCTTCGCTCGATTCAGGTTCCATCGTTTTGGATTTCAGGTCATCCCAGAACTCCTGAACGTTGTCTTTCCGAATGGAACGCGCAGGAATGTCGATGAATTTGGATTCGGGAATAACGGAAGTATCCCCTTTGTAAATGGCATTCAACACTTCGATGGATTTGTATCCATACATGTAAGGGTTTTGCACCACAGTGCCATGAATCGTTCCATCGATAATGCCTTGGAGTGAAACGTCATCTTCATCAAATGCAACTACTTTGACTTCGTTCAGTTTTCCAGCTTGAGACAAAGCTTCAAGAATGGCCGGAGGATTGTAAGCGAACAAGCCCACCATGCAATTGATGTCAGGATGACGGGTTAGTGTGTCTTCAGCGTTAGCTTTGGCGCGCACGGGGTCGCCTTGATCCGTAAGGGTACCCAGAATTTCGTAGCCGTTTCCGCTCAAAGAAGCATCGGGTGGATCAAAGCGCATGGCGTCTTCGCTACGTCCCAGCAGTTCATCAATCACACCTTGACGACGCCGACGACCGTTGTCCTGTTCGATACGCCCCACATAAATCATGACCTTGCCACCATTGGGCAGGGTTTCCTTAACCAACTTACCGCACATGCGACCGGCAATGTAGTTGTCCATGCCAATGTAAACCTTTCGATCCGAATCAGGAGCATCAGCATCATGCGTGATCAGAATGGAACGACTGGCGACCTGATTCAGGATGTCGAGCTGATTGGCTGGATCAATCACACTCACGGCAATGCCATTGACCCCACGGGCCAAATGATCTTCAAGGACACGTTTTTGCCCCACAGAACCGCCTGTGGGCATGTCCACTTTATAATCCACATTCAGATCCGCAGCAGCCTTCTCAACGCCTTTCTGGGCAATCACCCAAAAAGAAGCCGGCATATTGGTCACGAATGCGAAAAGGGGTTTCTTCTCTTCGCCCTCATTACTTCCACCGCTTTGATTTGCTGGCCCACAACCGGTTACACCCGCCAAAACAGCCGCAACAACGGCACTCAATACTGCAAATTTTTTCATGTTCTCGTCCTGATACTTAATTAAGTCGATCCCTTGATACAAGAGACGCCCACGATAAACGATCCGATACCGGACCGAACAGCCCATGGCTCTCCACGATAGGAATGACGCTTTGATGTCAAATAATCAGCCCCCCGTCAAGCCAAGGGAATTTCAGTGAAGGGTCAATCCGCCGTTCACATGCAGGTTTTGCCCAGTGACAAACTCCGAAGATTCACTGGCCAGAAAGGTCACCGCGCCGGATAAATCGTCGGGCACACCCCAACGCCCCAGGGGAATCGTCGGCAGATAGGCATCTTTCCATTCCTGTGGTTCCTTGTCGTGACGTTCCACCGGAATCCAGCCCGGGGAAACCATATTCACCGTGATCCCAAAAGGAGCCAGTTCTCTGGCCATGCTTCGGGACCAGCCATTTTGCCCGCCCTTGGCGGCGACGTAGGCACTGAAATTGGGAACGCCCAGGTGGAACACCTCGGATCCGATGTTGATGATGCGTCCCCAGTGCTTTTGCTTCATATCCGGCAAAATCGCGCGGGTAATGAGGTAGGGGCTCTTGATGAAGAAATCCAACATCTTCTGGTAAAAATCCCAGGAATACTCCTCGATGGGATGATGCGGTTGATCACAGGTCGCGTTGATCACCGCGATGTCGACCGGCCCCAGCTCGCTCTTGATCCGGGCCGCCATATCATTTACCTGGCCTTCATCGGTCACATCCGCCTTGACGAGCATTCCCTCACAACCGGCTTCCTTGAAAGTATTCAAAGCTGCCTGAGCTTTGGCTTCATCATTATAATAATTGATGGCCACTCTAGCCCCGGCCTGCCCCAGTGCCAGAGCCATGGAACGTCCCAACCCCTTCGTACTCCCGGTGACCAACGCCACCTTGCCTTCCAATGAAAATCGTTGTTCGTGCTTCATGATGTTCGCTTAGACTGGAATCCATCATGTCAGACACCCAATCGGGATGCAACCAAGAGAAGCCCTCACCTGCTATTTGCGGCTGACGCCCGTTTCCCTGGCGGTTCGCATGACTGCTTCGGCAACGCAGGTGACGACATTTTTGTCAAACGCACTGGGTATGATGTAGTCCGGCACCAAATGATCCTCGTCAATGACTTCGGCAAGCGCCTTCGCTGCAGCCAACTTCATGGTCTCATTGATCTCACTGGCTCGACAATCGAGGACGCCACGAAAGAGCCCGGGAAAACAGAGTACGTTGTTGATCTGATTCGGAAAATCACTCCGTCCGGTGGCAACGATCGCCGCATGCCTGGCCGCGATATCGGGCATGATTTCGGGTGTCGGATTCGATAAGGCGAAGACGATCGAATCTTTGTGCATGGCCCAGATGTCGTCCTCATCAAGAACCCCGGGACCAGAAAGGCCGATGAACACATCTGCGCCTCGAATCAATTCTTTGAGAGATCCCTTTTCCTGATTCGGATTGGTCATTTCAGCATAAGAACGTTTTGCGGCATTTAAATCCGTTCGCTCAGGTGTGAGAGCCCCTTTCCGGTCAAACCCAATGACATTGGTCACCCCCAGGGATTGGACCATACGCGTGCAGGCCGTTCCCGCAGCGCCCACTCCCGCTACAATCACCCTTAAGTCACCGGGCTTTTTATCGACGATCTTCAAAGCATTGATGAGAGCCGCCGTGAGCACCACAGCCGTTCCATGCTGATCGTCATGAAACACCGGGATATCGAGTTCAGCTTGCAATCGTTTTTCAATATCGAAACAGTTGGGAGCAGCAATGTCTTCCAGGTTGATGCCGCCAAACACCGGGGCAATCCGTTTCACCGTTTCCACAATCTCATCCGGATCCTTGGTCGTGAGACAAATCGGGAAAGCATCCACTCCGGCATATTCACTGAACAACATGGCTTTGCCTTCCATCACAGGAAGCGAGGCCTCCGGACCAATATCACCCAGCCCCAACACCGCCGTACCGTCAGTCTACAATGGCAACCGTATTGCTCTTGATGGTCAGCTTGTGAACCTTTTCAGGTTGTTCGTGGATCGCAGTACACACTCTGGCAACTCCCGGGGTATAGGCAATGGAAAGCTGTTCACGGGTTTTGAGAGGGACCTTGCTTCGCACATGAATTTTCCCACCCAAATGCAAGAGGAAAACACGATCCGACCAGTGAATCACTTTGACTCCATCAACATTCTCCAAAGCCGAGATCAATTGCTGCTCACCGGCCTCTTCAATATTATTGATAGTAATGTCTCGTATTATCTGTTCTTTTCCAGGCTTTACAATGTCGATAGCCCCAATGCTGCCGCCGTTGTCAGCGATGGTTTGAATCAATTTAGCCAGGACTCCTGCCTGGTTCAGAAGGCTAACGCGCAGGGTAATGGGATTTCCGGGAGAAGATATGGATTCTTGATCTTTATTCACGAGCCATTCTAAGCAGAAAGACGATCCAAATCCAAGATTGATTGTCTTACAGCCGTGAATAGGCAATTAATTGGAAGGTCGCCAAGGTTGCGGGCCACCCTCCTTTTGCTGGAGGAATTTGGCGTCGACGTCCCGGTACCAATCATGCAGACGGGCTCGCATGTCGGCCACTCTTTGTGGATGAAGTTCAGCCAGGTCCTGTTGTTCACCGATATCCTGTTTCAGGTTATAGAGGTGAACCCTTCCGTCTTCATAACGCTCGATCAGTTTAAAATCTCCCTCACGGATGGCGCCTCCCGGTATGCCGCCCTGATTGCTGTAGTGCGGGTAGTGCCAGAACAAGGATCTTGGCTTCATCGTTTTGCCTTCCAACACAGGCTTCAAATTCACTCCATCTATTGTATGGGTCACCGCGGCGCCGGCAGCGGCTGCCAAGGTTGGGAACAGATCGATCGAGCAAATCTGAGTGTGGCTCACGCTTCCCGGGCTGGTAACGCCTGGATAACGAATGATCCAGGGTTCCCGAATCCCTCCCTCATACACCCAGCCCTTGCCCCCTCGCAGCGGCAAATTGCTGGTGGGAGAACCTTCGGATGTGGACAAGCCCCCGTTATCCGACGTAAACACAACAATGGTGTTATCGGCCACGCCTGAGTCCTCCAATTGCTGAAGCACTTTGCCCACCGCCTGATCCATGGCTTCCACCATGGCGGCATAAACCGCATGCTTCTGAAGAATACGCACCCGGCGCGGTCTGTCCCCGAGCACCTGCTCCTCTTCCTTGAATTCATTCCCCTGGATTTTCCGGGCGCGTTCCTGGTATTTCTCAACCAGATCCGGTCTCCCCATGAGAGGTGTATGCACGGAATAAAAAGATAGATACGCCAAAAACGGAAGGTCCTTGCTGTCTTCAATGAACTTGGCGGTTTCCCTGGCCAGACGATCCGGCAAATGATCTCCCTCCGGACTGTCCGGATGCAACTGAGGGTTCTCGAATGGAGAAAAGTATTTATTGCCGGTATAGGGTCCGCCCCGCACATGCCCGCCCATATTGACATCGAACCCCCTGTTCTGCGGATAATACTCTTCCGACCCACCGAGATGCCACTTGCCCGCGAAAAAGGTTCTGTATCCCTGTTTCTTTAAAACTTGAGCGATGGTAACGTCATCCAAAGGCATGTGATCGACCAAGGGCGCGGGCTTGAATGTTCCGGCGCGTCTGCCGGAAAAAAAGTTGGTGGCATCAACACGTGAAGGATACTTCCCCGTCATGAGGCTGTAACGCGTGGGGGAACAAACAGGATTCGCCGCGTAACCATCCGTAAACCGTGTGCCACTCGCTGCCAATGCGTCGATATGCGGCGTCTCGTAAAAGCAGTCCGGATTGTTTGCGCCAATGTCCGTATAACCCAGGTCATCCACCAGAAACACCACCATATTGGGTTTCTTTGACTGGGCAGCGTCCGTTTCAACGGCCAGGAAGCAGCCGACCAACAACAGCCATAAAACAAAACGAATCCTGTGCATTCACCATCTATATCTCAAAACCGATGCCTTGAAAAACCAAAAACGGGGATCCTCAGCATCCATGGGCGCAGTTCAAAAATTAGAAATCCATTACCGGAGGTCCGGGATAGGCC
>CAYPZD010000118.1:0-14029 GCA_964415055.1 uncultured Verrucomicrobiota bacterium | reverse complement strand
CTGTCTGGCCGACTGATGTCCCAGTGATCGAACTTGGTGACACGCTTGTTGAACCGAAGTCAGGATTACCCGATGTTTCAGGACAGGTCACACTCAGACTTCTCTACGATCAATCGATTGCAAATTCCATTGATGTGACCAATGGTGCATACATTTCATCCGCTGTGCTTTACGATCCAACGCGTGCCAAAATGGCGGATCTTCAGGGAGATCTGCCGACGTCGATGAACCAGCATTCGATGAATGGTAAGGTGTATTTCCCTGATCTGCCGCCACATTTGTCCAACCGTTTCTACTTTGATCCGGCCTATAAACATGACGAGGTATCCGGGAAGTTGGTCTTTCTTGGGGAATACAAGAAAGAAATTGTGGGGGACAGTTATCTGCTGCCCAATATTCTAGATAGTGATGAGGGTAACTTGTTAGTACAGCTCGCTTCAGAAACTGATTGGAGAAATGCAGTTGCTGATTTGACCACCAGTATGGTGACCTATTATCGGGATCCTGCAAATCCCAACCTATGGAAAGCCAATGAAGGTAGTAGTTCGGTTGTTGGGTATTCTTCAGATACCGCAGCAGGCACCCACCTTATCGCAAGCCATGAGGCTGCGATCATTACTTCAGATGATCAGGCAGTTGATTCTTACGCGCTTGCTATCCCGGGAGAAGGCAAGGGATACCTCACTTTGCTTGCCAATGATGGAAATAACCCGAGTTATGAAGGTTTACCCATAACGGCCTATGTCATACGCGTGGCGGACACTCAGGAAAACGGGGAAGTGAAATCCATCTATTCCAGTAACCCTCTGGATGAAAAAATCACATTTTATCATACATTGGATTTCAGTGGGCAATACAATCTTTTTGAGTATGAATGGTATTTGTCTCCGACCGATCAGGGGGCGGCTCCCTCGCTTCCTGAGTTTGTGGATGGAAACTTGCAACTAGGCGACTGGGTTAAAAAACAGTATGGAGAAGGTCGTCATTTTTACATTCTTGGGAGTGGCGGCATCGAGGTGCTTGGCGACAATTATGTGACCATGCGCTACAAGCCGCTGGACAAAACTAATCACCTCAAGAAAAACGAGTGGTCAGCATTCACCGAACCTCAACTCGCGGAAGGTTGGATTAAACGCGTTCTCGCTGGAATCAACCCATTCAACCAGCGCCTGAGTGATTTACTCAACAATCAGGCCGACCTGTCTACCAGTATGCTGACGCAGGCTGGAACACGTTGGGAAGGGGACGTGGCTCTCAACCTGGAAAATATGAATGACCATGGCCTCATCGCTATTTATGAAACTGTTCTGAACAAGGGGATCAGTTTTTTCGAGGGGTATAACGCAGGACCTGCAGATGCAAGCGATGCCTTGCTGCTGGTGTCCGGCTATCTGAACGACCTTTATCATTTTCTTGGAGATGAAGCTTACACTGATGCAAAAGATCCATCCATTGGTATGAGCAATGAAGATGCAACGTATGGTGATTACGCGACCTCACTTTTTGCTTTCAAGGGACAGGTCGCTTCTTTGCTGGAGGAAGAGCTCTGCCTGCTGCGTGGACGTGATTTCATGCACCAGCCAAGTTTCCAGACCCGCCCTATTTATAATCGGCTTTTCTGGAATTACACCCGAGGCATTGACAGTGGTGAAGTGATCTATTCCCTGAATTACAACATCAAGGAAAACCTTGATCTGGAGCAGGGCGATGGCGTCATCGATGCAGCCGATGCTGCATCGATGTATCCACAAGGGCATGGAGATGCTGTTGGGCATTACCTGACTGCCCTCAAGGGCTATTATAAGCTTATAATGAAGCCTTGGTTTCAATGGAACCCGCGCGTTGAAGCTGTCTCGGTTCTGGGTGTTCCCGTCAGTGTGGACTACATGGACGAACGTAAATTTGCTTCATCGGCCTACAGCTGGCATCAGGCATCCATGGCAATTATTGAAGCAACACGCCGAATGGATTATCAACCAGTCAAGGATGTCGGCTGGGACCATCTAGGGCGTGGCGCTATTCAGGAAGCAGAATCTAAAACTTATTTGAAAGGTGAAGAGGAAGTTCCTTACCGACGAGCCTGGGGTGTTGATCACTGGGTTGCCAGAACCGCTCAGGGTGATTTAATCAACTGGGCAGTCGGAAATAGCATGCTTCCTGATGAAGTTGACAAAGAGGGCATTGAGAAAGTGGATCGACAGACGGTGGTCGAGTTGAGTTCACTGGCTCATGCATCCTTTGAATTACAATCTTTGCAAGACAGTCTGGATGGCGGTTTGACGCCTCTGAACTTTACTGCAGATACCGTTACTTTCGATATCGATCCCAATCGTATCCTGGGAATTGCAAGAGAGGAAACAACTGGGCATTTTGAACAACTTTATGACAAGGCTGTGGTGGCCTTGTCGGCTGCTATTGACTCCTTTTATCATATCACAAGGTTTTCAGGCAAACTTCACGAAGACGAAAACACATTGGACACGCTTCGAGATGAAGTCGAGTTACAGGAATACCTTTATGAATCCGAACTCATAGATCTGCTGGGGCAACCATACCCTGATGATGTAGGTCCAGGAAAATTGTATTCTCAAGGATATACGGGACCGGACTATTACCATTACATGTATACAAACGAGGATTCAGCTTTACATGGTTTCAGTGGTCGCGGCACGACATTTCAAATAGATAAACAATCCATGCCTCTTGATTGGGAATTAATCCCAAGTGATTGGGATGATTGGGATGATGAGAAAAATGGTTTTGACTGGTGGACGAAACTAGATGATCCAACTTATGACAATCCGGAGGATGGAATTTCAAATTTCGTCGTATATCATTTGGACGAGCATGGTATCCCAGAAAAACCTGATTCTTATCAATCCAGAAGACCCGCGGCTGGTGAGTTGCAAATCGCCGTCACGGAGGTGAAGTCCGCTTATTACCAACTAACTGCAGCTCTGAATTCGTTGACCACCTGGACTGCGAATTTTGATGGATCTGTTGCGGCTTACAATGCGACTAGACGGATTGAGAATGAATTATGGGAGGTCCAAGAAAGCGTGATGGATCGTGAGAATGATAATTCAGCCATGGCTGCCTCATTAGAGGCGTTGACTCTCCTTACAGATGCAATCATATACGATATGGATCTCGTAAAAGATGTTCTCAAAGAGTTACCAGAGGTATTCATTGCGGGTTTTTCTGTAGGTGGTGATATGCCGAAGGCCGCAAAAATCCCCGGTTATTTTACTGCTTCTCTTGTTCAAGAATTAACCATGCTTGGGCAAATGGCTTATGCCCAGACCATCAATGGTATCATCACATCAAATGTCATTAAAAATAATGAGGATACTGTTAAAGGCAATCACACAGCGGAGACAAATTTGAGAAGAATAGATAGCGGAAACGATATGTCTGGCCAATTCGCTGAATTTGTGGATCTGGTTGAGTCTGCTGCTTATCTTGCGGACGAGTATGAAGGAAAAAGGTTGGCCATGGAGCAAATTAAAGCCAGGGCCGAGCGTTTGATTCAGGAACGCCATATCATGCGCCAACACGTATCGAGGCGCATACAGGGCCTTAGGACTCGCAACGCGGGCTTACGTATTTTCAGGGAGGAAACCCAGGATCGTTACAGCCAGATGTTTGACCTGGCAGCTCGCTCCGTTTTTCTTGCCGCCTCCGCTTTTGATTACGAAACCGGATTGCTTGGAACGCAGTCGGGGCAGCAGTTTCTCAATCGTATTATAGCGACAAGGTCCCTTGGAGTCATGATTGACGGTATACCTCAAATCACAGGTTCAGACATGGGCGACCCGGGTTTGGCCAGCATCCTGGCGGAACTTAAATTCAACTGGAATGTCCTTGAGCCAAGACTTGGGATCAACAACCCAGACACTTACGGTACAACCTTTTCTTTAAGAACAGAGCGCTATCGCATTTATCCTGACCAAAGTGGAGAGAGTGCGTGGCAGGACGTTCTGCTGAATGCTTACAAAAATAATTTGCTTGAAGATTCAGATATACAAAAACTGTGCTTGCAAATTGATGACGGGAGTGGGTTGCCTGTGCCAGGGCTTCTTTTCGAATTCTCTACCAGAATTGAGAAAGGTTATAATTTGTTTGGTCACATATTAAACCCAGGGGATAACACTTTCTCTACAAGCTCATTTGCCAATAAGATATTTGGAGCGGGAGTTGCGCTGGAAGGCTACGAGGGTATGTCAGACTTCCTGTCGAACACTCAGGTCGTTGGAAGTCTTGGAGGGTCGAGTCCAGCAGGCGGTTTTAACTGGCTGAATCCGGATGCGCTTTCAGCTACTCCATACATTTACCTCATCCCTGTTGGGCAGGATATCATGAGGACACCGCCTTTGGGAGATCAAACAGGACTCAGGCAGTGGAGCGTGGAAGAAACCATCCTACCTATTCCTTTCAATATTGGTGATAACCCCTTCAACTTTGCCCGAATTTTTGATCAGGGTTTATCAGTGGCCAATGGTAATGCTGACTTTCCAATTCGAAAGCATCAGGCCTTCAGGGCCGTTTCGACCTCGGATGTTTTTGTCCAAATGAACCATGTCATGGATAATTACACCAACAATCGACTGGTAGGACGTTCGGTCTGGAATACCCATTGGAAGCTGGTGATTCCCGGTGACACGCTCCTTAACAATCCGAAGGAGGGTATCGAGCGGTTCATTCGAACAGTGGATGATATCAAATTACACTTTAAAACTTACTCCTATTCTGGAAATTAATTATGAGAAAAAGCATCACAACCATCTTTTTTGGAATGGCCCTTTTGGGTGCTCTTCAAGCCTACCCACCAGTTCCTCACTTTGTGATCGAGGGAAACCTGCGTGATGAGCTGGGAAGGCCTCTTGAGGGGGATGGCGTCGAAGTACGTTTGTTGGCGGAAAATGGGCAAGTCTATCGATCCATGCCCAACGCTTACGCGGGCCGAAATATCAATTATCAGATGGTAGTACCTGTGGATGGCGGCCTTGCAGGCGCGTCTTATCATCGTCTGGCTCAATGGCCTGAATTTGCCTATCGCATCGAGGTGATGGTTGATGGCGTTCAACACGTGCCCATTGAACTTCGTGATGCGACTCCTGCCACCGGTCAATCCGGTCAGGTGCAAGTGCTGAATCTGACGCTGGGAGAGGATCTGGATGGAGATGGACTACCGGATCTCTGGGAAAGCATGTTGGCAGAAAAGGCAGGAGGGATTGAGAATGTGCACCCTGAAGACGACAGCGATGGAGATGGGATCAGTAACCTTCAGGAATACTATTCCGGCACCCTTGCGTTTGATGCAGAGAATGGTTTCCGGTTGAATTTCAAGGAATTAACCGATCAAAGCATGGTCTTTGAGTTCATGGCTGTGCGCGGTCGCATGTATCGCCTGATGCAATCGAACGACCTTGTCCACTGGGAGGACACTTTGTTTGAAGTGCGTGGCAATAATCAGGTCCTCTCTCAATATCTGGCTCCTGCGAGTCGGGCCATTGAAATTATGTTGCCCAGTGTTCTGGAGGGCAACAGCCAGGCAACTTACAAGTTGATCGTCAAGTAGGCACCCTTGAGTTCAGCCATCGTTTTTTCAGACAGATCATCTTATGCGCCGCATATTGCTCATCGCTTGTTTACTGGCAGGCGCATGCTTGCAGGGTAACGCTCAAGCTTCGGATACTGGATTTTCCTTTCTCCACTCGCAGTCAAGTGCTCACTACACGCATCAATGGGTCACTGAGCCTCATTCACCAGTGCAGCGCATGGTTGGCGAACGGAGTGAGATGCATGCCGGTTCGTTGAGATTCTTTGCAGCCGAACTTCCACATCGGACGGAGGTGCTTGAGCTCAACAAAGACACTGTATTGCCCCTTCAATTGGGTCCTGCCCTAGTCGATGGGTTGAGCATATCATACCGACTCGCAAGTAGCCCTCGTCATGGTTATCTCGAGGGGCTGCCACCTCAGGTTGTCTACCATCCTGATCCCGATTTTGAGGGCGTGGAATATCTGATTTACGAGGCCGAAAACGGGCAGGAACGATGGGTGATTGCCGACCTGGAAATCCAGGTAGGCGATGGAGATTTCTCGAACAGTGACCCCGAGGGAACCAGGCCGGAGATTTCCGAGGCCGACCCTCTTGATCTATGGGTGGATGTTTCCGTTCCCGGTCCCGCAACGATGGATCTTGAAGGGGGATTCCAGGCAATCGTTTATCAATGGATGGTCACTCCCTTGAAAGGAGCTATCAGTGGTACTGGTCCGGAATTCAGTTATCTGCCCTTTGCCAACGTCATGGGTAGCGACCGTATGGTGGTTGAGTTGATCGATGAGCAGGGCAATCATCTGTTGCAAGAAGTTTTAGTCACCATTATTCGTCCCAACCGATCCCCGAACTTTGTGAATCGATCTTTCAAGTTAAGCGAGGATAAAACTCTTCACTTCAATTTGAACGCCATGGATCCTGATCAGGATCCCTTGATTTATGAATGGTTGGAGGCTCCGTTGCATGGGCAGATTATCCATCAGGAAATGGCGCCGGAAGACATTCCTCACCCGGACTTGAGATCCCGCGCAGGTTCAACGCGTTTTTTTCATCCCGACAGCCTTCGGTATTTACCAACCCTCGATTACCACGGCTCGGACACATTTCGGTATCTTGTTCAGGACGGACATGCTCCGCCTGTAGAAGCAAGGGTGGACTTTGAGGTGATCCCCATCAACGATCCTCCACGCGCAACGCGTGTCAGTTTCACTACCATCGAGGACCAAGGTCTGACACTTAATTTCGGACTGTCGGATCCTGAGTCTGATTCCTTTGAAATCGAGGTGATTTCACCTCCGCTTCATGGCTCGCTGAGCATCGTTCAAGGTCAGGTGCATTACCAGCCGCGTCCAAATTATTTTGGAGGGGATGTGTTTGAACTTGCAGCCGTCGATGCGCATCAGGGAAAGGCGCTGCTACCCGTCAGTGTTCAAATCGATCCTTTGAACGATGCCCCGATCGGTTTTCCCAAACACTGGCAGGTCCTGGAGGACAAGGTTCTAGAACTGGTCCTGGAGGCAATGGATCCGGATCAAGATACATTGAACTACACCGTTCTCGAACCTCCAGCTCACGGGAGGGTTTCCGGTTTGTTACCCCGTGTGGTTTACGAACCAGATCCGAATTATTTCGGTCCTGATCAAATTGTTTTTGTGGCTTCGGATGGTTTACTGGATTCAGACCCGTTCGTGTTGAGCATTACAGTGTTCCCTGCACCCGATGCGCCGCAAGCCATCAGTCGGGATTGGTTCCTGAGTGAGGATACTTCCTTGGAATTGACCCTGGGTGTTCTGGATCCCGATGGATTTACCAAGAGCGGAAACCTGACCTTTGAAGTATTGGAACTACCCCAGTTCGGAGCATTACAGGGAAGTGGCGCAGAGAGAAGATATACTCCTGACAATGATTTTCATGGAGAAGATCGGATTACTTTTGTGGTATCCGACCAAAAACATACATCCCAACCAGCTACGGTAAGATTGTGGGTGGAGGCCATCAATGACGCGCCTGTAACAGCCGACATGTATTTTAACACCTTACCCGAAACGCCTCTTTCCTTTCAGCTGTCCGCCACGGATGTGGACTCCACTTCCCTGAAGTTTGAGATCCTTCAGGGGCCTGAAAAAGGGCGTTTGACAAAGCAGGACATCACCTGGACCTATCAATCCTCTGTTACTTATGCTCATCTGGATCAATTTACGTACAGGGTCATTGATAATCAAGGTCTCGCCAGTGAAGTGGCCACGGTAAGGGTTGCTGTGGAACCACAGACAAACGGACTGCAGGCCGAGTCGTATGATCTGATGACAGACGAGGATCGCTTGCTTCAATTCACAGTGCAAACCGATTTTCTGGGAGATGTTCAATTGCTTGATTACGAGCTTCTAAAGCCTCCGATGCATGGGCAGTTCAGCCTTGATGGAGCCCGTTTTTCCTACGAGCCGTATCCTAATTTCTACGGAACGGACGACTTGCAGTATCTCGTGCGCGGACCCAATGGTCTGATGTCCTTTGGCTCAGTGCGGCTGTCGGTAAACTCCGTCAACGATCCTCCTCAAGCCAATCCTCTTTCATTGGAGGTGCCGTCAGGTGCGGAGGTTTCTTTCGTTTTGGGAGGCCAGGATGTGGATGGGGATTCTTTGAGCTTCGATATACTGAATGTCCCGCTGCATGGTCAACTCATCGGGCAAGCTCCCAACTTGGTCTACCTCTCCGATGAGGGTTATTTTGGAAATGATTCCTTTACATTTCAGGTATCGGATACGATCGGCTACAACGACACGGAGCAGGTGATGATCACAGTGATTCAGCCTGAATTAACCTTTACTGCGCAGGATCAGCAACAGACCGTGAGAGAGGATGAGAGTGTGAATCTTGTTCTGCAATCCAACCGATATGGTCCCGAGGTGACTTACGTGGTTCTTGATGTTCCACTCCACGGAACATTGCATGGAGAGGGTCCCAATTGGGAGTATGTCCCATCCGCCAACTTTCACGGGGTGGATCGTCTTACTTTTGAGGCGCAGTATGAGGGGGAAACCTCGTTTGCGGGGGAAGTCCTGATCACGATCATCCCTGTCAATGACAAGCCAGTGGCGCAATCAATGCAAATGGACCATCTGCAGGGCAGGGAACTGGAGTTGCGTCTTCTTGGCAGTGATGTCGATGGTGACTCAGTGGATTTCCAGATAATCAAAACCCCACTGCATGGAATGCTGGAAGGTGAACTTCCCTCGCTCACTTATAAACCTGATTCAGATTACATGGGTGAGGATCTCTTTACCTACCGGGTGGGGGATGGACAGATTTTCAGTGACCCTGTAGAAGTGGCCATTACCCTGCACCCGGCAGGCAGTGTGCCTGTTGCCATTGGGATGTCGCTTAATACTCTGGAGAATCAAGCTCTTTCCATGGTCCTTTCTGCCGAATTCTCCAACCCTGAAGAACTTGTTTACGCTCTGGTCGAGCTCCCCACTCGGGGAACGCTCAATGGTCAGTTCCCCGAGTTCATCTACCGTCCCTTTTCACAGCAATTTGGAGATGACATGTTTCGTTTCAGGGTTACGGCACCCAACGGTATGTCCTCTGAGGCAACGGTCTTTATTCGGATTCAGGAAGTAAATGACCCTCCGGTGGTTGAAAACTTGAGCCTGGAATTAAATCGTTTCGATCAGGCTTCCATGATCTTTGAGGGAACGGACCCTGAAGGCCAGGCTTTGGAATTGGAGTGGATGATCCCGCCACCCTCTCTCGGGGAATGGACCATCGAGGATAGAACCATCTTTTTTGATCATGCAGGTGGGGATGAAGAAGTGGTGGAAGCTTCGTTCCGCCTTTATGACGGTGAACTTTATTCGGAGCCCGCAACGATCACCATCGATATCCTGCCTTCTGCGCTTGATGTCGCAATTGAACCGGCAACGATACGTGAGTCCGGTGATGATGCGAATTTGATTGTGACCCGCAGCTCTCATTTGACAAAAGACCTCCTGTTGGAATTCGAAAGCAGCGGACGGGATCGGATCCAGTTTGCCTCTTCGTTCATTCTTCCCGCTGGTCAGGAGCAGATCAGTCTACCGGTCTCGGCCATTGAGGACGGCATTGCATTTGAAAGTCTGCCTGTTGAAATACGCATCCTGAGTCATGGCTTTGAGCCTGCCGTGCTCACGCTGATGGTAGAGGATGATGATGTTCCTGAATTAAGACTCGACTCTCCGGTTGAATGGGCTACCGAGGGCGGGCAAGCCATTCCCCTTCAATTTTCCCTCAATACCCCCATTCCACCTGAAAGAGTATTGGTTTACTTTTCGACTGACGCTCCATTTGATATCGATTTCCCCAAGACACTGATCTTGTCGGGCGATTCGATGCAGGCAACCATTGAAGTGTCCGTACCAGATAATACGATCTCCGAGGGAGATGCTTCATTTCAACTATTCGCAGAGGCTCAAGGTCTCTCTGCCAGTCTCTCGATGACCGTCAAGGACAAGGATGTCTCTCATGATATGCGCGTTGAGGATGGTCCCATTGCAGGGGCAATGGTGTTTTTTGATATCAATGGGAACCGGTTGAGGGAGGAACAGGAGCCCCTCAGTAAAACAGATCAAAACGGTCGCTTTCTGATGAACCTTCCTGTGGGTGATTTTGACAGAGATGGCGACGGCATGGTCAATGAGCGCGATGGCCAGTTTGTCTCCCAAGGTGGTGTTGACATAGCCTCGGGTCTGCCATTTCAAGGAACGCTTCTAGCTCCACCTTCTGCAGAAGTGTTGACGCCACTGACGACTCTGGTCAGTCGCCTGATGGATCAGGATCCTGCGATTTCTGAAAGGAACGCCTCTGAAAAAGTACAAGAAGCGTTGGGCATTGCACCGGATCTGGACATCCTTACGTTTGATATGTACGGAGAACTTGCCAAAGGTAATCCAAGGTCTCTGGAGCTCATCGAACCAGCCATCAAAATACAAGATACACTTTCACAATCCGGCGCCTATATTCAGGCAACGCTTGGTGAGACTGCTGCGGGTGCTTTCAATGGGCTCTCTTCAGTGCTGGCAGAAAAAATAAACAGGGGAGAAGCTTTTAATTTGGAGGATGCCTCCCAGGTCGCCAGTCTGATCAGTGAAGCGACGACAGGGAAGGGGCTGATCAATCAGCAAACCCACTTTCTGACAGTGGTCGAAGCGATTTCCCTCGGTAATAAAATAAAAAAACAGATCGTCGAACAGGATCTGAATCTACAGGATGTTGTGGGAGATCTGGCCAGGAGTCAGACCCTTGTGCAATCCGCTTTGATTCCAGACCTGCACAAATTGGTCCAGGGAGAAATAACGACAGAAACCATGGGGCAAACCTACGCCGTCGAGTTGTATGAGTCGCAGATAGCCGAACAGTGGATCGGGTCCCTTTCCGAAGCTGACACTCGTTCAGGAACCTTTGCTTTCAGTAAACCAGAATACCGGGTGACTGAATCCGGTATCGCAATCGAACCTGTAAGAATCATCCGAAGTGAAGGGTCATTGGGAGAAGTGGATTTATGGGTCTATCCAAAATCACTTACCGCTTTGATACCCAGTGATCTGCTTGCGCATCCGGTGCGCGTACACTTTGAAAACCACCAGATCTCGGCGGAGTTGGATATCTCCGGTCTGCTTGTCGATGATGATCTGGAGGAAACAATCGAAGTATTTGAACTTTCTCTTGAAATTATCGATCCTCAGAGAACGCATGCCCGTATCTCCCAGGCCGGGACGACGGAGGTTGAATTGATTGATAATGATGCCACAGGTGTTTTCGGGTTTGCCATGGTGGAGGACAAGGTAGAAGAGTCAAAAGCTTCCACCCGGGTCTGGATGATTGAGCGACAAGGCGGAGTGAAAGGGGAGGTTGTGCTATCCATTGAATTACTCGAGGCCAGTGAGGGGTGTCAGTCGGGTGTGGATTTTGAACTTACATCCAGTCAGGTAATCTTTGCTGATGGGGAATTTGAGAAACCAATACCTGTGCGTATACTCGAAGACGATGAAGTGGAGGCAGATGAGTTTATTCGTTTGGAACTCAAAGTGCAGTCGGCCCAATCCTCGGACCAAAAGGAAGGTTTGTTGTTTTCCAACATGTTTTCCATCACTGTAGTCAACGATGATGTCGACATGCCACCATCCATTCTTGGGCCTGAGTTGATTGAGCTCGAAGAAGACAGCATGATCCCCCCTGTTATGTTTACGCTGAACGATGATCGCACAGCAATCGATCAACTCGGCATCCGGATTCTTTCAGATAATCAAAAACTCATCAGAGACGAATCCATTACCTGGGAACATGATGATCAAGAGGGATATCGGTTTTTCGTTTCAAATCTTGAACCTAACGCGAATGGGCAAACACAATTGACCATTGAGGTTGATGATGGAACCAGCACTACCGCTCATGTGATTGTCATCGAAGTGAAACCTCAAAACGATCTACCGCTTATCACCGGCTTTCCACCTCTGGTCGAGGTCTCTGATGACACGGTGAATGTTGTTTTTCAAGTGGAGGATCTTGAGACGCCCTCGGAAAACCTTTTTGTCTATTTCACTGGCCAAATCCCAGATTTTTTACTTACGGATATTTTCAAGATAGATTTTTTTGGAAAAGACAATGTTTTGAAAGTGTCCCGACCTGATGGCCTGTTCGGAAAACACCCAATCAGAATCTTCGTCCTGGACGGAGATGGGCTGGCATACGGACAGGAAATCACGATTGATTTTGGGGTTAATCCTGAACCTGTTGAATTTCCTGTTCTAAAGTTCCAACTTGTGGACAGCACCGTCATAGAGATGAGTTGGGAAGGGGATTATCAACTATGGAATGCCATCAACCTAAAGAGCACCTTTGAACTCATAGAGGGAGCCAGAAGTCCTTATCGCGCGCCATTGAATGGAACGGGCTTTTTCCTTCTGCGATCAGAACAAATACCCTGACTTTTCTCATTTACCCTATCCATGATCATGCTTGCCTCACTTCTCCAATTAAAGGATTCATTGGTAAGACAACGTTTGATTCATTTGTTCAAGTGGACCTTGCCGCTTTTCTGCATATCCTGCTGCATTGGATGCCATCGAAATGAAGTCGTCAGTGAAGCTGAGTATTCGCTCAGTCAATTGCTGAAAAGCGGAGATCTAATTTTGGATCCACAACATCAAATCCCTTACTCCGGTTGGGTAAGGGAAACTTACCCTGATGGAGTTCAGATTAAATCCAGATCTCGCATGAAGGATGGAAAGTTACATGGTGAGTCTTCAGGGTATTTCAGTAACGGAAACCTGCAGGTAATGGAACATTTTCAAAAGGGAGTGTCCCATGGCAAACGTCTGCGATTTAACGAGGATGGAAGTAAATCAGCAGAGGAACCCATTGTTGAAGGTCAATTTCATGGCGTGGTCTTGAAATGGCACTCCAATGGACAATTAGCTGAATCCATTGAATACAATCATGGCATACCTCACGGTGATGCATCTGCCTGGTTCGATGATGGAACGGTGCGTTCACGTGCACATTTCAAAAACGGAGCAATGATGGATCAACAATTCTGGAAACAAGGAGAGCTCAATGAAGGAGACTGAGACTGCGGTCTGAGGGATTACCCATTGGCCTCGTGAAATCATACTCCGAAACGTATGCTTATTCTTTCTGTTCAGTTACCTGTCGTCCAGTTTCATGACACAAAAGGCGACCAAAATCAGTATCCTTTGATCACCTTTTCCTCGTCATCATAAATAGTTCTACACACAGTCTGAAATTGATAAGCTAAGCGGGGAGGCATGTTGACTTCGATATCAATGCATGTCTAAGGAGGTGCTCATTGAGGTGGCCCCGGGAGTTCGGCCACGGAGTGGCTGAATTAAGCTAATCACCGGGGGCTGGATGACACATATACCTTGGCGGTCAAACCGCTGCGTGGCCGTGGCAACGTCAATGACGAGGGGTATGGTTTGATGCTGCTGGAATACACCAAACCATCCAATCCCAGGGATGAATGGACCACTGATTTAATCGCTAATTTCTTGCATCAATCCCATAATTTTCATCCGGTCAACTGGGATGAGGATCCCGAGGAGGAACTGATCATTGCCGCCAAAGAGGGGGTCTGGCATTTGGACCGTCAGTATGGTCAATGGCGTGCCAAACGCTTGAGTGAGCAGTTTGCCGGGGAGATCCGGGATGGCCGATTGCCCAACGGGAAGCGATTCTTCGTCACCATTGAACCCATGCATGGAGTTGCTTCGGCGGTCTATTCCGAACCGGACAGCCCTGAAAAGCTGTGGGATCGCATCGCTGTCCTGGATGATTCAATTCGTGACGGGCATGCGCTCGCGGTTGCGGATTTTCTCGGGGTTGGGAATGACCAGGTCGTTGTGGGTTGGCGGGGGATGAACCCTTTTCCTTGCCCCAACACCACGGGTTCGACGTGAACGTTGCGGGCAAT
>CAYPZD010000117.1:0-14052 GCA_964415055.1 uncultured Verrucomicrobiota bacterium | reverse complement strand
GGCCAGCATCTCATATGGTTCCAAAAAATGGGTTTCAGGTTGAGGCCCTCTGGAGTGCGGCGTGCAGCGCCGCTTTGGATACGCTCCGCACGCCCAAGCAGTGTTTAAAGTCTGTTGGTATAAACTTTCACTCCAGGAGATACTCATAAAGTAGAGGAAACCATCGGTATGAGTGTGCGGTGGCGTTTCCCTGAGGTATCCAAAGCGGTGCCAAGTCACACGCAGTCTAAAGAGGTGACAGCGATTAGAGTGCCATAGTAAACTTTGCGTCCTTGGCGGTCTTAGCGCCTTTGCGAGAAAAAGGGTTGAAGGGTGCAGATTCAATAGTGACCATCAAGTTCAGTAAAGCGATTGGTCACGTTGAATGAAATAGAATCGAACTTTTAAGTGGCTACAAGGTTTTCGTTGGGTGCCGTCATTTTATCGCAAAGACGCCAAGGCGCGAAGGCGCAAAGGAACATTTGACTGAGAATGGGGTAGGAAAGATATTGGGTGAAATGGCGTTTCGAATGCTCCTTGATATGTCGGACCGTATCCAGAGCGGTGCCAGGTCACACGCAGTCCAAAGTTTGTGCCTTGCTTATGAAGCTTTGCGTGAATGGTTGGGAGGTCGATCAAGGCATTGGAAAAACATTGTTCAAAATGATTCTTGGCTTCATGATCCTCAGCCATGCTTGCGGTGGTGTTAAGAGATGTCGATCGACTCGAGTTAAAAGATATTCACCAGGCGGTGGAAGTCATGGGATCTCCCCATCGCAACAAGGTCATGATTCATCCCTGATCATCGAAACTATTCAATCACATGAAATCGCAACACACATCTTATCGGTGGGTCATATGTCTTGCCCTGATATTTGCTGAGGGGGGCATGAGAACGGTCTTTGGGCAGGATTTGCCTTTTTCCGCCAGCGGAAAGCCCATCGACCTTTCGCTGCGAATGGAGGTGGCGCGAGCCATTGACCGGGGGAGTCAATGGCTTATGGGACATCAATCCGAGGCGGGCCATTGGTCGGATGCCGATCATCCTGCTGTGACCGGTTTGGCTTTGGTCGCACTGCAGCGTGATCCGGTGGAGAACCATGCCGAGAAAAAGGAGCCGGTTCTGGCCAAGGGATATGATTATTTACGCTCCTGTGCTCAGTCTGACGGCGGTATTTACCGAATCGAGATGCTTCAGAATTATCATACCTCGGTTTCCATGATGGCTTTTTTGATGCGTTCGCATCCGGACCATGAAGGGATCCTTCGTCGGGCTCGGCAATTTGTGATCCGTGGTCAGCAGGATCTGGGGGAAGAGGGAGCCATTGATGATCCTTTGGACGGTGGAATTGGTTACGGGACTTCTTACACACATTCCGATCTGTCCAACACGATGCATGCATTGGAGGCTCTTTATTTCTCGCGACATCTTGCGGAGGACGCAAATGAATCGACGGATACATTGAATTGGGAGGCTGCGCTTCATTTCCTTGAGCAATGCCAACAATTGCCCGAACACAACAAAGGCGAGTGGGTATCCAGGAAACCGGAAGATCGGGGGGGATTTGTTTATTTTCCCGGTAACAGCAAAGCAGGGGAGCATCCCGAGGAAAATGGTATGGTTGCCTTGCGATCCTACGGAAGTATCAGCTATGCAGGCATGTTGAGCTACATTTATGCCGATCTGGATCCTTCAGACAAACGTGTGCAGGCGGTTCTGGATTGGTTGAATCAGCATTTTACATTGGATGAAAATCCGGGGATGGGCGCCCAGGGATTGTTCTTTTATTATCATACCATGACCAAAGCACTGACGCTTGCCCGGGTCAATCAGATTGGCGACGGGTCCGATAAGCCTGACTGGCGTCACGAACTCGCCCTTAAACTATTGGATCTGCAGCAGGGCGATGGTTCCTGGAAAAATGAAAACGCCCGATGGTGGGAGGATGATCCGGCCCTGGCCACCAGCTATGCTCTCCTGACTTTGGAGATCATTTATCAAGGTTTGTAGAATCGGTATGGGTGGATGTGAGCACCGCTGAGTTGGGTTTGAGCCAATTGATGCGGGCCATCAGTAGGTCACCCCGTGCTCCGTCTCTGGGAATCCACTCCCCCACAGTCAAAACCGAACTCAACGGGGAAATGTTGGTGAGGTGAAAGTTGCCCATCAAAGCCACCTGATCCGGTTCCTGGACGCCGTCCCCGATCAAAGGCAGGGCAACACGTTCGCTGGATCGGATAAGCTTCCGGGTTGTTGGATCGAATCTTGCCAGCCACAAAGGCGATCGCCATCGGATGACGTTTTCATTGGATGCATCCTTGCGGGTGTAGACCAGAAACAAACCATCCGAGTGAGTGAGCCAGTGTTGTTGTGTGGTGGACATTTCCAGGGCTTCGCCGTCATCCCACGCCCAGTGTTCTTTGGGACTCCAGTGTAAACCATCCTCACTGACGCTCATATACCCACGACCATCTTCCGCACGAATGGTGAGGTAGAATTTTCCATGGAATTGAGTGAGGGAGGGTTCCAGTAGGCCGCGTCCATGCGCATGGTCAATGGATGGACCCACTTCAAGAATTTTCAGAGTTTCACCATCAAAGGAACAACGTGCCGTGGCAACAGATCGAGCTGCGGACTTTGCCCCAAAGCTCAATGCAAGGAGGATGTCTCCATCCGGTAGCACGATGCGTTGACCGCAATTGTTGGTGTAGATGAATGCTCCGCGCGGATCATTCCATTCAAGAATCCGTCGTTCCGACCAGACCCCGTCAGCAGATCGAACCGAATAAACCGGGTACCGCGCCAGTTGATCATTGGATGAAAACTTGGGCCCCCGGTAGAACACGACATGGCCGAGGGCGAGGGTGGTGTCGGTTTGTGGGTGATGCTGAGGGACAACATCGCAGACACCTGCCATGAGTCCGGGGTGTGATGCAACGGGTTTTCGATCCAGAGCTGGTATGATCTTTGGATCACTCCAGGATTTCCCTTCGTCAGTTGATTCACTCCATTGGACCGGACCAAAATAATCGCTGCCCCCGATCTCCTGCAGTGTCATTAAAATCGTTTCTGGGTGACTTGCTGTTTTCGGTACCCGGCACGCCCGGGGGTGGAACCAAGTGATGGCGTCTCCGTTCCGGTTTGATCGAAGCGTGTGTTTGGTGATGGACTCAATGAGGGGTTCGATTTTGGATTGAGTTTGCTGGGCTGACGATGAGACAAGGGCTCCCGAAGCCCACACCATTGCCAGAAATGAGATCTTCAGCGAATGCATGCATCTTTTCTAGGGATGAAAGGGCGTAGATACAAGGCGGGATCACTTTTTTGGACGTGGGATATTCTTGCTTGACGGTTTTTTTGGGGAGAGTAGTTTTGTCTCACCGTGAAAAAGCAATCCATCTATACATCTGTACGTGGCTTTACGCTGATCGAACTTCTTGTCGTCATCGCCATCATTGCCATTCTAGCGGGAATGTTGTTGCCCGCATTGTCTAAAGCCAAGACCAAGGCTCAGGGCATCAAATGCATCAGCAACAACAAGCAGTTGGTCTTGGGCTGGACCTTGTACACGGTTGATTTTGAAGACCATTGTGCCAACAACTTCACGATTCCCGGCACTCAGCAGGCCATTACCTCCGGCCGCTTCAATAACTGGGTGAATAACATCATGACCTGGGGAGCTGGCGGATCCATCAACGACCAAAGTGTCACGAATAAATTATGGGTGCAGAACGGGGTGCTTGGGCCCTACACGGATGGAGCTATTGGCATCTACAAATGTCCGGCCGATCATTTTTTGAGTCAGGCACAGAAGAAAGCTCGTTTCCAGGAACGTTTGCGTAGCATGTCCATGAACGCCCTGTTTGGTCGGTCGAACAACGATGCGAACGATAATACTGTGAAAGGGAAAAGCTGGGCCTTTGGCGGTCAGTATCGTCAGTTCATCAAGACATCGGATGTAGTACAACCGAGCCAGACTTACCTGACACTTGATGAACATCCTGATTCCATCAATGACGCTTTCTTTGTGACTGATCCAAATGTCAATAACTGGCAGGATCGTCCTGCTTCCTATCACAACGGTGCCGCTGGTTTTTCATTCGCCGATGGTCATGCCGAGGTGCATAAATGGCTTAGCAATGCTTCCGTTTATCCCGTTGAATACAACTACGGTGCGGTCAAACCTTTTGACGCTGCGGGTAAGAAAGACATGGCTTGGTATGCCGAACGCATCCAGCTCATTCCTTATCGTTGAGATCTCCTGAATCTGAATAGGGGATCGTGTATTGGCGGTTGGCTTCCAGTTGATCCATATGGATGAGGCGCCCATTTGGCCATTGGACATTCACATGTTCCACGACGGTAGATTTTCCCAATCCAAAATGAATTTTCTGGCTGTGCTGTGAGCGGTAGGAATCGCCATTGACCAGTTCTTTGATGCTTTTCTCATTGGCTGTCCGGATGGTGATTTGCAGACCTGTGGGAGAGGGGATTTCCGGACCGGTCTCAGGCTGGAAGGTGATCCAGTTTCCGGTTTCCGGCATGCGGTTCAAGTAGAGTTGAAGTGATTCTTTGATTTCGGGCCAGATCTGGTAATGGATAAAAAGCAGGTCCATTCGTCCGTCCCCGTTCAGGTCTTCGGTAACCACGTTACGGGTATCGGTCTGGATGCCAACGCCCCATAGATGACCAACATCCAGAAAAGAATTCCCGTTTCGATTAAGATAGAGTCGATTGCTTTCGTAACCTCCGTAGGATTGGTCCTTTCCTCGTGTTTCGGCGAACTTTTCTTTGAAGTAGAGATAGGCTGCCGTGTTTTTGTCTGAATCAGCGACGAAGGCGTCGTGGAGCCAGTATTCGGATTCATAATCCCGGACGGATTGCCCGCTTTCCAGACCATTTCCAATGTAGACATCGGGATATCCATCATTGTCAAAATCCGCCGCGCTACATCCCCATGCCCAACCTGCTCGGATGATGGATGCACTGAGCTTGTTCTGTATGTAGTTTCCCTGCTGAGTGGAAATGAACAAGCGGTTGCCATGTGCCAGGCGTGCTCTGGCGGTGGGATCGTTCGTCAGGCCCGGTCGATGGATTCCCAAATGTTCCAAACGGTCCACAGTGGGGGAAGTCATGCCGATCATGAGCAAGTCATGTTTTCCATCCGCATTGAAATCTCCCAGGGCATGCGCCATTCCAAAACCGAGGGTTTCTCCGAATACCGAAGGAACCGGGGAAGTGAACTGGCCAGTGCCGTCATTCAGGTAAACATCCAATCCGGCGAAATCACTGACGACGACCAAATCTGGACCGTTGATGCCATCCATGTCGGCCAGCGAAGCACTGTAAATGCGGCGGTTTCGTTTGGCCTTGGGAAGTGCTTTTTCAGTGATGTCTGTGAATAGCAGATTGCCATCGTTCCGGAACAGGTAAAACGGGTAACCATCGTTGGCATCCCAGAAAGGAGTCGGAAGTGATCCTCCTTCGTAAGGAATGCGGTATTGCCCAAGAAAAACATCTTGATCTCCATCCCGATCGATATCCCCGGTTGAGAGCACTATCGGGTATTCGATGTCTTTTGTGCTCGGACGTAACATGATCTCGAATTGATCGAACACACCGGATCGCGAGCCTGGCATGACAACCAGCCCTTCATGTTTGTGACATAAGAAGTCCACGGCTCCATCGTTGTTCAGATCAGACAAGACTGCTGTGGAAAGTAGTCCCGGCGGGAAAGTGCAAAGTGGTGTGCTTGCTATTTGATCCTCATTGTTGAGTCGTAAAACCAAGTTCTTATTGGCGAGGATTATTTCTGATCGCCCGTCTCCATCCAAGTCGTAAACCAGCAGCGGATCGATGGCATGAGCATTGGTGGGAGGGGGGATGGTTGCGTTATACACGAGTTCAAATGGGGGGGATCCCTGTGAGACGATGCATTGGAGCTGGCGTGTGTCTATCTTGATCAAAACGGGACGAGACTGATCGCTCTCTTCTCTGTGTTCCCAATGAATAATCAAGGGGCCTTCCACCATCAAGCGCTGCTTGTCTTGTTGTTGGGAGAGGGTGGCTCGAAAGTAAAATTCACTTCGATATGGGGCCGATGATGGATCATATTTGGTGTGCCGGAATTCGATGGTGTTCAATTTCCATTGTTCTTGCTTCCAGTGTTCGATCCAATCTTTCCATTCTTGTTGACTGAGTGCCTTGGTGGTGGCTGCGTTTCTTAACCTCTGAATGTGGTGTCGTTCGATTTCTTCGAATACGATCCAGTCGCCTAGAATGACGTCTGGGAGGTCGAGGTTTTGAACGGCTGTTAATTTGGAGTCAGATGCATTGATTTGATCCCACCACTGTTCCACGATGCGGCTCAAGGATTGTGCGAACATTTCGTCCTTCCAAAGCGTGTTGGCCACGATCTGTTCCTGTTCCTGAATAGCGGCGACCTTGTCACGCACATCCTGGTTGATGTCCTGACGCTCAATGGACGTCTGTTTCGTGGCTGTTGAATTGGGGCGAATCCGGAAAGTTATCCAGATTCCAATGCCAACCAACAGCAATCCCAACAGCCATCGTTGCGGAAATCTTTGCTTCATGAAACAGCTGATATCATCCATGGTTCTGCCGGTTTAGACAAGTTTGGGAATGGATGTGCCCCAGATTCACTTGCTTCGAAAGTGTTTCCTCTTTACGCTCCGGGGAGCCCACTGATCAACTATCATGCGTGTATTATCAGCTAAGATTATTTTGACGGCCTGTTGTTTGATTGGCTCCAGCATGGGGATAAAAGCTCAACAGGAGGTGAAGAGTTCTATATCCAAGGGCGTCGTGTGTGTGGAAACGGACGATGCCATACAGGTTAGCGTGGCCGGGAAGCCGGTACTTACTTATAATAAGGCCACTTTGACCGGTCCGGTTGGAACCGAGTCGTATTATGCTCGTAGCGGGCATATTCATCCCATCTATAATCCCGCCGGGCAAGTGGTGTCGGGTGATTTTCCGTCGGATCATCTGCATCAGCATGCCTTGTTTTTTGCCTGGACCAAGTGCGAGTTCGAAGGGCATCCGGTGGAGTTCTGGAACCAGAAACTGGAACTTGGGCGTGTTCAGCATGACAAAGTGTTGTCGGTTGATAGCGGGGAAACCGAGGGAGGTTTTTCGGTTCAAATGCTTTATCTGGACACAAAGAATGAGGACCATCCCAAACCGGTATTGCGCGAGACATGGACCGTGCGTGTTTACAATGATTCCACGGAATCTTTTCAGTTCGACATCACCTCCAAGCATGAATGCGCCAGTGATTCACCTTTGAAGATCGAGGAATATCATTATGGAGGGATGGCGATTCGCGGGAGTAATGAGTGGATCGATACCAACCTCGGCAGTCGGATTCAAGCTCTTGAAAAAGCTGCTCGAGAGCATCCTGATAAAAAGTTGCCATCCTTGTATCGTCATTACGATTATTTGACCAGTGATGGGAATGCCTGGAAAGAGGGCAATCATAGTCGTCCCAATTGGGTGAGTTTGTATGGCAAGCTTGGAGGAAAACCAAGCGGGATTGCCGTGTTGTCGCACTCTGACAACTTCAGGTCTCCACAGCCAGTTCGATTGCATCCATCGATGCCGTATTTTTGTTACGCGCCGATGTTTTTGGGTGAGTTCGAAATCGCTCCCGGCAAGCCCTATGTCTCCACTTACCGTTATGTGGTACATCTGGGGGCTCCTGATACCGCAAAGTTGGATCAGGAATGGCGTCGGTTTAATGATGAGAGGTGAGTTGAAATCATTCACCTTGATGAATAGGTAAAAGAAACAGCGACGCCGGTTGGTGTTGGCGTAGCTGTGTATGGAAGTGAGGCCACATTCTGGCGAATGCGGCTACTGGTCATGTTCTGGCGAACGCGGTTACTGTGATCGGGTGCGGCGGAAGTTTCTGATGACTTTTTTGCCGGTGACTTCCTGGGTTCCTTGACCTGTAGTGATTTCGCCTTTCATTGAATTTCCATCGATGTTTCCTTTGAAATTCCAGGTGAATTCACGATCGCCAAAGCTGGATGTTGCCTTGAAGGCGAGTTGGCTATTTTCGAGCTTCACGTCTTCGATGGGTAGTGAGCCGTAGAGTCCGGTCATGTCCCCGTTGATTCTCAGGCGTTGATCGTAGGGTCGTCCGTTAAAATCGCTGGTGAGTGTCCAGGTGCCAATGGCGGCTCCGTTTTTACGTTCTCCGGTGACTTCCGCTTCTCCACGTTCCGATTTGGAAACGCCCGTCAGTTCGTTGCCCCGGATGTTGCCGGTGAAAGTCATTTCCCATGAGTTGTCTTGCGTTTGAATGGTTCGTTTAAAGGACAGTTCACCCCTGCTGTAGTTGACGTCCGAAACCTTTGCCGTGCCGCGTTGGCTGGTCCAGGTGCCTGCGAGGTCGCCGGAGTCATTCGAGGTGATGTCGAGTGTGCCGGTGAATTCCCGTTCGCCGGCTTTGATGGTCATGGCCCAACTTCCCACGGCGCGTGAAACGCGTGGCGCGCGTTCGCCTGTGATTTTTGTGTCCCCCTGATCACTACTCATCGTTCCGCTGAGTTTGCCTTCGGCCACGGTGCCTTTGAATGTGGAGGTGATTTCTCCGTTCCTCCCCATGCGGGTGAGGGTGTATTGCAATTGTCCGTCTTCCAGGGAGATTTCCTTCAAGGGGGTGATCCCGAAAAAGCTGATGGAATCGCCGGTGAGTTTGCCTTCCTGATCTCGTGAAAAGCTGAGGATGGACTGGAAGGTCATTTCTCCAAACTGGGTTTCAATGTTCCAGTCTCCGTATACTCCGCGTCCTTGGGCGAAGCCTTTCGAGGGGAGGGACATGCCGGCGAATAATGCCAACAGGATGAAGCAGCTGATGCTGTGGGTTTTGATCTGATTCATGGGTAATGTCTTTTTTGTTAGATAGTTGTAGAACTGCGAGTGCCTTAAACGCTCTGAGTGTGCTCAAAGCAGAAAGGGGCTACCAACGGATTAACACGAAAGGGCCTCGGATGATTACCAATGATTTGCGCTGTGATGTATGGCTTAAAGGCTGGATTGGTGGGATTTTCTTTTTGAATTTTTGTGTGTTCCAGCGAATGATGTGCGCCATGCAATTCCAAAACTCAACGCTGGCCGCTGGTTTGAAGTCCGGCGCTTCCCTGGATGACAGTTCGGTGTTCTTTTTCAGAAAATTTCCCTTACCAAAGCAGAACCATGTTATCCGGATGATACGGACCTTATTGTTTGTATGTATGGTGGGCATAGGGGGGCTGTCTTTGAGTGTGCAAGCCAAGCCTCTCAAGGTTTTTGTCCTGGTGGGGCAATCCAATATGCAGGGGCACGCGCATGTCCGCACGTTGGAGCATGTTGGTATGGATCCGAAAACGGCACCGATTCTCAATGACCTGACTGATTCCAATGGCATACCCCGGGTGTCGAAGGATGTTTGGATTACCTATCTTTCTGCACAGGGTGTTGTCAGCGGACAGCTCACTGCGGGGTTTGGAGCGAGCGAGGAAAAGATTGGGCCGGAATGGAGCTTTGGCGTTTATATGCAGAAAATGGTCAATGAACCCATCCTGCTGATCAAGGCCGCCTGGGGTGGTAAAAGTCTTAACACGGATTTTCGATCTCCGAGCGCCGGGCCCTACGAGTTCAACTCCGGGCAATTGGAAAATTTCAAGAAACAGGGGAAAGACCTCGACGCCATCCAACAAACCAAGACCGAAGCCACCGGTCATTATTATCGGGAGACGGTGGCGTTTGTGAAAAAATCACTGGCACAGATTCAGGATGTCTACCCGGGTTACAATCCCAATGAAGGATATGAACTGGCGGGGATGGTCTGGTTTCAAGGGTGGAATGATATGGTGGATCGCGGAACCTACCCCGAGCGCGACCAACCGGGAGGCTACGGCGATTACAGCGATGCCTTAGCGCATTTCATCCGTGATGTACGCAAGGATCTTGAGGCTCCCGAGTTGCCTTTCGTCATCGGAGTTTTGGGAGTGGGCGGTCCCGTTGATTTGTATCTGCCGGGACAACAACGTTACAAGGGGATCCATCAAAACTATCGCGATGCGATGGCCGCTCCCGCAAAGATGCCCGAGTTCAAAGGCAATGTATCCGTTGTTTTGACCGAAAGATACTGGGATCAGGAATTGACACGATTGAGAGCCCGTCAAAACGAGATCAACCAAAAGGTGCGAAAAGCTCAATCTGAAAAAGACCTTTCACGTGCTGAACAGGAGGAACTGCGTGAGCAGTTGCAGAAGGAGGCGTTTACTTCAAAAGAACTTCTCGCCCTGGAAAAAGGTGTGTCCAATGGCGAATACCATTACCTGGGCTCGGCCAAAATTTTAACCCAGATCGGAAAGGCATTTGCTGACTCAATGCACGGTTTGTTGAAGCATTGAATTCAGGTGGATTTTTATATGGTTTGAATCATTCGGTTGGGTTTGCCTGATATGTCATCTCTCTCTTTTTTCCGAGTCCTTGGTATCCTCATTTTGGGGCTGACAACCTTCAATGTGGCGGCCACCGACAGAAGTGTTCATCCCAATGTGATTCTGATCATGACCGATGATCAGGGGTATGGTGATCTGGGGTGTCATGGTAATCCTGTGCTGAAGACGCCGCATCTGGATCGGTTGTATGAAGAGTCTGTCCGCCTGACAGATTTTCATGTCAGCCCGTTTTGTACACCGACCCGGGCTGCATTGATGACCGGGCGTTATCCGGCCCGAACCGGAGCTTACCGGACGAGTTCGGGGAGGACCATGATGCATCCCGATGAGCGAACGGTGGCGCATTGGTTTGCGGACAAGGGGTATCGCACCGGCATGATTGGCAAATGGCATCTGGGGGATTGTGCTCCTCATCGCCCTCAGGATCGGGGGTTTCAGGATGTGGTCTGGCATCGGTGTGGGGGTGTCGGGCAGGCGTCTGATTACTGGGGGAATGATTATTTCGATGATACTTATGAAAGAAACGGGCAATTCGAAAAGTTTGAAGGTTATTGCACGGATGTTTGGTTTTCTGAAGCAAAAAGGTTTGTCCGGGAAAACAAGGATCGTCCCTTTTTCCTCTACCTGGCGCCCAACGCGCCGCACGGTCCCTATCGGGTGGATCGCAAGTGGAGTGAACCGTACGCTCAACAAGTTTCCTGGAGGAGTGGGGCGGAATTCTACGGCATGGTTGCCAACATTGACCATAACGTGGGGATGTTGCGTGACGAGCTTGATCGAATCGGTTTGAGCGAGGACACGATTTTTATTTTCATGACCGACAACGGCACGGCAAATGGGGCAGCTTTTGAAGGCCTGACGTCTGAAGCAGTTCAGGGTTACAACGCCGGAATGCGTGGCAAGAAGTCCTCCGTTTACGAGGGCGGTCATCGAGTCCCGTTTTTTATTCATTGGCCGGGCGGAGGCTTGACGAAAGGGAGAGATATCGGATCGCTTGCTGCTCATCTGGATGTGTTGCCGACTTTGGCAGATCTTTGTGGCGTGCCTCTTCCTGATGATTATTTCATGGACGGTGTTTCGTTTGCCGGTTTGCTCAAAGATGGTTCCGACATATCTCATCGAGATCATTTGGTGGTGCAGTTTCAGGGGGGACCTTACTTCAGGGCTCACCCCAGGCCTTGGGAGTTTGCTTGTGTCTTGAAAGGTTCATGGCGCTTGATCGATGGGGTGGAACTCTACGATGTGAGCACTGATCCGGCGCAACGGACGAATGTTGCGGATCAATATCCCGATGTGGTCTCGGAGTTGCGTTCTCTGTATTCGCCCTTTTGGAAGGATGTTTCACCCCGCATGCGTCCTGTGTCGATTGATTTGGGAAATATGGCTCAAAATCCGACTATCTTGTGTTCTCAGGATTGGTATATGCCCACGGGGAATCCACCCTGGAATTTTGGTTCCATTCGGAAATTACCGGATGTTTCCGGCCCGTGGATGGTCCATGTTCAAAAGTCCGGACGCTATCTTTTAACTCTGAGGCAACTGCCTGAAGAAGCGGATCACATCATGGTTGCCGAACGAGCCCGGGTGCAAATAGCGGGGCAGGTTTTCGAACGAGACATCCCGGCAGGATCGCATGCGGTCACCTTCGATATCCATCTTCCCAAGGGTGAAACCAAGCTCCAGACCTGGCTTTACACCCGGGAAGGGCAGGCTGGCGGAGCTTACTTCGCTGAAGCAAAATGGTTGGGGCGTTAAGGAACGGATGGACGCAAATCTTTGCCTGCTTTATCCACGGGATACACCGCGTTCATATTTTCCAACTGACGCGCCAAGCCGTTCATCATGCTTCGCAGCTTGGCCGGTTGACTGGATGCCAGGTTCGTGGACTCGAACGGATCTTTGTTCAGGTTGAAAAGTTCATAATGCCCGCCTTCGAACTGGATGTGGCCTCCTGTTGTCGGAATATTCGGGAGTGTGTGGTAAATCACTTTCCAATCGCCGTCGCGCCATACCGTGAAGTAGTTGCTCCGATGCACGGCATGTGGGTAGTGCATGAGGAATTGTTCGGGGCGGTTTGGGGCCGGTTTTCCGGTCAGCAGTGTTGCCAATGAGGAGCCGTCCACTGGGTGTTTGTCTGGAATCTGATCGGCAGCGCCTACCAGTTCGAGCAGGGTGGGAAAGATGTCGGTGACATTTGCGGTTTGGCTTTGGATAAATCCAGCGGGAATCGACAGCTTCTTTTGCCAGGCGTTGTTCGGATCAGGTTTGGCCCATGCCGCGATGAACGGGACACGCATGCCTCCTTCATAGTGGGCTCCTTTCTTTCCTCTCAACGGCGCTGCGCATGCGACTTCATGCTGGTTGCCAAGCGGGGCGTCCGATCCATTGTCTCCGAGAAAAAAGATCAGCGTGTTTTCCGCCACTCCCAGGGATTCGAGATGGTCCATGGTGTCACCCAGGCTTTTGTCCATGCCTTCAATCAGAGTGGCGAATGCCTGTGCGTTCTTGGGTTTGCCTGAGTTTTTGTAGCGTTCGGCAAAACGGGGATCCGAATCGAACGGGCTGTGGACGGCGTAGTGTGAAAAGTATAGATAGAAGGGTTGATCGGACGCCACGGTCGCGGTCAATGCCGCTTTGGCTTCCATGGTCAAGGCCTCGCTGAGGAAGATGGATGTTCCGTGGTATTTTTCCAGATGTGGCACGGCATGATGGGCCCGGTTGGTGTCGAGGCCGTATCGTTTTTCAGCATAGTAACTCCCTGGCGCACCGAAAGAGGCCCCGGCAATATTGACGTCAAATCCAAGATTCAACGGTTCGCCGCCCTCCGTGTCGGTCGGGCCAAAGTGTCCCTTGCCGACATGAATGGTTCGGTAACCCGCTTTGTTCAGGATCAGAGGAAGGGTGGTATCCCCCTTTTTCAATCCAAGCCAATTCCAATCCGGTGGACCTTGGGGGCCGCCGTTGTTGTTGCGGGGATTGATCCAATTGGTGGCGCGATGGCGGGCCGCATTTTGTCCGGTCATGATGGAGATGCGGGTCGGGGAACAGACACTCATCGCATAGAATTGGTTGAAACGGATGCCTTGGTTCGCCAGCCGTTCCATGGAGGGTGTGTGATAATAGTCGTTCAGAGGGTAGCGTTTTGGTTGGCCCGTTTTACTGGTCAGGAACGGGACAGAGGTGTCCATCATTCCCATGTCGTCCACAAGAAATACCATGATGTTCGGACCGGTTGGCGTTTGATCAGCATGAATGCTTTCATTCCAAAGTAAAAACGCTGCCAGATTGATGATAATGGTAACAAGTTTTCGATGGGGCATGGGGTGATGATGCTGAAAACGGGGGTTAAGAACAAGTTTTGATTGTGTGGGGTGGATGAGATCAGGTTGTCGGAATTTGATCCACTAAAGCACACGGTTTTGAAACTGGATTAGAAAAATCGATCCAAAGGATAATATAGAAACATGCTAAATTGATCATGTAATGTTGTTATTTCATTTTGAACAATTGCTAAAACGAGGTATTGCATCCAAATCTTTGTTATCAATGAAGGGTTGACCTCGTGGTAGTTCTGCACAATGATTCATCTGGCCGCCG
>CAYPZD010000116.1:0-14154 GCA_964415055.1 uncultured Verrucomicrobiota bacterium | reverse complement strand
CTAAACGACGCGCAAGAACATCTAGATAATATCGAACAGGGTGTTTTGGTGTTGGAAACCACCCCTTCAGACGAGGAGACGATCAACACCATCTTCCGGGCTTTTCACACCTTCAAGGGAAATGCCGGATTCCTTGACCTGGTTCCCATGAGCGAATTGGCCCATACCCTTGAATCCCTTCTGGGACTTGCCCGGGATGGAACCATCGTGGTGGACAAACCCATTATCGACATCATCCTGGAAGGCCGGGATGTCCTGAATCAATTTGTCGTTGAAATCAACAACCGAATCACGGGTGACATATCCGAAGAACCGATTATTGTCCCCACAGAGAACCTGAGGGATCGGGTCAAAGTGATGTTGGACAATCCGCCATCCCCAGGCTCGGAGCCTGAGCAACCCGCAGCTCAGGAAGCAGCCCCTGAGGTTGAAGCATTTGAACTAAGTGAAGAAGATTTTCCTTCGGAGGAAGAAAACAACGCTGATTCTCCTGACTCCGAACCAAAGAAGGAACCATCTGCTTCGACAGAGGAGGAACCGGTCAAGCCTGCTGAAGCACCCAAGGCAGCCGAACCCAAACCTCAAAAACCGGCGGCTCCCGCTGTATCAAATGCCATAGCCACGCCCCAAACCACCGCGATCAAGGTTGCCACAACGAAACTGGACAGCCTTGTGGATTTGGTGGGTGAATTTGTGATCGCACAATCCGTCGTCATGCAGGACATCCACTCCTCCATGATCGGTAATAATAAATTTTTGAAGAACCTGACCCAGCTCAACCGGATCAGTCGCGAACTCCAACACGTCGCCATGTCCATGCGCATGGTGCCCATTCGAAGCACTTTCCAGAAAATGACCCGACTGGTCCGTGACGTGGCGGATCGTCAAAACAAGGAAGTCAAATTGTTGCTGGATGGTCAGGACACTGAGATCGACCGCACGGTGGTCGAAAAGATCAGCGATCCATTGATCCACATGATTCGCAATGCGGTGGATCACGGCATCGAAACAAAAGAGGACCGTGTCGCCAATGGGAAACCCGAATACGGGACCATCCTCCTGCGCGCCTTCCATCAAAGCGGCAATATCGTGATTGAAATCACCGATGATGGCGCCGGGCTCTGTCGTGAGCGCATCTTTAAGAAAGCGGTGGAGAAGGGCGTGGTATCTCCGAATGCACAACTCTCGGACAGCGAAGTGTTCAACCTCGTTTTTGAACCGGGTTTTTCAACGGCCGCCCAGGTCACGGACATTTCAGGGCGTGGAGTGGGAATGGATGTGGTTCGACGCAATATTCATGAGATGCGGGGCAAGATACGAATCAGTTCGGTCGAAGGCCACGGGTCCACCTTTACCATCTTCCTGCCTTTGACACTTGCCATTATCGAAGGCTTGATCATCAAAGTCGGCACCCAAAGATTTGTTGTGCCCGTCAGCAGCGTGCGTGAATCCTTCCGGATCACGCCCGATATGTTGACCTCCACTCTTGGAAAAGGAGAGGTGTTGAATGTGCGGAATCAACTGATTCCCTTGCTGCGTCTCAGTCAATATCTGACCATCGATGACGCTACTGAAGACATCAACAACGGCATCGTGATCCATTTGGAATCGGAACACCAGAGCCGGTGTCTGTTGGTGGATGCTTTGGTAGGCAAACAAGAGGTGGTGATCAAGAATCTGGGAGATGTGTATGACAATGATCCGGCGATCGCAGGGGGAACCATTCTTGGAGACGGGCAGGTCGTCCTGATCCTGGACCCGTCGGCGTTGGTCAAACTTTCAAACAAATCCATGGAGTCCGCGGGTATGGCAGATTCCTTATTCTAAATTTAAACCGGTTCCCAACAGAATCCGGAACGCCTCGATCTTTTCATAAGGTTGAGGCGTTTCATTTATAATCGGGTCAAGGCTGCGCGCTTTGAACCGTTGCCCAGTCAGGCAGAGTGTTCATATGAATGTCGAATACGTGCGGCCCAAGAATCCACAGGACCGCCACCACGATCGGCACCAACAGGACATTCAACAACAATCCCGCCTTGGCCATCTGTGGCAGGGTGATCAGGCCGCTTCCGAAAACAATGGCATTGGGAGGGGTGCCCACCGGCATCATGTAGGAGCAATTGGCCGCCAAGGCGGTTGGGACCAAAAACAACAACGGGTTTTGTCCCAGACTGATCGCTACGGCGGCAATGATGGGGATGAACGTGGCTGCCGTCCCGGTGTTACTGGTCAATTCGGTGAGCATGAGAATGCCAAAGCACAACAGACACACGATGAGCACTTCGGGTAGTCCTCCCAGGCCGGTGGTCAGATTCCCCAGATATTCTGAAAGCTGATGTTCGCTGATCATGCCGGCGAGACTGAGTCCGCCGCCGAACAGCAAAAGCACTCCCCAAGGCAGATCCTTGGTCGCCTCCCAGTCGAGGGCAAACACTCCCTTGCGGCGTTCGATGGGAATGCAAAACAAAGCCAAGGCACCCCCGATGGCAATTGTGGTGTCCGAAATCATGGGAATCCGGGCGGCAATCCAGGGACGAAATATCCAACATAGCGCCGTGCAGGTAAACACCATGGCCACCACCTTTTCCCCTTTGCCGAATGGGCCCAACTGCTTTCGTTCCCGTTCCAGCATTTGCTTCATGCCCGGGATTTCCTGATTGGACAGGCGAAACGATATGCGGGTCAGGACAAAATAAACGACCGGCAGCGCCAGGAAAGTGACAGGCAGACCGATCAACATCCATTGACCGAAGCCGATGTCCACGTCGTAGATTTTTCCCATGTAACCGGCAAGCAAGGCATTTGGGGGTGTTCCGATCAAGGTGGCCATGCCTCCCGTCGTTGCTCCATAGGCCACGGCCAACATGAGAGCGGGGCCGAGGTTTTGGTGCGAAGAGCGCTCACCGGTGGCCACCAGCGCCACGACGGAAGTGGCAATGGGCAACATCATCATGGCAGTGGCGGTGTTGCTGACCCACATGCTGGTCAGCGCCCCGGTCAGCAAAAAACCGGCAATCACCCTTGTCGGGCGCGTGCCCAGGGCTCGGATTAAATTAATCGCCAGCCGTTTGTGCAAATTCCAGCGTTGCATGGCCAAAGCAATCAGAAAGCCGCCCAGGAAAAGAAAAACCAAGGGATTGGCATAAGGAGCGGCCACCTCTTTGATGCTCCCCAAACCCAGAAGAGGAAAAAGCACCAAAGGCAGCAAGGCGGTGGCGGCGATCGGGATGGGTTCCGTTATCCACCAAATTGCCATGAACAGGGCCGTTCCCAGAGTTTTCCATCCTTCCTCACTCAGCCCTTCCGGAGCATCCAGGATAAACGTCAACACCAACGCCAACGGTCCCAGCAGCCAACCGCTGCGTTGGCGAAAACCATAGTCCGATGAACTTGTGTCTGTTGCTGGCATGCATTGAAATTTAACGCGAATCCATTCTTTCAAGCAAGGAGTTGCAGATCATCCCGGGTGGAATTCAGTCAATGGAATGACCGAGGCGATACCATTGCTGCGTGAAAATGGTTATAAAGCTGTGAAGTCATGACGCAGCTTATCTCTCCTCAAAAGGATTTGTGTTTTTTTGATCTCCGCGCTTTCCCTTTCGAAAATCCTTAATCATCTTGACCTGAGGCCACCTTACACTCTATGTTCCACCGATTCAGGCACATTCATGTTGTCTCAGTTTAAAAGCTTATTCTCCAATGACATTGGAATTGATTTAGGGACGGCCAACTCGTTGGTTTACGTTCGTGATCAAGGTATTGTACTGAGAGAGCCATCCGTCGTCGCGATACAGGCGGGGACGACCAATGTGCTGGCCGTAGGGTTGGAAGCCAAGGAGATGCTGGGGCGCACGCCCAGTAATATTGTGGCCATTCGCCCGATGAAGGACGGGGTCATTGCCGATTTCGAGATCACGGAATCCATGCTTCGGTCCTTCATTCAGAAAGTTCATTACCGCAAACTCATCGCCCCTCGCGTGGTGGTGGCGGTGCCTTCCGGTATCACGGAAGTGGAAAAGCGGGCTGTCAAGGATTCGGCCACCCATGCAGGCGCCCGCGAAGTCTACCTGATCGAACAACCCATGGCATCCGCCATCGGGGTTGGATTACCAGTGCATGAACCCGCCGGCAACATGATCGTCGACATCGGCGGCGGGACCTGTGAAATAGCCATCATATCGTTGGCTGGGATCGTCTTTGCCCGGAGCCTGAGGGTTGGGGGAGACGAATTTGACGAAACAATCGTGGCGCACATGAAGCGCGCCTATAACCTGATGATTGGCGAGCGCACGGCGGAGGAGATCAAAATCCGCGTGGGTTCGGCTTTTCCTTTGGAGCAGGAGCTGACTATGGAAGTCAAAGGAAGGGACCTAAGCTCCGGTCTCCCCAAAACATTATCGATTTGTTCAGAAGAGATTCGCGATGCTCTGAAAGAACCATTGAATAGTATTTTGGAATCGATTCGTATTACCTTGGAACGTTGTCCGCCCGAATTGTCCGCCGATCTGGTGGATCGGGGTATTGTCGTTGCCGGTGGGGGAGCCTTATTAAGAGGTATCGACCGCCTGGTTGCCGAAGAAACCGGTTTGCCCGTTCATGTTGCCGATGATCCCTTAACAGCTGTGGCTGAGGGTACCGGGCGTGTCTTGCATGAATTGCAGTTCCTGAAACGAGTCGCTTCCTCAAGCCGAACCTAAAACAGTGCGTTCGCTCCGAAACAACGGAGTAGAATGCTGAAGCAGCCACATATCGTAACGTTATGCTCGGTGTTGACGGCGGGAATTGTCCTGCTGAGTCTTCCCCTGCGCGTGAACACCCAGCTCAAATGGGTGGCCGCAGGCTTGTTTCTTCCCTTTATTGGCCTGGCGGATGTGGCCGATCAAAAGCTCGAATCCGCGCAATCCATCGTGGTTTCCAAACAGGAACTTTTGCGCGAAAATCAACGCCTCCGAAAAGAACTTCAAAACTACAAAATCGCCCTCCTTCAGAGAAAAACGGTCGTTTCCGAGAACGATATGTTGAGAGAGGAGATTCTCTGGAAAAAACGGCAACCCTGGAATTTATTGCCGGCGCGTGTTCAGGTCAAAGACCCGAGCAACTGGTGGGGGAGTTTGTTCATCAATGTTGGAACCGAGGATGGAGTGGTCGAGAACACCCCGGTTTTATCCCCGCAGGGTCTGGTTGGCAAAGTGGACCAGGTGGGGCGCCATCGGTCGATGGTTCGTCTGGTTGGGGATCCGCACTGCAGGGTGTCTGCCATGTTGGCTCAAACGGCAAACCGGCCGGAAGCCGAACAAGCCCACGGCACGATCATGAGCGGTCAGGATACCCAATTGAACCCTCGCATGGTATCCTTCCAACACCTCCCGCTGAACACCCGGATCGAACCGGGCGCCGAGGTGATCACCAGTGGTCTGGGAGGTGGTTTTCCACGTGGGATTCCTTTGGGGCACGTTGTCGACAGCCGTTCTTCCGGTGTCGGTTTGTTTGCCGAGGCCAGGGTGCGTTTGATGGTTGATTTGAACCGCTTGGAAATGGTTTGGCTGGTATTGCCCGAACCAGGAGCGGATCGTTCACAAGGAGAGGAAACCCCTTGAGCAGGGGACCATGTTAACATTCACAGAAGTATTTCCACCATGTCCCGATCCACATTCACCAGCATGATACTGATAGCCATGGGAGTGGTGTACCTGGAAGCCCGCTGGACGGTGGTGGAGAGTGGGTGGCGTGGTCAAATCGACCTTTTACCCGTGTTTGCCGCCTATGCTGCATTACATGGCCGGGTGGGCGTGATGGCCGGGGTGGCCGCCATTGGAGGATGTTGGTTTGATGTGCTCTCCGCCAATCCTCTGGGGACATCCCTTTTGTCGTTGTTTTTGACCGCTTACTTGTTGCATGGAATGCACGAAGTGCTTTTGAAGGGGCAAATGGCGGCACAATTTTTCGTTTGTGTATTGGCCGGGGCCTTGAATCCAACCATTGCCGGCCTGATTTTATGGGTGCTGGGAACTCAACCCATGCTGGGGTGGGGGACGCTTTGGCAGGTGCTGATCAATGCCGTTTGTTGCGGGCTGGCTGGACCTGTTTTGTTTTTGATCCTGAATCAGTTGGACCAAAATCTGTCTTATGCGCCCACCGCCAAACCATGGAACCGTCCGGTGGTGGAGGTCAAACGCAGTAAACACTATCACCATTATTAATTAAAACGCGATGAGCACCGTCAGCAAAACAAGACACGCCGACACCAGCCTGCAATGGCTGGCGATTGGGCTGTTATTCTGTTTTGGCATTCTGGCGGGTGGGCTTTGGTACGTGCAGATCGTTTCGTTCAAGAAATACGAAAAATACCGCGAAGTGCAGTCTTATCGCACCGTCCGGGTTCCTGCTCCCCGCGGACTTATCTACGACCGCAACTCAGTCGTGCTGGCGGACAATGAACCTCAGTTCAACATCGTCGTTTATTTGGATCAGCTTCGGGATCAGTTTCTTGAAACCTATTACGAACTAAAAGGAGACCGTAAGCTGAGCTATGAAGAGCAATTGGAGCTGGGAGCTGATGCCAGATACCTCACGGTCAGTAATCTGGTGAACCAAGCAGGCGTGCTCATCAACGAACCGGTGCGGAAGCTCAAACGGAAGGCCTTTGAAGATCATTACAAGCAAAACCGTTACGTCGCAATGCCTGTGCTGTTGAACCTCAGTCGTGAACAAATGGCCCGGTTCATGGAGCAGGGGACGGATTTGCGGAGGTACGGATTTGACCTGGAGGTCCGGTCCAAGCGGAAATATCCACACGGAACCACAGCGGCCCATGTGCTGGGTTACATGGGAAAACGCAGTCGCGTGTCCTCAGAAAATTCGCCGACGCTGCAGATGTCCTTCGACTATGAGTTACCGGATGCCAAGGGACGAGCGGGGTTGGAAGGCCAGTTTGAGGAGGAACTGGCTGGCGAGCCTGGGGCCAAATCCATTCTGGTGAATAATCTGATTTATCGTCAGGAGGAAGAGGAATGGCTGCCTTCCTTGCCGGGTAAGAATCTTTACCTCACGCTGGACAGTCGTATTCAGAAATCAGCGGAGAAGGCCCTGACCTATTATGATCCGAATATTCAAGGTGCTATTGTGGTGATGGATTGTACGAACGGTGATGTGCTCGCCATGGCTTCCGCTCCCACCTTTGATCCGAATGTATTCAATCGTTCGGTGTCTTCGGAACTTTGGGGACGTTTGTCCGACACAAGAACCAAGCCACTATTTAATCGCGCCACATTCGGGCGTTATCATCCGGGATCCATTTTTAAGATCATGGTTGGTTTGGCTGGACTGGAAAGGAATGTTATTGATCCCAATGACAAGTTCTTGTCATTGGGCTATTTTCCTCTTGGCAAACGCAGGATCAATGATACGGCTGTACCTGGGGACTATAATTTCGAAAGAGCCTTTGCCAAATCCAGTAATTCCTACTTCATTCATTATGGTTTGGAAATGGGGCCTGAGGTCATCGTTGATTTCAGTCGGCAGATTTTTCTAGGCGAGAAAACCGGATTGCTGACGAATCAGGAAACCGGTGGCTATTTGCCTTCACTACAAGATCTCAAACGCGGTTGGTATGATGGAGACACTGCCAACTTGAGCATTGGTCAAGGTAAGATCGATGTGACGCCTCTTCAGATGGCGGTGATGACATCGGCTGTTGCAAATGGTGGAACGGTTTACTGGCCACGCATTGTTGCGGGATGGGAAACAATGGGGGCGATGGGGGGCAATACCTTCGAAAGAGAACGCAGCGGTCGGGTGCGAGGGCACCTGAAGGTATCCTCTGATGCCCTGGAGGTGGTGCAGCGCGCCATGCTTGCCGATGTCGAGATGAATGATGGTTCAGGGCGCTTGTGTCAGATTGATGGGTATCCTGTTGGAGGCAAGACCGGCACTGCTGAGACCAACAGAAAGGTGGAGGGTGGGCGTATGGTCAAACACACGTGGTTTGTTTCTTATGCGCCATTTGATGATCCGCGCTACGCAGTGGTCGTATTTGTGGAAGGCGGAATGAGCGGTGGCACCAGTTGCGCTCCTTTGGCGGAAAAGGTTTACCAGACTTTAAAAGACCTACTCGATCCCGAGCCGGTCAAACCCCAACGAAAACAGATGACGTTAGCAGACTATGAACGCGCCTTATAATCGTTGGAACCAGCATGTGGATTGGGTGCTCTGGCTGGCTTTGGCCGGTTTGGCCGCCATTGGTCTGGCCTTTATCTACAGCGCCGCGTCGGTCCATGGTCTGTCCGATCCCCAGCAGTGGTATCAGCACCGTTTCGTGAAGCAAATGTTTGCGCTGGGGCTTGGGCTTGGTTTGGCGTTTGCTTTGTGTTTGGTGGATTACCACCTGATCGCGCGTTGGTCTTTGGTTTTTTATTGGGCTTCCATCATTTTATTGCTGGTCGTACTGTTGTTTGATCCGGTGTATGGTGCGAAGAGGTGGATCTCATTGGGACCTTTCAGGTTGCAGCCGTCTGAGTTCGCCAAAATCGCTACCATCTGCGCGCTTGGAAATTTCCTCAGCCGTCCCATGGACGAACTACGTGTGCCCAGCTTGTTTTTTCAAGCCCTCGGGCTGATCGGACTTCCATTTTGTTTGATTCTCATCGAACCCGATTTGGGATCTTCGCTCGTGTTGATTCCGGTGGGTTTGGTGATGATGTTCATCGCCGGCATCCCCAGAGCTTTTCTAAGCCGTCTGGTGGGTGGCGCAGCTCTGCTCATGGTGCTGGTGGTGATCGATACCCTTTTCTACCCCAAGTTGTTACCCGTGGTGCAGCTTGAGGAATATCAGAAAAACCGATTACGCGTTTATTTCGGAATGTCTTTTGCCCCGCCGGATGCAACGGCTGAGGAAAAGCGAAAGGCGGATTTTGAAAAACGCAGATTCACATACAACGTCGATCAGGCGTTGATCTCCGTCGGGTCCGGCGGAATGACAGGAAAAGGATGGTGCCAGGGAACACAAAACGCCCTTGGATACCTTCCAAAAACAGTGGCGCACAATGACTTCATATTCTCCGTGATTGCCGAGGAGTGGGGGTTTTTGGGCAGCATGACCGTCTTAATACTCAATGCCATCGTGGTGATCGAGGGATTGAGAATCGCCTCCCAGGCCAGGGACCGGATGGGAAAGGTGATTGCCACCGGAGTGGTCATGCTTTGGTTCAGCCACGTCTTTATCAACATCGGCATGAACATACGACTGATGCCCGTGACCGGGCTGCCCCTCCCTTTGTTGAGTGACGGAGGTTCTTCCGCGCTCAGCTTCATGGTGGCGATGGGGCTTTTACAAAACGTCAAACTATACAAGAGGAACTATTAAAATCATTTATTATGAATCAACGTAAAGGGAATCGCCGTAGGAGCGGCGGTATGAGATTTAAGCCGTCATCCGGCGTGGGATCGAAAAACAAGAAAGCAGTGAAAGCGGCCGCAACCGCTCGTGCAGAGGTTTTGGGAAATCCAACCGCCGATGAGGAACCAGTGTACGATAACCGAAAACACGCCCGTGAAATACAACGAGCGGAAAATCTGGCATCCGGATTACCTCCGGAAATGACCGATGAGGCCCTGAAGGCAAAGGAGGAGGCCAAGAAAGCCGAAGCGGAAAACGCCTCCGAAGATGGTAAATCCGCTCAGGGACGCAAAAACTCAAATCGTGCCAAGGGGAAACGGGGTGGCCAGGACGGAAGGAAATCCGGCGGTAAAGGTCGGGGACAGAAGAAAAAGGATGAGCCCTACAAGCCGGTGGAATTCACTGAAGCTCCGCCAAAAGGCATCGTGGGAACCATCAAGGCGGCGGCTGACAAAGTCATTTCGCGTGTCAAACGCGTTTTCATTCCGCTTAAAAAACAACACAAGGAACTCATCATCAATGTTGAGCCCCTTGAATCCAGGGTTGCCGTGCTCGAGGATGGTGTGCTGGAAGAATTCACCATCGAACGAAACGAAGAACATCGTTTGGTGGGTAGCATCTACAAGGGTGTCGTCAAAAACCTTGAAGACGGCCTGAAGGCTGCGTTTGTGGATATCGGGTTCGAAAAGAACGCTTTTCTCCATTACTGGGACATCGTTCCCAACAATTTCGACAGCAATATCGAAATCGTTGAACGTAAGAAGGGAAGAAAGCAAAAGCCAAAGATCACCCAAAAGGACATTCCGAGACTCTATCCGATTGGGACCGAAATCATCGTTCAGGTGACAAAAGGGTCCATCGGAACCAAAGGCCCTCGTATCACCACCAACCTGGCCATACCCGGACGGTTTCTGGTCTTGCTGCCGAATTCGGATCAATGCGGTATCTCTCGCAAGATCGATAACTCTCAGGAACGCCAGCGCCTCAAACAAATTGTCCGCAACCTGACCATTCCCGAGGGCATGGGCGTCATCATTCGGACTGCCGGCCAAGGGCAGAAGGCCCGTTACTTTGTGCGTGATCTAGCCTTTCTGGTGGAGGAATGGAACCGGATTCAGGACCATATCAATAACAAGAAGCCGCCTTACTGCGTGTTCCAGGAGCCGGACCTGATCGAACGCACGGTTCGGGATTTCCTGACGGAAGATGTCGAGCGTATCGTGGTGGATTCCGAGGATGAACATAAGCATATCCAAAAAACGATCACCCGTATTTCCAAGCGATCCATCGAAAAGGTGAAGCTTTACCAGGATACGCAGGCGATATTCGATCGTTTCGGCATCACGCGTCAGTTGCAGACCACCTTTGCGCGAACAGTACACCTGAAGAGCGGGGGATATATTGTGATCGACGAAACCGAAGCTTTGGTTGCGATCGACGTCAACACCGGGCGGCATAAGAGCAGTCAAAAAGAAAAGGATTCGACCATTTTGAGAGTCAACATAGAAGCTGCCGAAGAAATCACACGCCAACTCAGACTGCGGAATATCGGCGGATTGATCATTCTGGATTTCATTGACATGAAGTCCAGGAGGGATCAGCAGCAGGTCTATCAAAAGGTCAAAGAAGGACTGAAACGCGACAAAGCCAAGACGCATGTGTTGCCGATTTCCCAACTGGGCTTGCTGGAAATGACCCGTCAACGCCAGACCGAGAGTGTCCGGGCTTCAGTTCATGACGACTGCCCTTACTGCAGCGGTAAAGGCAAGGTGAAGAGTGTGGTGACCATGAGTGTGGAAATTCAGCGCAAACTGGGTGAGATCCTCAAAAAACGCCAACGCGATGAATCGGACTATCAGTTGATGATTGTCGTGAATCCGAAGGTGTTCAACCGCTTGCGCACAGAGGATGAACAATTGGTGATTCAGATGGAAAAGCAGTACTTCGGGAAATTGTCCTTCCGCCCTGATCCTTCTTATCACTACGAAGAGTTTCGCATAGTGGATCTGGGCAGCAACCGAGAGCTGGCCCGATCCGAATCCTAGTCCTGATTCAAACAGGCGTGTGAGGGAGCTTGAAACCCTCGCACGCTTTTTTTTTTGCAAAAAACTGCTTCTTTACCCCTGAATTGCTCGATCATCCCGCTCTTTTCACGAAGTTTTCCTTGGGATTGAGGTTGATTTAGGGGGGAGCTTTTTTTAGGCTACCCGTTTTTGAGGCATTGAACTTGCTAAGAAAACTGAGATGCAAAAGATTTACACCATATTGGCGCTTTGGCTTATTTGTTGTTGGGCGACGCCATGTCAGGCGGCTGAGCCGTACCCTTTCACCCTGGAAAACGGAAACGTGACCGAAGGTAGAATTTCCGTTATGGACGAAGAGAGTATGGTTATTAGGAGGACCACCGGGACTTTTTCCGAACGGATCGACTTGGTTTACCTCTCTCAGGACACGCTGAAGTATATTCAGCAGCACCCTGAATACATCCAGAAAGGATACCACGTATTTGTGGATCCATTTATCGAATTGCCAGAAGAAGAAATTCAGCCACCGGAGATTACGGTCCGTCAGCCTGAGCGGATGGAGCGTCCGGATGGGAAGACAACTTTCTTCTCCACGCTGACCACTCCGATTGGATTGCTCATTCTCGGGGCCATTTACCTGGGGAATTTGTTTGCTGCCTTTGAGATAGCCATTTTTCGAGGTCGCCCGATTCCTTTGGTTTGCGGGATTTCGGCTGTGCTTCCTTTTATCGGACCGATTTTGTTCATCTCGATGCCCGGTATTGAGGCTGAATCCAGCTACGAAGAGCCATTTGATGATGGCGCTGCGGCTGCTCCGGAGGCTGCGCCTGAACCTGCGCCAGCACCCGGTACGCCATCCGGTAAACCAGGTTTGGGCTTGTCGAAGGGAGGAGCCGCCGGTGCCGGAGGAAGCGGGGGAGGATTGGCGGGAGCTGTCTTCACCAAAGATGATACACAATTCAGCCGCAATTTCATCGAGACCAAATTTACAGAATTCTTTCGGGTTGTGCCTTCGCCTTCCATCAAGAATCTGGTGTTGGCTTTTAAAACTGTGAAAAGGGAATACGTGGCCACGCGCATTACCCGTATTTCCGGTTCGGATCTCCATCTGCAATTGCAGCAGGGCGCCAAGGAAGTCTCCATTGGATTTGGTGAAATTGTTCGGATCGAAGTCCGTAACAAATAATCAGGTACTTTCGATACCATCTATCCTTTTATCACAACCTGGGTTGCTTCCGGCGATCCAGGTTGTTTTGCCTTTCCCTGTCACGTCAGGATTGGTAATTCCATCAATCTGTCTTATTGGTTATTATCATGATACGAGCCATTTTCTTAGGAACAGCCGAAATTGCGTGTCCCATCGTTCGCACCTTGCAGGATATGCCGAATGTCTCACTGCTGGGTGTCATTTCGCAGCCCGACCGACCACAGGGGAGAAAGATGAAACTGACCCCAACCCCCATCAAATCCCTTGCCCTGGAGCTGGGGCTGGAGGTTAAACAACCCGAAAGGTTGCGCAAAGATCCGGAATGTCTGGATTGGATTCAGTCTCTGAACCTGGATGTCGCCGTCGTGATGGCCTATGGTCAAATCCTTCCTGTTTCTGTACTCAACATGCCAAAGTTTGGGTGCTTGAATATTCATACTTCCTTATTGCCGAAATATCGGGGTGCGGCCCCGATACAGTGGGCTATTTGGAACGGAGATGAAGTAACCGGGGTGACCTTGATGCAGATGGACAAGGGCATGGACACGGGTCCCATCGTCGCGACTTCAAAAGTGCCCGTCACCCCTCAAACAACAGCTCCGATCCTTCATGATCAACTTGCCGAAGCAGGAGCGGATTTGATAAAGCGAAGTCTTCAAGGGTATTGTGAAGGACAGTTACCCGTCATTCCTCAGCCTGATGAGGGGGCTAGTCATGCCCGAAAAATCGAAAAGCAGGACGGTGCCATCGACTGGTCACATTCAGCTGTCGAATTGGACCGTCAGGTGCGGGCTCTGTCTCCCTGGCCGGGATGCTTTACGGATTTGCGTTTATCAAATGGTGGCACCGAGCGATTGAAGATTAAATCGGTGAAACCTATTGATAGTGAGCTTATAAATATTGAGCCCGGGGCAGTAATTCAGGCTGACAAGGGGGGCTTGGTCGTGAAAACCGGGCATGGGGCCTTGAGGCTTCTGGAGCTTCAGCGGCAGGGGGGGAAGGTTATGGATGCGAAAGCCTTTCTTCTGGGGATGCCGCTTGCTGTGGGGGATTGCTTTGTTAATTCTTAGTTGGTCATACAGTCATATGAGAATTAATTGCGGTGCTGACTATGTGTAACTTGTTCATGTGGAATGTGTCGGTGGGCGGTTATTTTAAATAAATTAATGATGAATATGAGTTGATTTTTGAGTTCAAATGAACCATAAATGTCACCCGCCTGATCGAATCATAACCCGGTTGTGAATGATCATGGTTACCATTGGCCTGATAACAGTGAGTGGATCACTTTGATCTGAGGAGATCGGAGTTTGCCTTTCATCTGCCGAGCCTGACAGATAGGCAAAACAAGATCCGCTTTTTCTGATGAGGAAAGGCCGTCTGCATCTCGCGTCAAGCCGGATGCAGACTACAGAATTCCGTGGGGTGGGGACCCTGGGAAACGAAAACAGAAAAAAGGCTCCCGTTTACGGGGCGTGTTGACTCATGGGAAAATGACACCCGGGGGACTTTAAGGAGCAGTGTCATTG
>CAYPZD010000115.1:0-14331 GCA_964415055.1 uncultured Verrucomicrobiota bacterium | reverse complement strand
AATTACCTACAGCACCGAAACTGATCCAAAATGTAGTCCCGAAAATCGCCTGACATTTTACGTAACCCGTTGATTTCCATTACAGGCATTTTTCTAACTTACAAAAAGTGACGAACTTGGGCTAAACAACAGAATACTTACATATTTTTTCTTGGATTCAAAGGGAGTGCTACTCACTTCGAATGGGTGAAAGAAAAGAAATTGACTTAATACCCACTATAATAGATTTTCATCGCTACACATGAAATCGATACTCTCTACCTCTACGGCAGTCGTATGCACTTCTTTAATCTGGCCCGTTGTCCTTTCCGCTCAGGTCACTAACTTCAACCCCACCTCAGAAGGTCCATGGTCAGACATTGAAAAGACAACGCTTACTGTTCCTCTAGTTCCCAATGGAACGGTGACCATTGACGGTGATCCAAGCCGTAGCGAATACGGCGGTTTTGAAGGCGTGACAGTTGTCCCCGGAGAAAATGCCTGGATTCTCGATTTTCCAGGGGACCGATCATGGGATGATGCTGATGATTCAAGTTTCACTTTCTGGTTGGCTCATGATGAAAACAATTTCTATGTGGGAGTCGACGTCAAAGATGACATTGTCAATTCCGACGATCCAAATGGAGCTTTTTGGAAGGATGACTCCATCGAAATCATCGTGGATGCATTGAATGATCGTTATGACAATAACACCGACAACTCCAATGATCTTTATGGCGGCCATTGTTATCTCAACTATGAAGGGCGTTTCTCAAGGTGGGATGAAGAAAATGAAGTGCGCACAGACGGAGCTTGGAGCACCGATGTGGATTACATATGGGCCGAGGATGGCGACATTTGGGGCAAAGGAGGCAAAGTCGATGGTGGCTGGAAAATGGAGGTTCGATTCAGTAAGGTTCTTTTCGAAGATCCCGTCCTTGGGAACAAGCTGAAAGATGATTACAAGATGGGCTTTAACATAGGCCTCGACGATGACGACAAATTCGGACCGGGCACGAATGGGTCAGGCGATAGAACCCAGGACCTGGAACTCCAATATTTTTGGGCCAACCGATCACGTCTCATCGGGTGGACGGAAGATGAAGCGTTTGATTTCACAGAACAGGAAATAGCGGATGGAGTACACGAGCAATACTATGATCGGGAAATCAGCAGTAGCGGCCGTTTATCCCATGGAGCCACCGGGGAAATCATATTCAGTAACGAAGGAGCTCCGGCAGGACCTGAGCCGGCAGATGTTTCGATCAGTCTCAATGACAAGCAAATCACCTTGGAATGGGAAGGTAATGGTTCTTTGGAATCGTCCACTTCCGTCACTGGCCCGTGGACGGTCGTTGAAGATGCGACGTCAGGAGTAGTCATCCCAGCAAATGAAAACACCATATTTTACCGGGTAAGATAGTCTTTCCACAGGATCACAAAACAACCCGCTAAGGTTTCAAAAACCAGCGGGTTTTTCTTTTGTCAAACGGTCTAGGTCTCTACCCAGCGAATGCGGGAGGGCGTGAGAATAAGAAGCATCAGCGCTTTTGTGGCATCCTATCCTCATGGTGTCATGCCTATTTTTGCGCCCATTGCTCCAAACCTTGTGCCGCCAGATTCATGAGATGTTTTGCATGGCGCTGTTTCAACTCATCGAGGTTTTCTTCGAACACAAGCAGTCGTGGCAATGAAGTGGAAAAGTAATCAATGGTCGCCTTCGTCGCGAATTCCCTTTCGGCGAAATCCATGAAATCCTCAAACAAAGTTTTTGCTTCTTTCATGCGGCCCAGTTCGATCAGTGATAGGCCTCGAAAAAAAGAGAGTTCCGAATGTTCGGTCACCGCCATGGCCTTAAAATCTCCGGCCTCGCTTGCGCTGGATTCGAACTGCACGACCGCTTCTTCATCGCGACCAAGTGCTCTCAAGGCTTTACCGGTCCAGTAACACACATCCGCTTTCGCTTGCAACAGGTGATACGCTTCGCCCAGATTGTCCGGCGGCTGCATCGCCATCAAAAAGTGCTCCAGTGCGACTGCGACATTGCCCGCTTCAAGCGCTTGCTGCCCCAGTAGCAGCCGGGCGGTGGTGTATTGCTTGAGCACCTTGCCTTCGCCACCTTCCCACGGATGGAAGCGCCGCCCCAACAGATAATCAAGAGCAGCTTGCGGTTGCGCGGTTTCATTGTAGAGTTCGGCCAGCGCAACGGAACTGTCGTCGCGTTCCGCCACCAGTTCGGGTTTTGTCAGCAGCATCGCAAGGCGTTCCCTAGCCGGATCTCCCAGTTTGGCACGCAACTGGTCATATTCGGCGAACAGACGCGCATCCGATGGATTCAGCTCCAGTGCCTTCTGATAGGCGGCGCGTGCGGCTTCACCGTCATGGCGGACGTTCCAGTAGGCAATCCCCCCTGACTGAAGGTCTTTTTGCGCGCGCGATCATCCAGAGCGGCCCCGGTCTTTTTCCCGGCTCGATCACCTCAGGCACCTCGCTTGGCGAGGGGGAAAAATTGGGTGTGCGTTTTGGCGAGGCAAAGGGTGCTTCATCATTGGCGGAATTACGAGCCCTGACACCCGAGCAGTTGATGGCCCCCACTGAAGGCGCTCCGCGGCCAAGGCCTGTAGTCGATGACTATTTCATTTCTCCTGACAAACCCGCAAAAACACAAGTCCCGGTGATCAACGGTTTCACTGCCGATGATATGGGGGCCGGAGGCAGATTCGGTCCTCCCCAACAACCAACAGTAAGCGCTTTCGAAAAAGATGCTCGTGCTCGGTATAAGGATTCAGCTGACCGATTTCTTGCTTTGTATCAACCGGGAACGGATGCCGAAGTGGAAGCAATGCGAAAGGCCAGTGGCCGGGATCGGGCGAAAGTATCATTGCACCATTGGGCCCGAAAGCAAAAGGATTTAAGTGATCGAGTCTACACCTACTATTTTGACCGGGCAATCCCCTGGCCAGAGCACCCCGAATTTGGCGCTTTCCACACCGGCGAAGTGCCATATGTGTTCAATAACCTGAAACAATTGAACCGTCCCTGGGAACCTGCCGATCACACGGTGGCAGACCAGATGTCAAGCTACTGGACCAACTTCGCCAAGACAGGCAACCCGAACGGACCGAATCTACCTCATTGGCATGAGTATGATGGAAAGAATGCCACCACAATGCGTATTGGCGCCATGACAGGCGGCATGCCAATCGCATCGACTGAAAAAGTGAGTTTTTGGATGGACCTGATGCAGGATTCCAACTGATGGGCATGTTGCCCTGAAAATTAACGAGTAGTCAGCACCTTACTGCAGCCAGCGTGGATGATCGACGCCTCGTTCCTCCCAACCGCGTGTCAACAAAAGGGGTGAACTCCCCTCAGCATCCATGCTGAAAAGCGCCGGAACTCCACCTGTCTCGGCTCGACAGAAAACGATCCGCTTTCCATCTGGTGACTCGCTGGCGCGGAAATCCCAGACCGGAGGATTGTTTTGCGTGAGCGATTCAAGCGCACCAGATGCGGGATCGAGTCGGCATATCTCGGTGCCTCCCCGGGCGAGATCGGGGCGGAAGTCACGATTAAAGTGATCAACGTCCGGTCGTTGGTGCTGGTACTCCCAGGGGACTTTTGAAGCAGGCAACCGGCGCGGAAACAGAATCTGTCCGTCCCGGGTCCATCCCGCGAGATTCGAACCACCTCCTCGATTTTCCGGGTGACCATAGGTTGCCCCGAACCACATGGACTGCCCTTTGGTCAGCATGCGGAATTCGCTACCGTCTGCCCGAGCCACACACACATCGCTCCAGTCGTGCCCCGGATCATCCTTGAATTGACAAGCCTGAAAAACCAACCACGAACCATCAGGCGACCAGGCAGGACCGAAATAAAGATAATCGGGATGAGCGGCGACTTGCACCCGGTTGTCACCATCAATATCGCTGGTCCAGATCTGATATCCCTGTGGACTTGCCAAATGGTAGGCAACCCTTTGACCGTCCGCGTGCAGACTGAGACCGTAGGGCAATCCCTCACCGAGCCGTGTGAATGCACGCGCATCCGAACCATCAAAGTTCATGCTGAAAATCTGCCCCCCCGAATCCCGGACCACCTGCACCAACAAGCGCTGGTCAGATAACACCAGCGCCGGAGTGTAAAAGACACTCAAGCGATTACGCGTGCAGATTTCTGTCAGCTCTTCGCTCTCGAGATCATAAAGCCAGATGTGTGTCGGAGTATGGTGATAGTATTGATCAAAAGGACGTCCCGGTCCGTCACGACGTGCCTCCATGCTGAGAAAAATCATTCGACGACCATCCGGAAGAACGGGCCCCGGCTGCCAAGTCACTTGATCAGGAACTTTGAAGTCGAAATAACGCATGCCGGAACCATCCGAGTTGATCATCGCGGTACGACCTTGCGAAGTGAACAACAACTTTCCCTTACGGTTGTCCCCATAGGCCGGTCGCCCCAAACTGCGGCATCCCGTCAAAGCTGCAGCATAAGAAATGGCAGTGCCGCATTGGAGTAAAAACTCCCGTCGACTGGTGTTCTTTGATTTTATCTCACGCATGATATTCACTCTTTGCGGAACCACTGAACATATCCCTCTTTCCCCGACACCGAGCAGTTTATCCGCCGTTTTCACAGATAGAAAAAGGAAATCAACGCGTTTGAAACGGAAGTGTCGAATATTGAAATATGAATCAATTCTCCTTGGTCATTAGTTTTTTGATCGGTTGATTGCACACAAAAAGAATCGCGGACGCTCCTACGGTGGTCAGAACAATTTGCAGGAATATGTCCGGCATTTCGTTCAGGGCTTCAGGATCGAATCGCCCGGCCATCAAGCCTGCAATCAGATTTCCCAGTGAAGTTGCCAAAAACCAGATCCCCATCATTTGCCCCATGAAGCGCTTGGGCGCCAGTTTGGTAACAGAGCTTAAGCCCACGGGGCTCATACAGAGTTCTCCCATGGTGTGGATCAGATAGGTAAGAACCAGCCAGTAAGGCGCGGCTTTTTGTCCGGCCACAACGAATTTTGCCGCGCCAACCATCACCAGAAAACCGAGTCCAAGCAGCAGTAGACCGAGTGCAAATTTTGCAGGCATGGAAGGATCCAGTTGCCTTTTTGCCAAGCGCACCCATAACGAAGCGAATACAGGAGCCAGGGCGACGATGAATAAGGGGCCCAACGATTGAAACCATCCGGCCGGGATTTCGAAACCGAAAGCAAGACGATCCGTGTAACGTTCCGCAAACAAATTCAAGGAAGAACCTGCCTGCTCAAAGCCCGACCAAAAAACAGCGGAAGCAATGAACAATACAACGATGACCAGGGTTTGTTTGAACTCTGCCGAATTCAGCTTGCCAAACACAAAGAGATAAACAAAGAAAACGACTGCCAAACCAACAATGACATAAGTCGTGTACTGAGCCAGGGACAAGGCATTCACCTGTAAAACACCTGAAACAATCAGGACGATGAACAGACCCAACGCAGCCACAAACCCAATCACCGGAAACCAGGCACGATCCATTCGGGAACCAGAATCATTGGCGTCACCTGATCGCCGGGAGATCAACCCCGCATCTCCCAACCGATGCCCTGTCAGCCAAAATTGAATGACACCAAAAACCATCCCGAAACCCGCAGCCGCAAAGCCCATATGCCAGTTCACGTTTTCGCCCAAATAACTACATACGAGAGGCCCAAGGAACGCCCCCATGTTGATTCCCATGTAAAACAAGGTGAAACCGGCATCCCGTCGAGCACCTCCCTCGGGGTAAAGCTGCCCCACCATGGCGCTGACATTCGGTTTCAACAAACCGGTACCGAGAACCACCAGAAGCAACCCGGTAAAGAATGCCGTTTGATTCGGAATGGCCAGCGTAAAATGTCCCGCCGCGATGACCAGGCCGCCTACCCAAACCGCCTTCCGAGCTCCCAACAGTCGATCCGCTATCCATCCGCCCGGCAAACAGGCAAGATACACAAATGCGGTATACAAGCCATAGATGGCGGTGGCCTTTTCATCGTCCAGTGACATGCCGCCATTCTGGACCTCGTCCACCATGAAGAGCACCAATAGGGCCCGCATCCCGTAATAACTGAACCGTTCCCAAAGCTCGGTGAAGAACAACGTGGATAGACTCAAAGGATGCCCAAGCCATGTCCGAATTGATTTTGAGTCATTCATAGATGATCCCATTAGAGAGACTATCGCAAACCCTGCTTGAGCACAGGATCATCAAACTGTTTCTGCATGTCGTGTAGCCTGCTTTTTAAATCCGCGATCATGGGAACCTTTTCTGAAGCATGATAAAGGTTTTTCATTTCCATTGGGTCTTTGGCAAGATCATAAAATTCCCATGTGTCGGATTCATAAAAATGAATCAACTTGAGAGAGTCCGTGCGGATACCATAGTGCTTGGCAACAAGGTGAGCCGTGCGGTTTTGCGGTTCTTCCATCTGATAATGGTAATAGATGGCGTCACGCCAGTCATTGGGGGTATTTCCACGAAGCAGCGGGAGCAAGGAGCGACCGTGCATGGATTCCGGAATGCCCAGCCCGGCTATTTCAAGAATGGTGGGAGCCATGTCTATGTTCTGAACGAGCGAGTCATTGCTGCTCCCGGGATGCGTGACGCCGGGCCAGTGGACAATCAGAGGCGTGCGAAACGATTCCTCATACATCCATCGCTTATCATACCAGCCATGGTCACCAAGAAAGAAACCCTGATCGGACGAGTAGATGACAATCGTATTTCGATCCAGACCTTGCCTGGCCAAGAATTCCCGAACCTCACCAACGCTGTCATCCAGACCATCCACATTTCGAAGATAGTTTTTAATATAACGCTGATAATTCCAGAGGGTCAGTTCATCACCGGAAAGATTAAGTTTGGCAAACGTCTCGTTCTCCGGTCCGAAGGCGGCATCCCATGCGCTTCTCTGTTCCGGGGTCAGGCGGTTCAATTGATTTTGAGCGGCTTGATCAAGGATTCCTTTTCCTGTCACCGGGAGTTTCAAGTCGTAAGCGGGGAATAGATCGCGTGAGATACGCATCTGCGCCGTATGTGCGCCAGGGTTCTTCCCGCTGTAATCATCGAAGAGCGTCTCGGGTTGAGGAATATCGCGCTCGCCATACTTCTTGAGATGCCGAATGGGTGGCTCCCAGGTGCGGTGAGCGGCGGAGTGTGAAATCCACATCATAAATGGTTGCTCCTTGTGCTCACGCATCCATTCGATGGAACGTTCGGTGATTGTATCTGTCACATGGCCCAGGCTTTTCTCGATCCCGGTCTTCGTCTCAAAATCAGCATTGTAGAAGCTGCCCTGCTTGAGCGCCCAGTAATCGAAACCGTTTGGTTTGGTGGAAATGTGCCACTTGCCAACGACGGCAGTGGCATAACCGGCGGCCTGCACCGATTTGGCAAAGGTCGGAAGATCATCGCGAAACTTCGACCGATTACCAACCTGCCCATTGGCATGAGAATGCAATCCGGTCAGCAACGTCGCCCGACTGGGGCCGCAAATGGAGTTTGCAACGAAACTCTGAGTAAACATCATTCCGTCACGGGCCAAAGCATCAATGTTGGGCGTCTTGTTGATACCGGAACCGTATGCGCTGATGGCGTGTTGCGCATGATCGTCCGCATAAATGATGACGATGTTTGGACGAGCAGCATTCCCGTTCGTCACAACGCAACAGGATAATACCATGAGGAGCCAGGGAAGTACGGCTCTCACACGAAAAGATGTTTGTGCGAACAATGTCAAATCAATGATCTGCTTATACAGAGAACAATGCATGAGGGAGGTTAGCCATTCCCAAGGGAATTTCTCAAGACATAAGGTGCCAACCTTTCTGGAGACCGGCTGGAATCGTGAGGAAAGCAGTCAACAAATTGAATGCCCCTCAAAACAATCATACCGCGATTCGAAAAAGTGAAAAAAACTGTCCCCTTATGTCAGTTTGTTACGCAAAGCATGAAATAGAAGATATCAACCTTAAACCATTTTGCTGAAAAGACGTCATGAACAATGAATCAAAGACAGAAAGAGGGGCAACCACACCGCATACAACCTTGCGCTATGCAGTAGGCTTTACGTGTCTAATAGCTCTGCTGTATTTGGTTTCAAGCCACTCGAAACACCATCATCCAGAGGGCGCTATCAGACGGTTTCATCACGAATCCCTTGGAATCGACGGTGAGCTTTCTTTGGATATCATGATGTTTAAAAATCTTTTTCAGTATGCAAATGGACGCAATGGCGGTTGGAAAACCGGATCCCGGCTTTCCAACCCAATGAGTTCGTAGGCAGTCAAAAACAGTCATTGCTCAACATTTGACACCTCTGGGACCCAAGGCATGTAAGCAAAAAAACAAGTAACCCATCAATATAAGACCATCCGCTATCTCGTTGATAAATGGAAATGGACATGTTCAGGTCACGCCGCATCTCAACCTGTTGACACCTTCAAGCGGGCGGGAAGGCGTGTATCCTTCAGGGCTTCTTGATCAGTTGGTAGCAAGCCATTTTAAGATCACCATCCACAAGGTGAGTGACTGTATCCGTGTCCGGAGTCATACTGGTCACCAAGGTCCACTCAGTGAGATTCTCCGACGTGACCAGTTCATATTTACTCCCAGGAGTCAGCTGGCTCATCTCGATACGGATGTTCTTTCCTTCACGGATAGCAGCCAATTCCGGTCGTTGTGTTGTTAGGTGTGAAACCCGGATATCATCGACATAAAACGATCCGGACAAGGCTGGATTGGGTTCTGCCCAACCTTCAACCAGAATGCGCCACTGCACAAGGTTGCCGGTGTCGATCGTGCTCGTATCGCCGAAATCCTCCATGGCGATGGTCAGAGTGGTCCACTCACTCGAAATCACGGGAGCAATGTCCGTGATGTAGTTCATGCGATTTCCTGCGGCATCATAGAATGAAAGCCAGAAATTCGTACCTGCGTCTGCCACTTTTGAAAGGCCGGCATCCCCTTTCATTTTTAGTGTAATCACTCCGTCATCCGGCAAAGAAAATGGTTCAAGGATGGGTGAGCGAACGCTTCCCCAGGGATATTGTCCCTCAGGAAAATCGATATCAAGCCGCAGGCAATTTTCTCCTTCTGGCGCTGGGGATTCAATGGAAGCAACGGTAGTTGCGGGATGCCAGCTGTTTTCATAGGTATAATACTCGCGCAACGCCTCACTCGTCGCATACCCTTCGAAGTCATCGATCACCGATCGTGACGCGGAAGGAGCCGCAAAATCAATAAGAGGCTCGTCTCGAATTTCAATATCATCGATATAGATAGTTGCTTCATAAGGATCGATGGCGGCCTGACTGCCATATTGGAAAATGGCAATCTTGGAAAGAAAGGTCATGTCGATTTCACCGGAGGCATTCCATGGAAATTGATAATCCCCACCACCGAAATTGATCACCTGCCAGCCATCGGTAATGGGAACCTCAGCGCCCCAACGCGCGAAGTCACCCCAGTCATCGTAGACATAAAGATAAATATTCCTGAAGTCAGCAGATTCAAAAGCAGGATCCCCCTTCAAACGAAAACTGATATACTGCTCGGGTTCTATGGAGAAAATTTCATCCAACAGCGGCCCTGTGACCGTTTGGGTAGCCCAGGCGGCCGATGGAAAACTCAGTTCAATTTTCATGCTCGTTTCCCCTTTCGCACCGTCGGCGACATCTGTCGATAAAGAAGGCACAGCTCCTGTGCTGGGTTCGTATTGGAGAAGCAAATCGTCCTCACTGGCGTATTCGAAATCTTCGATCACCCTGATTGTTCCTGCTGATACAGTGAAAGTGGCAACGACACAAAATAAAAGCCATACGTTTTTCATCACTTTTTGTTTTTCAATTTTTCCAATTCAAGAATTCCCGTCCAATAATGCTTTTCGTCCCAATGACCTTTCAGTTCTTCGAATAACTGGTCCCACCGGAATGAGAAGATAGACACACCATAGCACGCGGGGACGATCGGGCAATATTCTTCCATCAGAGTGGCATCCGTTAAAGGTATGGATCCGCTGCCGCGGGTCCGCGAGCGCGGTGAGGCGTTCAAATGACCGTTGCGGTGTGCGGATACGCCATTGCACTTACGATCGGGATGTGTCGAAATCCCAAGCAAATCCAACCGATATCCCACCACGCTGAATCATACCATTTTCATAGAGGATGCGCTTAAATGTGGGGGCTGAATGTATTGATTGTTAACCACAGAGGGTACAGAGAGCACAGGGGTAACATTTTTTACACTAACTTATTGCAATTCTCTGTGAGCTCTGTGCCCTCTGTGGTTTTGATAGGTTTACCCCGAGGAAATAATCGTGCCCTTTCATAGATTTGCAGCATTTGAGATCTTGACAAGTGCACCGAAACAGAAAGGATCGACCTATTCAGCCCGTCGATAAGCCAATGGAAACCGAAATGAAAAGAATTTTTAAAAAGTCAGCAACCGCAAATATCAGACCGCGGTCATGCCCGCCACTGTTAAAGGCCACAACCATGATCATCCTTGCACTCGGCCTCTCTGTGGTTCTGGTGCCGCAACGTACCTTTGCACAGCAAAGCGCCGACGTTCTAAACAATCCCCCAACCAAGTCTCAAGAGGACACGAACGATCCCAAGGACATACTCGAAGGCCACTCCTTCCACGGCGAAGCATTTAACGAAGGACCTCGCCAAAAAGCTTACCTGATGGGTGGCACCGGGAACGTGAGTTTCCCCGTGTCGACAGATGTCGCTCTTGCCCAGCAGTTCTTCAATCAGGGAATCGGTCAGCTTCACGGTTTCTGGTATTTCGAAGCCGAGCGGTCTTTCCGTCAGGTCGCCAAGCTCGATCCAGAATGCGCCATGGCCTATTGGGGCATGGCGATGGCCAATTTCGAAAATGAAAAGCGGGCGAAGGGATTCATCGAGGAAGCCGTAGCAAGAAAAGAAAACGCCAACAAACGCGAACAACTATGGATCGACGGACTCGATGCCTATCTGAAAGCCAAAAAGGACAATGCCAAGACCGCCAAACAAAACTACATCCGAAATTTGGAGGAAATCATCCACGAATATCCTGATGACATCGAAGCCAAAGCGTTTTTGACCGTGCGACTGTATCAATTCAACCGCGATCTCCCCATCGTCAGCCACCAGGCGGTCGATGCGATCCTGGATCAGGTGTTTGCCTTGAACCCCATGCACCCAGCTCATCATTACCGGATTCACCTTTGGGATCGTGAGAAGCCGGAACGCGCTCTTGGATCAGCCGCTCGAGGGGGGCAGTCAGGCCCCAGCATCGCTCATTTGTGGCACATGCCCGGACATATCTATTCCCGCTTGAAGCGATACAGCGACGCCGTATGGCAACAGGAAGCCTCTTCGCGAGCTGATCACGCTCACATGGAGCGCGATCGCGTCATGCCGGATCAGATCCACAACTATGCGCACAACCAGGAGTGGATGACCCGCAATCTGATCAACATTGGCCGATCGGGCGACGCGCTCGCCATCGCTGCCAATTTGGTCGAACACCCCCGGCATCCACAGTATAACACGGCGGCCCGACGCGGACGCAGCGCTTCGTATGGACGTGCCAGGTTGTTTCAAGTGCTCCAACGATTCGAGATGTGGGACGAACTCATCCATCTCAGCGAAACCATGTATCTGGAACCGACCGACCTGCCGGAAGAACAGGACAAACGCGTCCGCGCTCTGGGAATCGCTCATTTTGAAAAAGGAGATTCCGCCAAACTCCTGGCCCAGCTCGTCGCATTGCAGGGCCGGTTGGCGCAGGTGCAAACCGAGCAAGCGAATGCCCAGTCCAAAGCGGAAAAGGAAGCCAAAGATTCCAAAAAACCCGAAAAAGAAATCGAAAAGGCCAAAACCAATGCCGGAAAAAAATTCGATAACCGAATCAAGTCACTCAACAACGCGGTCGCCGAACTGACCGCATGCTCAGGTCTATTGGTCGGCACGAGTGAGACAGCCAAAATCCTGCTCGATCAGGTAAAAGGCATCGGAAAGGATCGACTCGCCAGGCTCTATCTGCGGGTTGGGGACCATGAGAAAGCAGAGAGTCTGGCAATGGAAGCCGTTGACTCAGCCGAAAACGAGGTCATTCCCCTGGCAAACCAAATCGACGTTCTCTTCCGAATTGGAAAGACAGAAGCAGCTGGCGAAGCATTTGCCAAACTGCGTGAGATTTCCGGAGACATCGATGACTTGACCCATCCCCCATTCCAACGGTTATCAGAGGTCGCAGCGGCACTCGATTTTCCGGCGGATTGGCGTGTTGCCAAACAACTTTCCCCAGATGTCGGGGAACGCCCATCTCTGGACAGCATTGGCCCGCTGCGCTACACCCCGCAATCGGCTCCGGATTGGAGTTTGCCCAATGCAGACGGGGAATTCGTGGGCTTGAATCAATACAAAGGAAAACCCGTCGTGGTGATCTTTTACCTCGGACACGGCTGCCTTCATTGCGCCGAACAGCTCACCTCCTTTGCCCCGAAAACGAAGGACTTCCTCGACGCTGGCATCTCACTGGTTGCCATCAGTACGGATGAAGTCAGTCAATTGAAGGGAAAAATAAACGGATATGAACCGGATGCAGACTTGAAGAAATTTCTGGACGAAAATCCACTTGCGGGCGGGTTCCCCTTCCCCTTGATATCCGACTCCGATCTTGAGGCTTTCAAAGCCTACAGGGCCTTCGACGATTTCGAGAACCAGCCATTGCACGGCACCTTCCTGATTGATCGCGACGGTCTGGTCCGCTGGCAGGACATCAGTTACGAACCATTCAACAATCCCGAATTTCTCCTGAAGGAATCCAAACGCTTGCTCCAACTACCGGTCCAATCAGAGGAAAACTTCGCCATGAGCCAGAAGGATTGACCGGATTCAGAGTAAAGATATATCAATCAAACCAAACTGTCGGGCATCCTGGATAAAACCACTCCAGGAGCAACTCAGAGGACAAACCATCCGGCTATATGAACTCAGCGAGACACACACATCTTGAAAACTTCAGGAGGTTCGGCTCCTTTTAATATTGGAATCCGTCATACCTTGGCTTGTTTTTTCACCATCAGAGCATGAAAATTTCAAAGAGGAAATCAGGATGAGAAAAACCTCAGGACAAACAGCAATCAACAAACAGCGAACCATGCTTTTTCGACTGTTACTGGTGGCAGCTTTTTCATGGGGGGGACTGGATGCAGGCAGTGGCATCGGATCCATCCTAGGAGCTGAAATCAACCAGGGTTCAGGCCAAACCACCGGAGAAGGTGAGCCAACTGGCATAATGATCGATATACCTGACCCTGGTTTGAAGGCTGTCATTCATGAAACGTTAGGCCAGGGAGAAGAAACCATCTCCCTTGAGAACATGAGAACACTGATCAGGCTGGACGCACGGGATCGAAACATCCGATCTCTTGCAGGACTAGAACATGCGGTGAATTTGAACTTTCTTCACTTGGATAACAACCAACTGGAAGACATCTCCCAAGTTACTTCCCTGACCAACCTGAGCCAACTCAGTCTGAACTCCAATCTCCTGACTGGCCTTCCTTCACTCAAGGCGCTCACTCAATTGGAGTATCTTGAAGTCAATGCAAATCAGATAAAAGATCTTTCATTCCTGGATTCCATGTCCAATCTGAAGGACCTCTGGTTGCATGGAAACCCACTCCATCAAGTCAAGTTCCCCCCCGGACTCACAAGCCTCAGACAATTGGAGCTATCCAATTGCGAAATCACCACTTTTGAATTTTCCGATGATTGGAAAAACCTGGTAATCCTTAATCTTGCACAGAATCAACTCACGGATCTTCCTTTCACATCAGGTGCGGCGCGACTGAGCATCTTGGATGTAAAATTCAATCAGCTCACTCGCCTGGAACTACCCGGCTTTCTTGAGAATTTAACGTTTGTGGATGCCAGCGCCAATCCTTTGAATCAGGTGCATGCTGACACCACTTTAATACAACTCAAATACTTGGGGATCTCGGATTTTAACACCGATAAAAGTAAAACCAACACACTGACCATGCCTGCAGGAGTCGACATCGGAACGCGCGGCCCCTGGCACTTCCCCATCGTGAATTTGGAGGGAGCTGAAACCACCTTTTATCCAAACATCCGGGACATCCATTTCACAGAATCTGGGAGCTTTGCTTTTTCCATTCATGCAGAGGCGGGAAATTACACCCTCATGCAATCCTCGGATTTGATCACTTGGACAGAACTGGAACCAATTCGCATCACAGACACAGACATCCCTGAACTGATCAGTCATGGAGCCATGTCGTTTTTCTTTCAAACAGGAGAA
>CAYPZD010000114.1:0-15083 GCA_964415055.1 uncultured Verrucomicrobiota bacterium | reverse complement strand
GGATTACAGCAAGCCCGATTGGAAATGTCGATGGTTCAATACCAATCCCTCAATCGCACTTCAATCGGCAGATCTGTTCCGACGAGATCTGTGAATGTTTCCAGGTTGCTGCCTCGGTAGTGGTATGGGTAGACGATACGGGGTTGAAATTCTCTGGCGGCGTCCGCTGCCTGGGCTTCGGTCATGGTGAAGGGGAGGTTCATGCAGAGAAAGGCCACGTCGATGTTCTCGAGGGCGCGCATTTCCGGTATGTCTTCCGTGTCGCCGCTGAAGTAGATTCGGCGGTTGCCCAGTTCGATGACATAACTGTTTCCGAGTCCTTTCGGGTGGTAGTTCAGTCGTCCGGCTGTGAGGTTGTAGGCCGGGACGGCGGTGATTTTGATGCCCTGGACCTCCCATTCATCCCCGTTGGCCATGGTGTGGGCTTGTGGTTTGATGTTGGATGGCAGTTGTTGGGTGACGATGTCCGGCGTGATCAGCGTGGTGGTTTCCCTCACGATGTCTCGAAGAGTGCCGGCATTGAAATGATCGCCGTGCGGGTGCGTGATGAAAACCAGGTCCGGGGATGCCATTCCGCTGAAGTTGCCTGCGCCGCCGACCGGATCAACGTAGATGCTGACATGGTTCCACCACATGGTGAAGGTGCCGTGTTCGACGGGGTGGATAATCAGGTCGCCGGTCTCCGTTGGAATGTGGTCTCCGGTCAAAGGAGTGGGTTCTTCCAATTGAACCACTCGATAAAAGGATTTGAAAGCGGTTGCTTCATGAATTTCATGTGTCAAACGTCCTCTGGTGTTGGTCATGGAAGCCGTGGTTTGCCATGAGGTGAGATCTTCGGATTCTTGAATGGCGTAATCGTGGTCTCTGGGGGCTGTTATCTGCATGCGGTAGCCTCCACTTTGCGCGGGCTGAAAGATGTCGATGCTGATGGGATCATCGGATTGTCCCTGGCCTGAAATGCTCCCAAGAATAAGTGGCAGGAGGAAGATTGGAGACGTCTGAGGAGGATGCGTTGAGCAATATATTCCAGCAAAACCATCGATGGGCGGGCAAATTGTATTTGAGAGATCCCAGGGATTGCGTCGGGCCACTTTCTTGCGAAAGCAGCTACGTATTCGCGATTGTTAAAGTGAGGGAGGGGGGAGGTCTGCGCTCACAGTGGGTGCGTTGGGCCACTTTCTTACGAAAGCAGCTACTTGGGCGCGTTGGTCTACTTTCTGGCGAAAGCAGCTACTTATTTGTTCTGATCAGGTTCGCTGGTCAGTTCATTTTGGGTAGGTTGAGGTTGCTCGACCGAGCAACTTTCGGCCATTCACGTGGAAATGCCAAGTTTGGGTAAAATGACCATTTGCAGCAACAGGTAGACGCCGACGAACAACAGCACGCTCCCAAAGGGGCTGCCGACGAAGTTCACCAGGAACGTTTTGATTGCCTCAAACATGGGGAGAAGATAGGCCTTTCTCAGTGGTGAATCAACTATTCAACCATTTTTTAACGGCGGGAATGGTTTCTTCCGGGTGGATGTGGATCTGTCCAGACCATCCGCGTTCGATGGCTGCCTCCACGTTTTCAGCTTTGTCGTCGATGAAGAAAAGGTCCTTGCCTTGGCGTCCCAATATCTGTTCGACCTTTTCGTACAAGGCCGATGTGGGTTTCATCATGCCATGTTCGTAGGAATAACAATGATGATCGAACTCATTGAAGAAAGGGTATGTTTCTCGGATAAAGGACACCGCAATTTCATTGGTGTTCGAGAATACCATGATGGGGACCTGTTTTGATTTCAAAGATCGCATGAATTCGACCATGACATCCCACTCCTCGAAGATGTCGGCAAAATCGTTGCTGAAGACCTCGAAAGATTCATGGTATCCACATAATGTGCCGATGTTTTGGTAGAACGCCTCGGAGGACACTTCGCCTCTTTCGTAAGCATGCAGGTGCGGCGTTTGGTTGATCTGGGCCAAAATCTCCTCAGCCGTGGCATCGGCGTGGCGGGCAAGGTTTTTGGCTGCGATGCCGAAGTCAAAGTGAAGCAATACCTTGCCCAGATCGAAAACGACGGCTTTTGAGTTGGGATCAGTCATTTGGGAGTGCGGCTCTGCCTTGCATGGCTTTGCCTAAAGTCAGTTCATCGGCGTAATCCAGTTCGCTGCCGGCAGGCAAACCTTGCGCGATGCGTGTGATTTTAACGTCTAATGCGCCCAATCTTTTCGCCAGATAGTAGGACGTCGCGTCTCCTTCCACGTCCGAACCGAGCGCCAGAATGACTTCTTCAACCGGATTTTCTCGAATCCGATGCTCCAGTGCGTCAATACGCAGATCCTCGGGACCCACTCCGTTCATCGGCGAAATCTGGCCTCCGAGGACGTGATACTGTCCCTTGAACGCCTGCGATTTCTCCAGCGTGAGGATGTCCGTCGGTTTGACCACCACGCAGATGCATTCTTGTTGACGCTGACTGTTCGAACAGAGCGGGCAGGGCTGGGTTTCGGTCAAGCCGCCGCAGGTTTCACAAAGAGACACCTTATCCTTGGCCTCTTTGACAGAGCGAATCAGTTGATCGACGGCATCTTGCTTGGATTGCACCAAGTGCAGGGCAATGCGTTCTGCCGATCGCGGTCCAATGCCCGGCAAACGGTTCAGGGCCGATTTCAGCTCTTGTACGGCTGGAGGTAACGTGAGCATGTTATCGGCTGACGGTATGCGGGTAGACTGCCTCGTTGTGTTTCGGGCCGAAACCTGGGGTGAATGATATCAAAATGGGACGATTGATGGACCCAGCCCTATTGATTACATCAATCCGGGGATCTTGAGTCCGGATGTCAGTTTGCCCATTTCTTCGTTGGAAATTTCCTTGGCCTGCTCCAATGCGCTGTTGGCAGCGGTCAGGACGAGGTCTTCGAGCAAAGAAATATCCTCCTTGTCAACGGACTCGGGGTCGATGGTGATGGCTTTCAGGGTGCCGTCGCATTTTGCCGTGATCTTGACCGCTCCACCGCCGCTGGTTGCGTCCACGGTACGATCTGCCAAATCTGTTTGAGCCTGCTCCATTTGACGCTGGATGCGGCTCGCTTGTTTCATAAGTTTTCCAATGCTAGACATAGTGCGGCGAGTCTATGTGGCTGGCAGGAGGATTTCAAGTCGATGATTCGACGTTTAGCATCCTTGCCTTGAATACTTCCAAGGCCTTTTGGATGAGCGGGTCATTCAGAAACTCTTCGGGATCGATCGGCACTTTAGGGGCACCTGCAGGAACATCCTCCTCCCCGGGCTGAGCTGAAGCGGATGCTTCGCCGTTGGTCTGTGGTGGAGGGGAGGACGGAAGCGGTTGTTTTTCTTTTGGTTGCAGGTTGTCAGATTTGATGAATCGGACTTTGCACCCAGGTTGTCCCAGGGTTTCCAGGTAGGATTCGATGGCTTGATGGTTTTTCTTGTTATCGACCATTTCCATTTGATCCACCTGCGATGTGGGGTATCCCACAGTAATGACCTTGCCCTTGACCTCCATAGGGTGTCCGTCCGCCAAATAGCTGTGCAGGAAAGGGTTTTCTCTGCCGACATGCAGCACAAGTTTGTTCCAGAGGGTATGCAAATTAATGTCTCCGGAAGCTTGTGGCGCTTCTTCGGTATGCGCTGGCGCCGGATCGGGTTGCGATGCCGCCCTGGTTTCTGCTGGCGCCGGTTTGGGGGGCGGAGGCGGTGACGTCTGGGGTGGTGGTGTGGTGGCCTTCGCCGGAGCACCGGAGGGTTTGGGTGCCGCCGGGGGAGGGGGGGGCGATGTCGGAGCGGATGGATTCGGTGTCGGATGAGTGTCTGCAGGGGATTGCTTGCGAATTGCTTTCAGCGCTCCGATCACTTCGTCGATGCTGCGTTCCTGGAGGGATTCGGATGCCCGGATCAGACCGATTTCCACAGCAATTCGTTTTGCGCTGGCTTCCCTGAGCCGGTAGTCGGTGTCTGATAAAGCTTCCAGCAATCTCAAAACCTGGTGATCGTTCAATCCCTTTGCATGTTGTTGTAGTGATGCCAGTTCGGATTCGGACAGACCTTCCAGGGCTCCTTGATCACCGGAAACTTTGATGAGCATCAGGTGGCGGAAGTATTCCTGCAGGTCACCCAGCAGGCGTCCAAGGTCTTTTCCGTTTTGGGCAAGATCGTTTAGTTCGCTGAGCAGAGTCTGTTTGTTGCCCTGGATCATGGCTTCGGCGAGACGCAGGATTTGATCCCGGGAGGTGAGTCCGAACATGGACAACACATCCGATTCTTCGATGTGATCCCCGCAGAAACTGATCAATTGATCCAAGGTTGACTGGGCATCCCGCATTCCGCCATCGGCTCCGCGCGCCACGGCCTGTAGGGCGGTTTCTTCTATTTTAATGCCTTCCTTGTCGGCGATTTTCTTCAATTGCCCCATGATTTCGGGGGCAGCTATGCGACGCAGATCAAATCGCTGACAGCGTGAGAGAATCGTTGGAAGGACCTTTTCCGGTTCCGTCGTGGCGAACATGAATTTCACATGCGGCGGGGGTTCTTCCAAGGTTTTCAACAGGGCGTTGAAAGCCTCTTTCGTCAGCATGTGGACTTCGTCGATGATGAAGATCTTATAGGGCGACACCGCTGGGGCGTAGTGGACGGTGTCGCGTAGTTCCCGGATTTCTTCGATACCCCGGTTGCTGGCACCGTCGATTTCCATCACGTCCAGAGATCGCCCCTCCGCAATTTCCTGGCAGCGGGGATCATCCTCCGGCCAATCAGTTCGGGGTCCGTCGGAGCAGTTCAGGCATTTTGCAAAAATGCGGGCCAGCGTGGTTTTTCCGGTGCCGCGTGGACCGCAAAAGAGGTAGGCATGGGCAATGCGCCCTTTCTGGATGGCGTGGCCCAGGGTGCGCGTGACATGGTCCTGGCCCACGACTTCTTCAAAGCGTTGAGGTCGGTATTTTCGAGCGATGACCTGATAGGCGGACATGGGGACCAGCATGCATGGGGATGCTGCTTCAGGCAAGACCGGAGCGGGTTTATTTGGACAGGATGAACAGGATGAACTGGATGTAGATTCGCAAAAAGCAGGATCGGTTTGATACTATTGACTGATAGTATTTTTGGATACCTTGAGTGGGGCGCTTAAAAATCGATGGGAGGGGGGGCTTTACCAGGCATAAGTTCCGGTGTTGCCGTATCGGTCCAGAAATTCGCCGGTTTTTTCTATGCGGAGTGACTCCACCGTTTTTTCTATGGAAATTCCTACGTCTTCGGGTTCCAGGTCTGCTTCTTCACCTCCCATGTCGGTTTTTACCCAGCCGGGGCTGAGGGCGACCACGGTGATGCCTTCCGGTTTGAGTTCGACGGCCAATCCGCGGGTGAAGTGGTTGAGCGCCGCCTTCGATGCTCCGTAGCAATACCTGCGTCCGGATCGTTGAGTAATGGAACTGGCTCCCGAGGAGAGGTTGATGATCCGTGGGTTGTTACTGTTGGCCATCAGGGGCAGGAGTTTTTGAGTGACTCGTATGGTTCCTTGAAAGTTGACTTCCATCGCTTTTTCAAACCATTCAAGGTCCAATTGCTTAAAGGACATATCTGTTGGTTCGGGAAATATCCCGGCGTTGTTGATCAGGACATCCAGCGTCAGGTTCTTTTTTTCAAGTAGCTGGAAAATGTTGTCTAATTGGGACTGATTGGTGATATCCAGTTCAAGTCGGATCAATGATGTCTGCGGGGATGGTGGCTGTTGCGTTTGATCAGGCAGGGTGCGCATACAGGAAATGACTTGCCAGCCGTTGGATAGAAATGCTTTCTCCATGGCTGCTCCGATTCCGCGATTTGTGCCTGTGATCAATACTGTTTCGAGTCCTGCTGTCATGTTCTGAGGATTGAAGCACAATCAGTTTTGGATCGACATACAAAAAGACACCCGCAGTAGATGCGGGCGCCCTGGTGGTTTGTTATTCCTGTTGGAATCTGGTTTTTCTTCAAGGGAGAATGACGTGGTCGATCACGTGAATGACACCATTACTTGCTTCGATGTCTGTTTTGACCACATTTGCCTTGTCGATGGTGACGCCCTTTTGGGTGACGTTGATGGTCGCTTTCTTCCCATTGACCGTTTTGACCTGCCCCTTTTTGACATCCTTGGCCATGACTTTGGCGGGAATGACGTGATAGGTGAGGATTTCAGTCAGTTTTTGTTTGTTTTCCGGTTTCAGTAGTGATGCCACGGTGCCTTCCGGCAGTTTGGCAAAAGCTTCATCCGTCGGCGCAAACACGGTGTAAGGCCCTTCTGCCTTCAGGGTGTCCACCAAGCCGGCAGCTTTGACCGCTGCAACCAGTGTTTGGAAGGATTCAGCTTTGACCGCGACATCCACGATGTCAGGAGTTGCTTTCGTGTTTCCTGCGAAAGCGGTTGAGGTGAGTAACGCGACGGTCAGAGTTCCGATTACTTTTAATTTATTCAACATAGTCTTTTATTAGTTTTGCAGTTTCTGTTTCATGCAGGTTTCGTTTGCACGTCATGAACATGACCTATGCTGAAGCGTTGTCAAATTTTTGTATCAAAATTGTTAACAAAATAAGATAAGTTGTAAACTGTTGTATATTAGTGTGAAGTGATTTTTTGGGTGGGTGGATTTGGGTTTTTGTCTAAAAAAAAGAAAAAAATTGTTTTGTCCAAGGTTCTGTTTTTTGGAACTTCTACCATGCGATTCCGTAATCATCACCGTGATCGCTGGCTCCGCCCCAGAAGGTGCCATGTTCGTGGTCGAAGTAGATGGCGGTGATGGGGCCGGAAGTGCGTTTGTCGAAATCCAGGCGGTATCCCATGGACTTCAGCTCATTGCGTACCCAGGGGGGGACGTCTTCCTGCAAGGTGAGTTTGCCAGGTTTGAACTCATGTTCTCCGAATGAGGCACGCATTTGGTAACTGGTGATGTTGGGGGACTCACAGGCTTCCTGGACGTTCATACCGAATGCCATGAAATTAATCAGGAATTGCACCAGGTTCTGCTCCTGGGTGTCGCCACCTTGCACGGAAAATGCCAGGTAAGGTTGCTTATCTTTCAAAGCGATCGTCGGAGTGAGCGTGGCGCGAGGGCGTTTACCCGGTTCAACGACGTTGTAAGGACCATCCTGGGGCAGCAAAACGAAACTCTGCATCCGTTGGCTCATTCCAATGCCGGTTTTCCCTGCGATGCAGGCTGGCATCCAACCCCCGCTGGGTGTGACGGATACGACCCATCCTTCCTTGTCGGCGGCTTGAATGGAGGTGGTTCCGGCACGGAAATCGCGATGGTATTGTTCCAAATCGGCTGCGGATGCACGAGGTCGCGCAAAAGGGTGTTGCTGTCTCCATCGATCCAGTTCGCGCTGGAAGGGGTTTGGTTTGTTGTCGAAACCGTAAGGATCGCCCGGGCTTGCAAACGGATCATTGCGCAACGGATTGATTTCGCGCAGGCGATAGCGCGCATACTCTTTGGACAACAATGTCTCTAGGGGCTCCTCAGGCGGAAAATAAGGATCGCCGTAATAGAAGTCCCGATCTGCGAATGCCAGGTTCATGACCTGATACAAAGTGTGGATGTATCGGGAGGAGTTCAATCCCATGGACTTCAGGTCCAGCGGTTCGAGCATATTGAGTATTTGCAGCATGCAGGGGCCCTGAACCCAGGAAGTAAGTTTGTAGACTTCGACATCGTGATACGTGGACATGACGGGTTCCTCGATGTGCACCTCCCAGTTCGCCAGGTCCGCCGCGGTGTGGAGGCCACCCTGTTCGCGTGAACTGCGGACAAATTCTTCGGCAATGTCTCCTCGGTAAAACCGTTCGTTCGCCGCCATGATGGCTTCCTTGCGGGATTGACCGCGTGCGAGGGCTTTCTTTTCTGCGAACACCAGTTTTTCCAAAGTGGCCTTCAAGTCGGGTTGGCGAAAGATTTCACCGGGTCGAGGTGCTTCGTAATATTCTCCTTCATGGGGGAGAAAGATGTCCTTGGAGTAAGGCCAGAGTTTGAGCGAGTCCTTGGAACTTTCGATCCATTCCGAGGTGCCGGCTTCGATGGGGTAACCTTCTGCCATTTCAATGGCTGGCTTCAATACCTGCTCCAACGACATGGTTCCATATTCGGCCAGCATCACCATCAAACCGCCGGGCGTACCCGGTGTGACAGCTGCGAGTGGACCTTCACCGGGTGGATAGCGCATGCCCTGATCCAGAAAGAAATCCGCCGTGGCGCCGGTGGGGGCCACTCCAAGCGCATTGATCCCGATGACTTTTTTTTCGACGGGATGATAGATCAAAGCCTGAGTCTCTCCACCCCAGCTCAGAGCGTCATGCATGGTGCAGGAAGCCGCCAACATGGCACAGGTCGCATCGATGGCGTTTCCGCCCTGGGCGAAGATCTGTGCTCCGGCGCTGGCCGCAAGGGGTTTGCCCGTGATGGCGATCCAGTGACGGCCATGCAGGATGGGTTTGTGGGGTTTGGAATGCACGGATGAGATTCCGATCATCCATGAGATTCCGATGAGGACCACAAAGAAGGCCCTTAACCAAAGTGAATCAGCGTCAGGGCGCCAACCGTTGATTCCTGCTTGGTTTGTTCTTACGCTCATCCATCCATTCATACCTGTCGGGATGCGTTTGGTAAACGATATACCAATTCGAATCAGGCGGTCGGTTTCTTCAATCTCCACCTTGCAACAAACATGCCGTTCGATTTCCAAATGTGCGGTTGGACGGTGAATCCGTGAACCGGCTTGCGCAGGTCGAGTTCGAAAAAGTCGGGCGAGTTGGGGCGGGTTCCGTTCCAGGGCCAGGGCTCCAGCTCCGGGTGAGCTTGCTCAATGCGACGTACGACTCGGTTGGTTTCCTGCTTGGTCAGGGTGCAGACCGAGTAGACCAGTTTGCCGCCGGGTTTGAGTCGGGTGATGGCGGATTCGAGCAGTCGAAACTGGACCTCTGCCAGTTCCTTCACATCGTCGAGGGTGGTGGTCCATCGCGCGTGCGGGTTGCGTTGCCAGGTGCCGAGTCCGCTACAGGGCGCATCCACCAGCACGCCGTCGAATTTCTTTCTGAACGGGATTTTGGAAGTCCCGTCCCATTGGGCGGATTGGTAGTTGAATACTTTGGCTCTGGCTGCCCGGCGTTTCAATTTCTGAAGTCGCCATGCGGACCGGTCGGTTGCCCAGACGCATCCTTTTTGCTCGAGGAGGTCGGCCAGGTGCAGCATTTTTCCGCCTTCACCGGCGCACATGTCCCACCAATGTTCGGACGGTTCCACCTGGCAGAAATTACCGACGAACTGGGAGGCGAGATCCTGGATCTCAAAACTTCCGTGCTTGAAAGAAGCGGTTTGGTAGAGATCTTCCCGACCGAAGTAACGGAATGAATTGCGCCAGCAACCTTCGCCTGCGGGTTGGACGTCTTTTTTGAAAAGTTGTTCCACTCGCTTGCCCTTGGCTTTGGGGGCGCGCAGCCACAGGGTGGACGGTCGCTGTATTTGAACAAGCCATTCACGGGTGACCTTCATGGTGTCAAAGCACCAGTCCGGCACGGCCTGTTTGAGCATCTCGGATTTTATTTTGCCGGCGTGGGATCGGAATGCCTCGTCGAGTTCACGGGCCATTCGGATCTGGCGGTTCAAGGTGTTGGACGGGTTCAGGCAACCTTTCCAGCGAAAGTAAGTGTAGACCCGTTCGACGACTGCCGCTTTATGACGCGGCAACATTTCTTTTTCCTTTCGCAGGGCTTCCCGCAGGAGTCGGTCGGCGGGATGTTTGGCATCGCACTGTTTGATGATGTCATCGGCCAGCGATGTGATGCCGTTACGTTTTCTTTTGGGCATAAATTTTTCAGAGGGGTTTGCGCCACCAGAACATGCGTTCCAGTCCGGTGCGGTTGGGATAGGATCTGGGAACCCAATCTTTTTTCAATTCAAAATGAGGGGAAAAGCGTTGGAACACTTCATCCCTCGTGGTTCCGAACGGTGGACCGTCTTCATCCGGGATCAGGTAGTTTACCGCCAACAAAGAACCTCCGGGTTTGATCCACCGTAACATCGCCTGAAGGTAATCGTTGCGCCGGTCGGGTTGAATGGCGCAGTAAAAAGTATGTTCGAAGACCCAGTCGAACGGAGTCTCCGGGGATTCTTCCAAAAAGTCTCCGTGATGAAAGGAGCAGGTATGGGCTTGGGTTGAAGCGTGGTCTCGCGCTCGTTCGACCGCCGAGGGGGCGATGTCGACACCTGTGGCGGTGAATCCTTTCGATGCCCACGCATGCACATCGTGTCCCATCCCACAGCCCGGCACGCAAACGGTGCCACGTTCCAACTGCGTGTGTTCCGCCAGAAAGTCCACCAGTCCCGGCGAAGGCTCACCTTTGTCCCAGGGAGTGTCTTTCTTTTGGTAGCAGGTTTCCCAATGATCCAACTCACTCATGAGCCAAACCATCTGGATTCCCGGTCAAAGATCAAGTCCAATCGCCCTCTTTTAAAAAACGATTTGCATTGGGGAAATGGCCCATGCAAAATTATGACGTGGTTCGGGGCGTAGCGTAGCCCGGCTAGCGCGCCTGGATCGGGACCAGGAGGTCGGGAGTTCGAATCTCCCCGCCCCGACCATCTTTTCTTTGGATTGATTCAGGGCCTTGAACGGTTTTCGTCCTGTGACAGTTCGTAGGTGTAGAGATACTTTTCTTTGGTAACCCATTTGGCGCTACCATCACACATCTGGAAGTTGGTGCCTGCGTCCCCGTGGTTGTCGTTTTCATCCGGGTAATTGTTTTGGGCATTAGGCCCCTGGCCGTCTCCATCAAAGATCAAATAGATGTCTGTGGGGCCTACTACCTGACCACGCAAATCAAATGCTCTTCCTTTGTGGACCCAGCTCAAAACCGTTCGGTCTGTTTTACGTGTGGTGAAGTTCATGAACGCATTGATCTCGTAGCTCACCCCACGCAGATCGTTTTCGCGTGTGCGTGAGCTTCGCATGCGTTTGTAATCAGCCTGGTATCTTAGATCTTCCAGGACCGTTCTGCCTCCTACCCTGACCGTGTTTGTTCCAATGAAATTCTGGGTGGATGGGCAGACGAAAACGGATTTGGCGTTTGCAGAAGGGATATATTCGGGGTTCAACCACGACAAATCATCACTGCCATCCGTAGGGGTGCCCGCCAGCCAGCCTTTGTCGTTGTCCTGGGAATACATCATGGAACCCAACCCCATCTGTTTGAGGTTGTTCAAGCAACTGATGCGGCGGACTTTCTCTTTCGCTTTGGAAAGGGCAGGCAGCAGCATGCCGGCCAGGATGGCGATGATGGCGATGACAACCAATAATTCAATCAGCGTGAAGCCACGATGTTTTTGGTAAGTAGATTTGGATGGGTTCATCATTTTGCAGATACTTTGACTGCTTGGAGCCAATTTGACCACCTTTTTATCGTCGCCAAGCCACATGTGGGCGCAGTTCAAAAAATAGAAACCCACAACCGGAGGGGCAAGCTCCGCCTTGCACCCACTTCAAACCTCAGTGTTTTGGAACCCTTTTCAAGCTGCAATGGAATCACCACAGTCACTCGATGAACAATAGTCTCCCCGCGTTCCATTCCTTTTGCTCAGAGACGTTTTCAAGGGGAAAGTTTGGGGCGAGGTGGAACTCTCCCCTCCATTGTCTAAAAAGTCAACAGCGCCCGGCACATGTTGAACGGAAACGAAATATGGTCTTGGGTGTTGGGGGAGACTATTCTTCATCGTTACTTTGATCTTCACTGAGTCGCCGAAACAAGGTCTTGATGTCTCGAAATCCGCCGATGGTGACCCAAACCGCCATGCCGGCGAAAAGGGTGATCGATCCGAAAAAGAGGTATGTCCAAAGTGTTTGCCACATATTCGTATGGATGGGGTGGAAGGTTAAGCTTTGATGGGTTCTGTTGATTGTGTTTTGGGTTTGTCAGGGAAGAGGAGTGAGCCGAGAACAAACACGATGAGCGTGAAAGCCACTGTCAATAATCCGACTTCGTCCCCTGTAAGACGTTGAACAACTTCATCGGTTTGGGGATCCACCCATTTGAGTCCCACCAAACGTTGCACGGGATCCAGTCCCAATAAAGCGGTCATGCCGCTCATTAAAGCCAGAAAAGCTCCGGTGGAACTGGCGCCTTTCCAGTAAAGCCCGCCAAACAAGAGCGAAAAGGCTCCGGTAAAATAAATGGCCCCTGTGACTGCCATGTAATCCCAGATATCGTCACCCCCTTCGTAGATGAGTCCCCAGTAAAGGATATACAATCCGATGACCACAATCAGAATGCGTGTCCACTTGATGCGGCTGGCCGTTGAAAAATCCTTGCCTCGAATAGGCGCGATGATGTCCTGGGTAATCACCGAACTCCAGCAGAGCAGGTAGCTGTCGTGGGTGGACATGAAGGCGGCAATCATGGCGGCGGTGATGATCCCGATGAGCCCGACCGGCAATACACGCCCCAGGAAAATGGGCATGGCGTAGAGATTGTTGACGGGTTCCACATTCGGATCAGTCGGGAGGAAAAGTTCCTGCAGATCAGGTGCGCTGGTTGTGAAATAGACCAACGCACAGATGCCCCAGAAGTAAGGGATGATGAAGCGGATCATGAAGGAGAGTGAGGACCACATGTACTGCTTCTTGACTGCCTGCGTGCTTTCCATGGCCAAAGCGCGCGCCACAGCCGTCGGCCAGATGGCGCAACTGACCAGACCTGCTGTGAAAAACATCCATGCCACATAGGATAACCCGAATCCACTGCCTTCCATCAAGGGATTGAATCCTTCTTCCCCCTTTAATTCCTGCACCGTGTTGATGATGTTTTCCCATCCCAGTTGGTTCAGGCAAATGGCCGTTGCCGCAAGGATGCCAAAGGACAGCACGACGAATTGTATGTAATCAGTGACGATCACGGAAATCATCCCGCCCAGAACCGTGTAGACCAGCACGAGAACCAGCAGCACGGTCATCACGGCTGGCAATGCCCGACTGTCCTGTGACATGCCAGTGATGCCGACCACAAACATGGAACCGACTTTGAGGAAAAGCCCCATGTTCAGGATGCCGCCAAAAGCCAGCATTACGCCGCCCAGGATGCGTGTTTTGCGATCAAATCTCTTTTCATAAAACTCAGGAATCGTCAGTACTTTCATTTCCCGCAAGCGGCATACGATGAAACCCGTGGCTCCCACAATGAACGTGACGATTGCTGCGGCGAGGGCAATGTGAAAGGCTGCAAACCCCCCGGTGAATCCTTTCTGAGAACTGTACATCACCGTGATCAAACCCATCTCGGTTCCTGTCATGGTGGCGATTCCGAGGCAGGTCCCGATGGCCCGACCTGCGCCAAGGTAGGTTGTCATGTTGCGGACGTATTTTTTTACGAACAGCCCGATCACGACCGAAATGGATAGGTAAAGCGCCACCAGGATCCAGTCCAAGGTGCTGAAATTGGTGTGGCTCAATGCCTCTGTAAACGAATTTTCCATGGTGATTCGTCGGCATTGTTCACGGTTTGAAAGATATTTCCAGCCTGATTTTTGAGGGAGATCAAAGATGGAATACCGTTTGCGCGGATCAATCTTTTAGCACTTTCGTGAAATCGGGCATTGATTATGCTAAGTTTTCTGAGGGCGCGGGTTGCGTTATCACAATCAGAGAGAACATCATGAACACACGGACGACACCGAATATCAGGCCACGAGCTGGGACCGGAGGGATGACCATGATCGAAATCCTGGTGGTGATGGCGATCATTGCCATTCTGGCGGCCATGTTGTTGCCGGCGGCTGGAAAGGCGATGGAGCATGCTCGCAGAACTGTCTGCCGCAACAATTTGCGTCAAGTGCATTTGTTGGTGATGGCCCATGCGACGGAGAATGGTGGTGTTTTACCAACAGCGCAGGGGATCATTCCCGGTCAGGCATTGCCGCTGGGGCAACCCATGCGGATTGTTGCCCAGGCCATTTCCACGGGGCCTGAGGAAAAGGTGATGCACTGTCCGAGTGATCGCAGGCAGTTTGCGCCGGGGAGAAGTGATTTCAGCTTTTATTGGAATGGACAATCATTAGGGCAACGGACCGACCTTTTGCTTTCCTCAAGCCGTTTGGCCAGTGAGAAATGGTTTTGGCACGATCGAACCCAGCCAAAAAGATACCAATACACCACCACTTTTCTCGGAAAAGCCACCACTTTACTGGGAGATGGCAGTACGCATTACGAAAATGTCCCCTTGCCACTATTAACAAACCCGGTTGAAACGTCGCTAAATGATTAGGAAAGGGAATCCATTTTTTGATTGAACAATTTGGGGTAATCCAAAGAATGCCGGTGAAGACGGATCGATGGATGCGGATCTTAAGATTCGATTTCTATCACAGCAAATTTCGAACATTTACAAGATTTCTCCCGAGGACGTGGGGGAGGAATTTTTCAAGATTTCTTCCAAAGTTCCTCAAGACGACTCGATCGAAGTGGCAACCCTGGCCTTGAAATCGGGAAAAAAGATCAAGGATCGACGCATCACTATTTCCAACGGGGACGTTTATTTGAGGCGGGTGTATCCATATCGAGGAAAGGATGGCGAGGTTGCCGGAGTTCTGTTGACCTTTACCGAGATCAGCCAGTTGGATCACACCGAAAGAGCGGCACGGTTGAATGCTGAGCGTCTGAAAATTGCCACCGAAACAGCTCGGGTGGGCATCTGGGAGTGGTATTTCGATACAGGAAAGGTGCATTGGAACGCCGAGATGTTTCGTATCTACGGCATAAAGCCGACTGCCGACGGCTTTGTTGACTACACGGATTGGAGCGGGAGCGTGGTTCGTGAAGATTTACCTGAACAGGAAGCGATACTACATGGCAACCCATACGCCGGTAAAACGGTCGAACGCATATTCCGGATTCAACGAAAGCCGGATAGTGTGGTCCGCACTCTGATGGCGGTTGAAACCACCAAAAAGGACGCCCTTGGCAACAACATTTCCATGGTGGGGATCAATCGGGATATCACGGATCAGATCGGCAGCTTAAAAAGAGATGCCCTGCTGACTGCGATTGTTGAGAATTCGATCGATGGCATT
>CAYPZD010000113.1:0-15315 GCA_964415055.1 uncultured Verrucomicrobiota bacterium | reverse complement strand
TCAAATATCACCCATCATGGGCATTTTGCCCTATGGGGTTTATTAAACGCTTACAAAGCATGCAAATACGCCTTGGGCCAATGGGAATCGATGGAGCATTACCTGGAAAACGGGCAAATTGACATCGACAACAACGCTTGCGAACGCTCGATCCGACCGGTAGCCATCGGTCGGAAAAACTGGATCCACCTGGGGAGCGAAGAAGCCGGACCGAAAGTGGCCGGTATCATCTCCATCCTTCCGAATCCCCATTACCTCGAGAAGATGGCCGCCCCTACGCGAATAACCTTTTTCCCGAAACAGGATAAAATCCTTCTTATACTCCTCTCGTTCCACAGGCGCCAAGACGATGTCATAAATCCCCTTTCCAATCACTTCGCTGAATTCCCACCCAAAAGTCTTTTTCGCTTGAGGATTCCATTGACGGATGCATCCATCCCGGTCCACCGTTACGATTGCATCCAGCGCACAATGAATGATCTGATTTGCACGTTTTTGACTCAGCATCAACTGATGAGTACGAATCTTGACCTCACGGTCCAAAACCTCGGGTTGGTTTTTCAATGCCTCTTCTGCTGCTTTGAGCCCGGAGATATCTCTGACCGTTGCCTGTAGGTAGGTCTTGCCTCCATGCTGAAATGAACTCAAAAGAACAGTGGCGGTGAAGGAAGGCCCTTTAAATTTGCAGTGCTCCAACTCAAAAAACACGCTGCCAAGTTCTAGCGCGGATTGGATTCGTTTATTCGCCTCTGAACGAGAAGGCATACCATTGGCCTGCATTTCGGGAGATAGTGCCCACGGAGACAGTTTACAAAAGGCTTCCTCGGTCTGCACTCCGAATAGCTTCAGCGCGGAAGGATTGCATGACGTAAACCGACCGGTTTCGGTATCCAAAGTTATCATCGCATCTGGATTGAAATGAAACAAGCTGCGAAAGCGTTCTTCACTCTCGTGTAGATGATTTTCCAATAGCTTTCGACTGGAAATATCGTTCAAAAAAACGTAGGCCACCATGCTTGCCCATTTCGGGGAATAAGAACAATAAATCTGAATCGATACGTCAAAAAGACTGCCATCCTTTCGACGATGGACCGTTTCAAATACAGTAGCATCCCATAGGATCTACAATCAGTGCAAAAAGCTTCGGAAAAAGTTTCCCTTCCGTTGCCGGGCAGATTGCCTGCGTCAAATCGATCGAGTTCAATTACCTGAGTAAGCTTCCATTGATCATCTTTGAACCGATAAGCTCGAACCTCGTTCGCCCGCTCATATTGAGCAATCAAATGGTCGCCATCCAACTGCATGCCATTGCCAAAACCTCCCGGTCCAACATCGCCTTGAACCGAACGCGAAAAAAACCTTGGGATGCAATCAAGCCGTCGATAGTCGTTCCCCATCGTCCACCACCAAGATCGCCCCAGTTCGACTCAGCAGTTTCCCAAGTGGCAGAATCAAGGACCGTGGAGCGTTCAATCTGATATCCGGTGACGCCTGATTGCTGATCCTCAATTTGTATGCGAAAACGATTGGGTGCAATGGATTCAATCCGGAGGTCATCCAAAAGCCCCTGCCCCCTACATGCTATTATGCTCAGTTGAAGACCACTGTATAAGGACGCAATCAATGCGCAGTTGGTATATTCATTCCTGATCATTGGCTCATCTCTTTTGGCTTTAAGTTCGCAAACGTCATCAGCATCATCTAATGTATGACCAAAAACAAAGACCTTTGTTTGAGATGAAAATACGCCACGTTCGATGAAGAGGTTTTACAGAAAACCAAAAGAGTCATTCTTGAACAATTCAACGATCCGTCCCGAACACTTGTCAGCGTGTTAATGCAAAAATGGGGTGATAGTAATAGCGTAAATATTCCACCAACCAACGGCGCACACGGTGCAAACGACTTGACATTAGCAGATGATGCACCGGCTTGGCACAGAGTAGCCTTCTTCGAAATTTTTGCCGGCATTGCACTTGGATACGGCTGGCAGCATCGGTCCAGGTAATGCTTCCCAATTGATAATTTTTGAGAATCTCCGCACTCATCATGGAGGACTCCATAGCCATGGACATGCCGTTTCCTGTTAGGGGAGGTATGCAGGCACCGAGGTCTCCAATTTGTATGGCTTCGTCAGCAATAGGCTGCACGGAAACGGGGTAACTTAAGCCTGAAGTGAAACAAAGACTGCCTGGAACCATATCCGAGGCTATAACTGCTTCTCGCCTTCGTTGATGAAGATGTTGCAACAAAAAGAGTCTCCATTCCTTTTTGATATTCATCAATGTGCCATTAACCTTGGTTAATCCGCAGATATTGACTTTATTATGCTCCACGCGGCATAGACCGACATAACCTTGAGCCGTGAAATGCATTTCCAAATCCGCTTCTAGTGTCAAGTTTTCGACATGCCATTTATATCCGAGGAGTGCCGTTTCACGTTTCATGTTGGGAAGCCTGCCCGTTGCTAAAACAGTGTCTGCTTTGCTATAACTTCGGGGCAAGGGGCATCTTTGATTGAGCTTCAAATCGCCACCAAGCCCTCGGTAACATGAGGCCATGATCGCGTCCATGGTATATCTTGAAAGACAGAGAGCCGGTTCTCTGAGAGGTAAGGTCGGAGATTCTGATTCGTGTGTATAGCACTTGACCGTGCGTGCAAGGACAGCCCCTTCAGCTATGAATGAATCGTATAAGCCGAGGAGATGCAACACCTGAATCCCCTTGCCGCTGAGAAACTCGCCGCAAACTCGGTGTCGAGGATAGGCTCCCGCCTCTGAAATTTGTGAGTCCACACCTAATTGCTGAAGCTTGATTCCGAGGGACAAACCGCTAACCCCTCCCCCGATGATGTGAATACTGGGAGGTTTCATGGAGCCGTGGCTTTGAAAAAGTGGGAAAAACATCCAGAAGAATGTTCAGCGAGTTTCCATGTTTCTTCGGCCTCGGATTTCCATATGTTGGATAATTCGTTTGCACGAAATCCTGCTTTCACACTGATACAGGCGTCATGGAGGGTCACGTCATGACAACCAAGCAGCCGCAAACCAGCTGCCCCAAGCAAACCCATACGGTGACGGCGTGGCTCACAGCAGACAAACTGCCGAGTCCGACGCGTCAGAGGTTTGACCCAGTCTTTTAAGGATGCGTCATCGAAATGATGCAGAAAAAGATTCGCATAGCAGGCATCGAATTTCTCAGAGGATTCATAAAGCCAGTCCCGAACATCTTGCACATGCTCGACCACATGCCATCCCTGACGTTCAAGTGACTCTCTTGCTTCATTTCCCAGTGTTTCGGCCTGATCAATGAAATGAAGTACACTACCAGCCCTCACGCGTCCAAAGGACTTAAAGATGATCCTTGCGAGAGATCCATCTCCTGCACCCATTTCCGCAATGTGAATGGGATCATGCTTTGTCATCACCTCGGAAAGCGCATTCCTCAACAGCCCCGCATGTCCCATGATCTTATTGATCAAAATCAGATCCTTTCGGGATTGCTGCGCAGCTGCATCCTGTGGGGGCAGTTCATCGAGTATTTCAAGCTCTACTTGTCGAGGAAGGGAGTTGAAAAATGGTTTAATATGCTTTGAGTAAAATGCCATGGCTGCTGAATCCCGCCCCAAAGGAATTCATCCACCAAAAACCGGGGGGGGAAGGAAGTTGTAAATGACGCTCCAGTGCAAGGAGTACAAATGGACTGCTGATATTGCCGTAGTCTCTCAGCAATTCACGGCTTATTGAGAGATCGGCATCTTTTAGCCCCATTCGATCAGTCAAGGCCTCGAGCACACGTTTGCCGCCGGCGTGGGTGATCCAAGCCTGTATCATTTCCCGACCCAGACCGGTTTTCTTCAGCATTCGGGTGAGATCATGTTGTGCGCTTTCGGCGGCAATCAGCGGAGTCTTCGGAGAAAGAATATTCCTCAACATGCCCTTTTGATGCTCAAACCTCAGGCTGTCTCGCTCTTCGGGTTGAAGATAGGAAGAGGAATCAATCCACGCCACACGACGCCGATCGTCAGCAGGTTTAGCAGAGCAAACAACGGCCCCCGCACCATCCCCAAACAGGCAGGCACTGATCAAAACCCCTGGGTCATTGTCAATGTAGAATGCTGCACTACAGATTTCCACACAAACCGAAACAACCTTGGCTGCTTGCCCGGATTTAATGAGTGCCTGCGCCGTCCGCAGATTGGGAATCGCAGCCCCGCATCCGTGCCCAACCAGATCAAGCATGATGGCGTTGCGCCGGATGCCGATTCTTTCACTGATGTAGCTGGTCAGCCCCGGACACAAATACCCAGTGCAGGTACTGACGACTAAGCCATCAATGTCCTCCGAGTGCAGTCCGGATTGTTCAATAGCTCTTGAAACCGCATCAGAGGCAAGCTTGGGAGCGTATTGCACAAACCTTTGGTGAAGAACATCTGGGTTCAACACAAAGGCATCCTCGATGGATGAAAGCGCCAGTCGGCGCGTGTGTATACCGTTATCCCCAACCAAGATTTTTTTCAAAAGCACTTGTGAGCCGCGCGATAATTGATCGTAGTGGCTGGAAGATTGAAAAGCTCTCAGGCAGTCCCCCTGCGTGTAGGAGTATTCAGGCATGGCGTGTGATGCGGACCAAAGATACATGCTATTAAAAATTCAATTCCATTTGCGTTTTTCTACAGCTTAGTTCTAAAGATTTGGTCAAAAAATCACCTGTGCCTTATTGAAATAAACTTGCGGGAGGGCATTCACTTCACTCACAGAACCCTGCTTTGGGCTGCGTGAATTCTGCCAGCCGATGACTCAATTTAAGACTTTTGATCCACTGATCTGGAATAGACTTTAAACCTCCGAATGCTCCTAAAAGGGCTCCCACTACTGCTCCACGATGACAATTATCACCACCAATATTTGTGTTTGCAATAATGCCATTGCGAAACGATCTGGCATATTTCCATGCCAAATACAAGGATGCTGGAAAGGCTTTGTCGATGTAGCAAGCTGAACTGAAATGATAATCAACTACCGCCCCATCCTCCATCTTTTCCCAACATTGAGCTCGTCGTTTTGAAAAAAATTCTTTGGCGTATGTTTCAATGGCATTTCTCAAATCTTCTCCGTTGAGGACATGCCACAATACTTGAATGTATGCATCTGCCGCACGATCCAGATATGAATGATGGTGTGTCAACCTGATGTGCTCTTTAAGAACAGCTCTGGTCGTGTCGAGATCCAGTTTGGTGCCAACCAGCAGAATAGCTGCGGAAGCAAGCCCCCCAATGTGATTATCAGGACCACCGCATGACTTTAGCTTTTTGCCTCGCGCGTAATTCGTAAAAAATTGACGATGGCATTCTTCTATGTAGGTATCACGGTGAGCGCCTGGTGTAAGCATGAAATCTCGGTAAAGATTCAGATATGCATCCGCATCATACCCCCCTGTTTGAGTCAAGTTTTCCAGTAAAAGGTAACCCAATTGAAGACTGAGCGTATTTTCTCCAGGTTCGAGATGCTGGTGATAATGTATCCCCCTTTTTCCCCAATAAATTGATTGCCGATGAAGAATGTCTCCCTTTGCATTCAAAGGCTTGTAGTGGCTGCGCCAAAGAATGCTGTCGGGATGGGGGTTTTTGGGCGAAAGGTAATCAGTGATCCATCCATAATCCCGACGCAAAGCCTCACGATCATAATACCAATGGGCTGGCATCGCATGTGCATCGCCGATGAAGGTCCCCCACATCATGGATGTAACGCGGTCATCCCTTTTAATATCAAACTTAATCATAAGAATCTTGGTTCCCAAAGAAAAGTGGGGTGATCTCCCAGAGCTAGTGAGAACTAGACAGTCATTGCTCCGTGACAAGAGGCTTTACTGTGAGGTGTTTGAGTGTGAATCTGGGGAATTTGTATACCTCATCTTTTTGTAAACTGTCTGTCATGATGCATTTTGCCCTAGTTTTCCAAATTTATTTGAAAGCTTTTTTCCGTTGACACCTCAATGAGCTGCCATTTTGAAAATAGATCACTCTGGTTTCTGAATACGGCCATAAAAGACACTCGAGTAGAATCCGGGTCAAGGGACAAAATTAAAAGAAGTGCTGCTCTGGATCATTGTCAGATCAAGGATTGTATCGAACACGGGGGAATGCATATGACTTTAGAGTGGAAGTCTCTCACCGAGTTGCTCCTGCCATCGAAACTTGATAGGAGAAAACCACTCCACATGCATTCCTATCCATTTGTTCATGTTACATAACCAACACTTGAGATTCATCCACCACCACAGACGCCCAGGGTTCGTATGAACGAGTCATACGCCGATGCCAGGACAAACACATTTAGGGACAATGACTCAAAGCCTGATCGTGTTATGAAACCAAATATGGATTTGACACTCCTGCGAGGCTGGAAGGATTCGCCAAATGGAGATTCAGCTTCAAAAGTATGTCCACTTCATTTTGGCTGTTACTGGAGTGGAAATATGTGGTCCGGAAAAAGGTCATTTTCATGATGGAGTCAAATTGATCTTGATGCTCAATTGATAAAGCAAGCTCATGTTGCCTTCCTCTGTGCATAAGGCATATTCGCAGATGTGTCATCCAAAAAGACAGATAATACAAACAGCATCTACCAGGTCGAGGGCCTTCAAAAGCGATATGGGCAAACCAGCGTTTTGAAGAATGTTTCTTTTGAGCTGGCGGCTCAAAGCATGACAGCCATTATGGGCCCCTCGGGTTCTGGTAAAAGCACTCTTCTCCATTGCCTGGGAGGTGTCGACAAAGCTGATTCAGGAAGGATACTTTTTCGTGGACATGATATGATGCAGATGCTTCCAAATGAAATCGCCGAGTTGAGACGCACTCAGATAGCTTCTATATTTCAATTTTTTTACCTGCTCCCCACCTTGACCGTAGAAGAAAACATCGAATTCCCTCTCCAACTTCAATCGATACCTTTGGATCAAAGAAAAGAACAAGTGGCAACTATCTTGAAGCAGGTGGGCATGACACACAGGAAGCAAGCATTCCCGAGGCAACTCAGTGGCGGTGAACAACAACGAACCGCCATCGCCAGAGCTTTAATCACTGATCCAAAAGTCATTCTGGCGGATGAGCCGACGGGAAATCTGGACAGTCAGAACGGCCAACGCATCCTGAATCTAATACAAGACCTCATCAGCGCAAAGGGGATTGCTCTCCTACTTGTCACTCATAGCCAGGAAGCATCCGCCATTTGCGACACAACCTGGAAGATGCAGGATGGAAATCTGATCGTGTGAAACATCATATCCGACAAGTTCTAATCCTAATAAGGATCATTCACCTGCGCCACTGGACACGACATCCGCTGTCCACTTTGGCGTTCTGCAGCATCATTGCAGTAGGCGTTGCAGCATTCTTTTCCATTAGATTGGCAAACCGCGCAGCGATCAGCGGGTTTACCTATTTCGACCGAACTATGGGACTTCGTCCGGATCTAGTCTTGACGTCTCCATCAGGTCAATTTTCAGAGGAAGACCTTTTCGCAATTCAAAAGCAGCTGGATTCAATTCCTTGTGTCATAGCACCGGTGCTTGAAACAACCGCCACGGACGCCACTCAAAAAGTAGACGCTCTCAACCTGCATCAATTCCTCGTGGTGGGCCTAGACACATTCGCCATGTCCAATCTGATTTATTATGACCCGGACAGCTTGAACGAATCCGCCTATCATGCATGGAAGGAATCATCTCCCCACTTACAGCAAGGGACCGATGAAACTGCTTTCGGAGTCGTCATATCCCAAACACTGGCAAATGAACGTAATTTGAAAGTTGGTGATCTTATGGAAGTCATCATCGATGATCGTCATACGTTTCTTTCAATCTTGCATGTCAGTCAGGATGAGGTTTTCAAGGTATCACATCCATCAACGATCCTGTTCATGAACATCATGGATCTGCAGGGTGCGATAGAACAAACCGGGTTCAGTCATCGTGTGGAACTCTATTTTCCACCAGGCCACGACAAGGAAGCCCTCATGGACAAGGCGCAAGAGTATCTTGAAAAAAATCAGCACTGGAAATTAGACACTCCTCAAACTTCACTAAAAGGCAACGCTTCCATGACGCGTGCTTTCCGCCTCAATTTGACCATTCTTTCCATGTTGGCACTTGTAGTTGGCATGTATCTTGTCATGCAGGGCATGGACGCTGCGATCGTCAGAGGCAGAGTGGAAATTGCGACGTTGCGTTCATTAGGGGTGACACCAGCAGCATTAAAAACAGCGTGGTTATTGGAAAGCCTTTGGCATGGATTACTGGGGAGTGCTGGTGGATTGATTCTGGGATGGGCCGGGGCACAGTGGGCAGTGCGGATGGTGGCTTCCACGGTGAATGCACTATATCTTCAAAGCGCCTCGGAATCAGCCGACTGGAATCATTCAGAAGCGGTCCTGGCCGCGGGACTTGGATGCATTGCCAGCCTGGCTGCTGGATGGTTTCCTTCGCGTGAAAGCGCCGAGACACAACCCGTTGAAATATTCAAGCAAGGAAGACAAGGAGGGTTTATGACGGCGTTGAACAGGCCCCTTCTGGGTACCGGCATTGCCCTCATAGGTTGGTTGGCTGCCAGCCTGCCGCCTTATCCGGATGAACACGGATGGATTCCCATGGGTGGTTACGTTGCAGCCTTCCTATGGGTGGTGGCTGCCACACTCATTGCACCAGCAGGGCTTCGCTGGATGGCGCCACTGCTTCAACCCTTGACCGGTTCTCATGCTGTGTTCATGTATGCTTTCAGTCAACTGCGCCGCCCCACGGGACGTCACCTGCTGAGCGTGGCGGCCCTGACTGTCGCCGTTGGCATGGCTGGAGGCATGACCTTTATGATCCATAGTTTCGAAAAGACCATGATCCAATGGATTTCACGATCCCTCAATGCCGATCTTTACGTCGCCTGCCAGGGATTTGGCAGCGCCTCTAGTCAAAACCGAATGTCCAAGCCAACTTGGCAGGCCATTTGCGATCATATTGAAATCGAACGAGCCGACGTAGGGCAACTTTTTCCCATTGAATATCAAGGACGAAAAACCTATCTCACAAGCATGCCAGTCTCGAATCCGTCTGACTGGGAGTATGCCATGTGGATCCAGGCACCGTCGTCAACTGCATCCGCGAGGAACAACACGAGCATACCAATTGCCGTTGTGAACGAGAGCTTCCAAACTCGATTTAATGTGCAAGTCGATGATCAAATCAAACTACCAACACCTGCCGGCTATAAGACGGTACAAATTGTGGGAATATTTGCTGAATATGGCAATGAGCAAGGAACAGTTGCGGTTGACCGGAATGTTGTCAGTGATTGGTTTCAGGATGAACGCGCCGTGAACATCGCTATATATCTTAAACCCGGAGCGGATCCCGAAGAGGTTCGAAATGAGATTTTGAGTCGTGAAACGGGCATTTCAGTCCGTACTAATCGTGTCTTGCGCGAAGAAGTATTGGAAATATTTCACCAGACGTTCTCGGTGACTCACGTACTACAATGGATCGCAATAGCCGTGGCCATCGCTGGATTAACTATGGCAATGATCACCTCCCTGTTTGAAAGGCAGCTTGAATTTCAAGTAATGAAGAATCTGGGTATGACGCGATTTCGGATGGCAATGGCAACAGGAATGGAAGGATTAGCTTGTGCGTGGACAGGATTCATTTTTGGAACCATCTTGAGCGCATGCCTGGGTTGGTTGCTAGTTGCGGTCATCAACAAACAGGCATTTGGATGGACCCTCCAAAGGGCCATTCCGTGGAGCGATCACGTGAGTTTGCTTGTGATCCTTTCGCTGTTTGTTCTGGCAAACACAATTCCGGTCGGCTGGTGGGTTTCCACAAAACGCATGCACAAGGAAGAATGAAAAAAAAATCAGACCTTAAGTTGAAAAAGATAGCCAGGGGAATACGGATCTTTCCAAGCTCAATGGCAACACTAATGCTTTGTCTCTTCATGGTCCTTCCGCGATTGCAGGCAGCGATCAAAGAGCATGCTATTGCCAAAGCTGGGCATCAGTTCGAATTTCCACGTGATTTCGGAAGTCATCCGGAATTCAAAATCGAGTGGTGGTATATCACCGGTCACCTGACATCAGAAGACGGACAACGCTATGGTTATCAGGCCACTTTTTTTCGACTGTCATCCGATTCGGAACCTCCAACCAATGGCCATCAGCGCTCTTCTCTAGACCTTCACCTGGCTCACATGGCCTTGTTAGATCCGAAGGACAAAACATTCTATCACCAGGAACGTTTGCAAAAGAACCCGTGGATGGCCCATGCAAAAACAGGAGACATGGATCTGAAGAACGGCAACTGGAAACTGCGCCGCTTAAAGGGAACCATGACGGCTGAATTTGAACTACAGGGCAGCATCCTCGCAGACATCAGCCTGAATCTGAAGCTTACAGCAAGAAAACCCATGACTCTTTTTGGTGATGAAGGTTATTCCAGGAAAGGCGAGAATCCAAAGGCGGCCAGTTATTACATGACCTTCACGCGTCTGCAAACAACCGGCACGCTCAGGCTGAAGGGAAAGTCATTTCAGGTTCAAGGGTGGTCATGGATGGATCACGAAATCAGTTCGAGTCAGCTAGAACAAGACCAGGTCGGTTGGGATTGGGTAAGCATACGCCTGAACGACGGACGCGACATCATGGCCTATCGAATGAGAACCACCGAAGAAAAGGCGGATCCATATTCGACCTTTGCTTGGGTGGACATTGATGGAAACGCTTCACATCAAGCATTGCAGGATGACATGTGGCGTGTCGTAAGACGTTGGACCAGCCCTGAAACAAAAAACACATATCCTGTTGAAATCGAACTCTCTCTTCCCGATCACAAAAGCAACAATGTGTTCCGAGCCCACCTCGTTCCACTGTCAGACGACCAGGAAATGCTGGGCCTCATTAGTGGCATTGAATACTGGGAAGGGGCTTGTGACGTGATCGACTTAGAAGGCAATCAAATTGGGGAAGCCTACATGGAATTGACAGGTTACGGGGGAGAAAGCGATTTGAACACCTTGAAATGACAGTATCTAAGTCGGTGCCTCTGTATTGAGAACATTGCAAGCAAACCAAGATACCCAAACTTTCAGTCCAGATCGATGGTGCAAATACCGGGTTCTTGATTAAGAAATTGGTTTAGAAGGTATCAACGAACCATGACGTAATGAATCAGCCAGTGCCTCATGATCCACCCTCCGCAGATCCCATTTGGATCACGCTACTTGCATCTACGGAAGTATCTCCTGCCCATCCCAATCAAAACACCGACCGGTTTGCTCGGTTGTTAAAGATTCCAACACGGCGGCCATATTTTGAACCGCCACCTTGGGGGAAAAGATGTTACATTCAGGAACGCCTTTTTGATAAGGTTTGGACAAGGCACTATCCACCATACCTGGATACAAACCAACAACGATGGCGTTCTTGTTACGCTTTCCAATTTCAATTGCTGAGTTCTTGATGAACATGTTGAGCGCCGCTTTTGACATTCGATAAGAATACCAACCTCCCATTTGATTATCGCTGATGCTACCCAGCCGTGCCGAAAGAGTGGCAAATAAAGAAGGTGTGTCTCTATTCAATCTGGGAAGGAAGTATTTTGCCACCAGGGCAGGTACGATGGTGTTGGCCGCAAACAGACGTTGAAATTTCTCGGCTGACAATTCACGTAGCGATTTTTCGGGTCTTAGATTTTCTTCATGTAACATACCGGTGGCAACGAGGACCAAATCGAGTGGTGCTTCCAGGGATGCCACTTCAGCGCAAGAGCGAATGGAATCCTCGCAATGATAATCCATCGTATGGCATTCCACATTGGGCATTGAGAGCTGGAAAGGTTGGCGGGAAAATGCACGCACCCTGGCGTCTGGAAAAACTGAGGACAGATAGTCCGTAAAAGCCCTCCCGATAGCGCCAGAAGCGCCGATAACTGAGATATTTTTTTTCATATTAAAAGTGTTGATGCTTTTATGAAGCGTCTGGAAGGCGATCGTCTGTAAGATGGAACGAGACCCCGCAACTGCGGGACTGTCCCTGCTAGGTTGTTTGACAACAATGTTGAAGTGCTACCAGCTTTCCAGCTAGGCGTTCGTTATAACGTGGTTAATCGACTTAGGGCACTATCAAGAAACAATTGAACCAAGAAGCTACGGCGTCTTTAGCAGTCTTTTAGATATTTTTTTAATTGGGTCACAAGGTTGACGGCTGAACTGAAAGCGCCTTCGACACGCCCCCCCTGACACCAGTCACCACATGCAGCAAGTTTGAGATCATAGTCAAGAAAAGAAGGCAAGGATAGGTGCTTGTCGTTGTTTGCAAAATGCCAGGCATGTAAAGCTTTGAAATTTGCTCCGCTGATTTCTCGCCCAATGATATGACTGGTCTCGTCGCAAAGAGCCTTCATGACGGCATCACGTTCTGCCTCAAGGTGCTCCTTGGCATAGCATTCCGTTGAGTGCACAACGAGTGTTTGGAAATTTGATCTTCCCGGCTTGGAGCTGTTCACACCAATCCAGCTAACATCAGAGTTAGAGACGTGTGCAGCATCGAAATCGAGCATGAATTTCCCAGAAAAACCTAACATCAATGAAAAGCAAGGACGCATTTGAATGCTTCGGATATCCTCGTAATGCTTGAAAGTTGAAGTGAGAAGCTCTGCCGCTTGGGGCGAGGGCATGGTGGAAATAACCCAGTCGAAGCCACTGTGAGTGTTTCCTTGATCGTCCAAGAGATCCCAAAAACCTTTATGCCACTTTAATGAAGTTATCTTGGTTTTTGTGTAAATAGTCAGCCCTTTCGAAAGTTCCTTGACCAGACTATTCATGCCAGGAACTCCAACATACCTCGGCTCATCAAGGAGCCAATTTTTTCGAGAAATGATAGTGTATTTGTCAAACAAGACGTGCCTAGCGTCCCATCGTTTAATCAAGCCCGTGTCAATGGAAGGTCGTATGAAGTTCTGAAAATCGGGTGTTCGAGCTGTGAAATATTGTGCACCGTGATCGAAACAGAAGGGGTCAGCACGCCGAATGGACATACGCCCACCAACCCCACGCGCTTTGTCAAAAAGAGTGACATCTGCAACATTCCCAAGCAAACGGGCAGTTGAAATGCCCGCAATCCCTGCCCCTATGATGGCAATTTTTTTACTCATTGATGCAACTCCATGTTTCTGAGAATATCGTGGCAGTAAACATCCAGAATGAACCTGGTTTCATAATTCTACCGTCAACTGTTACAAGTGACAAAATGCTGCACCTCAAACGATTTTTTAAATTATACACGGAGACCATCAAACAAGTCTCTGGTTCGACACTCAAAATATGAATGGGACCTGAGCCAAACGTAGTCACCTCGGGCAGAAGGCAAAATGTGCAATCAAAACTTCCCGGTCTAAATACTAAGCTCCCAAGCAGTGAAAGCGGAGAAGCTCTAGATGCTAAGACGACAAGACTAGACTGACTCTTACAGCTTGATTTCAACACATTAGCAATCTACATCCCACTTCCAAATTCTATCAAGTGACTGTCTAAGGTGCCGAACGAGTTGAAAACCGGCTGAGCACAAGATCAGATCTGCCAGGTAATATAGAGGTCATCGGTAAATTGTTAGTTAAACCAAATCGAACCGGTGAAGCCGTCTGAACAATGATCGAAATATACAAGCCGGAAGTGAAACGGCTGAATTTAGAGATCTGGCAACCAGACTCGTGCATGAAAGAGCACGCCAATCTACCCTCTCTTTGGAGAGAAAAAGTGAGATGTTGTGAAATGTCAGAAGATTTAATTCAAACCTCATCAAGCGTTAGGATTTTTTTCAGTGATACGCAGCCGAAAGTGCAAGCAACTTTTAATGAATACCACTACGTATCACGAAAAATATTCTCGTTCCATTACTGAATATGCTGGCTGAGTAAATCGGATGACTTGGCCCACAGTGAGTTGGATAAATAATAGACGAAGGGTCCACTAATCCATGACGGAACCACTGACGATCCGACTATGAGGCTTTTGATTGGCGACGGAGGCGTTCCTCCAATACTACGGGATGAGGTGCCAAGTGGTCAGAATATTCTCTCCATTTTAGCTGATGATGTTGACGGAGGCTTTCGGTGTATTTGTCCGCCTGAATCATCAGACGTGCGTTGAGAATGGCCTTGATGACAATGCCAGTGATCACGAGTCCGAAGGCGAATATAGGAAATAATGTCATAATAGTTATTTAGTAATTACGTGCAATGTTAGTGACAATCATGAGACGAACCACGCACCACAATCCAATGATACTCAGAACCCACATGCCGACAAACAGGCCGGATTCTCGATCCACCAAAAACACAAGGACACGCTAACGACGAGGCTAGCGGCCGCGGGAATAGCAAAGGGCAGATCAACACTCTTACAAGATTTTGCCTGGTCGATTACAGGCGTGACTCTCTCTTTATCCATAATATGGTTCTGTTTATTTTTACGGTGACGACGCTGCCAAACATTTCAAATATAAGCTGAAAGTCTGGAGACATTTGATTTCGCGTCGTCCACACGTAGACAAATATAGGCATTGTATTCTTTTTGTCAAACTTTTGTTTACATTTTTAGACAGAAACCTACTTTAAACCAAGTGTCCCCTGAGAGTTTACCAGGCATATTCTCATATCATTCTTCTGGTCTGTTGTTTATATCTCCTATACGCGTGAACCTTTTGATGCAAATCCTCAAAAAATGTCCTCTGCTGCAGCCCCAAAGAACTCCAACCTTTTTCTAGACGTTTTTTGCACAATTTCGAACAAGAACAACCCACATTGAAAGCCAAGGAGCATTGATTACTTGTTTGTCGTTCCAAATAAGACATCACTAATGATCCCATTTATGCTGAGGCAGTACGCGGCACGCTCACATTGCATGATAGATTGATGGAAATTAAACGCCTCCTCCATTCACTCTGAAGAACTGTCCAATCCGGATAAGCAAGCAACTCCACTCTTACGTTTTGGAAATTGCCGAATAAAATACAGGTTTATTGTGAACCTCAACCGATGAAACTTGATTAGTATTGATTGGATCTCAAACCAAGCCGCAGCCCAAATGTGGTCGGTTTTTGAGGCGTGGAAGCTTGGGCAATCAATCGGAGATTCCCATATGTTTTTAAGACTATCTGCGGCCTTACCGCAACTTGATACCCCTTTCTCAAATAAGCACTCCCGCAACACGAGCCGGCTGGAAAAAAAGTGCGTGCAGTTGGGTTTGGACATCGACGACAAATGATTGAGCCCAAC
>CAYPZD010000112.1:0-15352 GCA_964415055.1 uncultured Verrucomicrobiota bacterium | reverse complement strand
CCGGAACGCGTTCGGATGCGCTCGAGGATGTCGGCAATCGCTTCATCGCGCGGACGAACCTCGCCCCTGCCCTTGCCGTGCAATCGAACCGCCACCGAATTCGCTTCCTGTTCGCGTCCGCCGACGACCAGCATCGTATGCACTTTGGCTTCTTCCGCGCGAAGGATACGACCGGGTAGTTTGTCGTGACTGAATTCCAGTTCCGCACGCACACCGTGTTGGCGTAATTCTGCTTCGATCCCTTTGGCGTAATCCATTTGCTCATCGGTCAGTGGAAGAATCCGGATCTGCTCCGGAGCCAACCAAAGCGGGAAGTTACCTGCATAGTGCTCGATCAGAAACGCGAGAAAGCGTTCATGTGTTCCAAGTGGCGCCCGATGAATGCACAACGGTGTTTCGAATTGATTGTCGGCGGTACGGTATTTCAACCCAAACTTTGAAGGCACAGCAAAGTCCACCTGGTTCGTTGCAATCGTGAACTCACGCCCGGAAATGGAGTAAACCTGCACATCGATCTTGGGGCCATAAAATGCCGCCTCATTGGGTATCTCCACATAATCGATCCCCGAATCGATCAGCACCTGACGCACCATGTCTTCGGTCTTCTTCCACAACTCGGGTTCATCCACAAATTTCTCACCAAGCCGCGCGGGATCATGCGTGCTGAATCGCATCTGGTATTTCTCAAATCCAAAGATCTTGAAATACTTCAGGTACATCTCATTCACCGCCTTGAACTCATCGGCAAATTGATCAGGCATGCAGTAAATATGCGCATCGTTCATCTGCATGGACCGCACACGCATCAATCCCATCAATTCACCGGACTGCTCATAACGATAGCAAGTGCCATACTCAGCCAAACGCAAAGGCAACTCCTTGTAACTGCGTGGTGAGGCGGAGAATATCTTATGATGGTGAGGGCAGTTCATCGCCTTCAGGTAATAACGTTCCTTCACCTGCCCTTTTTCACCGTCCTCGTTCCCGTCTTCAGAAAGCTCCATCGGCGGGAACATGCTTTCCGCGTAATATGGCAGATGCCCGGAGGTCAGATACATGGATTCTTTGGCCAGATGCGGCGTGCGCACCCGTTGGTACCCGGCTTCGAATTCGGTCTCCTTAGCCAACTTCTCCAACTCTTCAATCAGAATGGAACCTTTGGGCATCCACAACGGAAGACCAGGCCCCACATCATCATCAAAGGTAAACAACTGCATCGCCTTTCCGATACGCCGGTGGTCGCGTTTGCGGGCTTCTTCCTGTGCGGTCAACCATTCCTGCAACTGGGTCTTGTTGGGGAAGGCTGTGCCGTAAATCCGCTGGAGCTGCGGATTCTTTTCGTTGCCCCGATAGTAGGTGGCGGCCACGCGAAGCAATTTGTAGGCTTTGACATTGCCGGTGCGCATGACATGCGGCCCGGCACAGAGATCGATAAACTCTCCGTTTTGATAAAACGAGATCTCCTCTCCCTCCGGAATATCCGCCAAACGTTCCACCTTGAAGTTTTGTCCGCGTTCCTGAAAAAACGCGCGCGCTTCGTCACGGGTTTTGGTCTGACGCTCAAACACCTGGTTCTCCTTGACCACTTTCTTCATCTCAGCCTCGATGTTCTCGAAGTCATCCGGACTGAAGCGATGTCCGTCCAGATCGAAATCATAGTAAAATCCTTCGTCCGTAGGAGGTCCGATATCGAGTTTGGCTTCAGGCCAAAGGCGCAACACGGCGGTGGCCATGATGTGTGCGCAGGAGTGACGCAACCGTTCGAGATCGGTCATCTGATTGCGTTCGTCCAGGGTTTTGCGTTGGATAGGCTTTTTCGCGTCTTCCATGTTCGTGTAAATTGTGTCGTTGTGCTCGGAACCCAATCGATGGTTTGTCCAAGAGGGTTCGCTTTTCTTGGTTTTTATTGCAATCGCTCCGTGATCTTGCTCATCAGATCGTCATAAGTTTCCACAGCAGGGAACTGAGGAAACTCTTCTTTCACATTGTCGGGTGCGCAGAACAGGATGCCGTGATGCGCTTCAGACAACATGGTGGTGTCATTGTAAGAGTCACCGGATGCAATCACATGGTAGTTCAGGTTCTTGAAAGCCGCCACAGACTTGCGTTTTTGATCCGGCTGGCGCAGGCAGTAATTCGTAATACGATCATCAAGCACTTCCAGGCGATGACAGAAGATCGTCGGCCATCCGAGTTGTCGCATCAACGGCTGAGCAAATTCCTCAAAGGTATCGGAGAGAATGATCACCTGCGTCTTCTCACGCAGAGCGTCCAAAAATTCGCGCGCGCCGGGGAGTGGCTCCAGAGTGCCGATCACATCCTGGATCATGGACAGGGTCAGGCCGTTTTCCTCAAGCAATTTCAAACGCCCGGTCATCAACTCATCATAATCCGGAATATCACGGGTGGTTTTCTTGAGCCCTTCGATGCCGGTCTTCTCAGCAAAAGCAATCCACACTTCAGGCACCAGCACGCCTTCCAAATCCAAGGTCACCAAGTTCTGAGACATATCAACTAAGCAAGGTTTTTGGGGTTCAACTTCTGGAGGCTCTTCGGCACAAACAATCCGTCTTTGCGGATCAGTTTACCGTCAAACCACACTTCACCACCACCCCATTCCGGGCGTTGAATCAAGACCATGTCCCAGTGGACGGCCGATTTGTTGCCATTTCCACAGTCCTCATAGGCTTGCCCGGGAGTAAAGTGAAGAGAACCGGCGATCTTTTCATCAAACAGGATGTCGTTCATTGGGTTCAGAATCTTGGGATTCAAGCCCAGGCTGAATTCACCGATGTAGCGGGCACCGGGGTCTGTGTCGAAAATTTGATTGATACGTTTCGTGTCATTGCAGGTTGCATCCACAATCTTCCCGTTTTTAAGTTCCAAACGAACGTTCTCAAATCGGGACCCCGCATAAACAGTCGGAGTGTTATACTGAATCACCCCATTGACCGAATTCTTGACGGGACAGGAAAACACTTCGCCATCGGGGATATTGCGATCACCTTTGCAGGCCTTCGCTCCAATCCCCTTGATGCTGAAGGTCAGGTCAGTGCCAGGCCCCTTCAAATGCACCTTGTCCGCCTTAGCCATTAATTTCTCGAGTGGCTGCATGGCTTTACCCATCTTGCGGTAATCCAAGGTACACACATCAAAGTAAAAATCCTCGAATGCCTCCGTGCTCATGTTGGCGGCCTGCGCCATGCTCGGTGTCGGCCAACGCAAGACACACCAGCGGGTTTTGTTCACACGATAGTTCAAGACAGGCCGCATGGTCCGGGAATACAAGGACATCTTGTCACTGGGCACATCAGAGTTCTCACTCGTATTGGCGGCGCCCCGGATGGCGATGTAGCTCTGCACCTTGCGCATACGGGCCATCTCCAAATCACGCACCATCTTGGCCTGACGCTCTGTCATCCCCTTAAGAAGCTCACGTGTCACCCGGGTATGACGGGTTTCGATCAATGGAACCGCCCCGGCGTTCCGCACTTCACGCGCCAATTCCACAGTGAACTCATCAGGCACGTCAATCATGTCCAGAAGCGCGGCTTCGCCCTTCTTGATTTCGGTTGAATACCCTACCAACAACTTAGCCAATTTCTGATATCTGGGATCGGTCATAATTCAAATAAGATCCAAAAAAGGAAGATTAGAGCGAACAAATGGCTTTGGTCGAGTCTGGAAGCATGTTTTTTAGACAGGATGAACTGGATTTACAGAATGGCATCTTAGACGAAGTAGCCCCACTTACCAAAGCGTGGCGGACCAGGAATATCCGATGAGTTCTCTTCAACGAAATGTTTGCGGACGCAATCCATTTCATTCATGATGTCGCCCATGACCCCACATTGCAGCATGTTTCGGCTATTATTAGGTCTAATCTTCGGATGCATTGGATTTGTCCAGATCCAGTCTCAAGACACCCCACTGCGCGTCGGCGTATTCGTAGTGGATGCGACTCCCCCCCTTGACACCCCGCTCGCTTACACCAATTGTGACGCCATCGGCATGCCGTTAACGGCTCGAGGCATCGTGCTGCAGGGAAAAGACGCACCCGTCGTCTTATGCGCGGTGGACTGGATCGGTATCAGCAACGATGGCCAGAAAGAATGGCGCGAAGCGCTGGCTGAAGCGGTCGACACCACCCCGGACCGGGTCACTGTCCACACCCTCCACCAACACGATGCTCCCCGATGTGATTTCAGTGTGGAAAGCATGATGGAAGAGCAAGATCTGGGTGGCATCATGTTCAATGCCAACTTTGCACGCCAAACCATCCAACGAACCGCAAAAGCGGCAAAGGAAGCCGCCGCAAACGCCCAAGAAATCACCCACCTCGGGCTGGGTCAGGCACGCGTGGAAAAAGTCGCCTCCACACGCCGCATCATGGGGCCAGATGGAAAAGTCAAGGCGGTCCGATACACAGCGTGCAAAGACCCGGCTTTACGAGCGGAACCCGAAGGAACCATCGATCCGAAGGTGAAAAGCATGAGCTTCTGGAACGAAGACAAACCCGTGGTCGTCCTCACCTGGTATGCCACCCACCCCCAGAGCTATTACCTCACCGGCATCGCGCATCCGGACTTCCCCGGCATGGCCCGTTACTTGCGGGAAACGACGCTCAATGGTATCCCTCACGTGCATTTCACAGGAGCCGGCGGGAATGTCGGAGCCGGTAAATATAATGACGGTTCACCGGAGAACCGCCAAGTGCTGGCAGTCCGCCTCGCAGCTGGCATGTCCAAGGCCTTGACCGAAACCGTGAAAACTCCGATCAAAGCAAGCGACCTGCAATGGAACACGCAACAAGTCGCACTCCCCGTGGCGAAGCATCTGAACGAAGCCGAACTGGTGAAACAATTGAAAGACCCGACCGCCGATCCACAAAAACTGACCTATGTCGCGAAAGATCTGACCTGGCTGCGACGCTGCCAGGCGGGAGAAAAATTGGACATGCATTGCCTGACTCTGAACAACGCCAGCGTGCTCTTCATGCCCGGAGAACTAGCCGTGGAATACCAGCTCAAAGCCCAAGCCATGCAACCGGATCGTTTCGTAGCCATGGCCGCGTATGGAGAATACGCCATGGGCTACATCTGCACCAAGGAACAATATGGTCAAGGCGGCTACGAAGACAGCCCCCGAGCCTCCAAAGTCGCCCCGGAGGTCGAGGATGTGCTGCTGCCCGCGATGAAAAGTTTGCTCGGCAAACCGTAGGATAATCAGACCGATCGGTCAGATCAGCCGGATCGGTCTGATCATTGCCCCCCTTCCCCATGCGGCTAATCCACCTAACAACCCACACCACAGCAAATAGCATAACCAGACAATCTCATGTAAATTTTAATGCACTAAGCATCCGTGTAAATCAGGACTTGTATTCCTGATTTACACGGATATACCAGTAAGACTGGTGATAACGCGAATACTCGGAAAAGAACTTGAGAGGCAACTCAAGGATTTCCCCATCGTCATCTTACTGGGACCACGTCAGGCCGGCAAAACGACTCTGACCAAAATGGTGCTGCCGGATTTCAACTATGTCACTCTCGAAGACCCCGAAACCCGCACCATCGCCCATGAAGATCCGAAAGCTCTGCTCAAACGATATCCGACAAAAACCATTTTCGACGAAATACAACGTTGTCCACACCTACTGAGCTACCTCCAGACCATTGTGGATGCATCCCAAACCAATGGTCAGTTTGTGCTGACCGGCTCGCATCAATTGGAGTTGCATCAAGCCATTTCACAATCGCTGGCAGGCAGAACGGGAATGCTCCACCTGCTGCCACTTTCGATCGCAGAACTGGCTGGCAACGGGATGACTTTTGACTCCTTTGAAACTTACTTGTTCCATGGCTTCCTACCGAGGGTGTACAGTCAGAAACAACGCCCCCAATCCGCTTATTCCAGTGTAAGCGTTTAATAAACCCCAACTATCCGTGAAGGTCAGCGGAGAAGAAGTAAAAAAGAACCCTGAACTGACACCGCATTACGGACAACTGCTTTCCTATCAAATAGGTTTAACAGGGAAATGGGCACAATTTAAAACCAAATCAGACGACGGGGATGGGGACACTAACCAGGAACTTGTCTGGTTTAGAAACCTGCGGGATGGAACATTGTCCCGCATGGAAATTCCTGGAGTCCGGTTTGTGGGTTTTCCCACTTGGAATGCCGAAGCAAGCGTTGGCGTACTAAAGGCCTTGACCGGCTCCCTCACTCACTCGACGCCAGAGTTTTTCCTGATCACACGAACAACGAACACGTCTCCCGATCACGACAGCGATGGTCTCCCCGATGACTGGGAGGCAGCTTATTTCACGGAAGGAAACGCCATCCCGGAAGCAGACAGCGATGGAGACGGGACTACCAACCATCTTGAATTCCTCGCAGGAACCGACCCAATGGATCCATTGTCCGTTTTCAGAATCGAGACCATTGATGAAGTGAACGGAGACACTGTTCGGCTTCAATGGCCAGCCATGCAGCACAAAGTGTATGCTGTCGAATACCGTGACGGAATCACCAGTGATTCTTGGATTAAGAGTGGAAAACCCGTTCAAGTAAACGATGGCAAAGCGATCTATCGTGATCGTGTGACAGTGGACCGCACCTTCAGATTCTACCGACTTACCATTGAAGAGCCTTGAACAATCACCCCATCCTTTAACTCCCGTAGCCCACACAACTTTTAATGGCTGCCAAAAAATCCCGCATATCACTTCCGAATCGCTGTCGTTCAAAGACGACTATACTCATTTTGGAAAATGCACATGCACCTGATCATGCATGGTGTACATGCGAAACTGCTTTCCATCGTGCACCAGTATGCCGCTGGATTTGTTTTCTTCCAGTGGAAAGATCGGGTTTCCCTCGTATTTGGTCCAATGGATAAGGTCGTCTGAAACAGCCACGTTGCTACACCAGAGTCTTGTCTTCTCTTTGCCGCTGCCGTGGTAATAGGCGTAGTAACGGCTTTTGTATTTGACGATCTGGTTCAGGGCGACTTGTCGATCGTCATAGGGTTCGGGACCGAGTTCGATAACAGGATCGTCGCTGACATTTTTCCATATCTTCAAATCCGTCGATGTGGCCAACCAAATACCCAGATCGCGTCGTTCGTAAAATAAGTACCAGACACCATCCTCCAGCCAGGCCGCTGGTGTTCCCCGAGGTCCCGCTGAAATCGGATCCCCGCTGGTTAGCCGGATATCCATTGGCCCCTTGAGCGTCCAATGAATACCGTCAGGAGACGTCAGCAATTGTGCGATGTCGAATTTTCCTTCGGCGAACATGTAATAGGTTCCCTTGTCCTTGATGATCATCATGTCTTCCACCCAGGAGGCGTCGTAGATCGGGTTGTCCGCATATCGTTCCCATTCCAGACCGTCGGAAGAGGTCGCGTAGCCCAGTTTCAAATTCGGCCCATTGTTTCCGCCGCCACCTTCGAATCCGGTGTACCACATGTGCCACTTCCCACCTTCCCGCATGATCCACCCGCGCTCACGAATGTGCTCATCCCAGTGTCCCTTGCCGCGGCCCTGAAAAAGGGGATTGATATCTGCGGCTTGGAACCGGACGAGTTCGGGTGGAAAAAGATCGCTGTTTTCGGTTTGCGCAGATCCGGATAAAGGAAGAACAAATGTTCCCAAGCAGACCATGGCCAAAAAGCGCATCCAATGGAGTTGAGTGGCGTGCAAGGTTTTATCTGTAAATGAAAATGGAACCTTCAGCAATTGATTTCAGTCTCGGAGCGAATCTGGAAATCATGACTTGAGGACACTCCCTTACTTCGGTAATTTCCCTCCGTGAACCCTTCTGATCGCATTCAGGCACGCAAACCTGTTCAGTTCATCCATGCGCTGCTTCCAATCGCGTTTTTAAGCGTGGTTATTCTTTATGGTTTGATTGCTCGTCCCTTGTTTCTGAATCAGGAGGCCTTGTCGTTGGAAATGGTTTTTGTGTTGGCTTCGTTTTTTTCTGTTTCCCATCTCTTTTACCTCGGGTTGCCATGGGAAACGATACAGGATTCGATTGTCCGTAAAATCTCCTCCGCCCTGCCCGCTTTTTTCATTTTGTTTGCCATCGGGATCATTATTTCAAGTTGGATGATCTGCGGAACCATTCCCATGCTGGTGTATTACGGCCTCGAACTGGTTGATCCACGATATTTGTATTTTGTGGCATTTCTGATTCCGGTTGTCTTTTCCTCACTTACTGGAACGAGTTGGGGATCGGTCGGGACGGTCGGCGTGGTGCTCATTGGCATGGCCTCGGCTCTGGAAGCCAATCTTGGAATCACAGCCGGCGCCATTATTGGAGGAGCTTATTTCGGAGACAAACTTTCCCCCCTGTCGGATACCACAAACCTGGCGGCGCTGGCGGCCAATGTGGATTTGTTTGACCACATCCGATCCATGACAGTCACGACCATTCCCTCGGCCATACTGGCGTCTGTGGGTTACCTGATTCTAGGCTTCACGCATCCACCGGCCTTGCAAAGCACCGAATTGGACACGCTCACCCCTTTTCGTGATTCGCTCACGTCCATCTTCCAATTCAACCTGCTATTATTGATTCCTCCGGCCATTGTTCTCATTGGTTCCATCAGGAAAAAAGCAACCATTCCAACACTGTTGACATCGGTTCTGTCTGCGTTTGTCCTGGCTTTGATCTTCCAGCGTTTCACTCTCGCGGATGTGTCGAACGCACTGTCCAACGGTTTTGACACCGCCATGGCGCCCTGGGCCACCGATCTACCGGAACAAACCATCGCCCTGGTCAACCGGGGTGGACTCTACTCGATGAGTCAGGCGATCTTTGTGGCGTTCCTGGTGTTTGTCTTTATCGGATCCATCGACACAATCGACGCCATGCCGACCGTGGTTTCGCGTGTGTGCTCCTTTGCAAAAACGCGGGCGGCGACCATTGTTTCAGCGCTGGCGGCAACGGGGCTGACCAATGCGCTGACGTCCAATCAATATGCGACCAGCTTCATTGTAGGAGACGCCTTCAAAAGTAGATTCGATCAATTGAGGGTACCGCGTAAAGTTCTGTCCCGATCGCTGGAAGATTACGGAACCATGATAGAAAGCATTGTTCCCTGGACCTCCACGGCTGTTTTCATGGTGGCCACATTGGGAGTGCCCTGGGCGGAGTATTGGAACTGGCAACTGCTCTCCTTGATCAACCTTTTTATCGCCCCTATGTTCGCTCTGACGGGCAAAGGATGTTTTTATCACGAAGTTGATCCCAAATGAAGAAATCCAAATCCATTGACACGCTGATGACGCACCACGGCGAGGACCGGACGAGTCTTGAGGGCGCCGTTGTGCCACCTGTTTTTCAGAACTCCCTATTTACGTTTCAGGATTGGGATGACATCGATGCAGCCTTTGCCGACCGCACCCAACGCCCCATCTACACGCGTCAGATCAATCCAACCGCCCGCATTGCCGAACAGAAAATTGCCGCTCTGGCAACGGAGTCACGCACCGATATCGATGCCAAACTGACAGCCTCGGGAATGGCGGCGATCTCGGCAGCACTCTTTCACGTCCTATCCCCGGGGGATCATGTGGTGGCAGTTAAGAATGTCTACGGTCCCACCAACAATTTATTGAATCGTTACCTGCGTGAGAAAATGGGGATCGAAACCACCTTTGTGGACGGATCCCAGGTATCGGACTTCCAGCAAGCCCTTACGGATCAAACAAAGCTGATCATGCTGGAAAGCCCTTCATCGGCAGTATTCACGCTTCAGAATATCAGGGAAGTCACGGCCTTGGCACGTTCCAGGGGCATCACCACTGTCATGGACAACACCTGGGCCACGCCGGTGTTTCAGAAACCGATGGACATGGGCGTTGATCTCGAAGTGCATTCCGTCACCAAATACTTGGGAGGACATTCCGATGTGCTGGCTGGTGTGATCATAGGGGCAAAGGATCGAATCCAAAAGATAGCAACCGATGAAGGCGAACTTCTGGGCGGAACCATCGCGCCATGGAATGCCTGGTTGATCACGCGTTCATTGCGCACCTTGTCCATGCGTTTGGAACGACATCAGAAAAATGGCATGGCAGTCGCGAGCTTTCTGGATCAACACCCCAAGGTGAGACAAGTGCGTTATCCCGGCCTGAAGAGTCATCCACAGCATGCACTGGCCAACCAGCAGATGAACGGTTTCACCGGGTTGATGGGGTTCGAACTGAACACGCAGGATTTGGGTGCCATCAAACGCTTTTTCAACGGCATGTCCCTCTTTCAAATCGGAGTAAGCTGGGGAGGACATGAAAGCCTGATTTACGCACCGGCCATCAGCTATCTAAAGGAACTGCCCCCGGAGCGCTTCAAGGATCTGGGTATTTCATTGGGAGATATGCGCATCTCGGTTGGGTTGGAAGATGCCAATGACCTTATTGCCGATCTTTCCGAAGGATTCGAACGGATGTGAGTCGTACAATTCCGGATTCGGAGAAAAACATCGGTTTTAAAGCATCCGATGATTGATATCATTCTCGATTCGAGCGATGATGTTTTGACCTAAACTTTCATTCTTCCGAACCATGCAATTGCCGACACATTTGAACTCAAGAACACTACTTTGGATCCCCCTTCTGTCCGGGATCGCCATCTCCGTCATGTGGGCGTGCGGACCATGGTTTCCAGACTGGTTGCTGACCCAGGGGGATTTGGAATTGATCAAACCACCGACCACTCATTTTCAGAATGAAGTGAAGCACCAAGCTCACGCAGTTCCATCTTCCTACAAAACAATCCCCCCCGAAACAACCAAAACGGAACAAACGTTGAGCAAAGCCATTGAAGACCTCCGCTCCGCTCTCATCGAACGTTCCTTACCACCATCAGAAATCGAAACCATCCTTCAACAACATCAAACCAGCAGAAAAACCATTCAATCGTATCGTGAGGATTTTGAACGCTATGATGCAGTCCGAAATTACCCGTGGCTATTGGAGGATATGAAAGCTCCGTCCTTTTCTCCTCCGTCGATTACCGAGGGATTGCCTTTGGAATTCGCCACATATTTTCGGGGGGCAGTCGCTTATCATCAGAAGTTGCAGCATCAGGCCAGAAAATCATGGGAGGAAGTGTTGTCCCTGCCCGAGGAACAACGCAGTTACCGATCCACGTGGGCGGCTTTTATGTTGGGGCGTTTGGATGTGGATCTGCATCCCGAACAGGCCATCCCCCGATTTCAGGAAGTAAGATCATTGGTGGACCAAGGGTTCAGGGACAGCCTGGGGTTGGGGGCGGCGAGTCTGGGTTGGGAGGCACGTGCGTGGCTTCGACAAAAACGATACAGCAAAGCCATTGAGCTGTATTTGGAACAAATCGCAAGCGGAGAACCCCATTCAGCCTACACGTCCATTCGCCGGGTGTTGGATCAGGCTTTTCGGGAAAGCCCCGGGAGCTTCAAAGATTTGACGGCGACACCGACTCTTAGGAGAATTGTCACGGCCTATCTGGCGTCCAATCATTTTGTTCCCTGGGATTGGAATGATCAGGAAGATGTGACCGTTTTGGAAGCATGGGTGGAAGCGGTGGAAGAGAGCAACGCTCCAGAAGACTCCCTCTTTGAACCACTGGCTTTGGCGGTTTACCAGCGCGGGCTCTACAATCTGAGTGAACAGTTACTTGAGCGAGCTCCCGATGACGGCATATTGAAAGCCTGGTTAAAATCCAAGTTGCTGTTTCGAAAAGGAAACATCGAAGACGCCATCCAGTGGCTGGCGACAGCTTCAACGCATTTTCCTTCATGGGAAGAACTCGAAGCACGCTTAGCCAAAGGCCAAACGATTCTCCAGGATGAATCGTCGCAAAGCGATTTCGTCTATCGAACGGCACTGGCAGAGTCATCCCGAAAACCCAACGGAGAATGGGGCATCCTTCTCCTTCATCGGGGCGAATTCATCCAATCCCTGGATACGTTGTTGAATGCTGGTTATTGGATGGATGCCGCTTATGTCGCCGAACGAGTATTGACCATCGATGAGCTCAAGGAATATGTCGACCAGCATTGGCCAGCAATAGAGGAACCCAAGCTTGACGAAGAATTTAATCCGGATTTCTCTCCATCCGCTTGGAGTGAATGGGCATGGGAAAATGCGTCGTATTTACAGATCCGATACTTGCTGGCCCGCCGCCTGGCACGGGAGAAACGAAACGAGGAAGCTTCTCCGTATTATCCAGACTACTGGGGAAAACAATTCAATCGACGCATCCAACTTTTGAAAACGGGTTATGATGCCACTCAAGCAAGAGATACCCGTGCTCAAGCATTATGGGAAGCAGCCAAAATCACGCGATATTCAGGACTTGAACTCATTGGAACCGAACTGGATCCCGACTGGGCCATTCATGAAGGCAATTTTGAAGTCGGGGTCACGAAGGAAGCACGTCTATCTCCTGACAATGCTACCCTCTCCCCGACTCCGTTGGAATTGAAACGAGTCGACGATAGCCATCTCAAACCATATGAACGATTCCACTATCGATACCTCGCCGCAGACATTGCCTGGGACGCTTTGAACTTGATGCCGGACAACAACAAGGAAACCGCACGACAATTTTGTGAAGCAGGTGGATGGCTCAAAGGCCGAGATCCTAAAGCTGCCGATCGTTTTTACAAAGCATTGGTCAAACGTTGTCCTGAGACAGACATTGGCAAGGCAGCAGATAACACTCGGTGGTTTCCCCCTCTTGATGAGAATGGAAACATTCAGAAAAAGGAAAAACAACTTGATGAAGAGCTTCCTGAACAAGGTACTTTTCACTCCCTATAGATCTCATTAAAGAATCACTTTTTGACACCTCGATGCCTTACTTAAAACGATGGAAACAGTCTGTTTTGTGCCTGGGCGGGCTAGCGTTGATCACTGTAATTGTCTTTGTTTCCAAACCTGCTCCCTCCTGTCATTCGAGCGGTCCCATGCTTGAAGACATTTACGTCTGGCAACGACAATGGGACGGAAAAGTCCAGCAATCCTTAAAGGACCATGGTCATACATTTCATCGTATCCTGGCATTACATACGGAAGTCAGTTGGTCGGATAAAAACAAACCCGTCAGTCACGTTCCTTTGGATTTCGATTCATTGCGTCATGTTTCTTCGGGTATTGGTTTGGTTTTACGTTTGGGTCCATACAAAGGTAGATATCAAGAAAACGATTCGACTGTAGAGTGGCTTATCCATATGGGGAGATCCATGATTGCAGAAGCGCAGGCAAACCAAATGAAAGTGTCCGAACTGCAAATCGATTTCGATTGCGCGGAATCAAAACTTTCAGGATATTTGATATGGCTTCAAGCCATCCGAAGAGCCATCGCACCTACCCCTCTGACCATTACAGCATTACCGAGTTGGATGAATCAGAAGGAATTTGAAACATTGATTAAAAACGTCGACGCTTATGTCTTGCAGGTCCATTCCGTGACGCCTCCAAAATCAACAGACCACAAGATCGATCTGTGCCCAACAGATGCAGCCAGGCGAGCTGTTGACATAGCCGGGTCATTTGATGTGCCTTTTCGTGTTGCCCTGCCGACCTATGGGTACCTTGTCGCGTTTGATTCCAATGGAAATTATGTGGGACTTTCAGCGGAAACGTTACCTTCGGATTGGCCGATGGATTCTTCCGTTGAAGAAGCATGGTCTGATCCCAAATCAATTGCAGGTTTGGTCAGCGGATGGAAACAGCAACGTCCATGTAGCATGCAAGGTTTGATTTGGTTCAGAATGCCAATCGAGGGAGAACGTATGAACTGGCCTTGGCAAACGTTCAACACGGTTAGGAAAGGAAACATTCCGGAACCCAACCTGCTCATTGAAGTGGATGAAACCTCAGATGGATTAATGGAAGTTTTCTTGAATAATCAAGGTGATGCGATGGCTTTTACTCCACCGGAATTAATAATCAGTTGGGAAAATGCTGAATTCCAGGCAGGCGATGGCCTTCAAAAATTTGACCTTTTGAAATCGTCCCAAAACAAAGTGATTCTTAAATACCAACCAGGTTCAAAAAACTTCCGAATCAAACCGAATCATCGCCTTCCAATTGCTTGGTTTAGGTTGAATCAAAAAGTTGAAGTGAAATTTAAATTCAACGGAGGCCAACAAGGTTTTCAGAGTTTTGCCAAACAGTCATCCAACACCGAATAAAGCTGTTTCATGGTCTCTTCGGTTTCATCCCCCATGTTGGACAGACGAAAAGTCGTTCCCTTGATCTTTCCATAACCGCCGTCTATGACGATCCCCTGATCGCGCGCCAATTTTTGAAGTTTGGCTACATCAACGATTCTACCCCCAGGCTTGGCACCATTGTTAATGCATGTTAAGGATTGGGCTTCATAACCTTTCTCAGGAAACAAAGTAAATTCATGCTTGGCAGCCCAGTCACGGGTCATTTGTGCCAGACGAGCATGTCGATCAAAACGGTTTTGCATGCCTTCTTCAAAAATATCCTCGAGTTTGGATTTCAAAGCGTAAATATGTCCGATGGAAGGTGTGCTTGGAGTCATGTCCTTTTCAGCATTTTTCTGAAATTCATGAAAATCGAAGTAATAGCCACGATCTTCAACTTTAGCAGATCGATCCAAGGCAGCCTGAGAAACAGTGAACAGTCCCAGACCGGGAGGTAAGGCGAATGCTTTTTGTGTTCCGGTCAACAAAACATCAATTCCCAACTGATCAAATGGGATATCCACCACGGAAAAACTACTCACCGTGTCGACGATGAACATGACGTCTGGATACTTCGTTTTAAGGGAAGCAATCTCAGCCAATGGATTCATAACTCCCGTGGATGTTTCATTGTGTACCAGGGTCAAGGTATCAAATTCTCCAGTAACAAGTTTCTGATCTATGAGTTCGGGCAATACAGGCGACCCCCAATCCACAGCCAAACCTTCAGCCTCTTTTCCACATCGCTTGGAAACATCCAACCATTTATCAGAAAATGCACCACACATGCAGTTAAGAACTTTTTTTTGTACCAAATTTCTGATGGAACCTTCCATGACGCCCCAAGCGCTACTTGTGCTCAAATAAACAAGTCGTTTGGTTTGAAACAATTCCTGTAGTTGAGGCTGAATACTTCCGTACAGATCCTTAAATTCCTGACTGCGATGCCCAATCATCGGAGTTGAGAAAGCATTAAAAGTCTTTTCACTGACTTCAACGGGTCCTGGGATATGCAATTTCAAGTGTGGCATACTGTGATGGGTTATAGATTAAGTAAAAATTGATTTAAGTAATTAATTTCTCCAAGTGAGTCATTGTAACAGGGAGCAGGTCATAAAAACAAGAACGGCCGGCGGG
>CAYPZD010000111.1:8372-15358 GCA_964415055.1 uncultured Verrucomicrobiota bacterium | reverse complement strand
ATTCATAAGGCTTTCCGAATTTTAAAAACAGCTCGTGGAGCAATCTTTACCATATACTCAATAAGTAAAGAAATTAATCCCTCGATCAGGTGCCTTGAAACCTTTAGGTTTGTGGCTATCCAGATGAAAACCGATTATTCTCCTTTGTGTGTGTTGTTGGCAAGCTTGGCCTGTTTTGGTGCCGGGTTTGATCGATCTTTTGGGGCTTCTCATGACGAGGTTCTTGATGAAGTCGAATCTCGTCTGCAGGCCATTTATGAGAGGGGCGAGTTTCGTGCCAAGCGCTTTGGTGGGGAGTGGCTTTCTGATAGCTCGGGTTATGTGGTTCGAGAACAAGATGGCGATAGAGGAAAAACTGTGAGGGCGCGTTATGATGTGAGCAGCGGCAAGCGGACGATTCTCGAGGCTTCGGATCGTTCGAGTTCAAACCCTAACGGGAATCTATCGCCGGATGGTAAGCGTGAGGTGTTTTCCGAGGATGGAAACTTGTTTGTGCGAGATCTGGCAGGTGGTGAACCGAAGGCTCTTACAACGAAGGTGACGGATCAACCGGTGTTTCATCGAGGCGCGGTTTGGAGTCCGGACGGACAATGGATCGCTTTTACACAATCCGATTATTCACAAGTGCGGCTCAGGTCGGTGTTGGTTCCTGGGGATCCGTCCTATCCGGAGGTGAGGGAAGATCGGTTTGCCCGGGTGGGGGAGAATATTCCAACCTTGCGCGTTGGCGTGGTGAATGTGGAGGGGACGGAGACGCGTTGGATGGCCATTCCAATTCCGTCTGAGGGTTTTTATCTGGGGGAAGTGGAGTGGGCCGGGAATTCGCAAGAGTTACTGGTCGAAACTCGGAGCCGTTTCCGTGATGAACGTGAGTTTCTTATATGCAATATTCGTTCGGGCAGTGTTCGACGTATTTTTCATGAATCAGACCCCGCCTGGGTGGTTGCCAGTTATCGGATCAATGCGGGACTGACATGGATCCGTGATGGGCAGGCTTTCATTGTGGTGAGCGAGAAGGATGGCTGGCGTCATGCCTATGTGTATTCCCGGGACGGCGAGGAGCTGTCTCTTTTGACGCCCGGGGCTTTCGATATCATTCAGCGGGCGGAGGTGGATGAAGAGAGGGGATGGTTCTACTATTATGCGTCGCCGGACAATGCCACGCAGAAGTATTTATACAGGGTTCGGCTGGATGGAAGCGCCGCGCCCGAACGGGTGACACCTGCCGATCAATCCGGCACACATGACTATGTGTTTTCGCCCGATCATCAGTGGGCGTTTCATACTTATTCAAGTTTTGATGTGCCTCCGGTTATGGAGTTGGTTGATTTGAAGGATCATCGTGTTCTACGCGTGCTTGAAGACAACCGTGAGTTGCGTGACAGAATGAAATCCCTGGTAGCACGTCCGACCGAGTTTTTTCAACTGGAAATCGATCATGATGTGACAGTCGACGGCTGGATGATCAAGCCTTCGGATTTTGATCCCTCAAAGAAATACCCGGTGTTGGTGTATGTGTATGGCGAACCTCACGCACAAACCGTTCTGGATGCCTGGGGCAAGGTGCATGCGGATTATCATCGCATGATTGCTGATCTGGGTTATCTGGTGGTCTCCATCGACAACCGGGGTACTCCTGCGCCGAAAGGCGCCGCCTGGCGACGATCCATCTTCCGCAGTCTGGGGCCTCTTTCGACTGAAGAGCAGGCTGCGTCCTTGAAGGAACTGGCCCGGACCCGATCCTATGTGGACGCGTCGAGGGTGGCGATCTGGGGGTGGAGTGGGGGCGGATCCAATACCTTGAATGCGATGTTCCGAAAACCGGATGTATACAAGGTCGGTATCGCGGTGGCGCCCAAGCCGCAACCGCATCTTTACAACGCCTGGTTTCAGGAAATCTACATGGAAACGCGTGAGACGAATCCCGAGGGGTATGAGCAGTCGGCTCCCATCAACTTTGCTGAAGGCTTGAAGGGCGATTTGTTGATCGTTCACGGCACGGGAGAAACAAACACGCATCTTCAGATCACGGAAGGCTTGGTGGATCGCTTGATCGAACTGGGCAAGCGTTTTGATTACATGACCTACCCTAATCGCAACCACGGGCTCCGCGAAGGCAAGGGGACCTCGGTTCATTTGCGGTCATTGATGACTCGTTATCTTCTCGATCACCTGCCCGCCGGGCCTCAATAAGATTGGGAGTATTTTTTACAGAAATTCAAACAACCGAAGCACAACATTTTACAAAATGGACATACAACTTCAACACTCAACAAATCCTTCACATCGAAACGCTCCTTCACGCGCGATGCAACGAATGAGATTAAGCATGACATGGATTTGTTTGTGGGTGGTCGCATTCTCCATGCGGGTGGAAGCGAGAGAAAAGGCTCTTCCCAATATCATCATCATCTACGCCGACGACCTGGGGTTTGGTGATCTGTCGTGCTACAACGATCAATGTGCGTATCAAACGCCGAATCTCGATCGCATGGCATCGGAAGGCGTGCGTTTCACCGACGCGCACAGTCCGTCGACGATTTGTTCGCCTTCGAGGTATGGGCTTTATTCCGGACAACAGATTTATCGTTCCACTGGACGCGGGGGCGGCGCCTGGGAAGGTCCGGGCGGGCCGAGTTATTTGAAGCCGGGAACATTGACCCTGGGGGGGATGCTCAAGTCGAAGGGATACCGGACGGGTGTGTTCGGGAAGTGGCATGTGGGATTGACCTGGTTCGACAAGGATGGCAAGCGACTGGGCGGAGGTTTCGAGAATTCTTTGTTGATTGATTACGAAAAAAGCACGCCCTTGATCGATGGCCCCAACGCGCGCGGGTTCGACGAATCCTTTGTCACGCCGAATTGTCCGACCACGGATCCTCTCTACATCTACATCGAAAACGGCATGGTTCCGGTTCCCGCCTCGCAACGGCACAAACGGGATAATCTGCCCAATCCGGGTGGCAAATGGCGTTGGGACAATGACGAGGGGTGGATGGCGCCTGGTTACGAGTTTGTGGAAGCGGATCTGCTCTTTTACGACAAGACAAAGCAATTCATCACCCAACACCGACAAAACCACCCCGAGCAACCTTTCTTCACTGTGTTCTCGACCCAGATCGCCCATGCGCCGGTGCTGCCGGCTCCTGAGTTCAATGGAGCCACCGAAGCCGGACCGCGAGGCGATTTCGTATGGGAATTGGATGCTTTGGTGGGTCGCGTGCTTGATCTGGTGAAAGAGCTCGGTATCGATGAAGAAACGATGATCCTGTTCAACGCTGACAATGGAGCGGAAACCATGCATGTGAATTGGATGCGACAGGATCACGATCATGATCCGTCCGGAAACTGGCGCGGCATGAAGCGGGATGCTTGGGAAGGAGGGCATCGTGTGCCGTTTATCGTGCGTTGGCCGGGAAGGATTCCCGAGGGGCAAGTATCGGATCAAATGACCAATACGACCGATATCTTTGCGACACTTGCGTCGGTGGTTGGGTATGAACTGCCCGATGATGCCGCGACCGACAGTTTCGACATGTTGCCGGCGATGCTTGGAATTCAAGGTGAGGATGAATCGATTCGTCCGCATCTCCTCACCCAGAGTTTTCGAGGTGAACTCCAAATCCGCAAGGGGAAATGGAAATACCTCGATCACCAAGGTTCGGGCGGCAACCGATACGATCGTTCTCCATTAAATCAATATGCCCTCCCCGACACCGCTCCGGATGCGCCCGGGCAATTGTATGATCTGGAAAAGGATCCGGGTGAAACGACCAATCTTTATTTCACAGAGAAGGCAAAGCGCGAAGAACTGAAAGCCCTCCTGGAACGTCTGAAATCAAGCGGACGTAGCGCGCCGAAGGGGCGAAAGCCTATCGGTATTGAGGGTATTCAGGCATTAAGGCGGTGAAGTGTTGAAGTGTTGTACTTCGTGGATTGCTGTGGGGGCCGCTTTCTGGCGAAAGCAGCTACGTAGCCGCATTTGCAAAAATGTGGGCCACCTTCTCGCGAAGGCAGCTACGTAGTCGCGTTTTCAAAAATGTGGGCCACCTTCTGGCGAAGGCAGCTACGTGAGGGCGTTTTTAAAAATGTGGCCGTTGCTTTACAAATCTCCAGGTAAATGGAAGACTTTTTGCCTGGGACAGTCAAGTTAAGCTCATGCAAAACAATCAGGACTCATTCAAGATATCGGAACAAGCCTGGAAGCAAGCCGTGCTGGTCGTCAAAGTGCTGGATGCCGCGAATTACCAAAGCAAGCCGATGAAGTTTGTCTACAAGACGTCCAATGCTTTCCTGCAGAGTGATAGCTCATCCCGGCAGGCCTTTGCGCTCCATGTGCTTCGGTTCCTATACAAATCCAACCGCGCAACCATCGGCTGGCTCGCCAAACGCCGTATCCTGGGGATGCTCAGATCGCATGATTCCCTGGCGGTCAGGTTGGCGGCTTTTGATGTCCTGGGTGCCATCATGACTCAGACGGGTTCCAGGTCGGGCGTCAAGGAGTCCGATTATTCTGATATCATGGATTTTCGAAAACAGATGTTACAGAGATCCCGCGAATTGGAGTCCTACGAAAAGAACGAAGCGACCACCTTGGCCGCCCGTTTTGTTTCAGAAGAAGATCCGCTTTCTGTGGTGAAACGTCTGGTCAATGGTGAGATGTAAGTCTACTTTTACTGCTATTACAATTCCGTGACATAAAGGTCGTTTTTGGCACGAAACATCACGAAAGCGTCAAAAGGCATGAGAGCCTTGTCGTATTCTATCGATGAAGTGTTGATTCCTGGGTAATATGCCGATAGTGAAACGGGTGTCTGTTGAATCCTTGGTAATCAAACGATTGGTCACACACCTTTCGCTTTACATTTGAAATCAATCAAAACCGATCTCCAATCGGGAACTGTTGTAGAAAGACGATCATGATAAATCTTACCCGATCGCGACTTCGCATCATACATGTTTTGTGTATCTCTTGCTGGTCAATATTGAGTGTTTCGGGCCAAATGGCTTCACAACAATCGGTGCTGGCTAAGGATCTGATGTCCATGTCCCTGGAAGAGTTGATGGACATCCAGGTGGCGATAGCAACACGAACGCCGCAAAAGGTAAGGGAAGTTCCCGCAGCGGTTACGGTGCTTACAGGGGAGGACATCCGGCGTTCAGGTGCTACCTCCATTGCGGAGGCGCTTCGCATGTCTCCGGGTGTCGAGTCCCAGCAAATCAACAACAACAGCTGGGCGGTGGGGATTCGTGGATTCAACAGCTATTTGAATAATAAACTGTTGGTTTTGGTGGATGGGCGTAGCACTTACGCGCCGCTCTTTGCCGGGACCTATTGGGATGCTGTGGATACCGTCCTGGATGACATCCAACGCATTGAAATCATTCGAGGTCCCGGTGCTTCGGTCTGGGGCGCCAATTCGATGAACGGCGTGGTCAATATCATTACCAAATCTGCGAAAGATACCCAGGGCACCTTGGCCAAGGTTGGATATGGTTCGGAACTTCAGGGCCTGGTTGCTGGACGACACGGTATGCAGCTTGGGGATAACGTTTTTCTCCGGGTATTCGGAAAATACAGCAACACCGATCATTCTGAATTGCGAGGTGGGGGCGAGGCATTCGATGAGTTTTCATATGGGCGCGGCGGATTTCGACTGGATTGGGAACCGCAGGAAACCACTCAATTGACGTTTCAAAGTGATGTTTATGCCATACGTGAAAACAATGTGTTCGCAGTCAAACCTGTGGGCGGGATGTTTCCCATACCACTGCGAGATATCAGCCATAACAGAGGGGGGAACCTTTTGGGTAGATTGACCAAGGAGATGGAATCCGGTGTGACATTGTCGGTTCAGGGATACTTTGATCGTTCGGACAGAAATTCCATTGTTGTGAATGATGTCTAGAATGTGGGAGACTTGGATCTTACACTCAGTGGCCCGCAGGGCGAGCGGCACGAGTGGTCAGGTGGGGTGGGATATCGAATGACGCATGATCATGTGTCAGCTGCCCAAAATGATACGGTATCCTTTACGACAGATACCCGGACACTTCATCTCTTTAACGCCTTTGTGCAGGACACCATTGCCCTGAGTCCCGAAAAATGGTTCCTAACACTGGGTAGCAAATTTGAACACAACGACTATACCGGATTTGAAGTTCAGCCAGGGCTTCGTTTGCAATATTCGATGAACTCCAAGCATACCTTATGGAGTTCCATTACCCGTGCGGTTCGAACCCCGTCGCGCATCGAATCGGATGTGAGATTCGAGGGGGGGACTCCTGCCTTTCCGGTGATGCTCCAAGGATCTACCAATCTCCACGCGGAAAACATGATGGCGTATGAGATGGGATACAAAGGGCTCGTAACGGATCTGTGGACGATGGAAGTGGCCCTTTTTTTTAATGATTATGATGACCTGGTCACCAACGAACTCCTGTCTTTGAGGAATGGGATGGTCACTGGATTTGCCAATGATATGTCAGGTGAATCCTATGGAGTGGAACTGTCGTCCCGGCTGGAGATCAGTGAGTGGTGGAGCATGGTGTCAGCATATACGTTGCAGTATAACGAGTTTGATCTCCCTCCCATGGCTCCCGCTGTTCCCCCGGCAAAGGCACCAAGGCACATCATCCACTTGCGATCGCAGATGGATCTTACCAAGGAAGTGCAATTTGATGTGGTCGGGAGGTATGTGACGAAATCAACAGCCAATAGTTTCATCAGCCCGGTCCCAGTGGAAATTCCCGGTTACTTTGGGTTGGATGTTCGACTGGCTTGGCAACCCAACGCCAATCTTGAGCTTGCTGTCGTGGGGAAGAATCTCTTGATGGGCAGTCATCCAGAATTTTTTGAATCAAAAACACAGATGCAGAGTACGGAAATTCAGAGATCCGTGTTGGGGACTTTGACTTGGAACTTTTGAGGATTGATGATGGAAGGCATTCGTCAACTGATGGCCATGACATATGGCAGAATGCTC
>CAYPZD010000111.1:0-8272 GCA_964415055.1 uncultured Verrucomicrobiota bacterium | reverse complement strand
GAATGCTCATGAATACGACTCCAACGGACTTGAAATAGTCGTTAAAGACGGTGTGGCCGTTGTTACATACTGCGATACCAAGATGTCAGGGCATGTTGAAATTCCCTCATCTTACCAGGGAGTGAAAGTTGAAGTCATCGGAGCGGACGCTTTTGCCAAATGCTATCAATTGGAAAGTGTTCATATCCCCGATGGGGTGAGAACCATTCGCGAACGAGCTTTTAATTGGTGTATTGACCTGAAATCGGTTCGTTTGCCTGAGGGGCTCATCCAAATCGGGAAAGAGACATTTAATTGGTGTGTTCAATTGGCGGAATTGGAGATACCGGACTCCGTGCAATCCATTGGCGCATCCGCATTCAACGGCTGTACGGATTTGGAGAGCATTCACTTGCCAAACAACCTTAACTTAATCGCTCCCGAATTGTTCTTTGCCTGCAACAGTCTGCAGCATGTGGAAGTTCCCGCCAATGTGACCCGGGTCGGTGCGAACGCATTTCAAAAATGCTTTTCTTTGAAATCTGTAAGTTTTCCCGAAGGATTGAAGTCTATCGAAGATGGCGCCTTTAGCGAGTGTCGCAATCTGACGGGCATTCAATTTCCGGAGGGACTTGAGGCAATCGGTAGGAGCGCCTTTCGTCGCAGTTATCTTGAGAATGTTTTCCTGCCAGCCAGTGTGGAATTCATAGGGGAGGATGCTTTTGCCGAATGCAACCATTTGCGTACAATAGAAGTGGATCAGGCGAATCCAACTTATTGCAGTGATCCCCAAGGCGCTTTGTACTCGATGGAGGAAAAGGCTCTGCAATGCGTGCCAAATGGTTTTTGTGGTTCATTCCGTGTTTCTGACTGGGTTACTGAGATTGGTGCTCGAGCACTCAAAGGCCACTCCAAAGTAACAGAGATCTTCTTGCCCAATAATGTGACGTCCATTCAAGAGCAAGCCTTTGGCGATTGCCCCGAGTTAAAGGTGATTCGTTTTGAAGGAAATGCTCCGTTGATTGGTGAAAACGTTTTCGAAGGTGTTTGTGCGAGTGCTCTTGTTGTTGTGTCAAAAGAAGCGCAGGGATTCGGAACATCGTTTCATGGTTTGCCTGTGCTTGTTGCTCCCAGGATCATGGATATAAAATTGACCTCTTCCGGCGATTTTGTGATCAGACTGGACGAGTGTTCAGAAGGATGGGGCGTTGGTTTTCAGAGTGAAACGAATTCCGAATTGATCTATTTACAAGAGGCTCGTTCAGTGAATGAACTTGAGTGGGCAGTAGACTCTCGGTCTCCACAACTTCAATCCAAGCAAGGATTCTTCAAGATGCTGTTCAAAGGGCAGAACCGCCTCGATGATGTCCAATAAGAACATCATACAAGGCGTTGACTGACTCATGTGGCATATCCGCGAATGTTCCCTGAATTTCGAATAAACTCGTTGTTGCTTCGGTTTTTTTCAAAAAAATGACCTTCATCCTGTGTTTTTGACGCATTACAGTGGTAGAGCTGGTTTGATTGACTGAAGGATATCCTTTGGAATCAACCAGCAGAAGCAACTGTTATGTCTAAGAAATTAATCGTGTGTTTTGACGGTACCTGGAACACGCCATCCCAGGAGGATAACGGTGTGCCAGCACCAACCAATGTTTATAAGATTTATCGAGCTCTCGCCGATGAAGACAACGGTGTTGCGCAGGAGAAGTATTACCACACCGGTGTCGGCACGGAAGGAGGCAAACTAAGTAAAATTCTGGACGGAGCTTTCGGTTCCAGTCTTGGGGAACACATTGAAAGCGCCTATTATTGGCTTGCTGACCATTACAAGGCGGGCGACAGCATTTTTATGTTTGGGTTCAGTCGGGGTGCTTTTACTGTGCGCAGTCTCGGAGGTATGTTGGCCGGCGGTTTGCTGGATCTTTCCAAAGTTGACAAGCGCACAGCCAAGCATGAAAAAGTGGACATTGTTTCCAAGCTCTCCAGAAAACAACGTTCCCGCGGTCGGTGGAAAGCCGTCAAAGCTGCCTATGCGGCTTACCGGCGCAAAGGGCAACATTTGCTTCGATTCCAGTCCGATTACAAAGGATGTTTCTTCCACCAGGCAGATCCAGTTCCCATTGATTTCCTTGGTGTATGGGACACCGTCGGTGCCGCGGGCATTCCGGATGACGCCGAGCTTTTGAACGCACTGTTTGATCGAAAACGTAAGTGGGAATTTCACGACAAATCGCTGGGGAAACATGTGAAAGTGGGACGTCATGCCATGGCATTGGACGAGATACGCGCGAGCTTTACCGTGACCCGGTGGTCCAACCTTGCGAGGCATGCGGACGCGGTTGAAAAATGGTTTCCCGGAGTGCATAGCGATGTGGGAGGTGGATATGAAGATTCAGGACTTTCGGATGGCGCTTTGGAATGGATGATCAGCGAGGCGAAAAAAGCGGGATTGGCGTTTTCGGATGTCTCCGGGCAGATTCATCCCAACCCTCTAGGTGTGATACACAATTCCTACAAGGGGGTATTTCAGGCGCTTCGGTCACGGCCCCGCAATGTGCCCGCAATCATTCAAGGCAACAAGGAACTGCATGACACGGTCTTGATCCGCCAGTCGGCCAACTTGATCAAATATCCCGATTATTGGCCGACAAAACGCCTCAAGAAAAACCAGTCATTGGAGATAGATGTTTTTGCGTCAAATCGTTGGAACAAGACCGGGATTTATCTCAAGGCAGGTGAGACATATGTTTTTGAATCTTCTGGCGAGTGGATTGATAAAAAGGATGCCTGTGATTGGCGGGGAACAGAAAAGGATCGTGAATTTACCATGGGGGATGTGGTGCGCTTTGGCGGGAGTCTTTGGGGCAAGTTCGAGAAGCTTTTTGACAAGACCAATGCCTCCACGGATTTTTACGGCACCAAACGAGTGGAGGAGGCCGATTGGTTTTCGATGATCGGTGCCATTGCCAATGATAAAGGCGTTGCCGATCCGGTCAACAACGATGGAAGTCCGACCCCTCACGAGTACATATGTCTTCCCCTCTACGGAACCAAAGCATCTGCATTTAGAGTAAAAACTCCCGGCTATTTGTATGCTTTCCCCAATGACGCCTGGCACTTTTACGAAAACAACAAAGGCAGTATTCGACTGAAAGTCAAAAGACTGAAGTGATGTAGGTTGCGAAGGGACATTGTTCGCGAGCTCTGAAATATCCGAACCACTCAAGCGCGCTCTGGAGTGCTGTGGCTCGACACAGCTTTGGATACGATAGGGGAACGTTGTGGTTTGTTTGTGCCGATTGCATTCCATTGCTTATGATGGAAACTAATGACGTGTCAGTGTGCCATCGTGGACTCTGGACACGATTTGGGACTGCAGACCGTATCCAAGAAGTGGTCCAAATATATTGGCATGAGCATGCATTGGTGGAGGTTCCACCATGAGGAGCCGGGTGCTGCTGGCATGAGGGTGTCTTTCACGTTTCCCTGAGGTATCCAAAGCTGTATCGAGCTACAGCACTCCATAAGGGGGTTGCCGAATGTTTATGTTCGGCATGCGGTGGATTGGCTGTTTGTTCTGAATCCATTGCCAGTCTTGTGGCTTGCAATGACTCCCGGTTTAGAGCATGTTTTTTCCATCCCAGACAAGAATCGGTTGCTTGCTTTCATTTAAAGCTACGCCATGGAAAACAGCCAAACCAGGGTATTAGTGAACCGTCAATCATGGCAGTGGATTTGCCTGTCAATGATTGCGGTAGTTGTATGCCTTATTTCAGTGAATGAGTGCTGGGCGGCAGCGCCGTTGGTGTCGTCGGATATTGATGAACCGTCACGCCAAACTGCAGTCGATTTGCTTGAATCCGGACGTGATCATTGGGCCTTTCAACCGTTGACCTGGCGGAGGCCTGGCTTTTCGACAGACGGAAATTTATCCACCATTGATACGTTTATTGGAGCCCGCCTTCAATCCGAGGGGCTCGCATCGGTGAGTCCGGCGGATCCGTCCGATTTGGTGCGTCGGCTTTATGTGCAGTTGACGGGGTTGCCTCCTTCGGGGGACGAACGGCAATCCTATATCGATCATCCCTCAGAATCCGCCTTGGAAGGTTTGGTGGATCGTTTGTTGAGTTCGCCTCAGTTTGGCGAGCGGTGGGGGCGGCATTGGCTGGATCTGGCTCGTTATGCGGATTCCAATGGATTGGATGAGAATTTCCTGTTCCGTGAGGCCTGGCGTTATCGGAACTGGGTGATTCAGGCGATGAACGATGACATGCCTTTTGACCGTTTTCTTCTCGAACAGATCGCCGGAGACTTGTTGCCCTTTGACACCATCGAACAACGAGATCAACAACGCATTGCATCGGGATTCCTGGTGATCGGGCCCAAGGTGTTGCTGGGTGTCAACCCCAACAAGCAACGCATGGATGTCGCCGATGAACAGATCGACACCATCGGCCGGTCTGTCCTGGGGCTCACGCTGGGATGCGCCCGTTGTCATGATCACAAGTTCGAGCCTGTTCCGACCGATGATTACTATGCGCTGGCCGGTATTTTTACATCCACTCGCGTCATGCAGCAACGTCACATGCTCGGTCAACAGCGTGTGATGGAACAATTGGTTGGTTTGGGCGAAAAGGGGGATGAGCTAAATGCCGCCTACGAAAAATACTGGCGCGAGCGGCCCAAAGTCGTCGAATCCAAAAAGCAAGCCGAGTCAGCCTTGGAACTTCTGGAAAAACAGGATGAAGCCGAACTGGACAAACTGGCTGAAAAGCACCCCAGGGCTCTGTCTGAGCAAAGCAAGGACAAGTCGCGTAATTTTGAAGACCGGATACGTTTTCAAAAAGAATGGATCGCATCCTTCGCAGACATTTTGAAGCATCCTCCTGGCATTCCACCCCGGGCCATGGTGCCGACGGATGTGGATGAGCCAAAGGATGAACCGGTGCGTCGAGCTGGTCAGTTTGATAAACCGGAAAATCAGGTGCCACGAGGTTTTCTTCGCGTGGTAGGAAAAGAGCAAGCCCACATCCCCGAAGGCGAGAGCGGGCGACTGGAATTGGCGCGCTGGTTGACCGATGTGGAAAATGGGGCGGGGCGATTGACCGCCCGAGTATTTGCCAATCGGGTTTGGCATCATCTGATCGGACGTGGTTTGGTTCGAACCGTGGATAACTTCGGGCGAACGGGGGAAAAACCTTCTCATCCTGAATTGCTCGACTACCTTGCTTCGCGTCTCATTCAATCTGGATGGTCCGTCAAATCCCTTGTCCGCGAAATCGTCCTCAGCCGGACCTTTGCTTTGAGCAGCATGCACGATGCAAAGGCGCATGCTGTTGATCCGGATAATGCCTTGCTCTGGCGAGCGCACCGCCGGCGTCTCGACCCGGAAAGTCTGCGCGATGCCATGTTAACTGTCGCTGGTAAACTCGATTTGACTCCGATGCAATCGTCGGTCTGGTATCTCGGCGATCAGGCCACAGCGGTCGGCGACAACAAGAATCGGCGACGGACGGATTTTCCGAATCGCAGTCTTTATCTCCCTGCCATTCGAAATGATCTTCCCGAAATCTTTGATGTGTTCGATTTCGCCGATCCACATGCCACGACGGGCGCGCGGCCGCAAACCACCGTGGCCATTCAGGCACTCTACCTGTTGAATGATGACATGGTGATGGATTTGTCCAAAGCCACTGCACAGCGTTTTTTGAAAGAAGAGGCATCAACCCGATTGCGGCACTTATACGAAACCATGTTTCAACGAACGGCAGCTGAAGGCGAGGTGAAGCCCTTTTTGGATTTTATCAAGCAAACCCAAAAACAGTTGGAACGTGATGGATCGGAAAATCCCGAACTGGAAGCCTGGTCCGCTCTCTGTCACGCGATGTTTTCCATGAGCCGATTTCAATTTCTGGATTAGATATGAGTTGTCATTCTTTCACACCCTTGATCAATCGACGCGGCATGTTGCAGACCAGCGCTTGTGGGTTTGCTCATATGGCGTTCTCATCGCTCCTTGCTCAGAGCGGGACCTCCGGTAAACCGATGGGGGATGGTTTCAAGAAGCGTCCACATTTCCGTCCCCGAGCCAAACGGGTGATTTTTCTCTTTATGTGGGGTGGCCCGAGTCATGTCGATTTGTTTGACCCCAAACCTTTGCTCAATGATCGTGCTGGTTCGCAGCTTCACGGTAAGGATCTTGGATTGGAGCGGGGCAATATGGGGGAATTGCTGGGTTCACCGTTTCCGTTCAAACAGTATGGTCAAAGTGGCATCTGGATGAGCAATCTCATGCCCCACCTGGCCAGGCAGGCAGACAAGCTCTGCATGATTCGGTCGTTGCATACCGAAGGTCAGGCTCACGGTGAAGCCTTGTTGAACCTGCACACAGGCAAAGCCAATCTGGTGCGACCCAGCGTGGGTGCCTGGGTCAGTTATGGACTGGGGGATGCGAAGGATGATCTCCCTGCTTTCATCACCATCTCACCGCCTCGAGGACACGGCGGTGTTCAGAATTACGGTAGCGCGTTTCTTCCGGCCATCCATCAGGGCATGGCCATTGGCTCGGCCGAAACGCCCATTTCCAAGGCCATCATTCCCAATTTGACGAACGCGAGGCAATCCACTCAATCTCAGCGTTCACAATTGGACTTCGTGCAATCCATGAATCGCAAGCATCTCGAGCAGGCAGCGCGTGATCCGGGGATTGAAGGATTGATCGAAAGTTATGAGCAGGCCTTTCGAATGCAAACGACTGCGCCTCCCATTATGGATTTGGACAACGAATCCAAATCAACCCATGCACTCTACGGAATCGGATCGGAACCCACTGACAATTTCGGTCGCCAATGTTTGCTGGCGCGTAAATTTGCGGAGCAGGGGGTGCGGTATATTCAGGTCTCGACCAACTACACCTGGGACCATCATCAGAAAGTCGAACAGGGCAGCATCGACGAATCCGCCAAAGTGGACCTACCGATCGCCGGTCTTTTACAGGACTTGGAACAACGGGGCATGCTGGAAGACACCCTCGTGTTGTGGGGCGGAGAATTCGGTCGCACGCCCACTGCGGAAAACAAGAACGGTCGCAACCATCATCCGCAGGGATTCACCATGTGGATGGCCGGGGGAGGCGTCAAGGCTGGGTTGACCTATGGAACGTCCGATGAATTTGGATATCGCCCGGTGGAAAACCCCATCCATATGCACGACTTGCATGCCACTTTACTCTACGCATTGGGGCTCGATCACGAACGCCTGACCTACCGTCACGCCGGCCGCGATTTTCGACTCACCGACATCCACGGCAACATCGCTCACGAGCTTTTCGCGTAGCGGACTTCGCAAGAAGGTGGCCGTGCGTGTACAATATCCTTTGTTACATCACATCATTACCCGTTCCTTGAGTCGGGGCCACATTCTGGCGAATGCGGCTACGGATTGGTCGTGGGGGCGGGTGTTTTATGGGCTTTCTGGATGTTGTTGAAATAGTTGACGTTGATGAAGTGGATATAATGCATGGACATATTATTGCAGACAGATTATGTAATGCCTTTGCAATGTATGTGTTTGGGTTTTGACTATTATTCTTTTTTTGGTTAGGTGTGCTTCGTTCTGACATTTCAACCCTCGGCAACCAGAGTTCATTTTCTCATGGTAGATGCATTTGGTGAGTGTTTTTTTAGAATCCATGCAACCTTTGGGATCTGTTGCCTTATGAAATGGAATAGGTGAAAGAAATGAGTGTGAAATCATGGCTTCGACGGGCCCATTGTTGGCTGGCTCTTTTGGGAATGTTAGCGTGTTTTCCGTATCTGAATGCCCAGATAGGGACGGATCATATAAGCTTGCGAGGAGAACCGCCGCATTTTTACGAAATTCGTATCGATCAAGAATATGAGGTGGGTGAAGGAGGGATTCCGAACTTGCGCGATTTTACGGGAGTCCTTTTTGAACCTGTTAATGATTCCGGTTTGTTTAGGTTAACAATGACCACCCTTGACGAAGGTGCCAGTGTGTTCAGGGTTCGCGAGGGGGATTTTTTTGCGGAGAATAACATTCAAGCAGGAGAATATGACCTTTTAACTGTAGGGGCTGGTGATGTCGATTTTTCCGAACCGGTGTTCCTTGCCTTCAGGACGCCTGCCATGAGTTTTTCTTCTTCGATTCCATTTGTTAAGTCAACGGCCTATGGTTGGGCAAGGCTGGTTTTTACATCGGAGATTGAGAATGGCGTCGGTCATCTGCAAATATTGGATCATGCCATGGAGTATGGCGGGGAAGGAATTGT
>CAYPZD010000110.1:0-15498 GCA_964415055.1 uncultured Verrucomicrobiota bacterium | reverse complement strand
GCGTGAAAACAGTTCCGGTGCCCTGAGGTTTGAAGTGGGTGTAAGACGGAGCTTATCCCTCTGATAATAGGCTTCTATTTTTTGAACTGCGCCCGATCCGGGTGGCAGCTAAATGGTAGATTTGCAATCTGGGACCGCATTTCTTATGATGCTTCATGCCGAATTGAATTGCAGATGGATTGCTTCCGTTCATACTGCACCGAACATTCCACGCACCCTGAAGCACCACCCAAGGAAAGCCTGAATCCTTCAATGCGACGCAAAGGGACGACATACGCATGGACTTAAAGGGAACATTCACACATTTACTGAACCGTTTTTTCGGCGGAAACATCAGCCCATTGGATGACCGGGATCAGCTCATCCTGCTGAAGGAATTCAAGAGACGATTACGGCCCGTTTCGATCTGCCTGTTTGGTGTTTATTTTATCTTGTCGTTTCTTCACCCGATGATGATCAAGGACAGCAAGGCGGCGATATGGCTATCGGTCACCGGTTCGATATCCACTTTGTTCTTTGGATTTCTGTCCCTGACTTCAAAGCGCTTTCAAACCACCCCCACACAAACCTATCTTGTCGGTTTCAGTATCGCCCTGGTGCTGTGCATCAATTCAGGCATGCATCTCTACCTGACAAAAGAAGCCATTCAATCCACCAATTTCATGTTGGTCATTCTTGGCTTTGCATTTGTCGTGACTGTCTGGAGTCATTACCTGAGCTTTTTGATATTGGCGTGGGTGATTTGGATTGCTGCAGGGCCGGCGTCCTTCGAGGATTCGAATTGGTACCATTTTGTAATCATGCTCGGCATGGGAACGCTGGTGTCGGCGCTGACTTTTCACATGAGCACCTACAAACTTATTTCCGATGCCCGCACCGAACGCACCTTGGCTCTGGCCAAAGAACTGGCGGAATCCGCAAACAGGGCAAAGAGCAGTTTTCTATCCAGGGTCAGCCACGAACTCAGAACACCGTTGAACAGCATCATCGGCTTCTCCACCATTTTGCAACTTGAGGACATTGTGGCCGAACATAAAACTCATATCGGTCTGATCCGTAAATTGGGAGAACACCTGCTGAAACTGATCAATGAAGTCCTCGATCTTTCAAAGATCGATACCGGTGAAATCTCTGTCTCCAAAGAAAAGGTTCAGATTGTTGCCTTGACCGAAGAAATCGCGGAGATGATCCAGCCGATCGCCAAAACGCATCGTATCGACATCCGGTTGAAATCCAGATGCAGTTACAAACAGGAGGTCGTTGGTGATCAACGCCGCATCCGGCAGATCTGTCTGAATCTGGCTTCCAACGGCATCAAATACAACAAAGAAGGCGGCACCTTGGAAATAAGCGTCTCGGCAGTCACGAACCATGCTTTACAGATCAGTTTCACCGATAATGGCATCGGGATTCCGGCAACAAAAATGCATCGACTCTTCGTACCTTTTGATCGGCTGGACATCGAACAATCCACCTTGAACATCGAAGGAACAGGGCTTGGGCTTGCCTTGTGCGAAAAGCTTGTGACAGAAATGGGCGGAAGAATTGAAGCCGAAAGTCAGGAAGGACAAGGGTCCACTTTTACAGTGACCTTGAACGCTTACCCGGCTGCCGGAATAACACCCTGAATTCAGCGCGCCCGGTTACGCCATTGACGGTTGAGCGCATCCAGCTCGGTTCCCTGCCCGGCATCCCCTTGATCCTGCATCCAGTCATCCAACGCTTGAGATAATTGCCCTTTGACAGATTGAAATTCGGGTCGATCCGCCAGATTCACCAAATTCCATGGATCCTTTTCCGAATCATACAACTCTTCGGCCGAACGATGTTGAAACCGATGCACCATCTTCTGCGCATGTTCGGAACCTTTCTCCGCCTGCTCCACCCAGGATTTCCACCAGACGCTCTTCATCATGGTGTTTTGAAAAGCTGCTTCGGATGTCAGATTACGGATGTAGCGAAACCGATCGGATCGCACGGAACGTATCCCATAATAATCGGAACCGTGATTGATACCACGTGTGGTTTGTAAACCAAAACTGTATTGTTTGTGATGATCGGTCCAGCCTCTCAACACGGGAACAAACGATTGTCCATCGAGCACATGCGGCAAGTGCAACCCGGCGGCTTGAAGAAAGGTCGGCACCACGTCCACATATTCCACCATGGCATCCGTCCGAGTACCGGGTTTGATCTTGCCCGGCCATCGAACAATCATGCCACTCTGCAAGCCCTTGTCATAACAAGTCCATTTGGCAAACGGAAATGAATTACCCTGTTCGCTCACCACCATGACCATCGTATTATCTTCAAGACCATACTTTTCCAACAACTCAAGACATTGTCCGACCTGACCATCGAAATAAGTCACTTCGGCCAGGTAATTCGAAAATGCCTCACGGACCTCCGGTGTATCGACGAAGTGAGGAGGCAATTCCAATTGATTGGGCGGATACGCCGAGGCGTCCCCCTTGTTGTGAGGCGTGTGCGGTTCGTTGGAGCAGGCAAACAATGCGAAAGGTTGCCCGGTATCGGCGGTGTCTTTGAAGAGCGCGTCAACGGCATCCATATCGGGATTCCCACCGCCTCCACCCTTCCCTTTCGCATTGGAGTATTCGAAGGGAAACGATTCGGGAGGATTGATATGCGTCTTGCCACTCAACGCCACACGATATCCGCCTTCCTTCAGATAATGAGCTATGCTGCGCGTGCCGGGTTTGACAAAGGTGTGATTGGGGTGCGCTCCGGATTTGACCGGATAGATGCCGGTATAAAGACAATGCCGGGTGGGTGAACACATCGGCGCCGCCTGAAAACATCTGGAAAACATCATGCCTTCCCTGGCCAGCTGATTCAGATGCGGTGTAGCCGCCTGACCACCATAAACACCCAGGTCGGTGTAGGTGCAATCATCGGCAATGATAAACAGAAAATTGGGTTTAGAGGATTGCACCGCAGCGCTGACGGATTGGGTTGCACCGACAACCCATCCTGAACAAACAAAGCACAACAACCACCACCGAAGGCTCCGAACCATTCTTTTGAAATACGTATTCATGAAATGCTTCGTATAGTAATACGATCCTTTTTTCCCATAAGCAATGATTGAAGCATGGACTTGATGAATGGATTCAGGGTATTATCAGCAATGAAATGCAGGGACCATCTCCCTCTTTCCTTAACTCGTTGAAATTCGAAATTGAGATATGAAACTTTTCAGCCTTTTACTCCTGATCACCCTTTCAGCTCATATTGGCCTTCACGCCGCTGAGGGACACACCGACGAACAAGCCAAACAGTTGAGTTCTGAAGAAGCCCTCAAGAAACTGAGGGAAGGCAATGAGCGGTTCATGAAGGGTCACCCAAGGCATCCACATGAAGCCGTCGATTGGCGCCAATCCCTTGAGAAAGGTCAACATCCATTTGCGGTCGTCCTGGGGTGCAGTGATTCAAGGGTTCCACCGGAATTGGTGTTCGATCAGGGATTGGGTGATCTGTTCGTGATCCGGGTGGCGGGCAACGTGGTCGACACAGATGTCATTGCGAGCATCGAATACGCCATCGACCATTTGGGTACCCACCTCATCGTTGTGATGGGGCATTCCAGCTGTGGAGCAGTTACCGCCACCCTGGACCATCTGACCAATGTGGAAGGCGAACCCGCCGAAGTCGTTTCCTTGCTTTACCAGATCGAACCGTCCATCGTGGGAATCCCGGAAGACCAGCCTCGTGAAAAAAGGATCGACCAGGCGGTTCAACGAAACGTGGACCTCGCAGTTCGCAAACTGTCAAGAGTTCCAGATCTGAGAAAAAGTCTCCAAGCCGAAAAGCTCAAGATTGTAGGGGCCGTTTACGATATGCACACCGGAAAGGTGGACATCAAATAAACACAGGCTGACAGACTCCGCGATACGCACCTTTGTTACATGTCACAAAGCGGCAACCTCATACCTATGTACCGGATTGGAGGGACGCGCCGGGGATCGTTCGCAGGCTTGGCGAATTCCAAATCTGTATCACCAGTAATCATTACGGCGGTGTCAAACTGATCCAGGAATGCACCAGAGAATGCTTCTGCGGCCATGTGAACGTTGGTTATTTTCAATTCTAATTTTTACCTAGTTGCTCCACCTTATTGCATTGCGCATTTTTCACCAAAAAATGACCACGGATGAAATTCACATAGTTCAGATCATTGAATAGATCCAAGTCGTTTCCTTGCCGTTTTTCTTGCACCGAATCCTTGGTTCAGTAGCTCGGTTTGTGAAAAACTTCTTCCTCAAAAAATAATGTCCGGTTTGGTTGGGAACCTCCATATTATTACAGGATATGGAAGATTGGAAACAATTAGCCGAATATGTGAGGTCCGGATCAGAGTCCGCCTTCGAGTCGGTGGTCAAGCAACACCTTCAGATGGTGTATGCCACCGCGTTGCGCAAGACGGGAAACCGGGATGCGGCCGAAGAAGTAACTCAATCCACCTTCATTGTGTTGGCCGAAAAGGCGAAGACTCTAGCCCCTTCGGGTTCATTGGGAGCCTGGCTTCACAGAACGGCTTTATTGAAATCCAAAGAGCGCATCAAAAAAGATATTCAACAAACCGAACGTTTGCGGAAGTTGAAAGAGAACGGCATGCCAGACCAAAATTCGCAGGACACATGGGAACCCATTCTACCGTTGCTGGACGACGCCGTAGATTCCCTGAAAGAAGATGATCGACAGTTGTTATTGCTCAGGTTCTTTCAAAAACAAAGCCTCCGCGAAGTAGGTTCCACTCTGGGAATCGGTGAGGATGCCGCCAGAAAACGAGTGCGGCGTACTGTGGAAAAACTAAGGCAGTGGTTTGATCGAAGAGGCATCACGATCTCTTCGGCAAGTTTGACCATATGCCTCGAACAAACCTCCGCCCAAGTCATACCAGCCACACTCGCAGCGAGTGTCCTGTCAGCCGTTCACAGCGCATCGACCCTTTCCGCCACAACATCCACCCTTGCATCACTCATCAGCATCATGAAACTCAAAACAGCCTCATTGATTGGAATAGGAATCGTCGTCAGCTGCGGAACCCTGTTCTTCATGCAACAGCGCATCAAAAACGACGCCCATGCAGCGAACTCCGTCTCCAAACAGGATGAATCATCATCCAGGCGACAGATAGGAGAAACCGTCAAACCCGGTATCCTGGAACAAGTCGAACAACTGAATGCCTCGACTCAAAATCCAGAAGAATCCCAATCCCTGCGCGACCAATTCCAGGCGTTGCTCACAGCTGAAGAAACGGCAAGATTTGCGGACGATCCTGCTGAAACGTTTCTACAAGGAATACCGGTCGCACAGAGAGGGCAATTCTGGGAAATGATGATGGAGGCATTGAATGATCCAGAGTTGCACGTCCGGATTCGGGCCATGGGTTTGTTGCCCTTAATGTGGCCGCAACATAAGGAAGCATTGCCCTGGATCGAAGAGAAGTTGCGAGACGGTACCATTCAACCGGGTAAATGGATGGATAAAACCTTTTACGCCCTCAGTCAGATTTTAACCGAACCTCAGGAGTACGCCAGCATCGTAGGTGCACTGATGGAGACTTCTGAAGAAACAAAACATATCGCCGGTTTCCAAGCTCCGATCATGATGGCAAATTTTAAAGACAGACCCGATGAAATTCGATCATTGCTGAATCCGTATTTAAAGGATGAAAATCCATCCAACCGTATGTTGGCAGCCCAGATCCTGGCACAGACGGAAGGTTCCGCGCCAACGGAAGCCATTGAAATTCTCGCTGGCTCCCTACAACCAGACCGGGATATCGAGGATGAAAATCAACGACTCACCTTAATGATTCTCTGGAAACTGGGCGCCAAGGCGGACACAGCAGTCCCTGCTTTGATGCAACTCGCGGACGCCAATCCGGATTGGGGCGAAATGGTGGATGTCCTGCTCAAAGCCATCAAACCGGAAGAACTGCAAGGCCACTCCATGCGCACGCCTTTGCCATCGATGACACCCGAAGCGCAGGCACTGATTGCTGAACTTGAATCCAATCCAAACACCCTCCAGAACATCATCCAGCGCATCGAATCCAATCAATTCACCCAATCCGATGTCCTCGCGCTCGCTTCGTTGGAAACCGAAGCCAAGTCAGCCATACCATCCCTGACATCGAAAATGAATGCTTTAATTGAATCGAATCCCCAACAAGCCATGGAAGTCGGCGCGGCACTCGAAAGAATGCAACCGAACCTTCCAAAACCATTGCTCACCGCCTTGGACTTGGTGCCAGTCATGCGAGAAATCAACACGCAAACCGTTAACACCCCATCCAATCCTGAAGTGATGGACGCATTTCGTGAATGGTCACGTAACTTGATACAGTCCTCCCAGGGATTGATCCGGCGCGAGGACATGGCAGCACAGGCATCACAATTGAAAGACATCCACCCCGACCTCCATCAACAATGGATCAAAGGCCTGATCAAACAGGATACCAACTGGAAAGAATACCTCGAGCGCACAAGGTAGCTGCGGGACGTCCCGTCACGCAACCCTTGTGGGAAACATCTTCAAACATGCCTTCGAATGGAAAGTCCAAATGCGCATCGTCCCACCAAAGGCTTCCCAAACGAAAGGCAATAGAAACAATGAATACCCCAAGGAACGCGGCAGGGACGCCACGTTCTACCTGATGCTCACGCCTCCACCAACATCGTCCCATCCCCCAGTTCCACCATCGTGATTCGATTTGGAAGAAATGTGTCGATCACGGACAAATTGGTCCATGCGTGTGAACTGGCTTTGGCCATGCGGTAGCGTCCTTTGCGGCTGAGCGCCAGGGGCAACATCAGTTGATCGGACAAATGCTCTCCCACCGGCGCATCGCAGGCCATGTATTCACGAATTTCATGGATCATTTGTTGAATCATTTTCCCCGAAGACATATTCCGCTGCCCAAACCCGGTGAACACTTACACATGCTCCCCTCGCTGTATATCCACTACCACAGCGTTGCCCGGTCCGTGAGCAGGTTTGACTTGTTTTTGCTCAAAACAATCGACCGGCCAGTTCAGTTTGTTTTTCAACATACGAACCTGGCGCTGCCCGATGTCATCCGGCAGATGACTCAAGAGGATCTTGCCTTTCCGCGACCGAACCTCACCCGATTCAGTCAAGTCCAGCTCCTTCCACTCTTTAACAGGTTGAATCTCGGCCTCCATCCTTCCGCCCCCGGCGGGGAAGAATCCATGCGCGATCAATCGCATGGAAACCTCCCCGCCCATCCCGGCCAAAGCAGGCCGAAAACATCGATCGAGGAAATCAAATGAAGGCGCCATCGGATTATGCGTCCCTCCTTCCAATACCAGACTCGATGGCGCATCCGCCAGCATCAGAGCTGGCAGAACGGTCTGAAAAACCAGGGTGACACTTCCTGCAGAGCCGACTGAAAAGGTATACTCCCCTCCTTTGATCGGTCCCGGCGCAAAGGTCAAATCGGTGGAGCCCAATTCTGCGCCGCTCGTTCTGGCGTCGGATATTTCAGCTGCGGCACGGACACAGGTCAGGTGCTGCCGCATCAACCCTGGTTTTCGACGACCGGCACGTATCCCTTTTATCCGAAAGGGAGATCCGGTGATCATGGACAAACTCAATGATGTCCGCAGCACCTGTCCGCCGCCTTCTCCCAATGAACCATCTATTTCAATCATATCAATCTTCCGGCCTTTCTCCATGCGGGGCCATTTTGACAATCCGAGGATCAAACTGACCAAGGATTTCCACCAGATCCGACTGGGCATCCATCACCTGATGAATGTCTTTGTAAACCATCGGCACTTCATCCAAACCAGCCGACATCAAAGTGACCTGTTTCTCTTTCAACAATTTTTTCACCGGCCCCCATTCGAACGATCGCATCGCCTTGGTTCGGCTCATGACACGTCCGGCGCCGTGGGATGCCGAGTTCAAGGATTCAGCACTTCCTTTCCCACGTACCAGGAAACCCGGCGAAGCCATTGATCCGGGAATGAATCCCAGGACACCGTTTCCAGCAGGTGTCGCTCCTTTTCGGTGAACCACCAGTTCGCGTGCCTGGCCGTCAATCTCATGCGTTTCTTTCCAGGCAAAGTTGTGGTGGTTTTCAATATCCAGCAGGCATTCCACTCCGAGATACTCCAACACATGACGGTGAATGCAGGCGTGATTCGCGGCGGCATACTGCCCCATCAATTCCATCGCATTCCAATACTCGGCGCCCTCTTCGGAATCCAGATCCAACCAGGCAAGGTGTTTCAGCTCACGAGGCAATTCAGGGTGTGCCTTCATGGCCAGTTTGCTGTAAGTATCGCAGACCTGAGCCCCCGTTCCACGGCTTCCGCTATGGCTTAACAGAGCCAGGTACGTTCCGGGTGCAAGTCCTTTTACTTCTTCGTTCAATTCGAAGGTACCGAATTCCACGAAGTGGTTCCCGCTCCCGCTCGTTCCGAGTTGGCTCCACGCCTTGTCTTTCAAACGATGGGTCACCGGGCTCACATCCCAATCCGCATCCATCACGTCGTGCGCCCGCTTTTGTTTGAAGGATGCGCCGATACCGAAACGGGTCTCGGCATTGATGGCCCCGGCAAGGCGATCCTTCTTACGATCCAAATCCTTCACCGGCAAATCCACCACCGACAATTTCATCCGGCAGGCAATATCAACACCCACCGCATACGGAATCACCGCGCCTTCCGTCCCCAACACCCCCCCGATTGGCAGGCCATAACCCAAGTGGGCGTCCGGCATCAAGGCACCTTGCACCGAGATCGGCAATTGGCAGGCCCGTTCCATCTGCTTGACGGACTCGGGCTCCAGATCTTTTCCCCACAATTTCCAAGGTGCGGGTTCGCAAGGTTCAAACACCGGCACCTCGGTCACTGCCTTGGCAAAAGCGCCTCTCAAAGGGTCGTTCAAAAAATCCACCGGCGCATCCAAAACAGCCTGTATCTCGCCTCGAAGGGCGGCAATCTCACCACCTTTCAGCCGGAACTGAGCCATAAACGCCTGTGCCAACTCGGTTGGTTTCCCATAAGGAACGCCCATCTTTTGTAAATCTTTCGCTTTCATCACTCGTATCTTTCTGAAGTCAAACTTCCGAAACAGGTGGTTTAATCCTGATTGCATCAAGCTCAACGGCACCTCATCAATCATTATATGTGCCAACCTGGATTTTTTGCACACGTATTTTCTCTATCGTTTGTGGTTCAATCTGTTACAAAATATCCCAGCTCAACCAACAGGAAAAAGGCACTTGCAAATTAGTAGATATTTTTCTATTTTTTTTGAACAACTTAGAATTTTTACTACCTTACTCCCTTCATGAAGAAAGTCGTCATTGGCATTTTGGGTTCCGTCATGGACAAAGGAGCCGGCCCGGGACGTTGGGATCTGTGGCGCCCAACCGTTTCCCTCTTCCAACACGAGGATCTACTGATCAACCGATTGGACCTCATCCGGGCACCGCGCAGTAAAGCATTGGCCAAACAAGTCAGCACAGACATCCGCCAGGCTTCACCCGAGACGGAAGTTATCCAACATGACGGCACCTTTCGCGACCCCTGGGATTTTGAGGAAGTTTTCGAGACGCTCCATGATTTCGCCACCCGCTATCCGTTCGATACGGATCGGGAGGAATACTACATCCACATCACCACCGGATCCCACGTCCAACAGATCTGCCTGTTCCTATTGACCGAATCAGGCCACCTTCCCGCACGCCTGATCCAGACATCTCCACCAAAGCGCCGCAACTCGGGAGAATTAGGGAGATACCACATCATCGATTTGGATCTATCCCGCTATGACCGCATCGCCGATCGGTTTCAGGAAGAAAAGGACGAAGCCCTGGATTTCCTCAAATCAGGCATCGCCACACGGAACGTGGCCTACAACCAACTGATTGAATCGATGGAAACGGTCTCGGTGCGATCGAAAGCGCCGATGCTGCTGATGGGACCGACCGGAGCAGGTAAATCACATCTTGCCCGAAAAATTTACGAACTGAAAAAAGCGCGCAGACAATTGAGCGGACCATTCGTGGAAGTCAATTGCGCCACCTTGCGGGGTGAATCCGCCATGAGCAATCTGTTCGGCCATGTGCGTGGTGCTTTCACCGGGACTCAGAACGCCCGTAAGGGGTGCCTGATGTCCGCGCACGAAGGCATGCTGTTTCTCGATGAGATCGGCGAATTGGGATTGGACGAGCAGGCGATGCTACTCCGGGCCATCGAAGAGAAACGCTTTTTCCCGTTAGGATCGGACAGCGAAGTGGAAAGCAACTTCCAACTCATCGCTGGCACCAACCGCGATTTATCTGAGGCTGTCAGAGAAGGACTGTTTCGAGAGGACCTGTTCGCGCGCATCAACCTTTGGACCTTTCATCTGCCCGGCCTGCAAGACCGCCGGGAGGACTTGGAGCCCAACCTTGAGTTTGAACTCACGCGCTACGCCAGCCAAACCGGTCAACACGTCTCCATGAACAAGGAAGCACGCGACACCTTCCTTTCATTCGCTCTGAGCCCGGAAGCAAAATGGACAGGAAACTTTCGCGACCTCAACGCAGCCGTTTCCCGCATGGCCACCCTGGCAGGAGGCAGACGCATCACACGTGCAGACGTCAAGGAAGAAACGGCAAGATTGAAGACACTTTGGTCCCCTCATACCAACCTGGCAACATCCAATCCGGACCAACCGCATCAAAACACCCTGCCGGAACACATCTCCCAAAAACTAGACCTGTTCAACAAAGCCCAACTTGCAACCGTTCTTCAAGTATGCCGCGAAGCCCCAACCATGGCCGAAGCCGGGCGCCGTCTCTTCTCCGTCAGCCGCCAACATCTCAAATCCCCCAACGACTCCGATCGCCTGAGGAAATACCTGCTCAAATTCGGCCTCACCTGGAAAGAAGTCAGAAAAACAGAATAAAAAAATCCAAGGTGTAAAGGTCGTCTCACCCGAACAACTCGCCAGGGAATTGGTTAAAAAGGGAACACTGAAACCAAATGGATAACCGTGACTCCGGTGCTATTAGGTAATTTATGATGAAGACCCTCTCCCACAAAAAACCGGCATCAGCATTGCAATGTTTCAGTATTTCAGTAATACTGATTTTATGGATACGATCATACGTGTCAACGAACGTGGTTCCCTAACGCTCCCCAAAGAGATCCGAAAAAAACTCGGTTTGGAAAAGGGAGGACAATTGATTTTAAACGAAGAAGGTGGCGGCGTTCATCTTAAACCCGGGGTCATGATCCCTGTTGAAATCTACAGCGAGGAACGCATCGCCGAATTCGAACACGAAGAAGCAAAGCTCAAAAAGTTCAATTTGTGATGCGTATCTTTTTGGACGCCTGCATCCTTTTCTCAGCGGCAAGGTCCGGGAGTCTTGTTTCACGGTTCCTGGTCCTACTCCAGGAGAATACCACACTAGTCACCAACCATTATGCCGTTCAAGAAGCACGCAGGAACATTCAAATCAAGCTTCCTGAACATCTATTAGAATTGGACCGACTGACTGCGGAACTTGAAATGGTTCACTCAACTACCTACTTCCCTGAAATTGCCATTCGGGAAAAGGACCGCCCTATTCTTGAGGGAGCCATCTCAGCCCACTGCTCGCATCTTTTGACCAGTGACAAAAGAGACTTCGGCCCATTTTTTGGTAAAAAAATCCAGGGTGTAAAGGTTGTCTCACCCGAACAACTCGCCAAGGAATTGGTTAAAAAGGGGATTTTGAAAAGAGCTTAGCATTCTCACAAATGAGCATGGCATGCATCGAGCTTTATCAGTTTTGTTGCGAACAACAGAAAACAAAACTATGAAGCACAACAAATTCACTCAACGGATCGCCGGACTTTTGCTGGCCATTATCACCATCACCCAAATCAACGCCGCCGCCTATATCAAATTCGACGGGATTGACGGTGAAGCCATGGATAGAAACCACATCGGATGGATCGACATAGCATCCTTCAACCAAAGCATACACAAACCCAAAGCAGGTGCATCCGGCGCCACCCGCCGACGTTCCGCGGCCGAATTCAGCGATTTGGTGGTCGTAAAGGAACTGGACAAAGCTTCTCCCAAGCTCGCAGAAGCAGTGGCCACAGGCCGCGTGATCCCACATGTGATACTGGAATTAACCGTCCAAACCGATGAAGGCGAGGTTCCCTATTATCAATACGAACTGACCAATGTCATCATCACCAGCTATCAAGTAAGCATGGACAACCCAGATTATCTCCCGATGGACAGCTTCAGTTTGAACTTCGAAGAAATCAAGGTGACCTACAAAGGGTTGAATTCCGGTCCCAAAGGCACCATGGAGCCCGAACCGGAATATTCCTGGAAAGTCGAAGAAGGCGAAAAATAACTTTTTCACACTCATAACAAGTTCCTCTAAAACGGGCGTCGGATTTTCCGGCGCCTGTTTTGCGTTTTCCCATTGCATTCGGCCGAACATCCGGATTTCATAGATGCATGCGTGAAGTGAATTCTGCCCCAAACAAGAAACGTTACCGCCCCACCATGGGGCCGCGCCTGCAGTTGTTGCTTTATGTGGTCTTCGGTCTTTTCGCGATCCTGGGAGCCAATTCCGCCTACCTGAGCGCCATCACCTTTCTCGAATGGTGGAACGAAGAACTTTACCAGAACTATTTCTACCAATACATGTTTCTGGCTCACCTGGTGCTCGGAATCATTCTGGTGCTGCCATTTCTCGTCTTTGCCTTCGCCCATCTGAAACTCGCCTACAACCGGCGCAACCGGCGAGCGGTCAAAGTAGGCTATGGACTGCTGGTCATTTCGATCATTCTTCTGGTATCCGGTTTCGCACTCATGCGCGTTGAAGGATTCGAGATACGGAATCCCAACACTCGCCTATGGCTTTACTGGGCGCACGTCATCACACCGCTGCTGTCCATCTGGCTGTATGTGCTCCACCGGTTGGCCGGCCCGCGTATCCAGTGGAAGATCGGAGCCGGATGGGCGGTCGCTGTAGGAGTCGTCGTCGTGGCCATGGCGGGACTGCACAAACAAGACCCACGCAAATGGAATGTCGAAGGCCCCAAGGAAGGAGAACAATATTTCGAACCATCCTTGGCACGGACAGCCACGGGTAATTTCATTCCTGAAAAAACACTGATGATGGATGAATACTGCAAACGGTGCCACGAACATGCGTTCAACGACTGGTTCCACAGCTCCCATCACTTCAGCTCCTTCAACAACGAACCCTATTTCTTTTCCATCAGCGAAGTACGCGACAACCTCATGAAACGCGACGGCAATGTCAAAGCCTCACGCTGGTGCGCCGGTTGCCACGACATTGTTCCGTTCCTGAGTGGCGCTTTTGACGATCCCAACTTCGACATGCGCAACCACCCGACCGTCAATGCCGGCATCACCTGCACCGTCTGCCATTCGATCACCCACGTCAACAGCACCAAAGGCAACGCAGCCTACACCATTGAGGAACCCATCCACTACCCGTTTGCATTCAGCGACAATCCTTTCCTTCAATACGTCAACGAACTCATGGTCAAAGCCAAACCCGCCTTCCACAACAAAACCTTCTTGAAACCACTTCACAAGACGGCGGAGTACTGCTCCGTCTGCCACAAGGTAAGTCTTCCCGGAGAACTCACCGGATACAAGGACTGGCTCCGGGGGCAAAACCATTACGATAACTTCCTGCTGAGCGGCGTCTCCGGCAGCAACGCACGAGCTTTTTACTATCCACCAAAAGCCGAACCCAATTGCAACAACTGCCATATGAAACTGGAAACATCGGCAGATTTTGGAGCGCGTTTCTTTGATGAATCCGGCGAACTAAAAATTCACGATCACCAGTTCCCATCATCGAACACAGGCCTGCCGCACCTGCGAAAAGCACCGGCCTGGGTCAACGAGGAACAAGAAAAATTCCATCAAGGAAACCTGCGCGTGGACTTGTTCGGAGTGAAAGAAGGCGGCACCGTGGATTCGCCACTCACTGCACCGCTTCGCCCCGAAGTGCCCACGTTGAAACCAGGACAAACCTATCTCTTCGAAGTGGTGATTCGCACGCTCAAACTCGGCCACATTTTCACTCAAGGTACCGCGGACTCGAATCAAATCTGGTTGGATGTCAAAGTGGAAGATGAAGACTCTGTGCTTGGACACAGTGGAAGCATGAGCGAAGACAAACGTGTTGATCCCTGGTCCCATTTCGTCAATGTCTACATGCTGGACAAAGACGGCAACCGCATCGACCGACGCAACGGAGGAGACATCTTCACTCCACTTTACAACAACCAAATTCCTCCCGGCGCTGCCGCCGTCGTTCACTATCAATTCAAGGTTCCAGAAAACCAGAAGAAACCACTGAAAGTTCACGTCAAACTGAATTACCGCAAATTCGACACCACCTACCTGCAATACGTCTACGGAGAAGATTACGTCAATGACCTGCCTATATCTCTATTAGCCGAAGACCTTGTGGAATTCCCGATCGCAGGGGGAGATCCGATTGAACAGAACGCCACCTTTGGCATCATCCCTGACAACTTCCCACGTTGGCAACGCTGGAACGATTATGGTATCGGACTCCTCTTGAAGGGATCAGCCGGAAGTGACAAAGGTGAACTCAAACAAGCCGCTGCGGCCTTCACGGAAGTGGAATCCCTCGCGCGACCGGAAGGCCCGGTCAATACCGCACGCGTGTTCTTCAAGGAAGGACGCGTCGACGATGCCGCCCGCGCCTTGCAACGCGCCGCCACATTCGATCCCCCCGCCCCACGCTGGACCGTCGCCTGGTTCACCGGGCAAGTCCACGCCCAAAACGGCGAACTCGACGAAGCCATCCAGAACTATCGAAGCATCCTCGAAGATCGTTATGCGGAGCTGGACGAACGCGGATTCGATTTCAGCAAGGACTACGTCGTGATCAACGAACTCGGCCAAACCTATTACCTACGATCCAAACTCGAACGAGGACAACCCGAACGCGAAAAACAATTCCTGCAACTCGCCATCGAGCAATTCGAAAACGCTCTGAAACTGGATTCCGAAAACCAGACCGCACACTACAACCTGTCCCTGATCCATGCCGAACTCGGCGATGATGATAAGGCCGATTTCCACCGCGAACTACACGAAAAATACCGATTCGACGACAACGCCCGCGACCGCGCCGTCGCCATCGCCAGGGCGAAAGATCCGGCAGCAAGACACGCCTCACAAGGAATCGTCATCTACGATCTGCAAAGAACGGAGAAAGAATAGGATAGGTAGGGATCCGCTGCCGCGGGTCCGGCGGCGGATACGAATACCCGTATGATCGTTCATAAGCTGCGAACACCTGCCATCGGTAGAACGTGCCGTCCCTGGCGCGTCCCCTCATGGCAATCATTCCCTGCTTTTCACATCCCGATGGAAAACCCAACCGCTTCCTAAACCCCTTCAATCCGTGTAGCTATCGCTAACGGC
>CAYPZD010000109.1:0-15845 GCA_964415055.1 uncultured Verrucomicrobiota bacterium | reverse complement strand
CTGTGCGTTTGGGAATGTTGTGGAATGGTGGGCGAAGAGGGACTCGAACCCCCGACCTACTGTGTGTAAGACAGCTGCGCTAGCCACTGCGCCATTCGCCCCACCTGAGTGCCGTCCGATCGGATCAGCGCCAAGACGATAGGGGGACGCTTTGGATCAATCAAGGCCAAAGAGGGAGAAAATCGGGTTTTTTGGTAGTCGTCATTTTACCCGAGTTTTGAACCCTATCATTGACCGATGGTCCAATATCCATTATTAGTACACCATCATTAACAGAGCGTATAAGACGATGAAACGTGGGAAATACATTGCAAGTTTGGGATTGCTGAGTGCTGTTGTGCTTTCAGTGAGCGCCGGTGAGCCCATTATTTTTGACCATTCCGCCAAAACCACCACCCCCAAGTTTGAGTTTGGCCCCGAGAAGAAGCTTGAGGACGGGACTCAGTTCCCGGATCGCAAGGGCAGCTCCGTCGAAGCGGTGGTGGCACCATGGCAGAACCCCATGAATTCAGGTAAGTTGGATGCCAAACAGCGTAAAGCTTTGATGGAGGCTCTTGATAAGAAGCAAAACTGGGCGTTCCAGTCCGGTGAGGAATTTTTAGGGACAGCTGAATTGGATAATATCGATGGTTTGGATGCTGAGGAAGAGTCTTTTCTTACTTCCGGCAATGAAGCAAAGTCCGCTTCGCTCAAGTTGGCAGAGCGTGTGTTCTACCGGGACAAAAACAAGAAAGAATCGCTGAACAAACGCGAGCGTACCAAGCGGGAGAAGCGTTTTAAAGACGACAAGGAAAATCTTTCCACTGAAAACAAGAAGAACATGACAGGCGAGGAGCTGCTGGCTCAAAGCGGTGGTGTGGCAACTCCCTCCTTCTATCAGCAGCAATTCGACAGCCTGTTTCAATCCGGGCAGGGGATGAAGAAAGATGCCAGCAAGGAAGCCCTGGGGACGATTTCTCAAAGAGATGTGACTGCCGCCAGCATGTTGGGAATGGGTGATTTGGTTCCGGATCAATACAAGCAGAACAACCCCAGCACAGGACGCTCTCAAAGTTTTCAAAACCTGATGGATTCTAATTTTACGGGCTTATCCACCAAAAATTCGGAGAACACGCTGGGCAGCCTTTCTCAGAGTGGCCTGGGTGGCGCGGAAACGAGTGGACTGTTGGGCAACTTGTCGGGAGCAAGCGGCAATTTGGTTCCCGGTAGAGAGTTGTCGGGTGGTTTATCTCCGAGTGCGATGAGTTCGGGACTCAATTCCTTGAGCACTTCAAGATCTCTGGGCAGCACACCATTGGATTTGGGGAACAGTGGTTTTGCTCCGTCCGGATTGGGTGGAGCAGGGTTTAGCCCGATCACCCGTCCGAGTGCTGCTCCATCGGTTCAGCGCCCTATTTTCTTTGAGATTCCCCGCCGGTCCTTCTAGGTCTAAGGTAGTCGGGGCCAAAGCACGAGGGATACTTCTTCGCCTGCTTCCAACTTGGATGCTTCAGGAACGGCCACCAGTCCATCCGAAGCCGCGAGGGATTTCAGGGCGTGTGATGCCTGGTTGGTTCCCGATTTCGATAGTTTGCCTTCGGCGTCCTGCTGCATTCTCACGTAAAGACGACGATCTCCGGGGTTTTCCAAGGTTTCGGACAAAACACCGCGCGTGATCGAATTTGTGAACGCCTTTTCCCCTCCCAATCGGATCAGTGCCGGATGCACCAGAATTGTGAAGGTGACGGTTGCTGAAACGGGATTTCCCGGGAGCCCAAACAGGGGTTTGGATTGAATGTCACCAAATACAAGCGGTTTGCCGGGCTTGATGCGAATACGCCAGAAATCAATCACCCCTCCGAGTGATTCGATGGCCGGTTTGATGAAATCATAATCCCCCACGGAAACACCTCCACTGGTCACGATGGCATCGCATGCTTCGGCAGCTTTGGACAGGGCTTCACAGGTTGCTTCCAATGTGTCTTTGACGATGGGGTAGACGACCGGATCGCATCCTGCACGCTTCACCAGTGACTGAATCAAAACGCGATTGCTTTCGTAGATGCCACCATCGGTCAATGGCTTGCCCGGTTCGCACAATTCCGAACCTGTTGCCAGAATGCCTACTTTGGGACGGCGATGAACCTGGCATCGATCGGTTCCTGTTGCCGCGGCCAGCGCAACGTGGAAAGGGGACAGACGAGTGCCGGGTTCGCAGATAGGGTTGCCTTCCTTGATGTCCTCTCCCCGAAAACGGACGTTTTCAAAGGGGCGAACCGCGTCCTTCACCAGGATGTCTCCGGGATTTTCAGGGTCTTTGGATGTGTCCTCCTGCATGACCACGGCGTCCGCGCCCTCGGGCATGGGTGATCCGGTGAAAATGCGGAGACAATTTCCGGATGTCACCTTTACGTTTGATGTCGATCCGGCGGGGATTTCTCCCAGGCATTTTAATTTGACAGGGTTCGAGGAGGAGGTCCCCGCGACATCGGTTGCCTGCAGCGCATATCCGTCCATGGATGAATTATCCCACCTGGGGAGTGAAATGCCCGCCTGGAGTGCCTTGGAGATTACCCTCCCATCGGCCTCGTTGATGGATACTTCCTCCGTCCCCAACGGGTGAATCTTGTCCATCATGCGTTCCAGCGCTTCTTCCAGTGTCAGCATCATGGGCAAATCATAGGGCAGTATCGGGGAGGAAGGAAATCCTGAAACGGATCGGAATGGTAAAATGTGGGATTTGGTTTGCATCAGGGCCTGTGAAGACGGCAGGTTGGTGCGGTTGCCATGGCGGAGTCCAATGTCCAGCAGAATACTTACTATGATCCCGGCGAACACCGGGCGCAGCGGGTGTGCGATTTGTTTGACCGCATTGCCCGGCGGTATGATTTGATCAATGACGTGCAGAGTGCCGGACTGCATCGCTTATGGAAGCGCCGGGTGATCCGGGAAGCACAGATCCTCGAAGGAAATCAGGCGCTGGACGTCTGTTGTGGCACGGGCGATCTGGCATTTGCCATGGCCCGACAAGGAGCAGCCGTAACCGGCCTGGACTTCAGCCGGCAAATGCTCAACGTTGCCCGAAAACGAGCCGAAAATCTCACTCATGATCCGGCCCATCCGTCTGATCGGTCCCCGACCTTCATCCAAGGCGATGCCATGCAACTCCCTTTCGAGGACGCCTCTTTCGACGTGCTGACCATGGCCTACGGGCTGAGGAATCTGAGCGATTGGAAAAAGGGGCTGGCGGAGTGTCATCGTGTGCTTCGGCCGGGTGGGCGGATGTTGATCCTTGATTTCGGAAAACCACCCCACCCCGGTTGGCGTTCCGTTTATTTCGGTTATCTGCGGTTGATTGTGCCCCTGATGGGCTGGACCTTGGTGGGGGATGCCGAGGCTTATCGGTATATTTTGACATCACTGCAACATTTTCCAGCTCAGCGCGGAATTGAGTCCGAGATGGTTCGTTTGGGATGCAGAAAGATCCGCACGCACTTGTTCCTTGGCGGGGTCATGAGCCTGAACATGGCATCCAAACACGAATAACGGACCTTACCCCGGCTTGTTCGCACCTTGGGGACGGTGCTGTGACTTCTAATCTCTGATGCGTTCGGTGTGCGTGTAGGCATTAAACCGGTCTTCCCGCAGAAAACCGATGAGCGTTTGGCCATTGGCTTGTGCGAATTCGATGGCCAGGCTGGATGGCGCGGAGGCAAAGGCAATGATGGGGATGCCTGCCGCCAGAGCTTTTTGAACAATCTCAAAGGAAGCCCGGCTGGTGACAAGCAGGATTGTGTCCTGCAGGGGGAAATCTCCTTCGAGTAAATGGGCTCCTATGACTTTGTCGACAGCATTATGTCTGCCGACGTCTTCCTGGATGTCGATCAGGGTTCCAGCCCGATCGAACAATGCCGCCGCATGAAGACCTCCGGTGCGTTCAAACCCGTGTTGTTTTCCTTTCAAGGATTGAAATAGCTGCAGGAGGACGGATGACCGGATGCTGGTGTTGGAACGAATGGGAGTGAACCTGGATCGTATGGCTTCCACGGCGGATTTCCCGCAGAGGCCGCATCCTGATGCGGCGTAACTGAACCGATTCATCAGGTCTTGATCCAATTTTACTTCCGGATGCAGAAAGACGTTCAGCACATTTTCGTCCAACTGACTGCCCTGTTGGCAGTGTTCCATGTCCAGGATGTGTTCCGGTTTATGGATGACGCCTTCACTCCAAAGATATCCTGCCGCCAGACTTTTGTCGTGGCCCGGAGTGCGCATGGTGACCAGGAGGGCTTTGCCCTGAATGCGGATTTCCAGGGGTTCTTCGACAGCTATTTCATCGTTCACGGTCGTGGAAGCGCCCTGAACCTGGTGCCTGACGACACGATGTTTTTTTGTCTGCGAGGTGGTTGTCACTTGCCGGGGAGAAGCCTTTATTCCGGGGTGGCGCTGTCATCCCACAGCCACTTCAGGGTTTCCGGGAGAATGGCGCCGCCGTGCTGTCCGCTATGGCTGCCTTCCCCCATGATAAAGCGGTAATCATATCCCATGAACTGGAGCGCTGCCGCCATTTCCTGGTTGGCCAACGGCCAGTGGCCGTGGAGGTTGTCCAGGTCGTTGGAGCCTTCCTGCAGGAAAATTTTCAGCGGTTTCTTTTCTGTTTTTCGAATCAGAAAGGGGTAGACATGGCCTCCGCGAATATTGACATAGCTGCCGATGTGGCTGATGACCTTGCCGAAAGCATCGGGTCGTTCCCAGGCGGCTGTGAACGCGGCGATCGCGCCGGAACTGATGCCGCCAATGGCGCGTTGGCTCGGATCTTTGGAGATGTTGTATTGGGATTCAACATGTGGAAGGAGTTCTTCCAGCAGAAACCGCACGTAGCGATCCCCGAGCGAATCATATTCGAAACTCCGGTTTTTGCGGGGTTCCTGACCACTTTCAGCGGATGGTATGATTCCCGGGTTGATAAACACCCCGATCGTCACCGGCATGTCTCCCCGGTGAATGAGGTTGTCGAACACGGTGGGAGTGCGGAAGCTTCCTGTCTCGCTGACATAGCTGCGCCCGTCGTTGAAGACTGTCAGGCATGCGGCTTCTTCCTTGTCGTATTGTGCCGGCACATAGATCCAGTAATCCCTGGTCGTTCCGGGAAAAATGTCACTATGCCAAACATCGTGATGGATGGTGCCTTTGGGGACGTCTGGCTGCGGTTGGGAATCCGGGCCCAATTTGTAGTCGGCTGCTCCGGCGCTCAGACCGGTCACGGCAAGCAGGAGAGCACATCCTCGTTTCATTATTGTCCAATAACGTCTCATGGTATGAGAAGGATGCTAGTTTGCCTGTCAGCGGGTCGCCAGCAGAAAAAAGCCGAACATTTGAGACATTGTAATCCTGACATTCGGTCTTATTCCTGCTAACAATTTGCCTTTCATATGAGCATCTTTAAAGAAATTCACTCGTTCGAAGCCTCTTTTTTCACCAGGTTGTGTTCCCTGTTGCTCTGCATCAGTTTCTGCTGTGGAATTCATTTGGCCTTGGGGCAATCCGTCGAGATTTCAGAATGGATGGCTGCGAACAACAGTATTCTCATTGATGATGATGATGATCGTTCGGATTGGATCGAGATTCATAATAACAGTTTTACCGCCATTAATCTGGAAGGATGGTCATTGACAGATGATCCGGAGCATCTGGATATCTGGGAATTTCCATCCATCACCTTGTTCCCGAATGGATACATGGTTGTTTTTGCGTCTGGAAAAGATCGCAAGGCTCCCGGGGCGCCTCTTCATACGCATTTCAGTTTGGCCCGGGAAGGAGATTACCTGGCACTGCTCGATCCTTCCGGAAACATTGCAACGGAGTTTTCCCCCATGTATCCGGAACAATTTACCGATATATCCTTTGGTTCCGGTGTCAGTCAGGCGGATGAGGTGGTCTTGTTGCACGAACCTGCGCCTGCCCGGGCCTTGATTCCTTCGGGTGGCAGTTTGGGGATGCGTTGGACCCAGGTGGCGTTCGATGACAGCTCATGGGAATCCGGGCGAACGGGTGTTGGATATGATTATGGCGGGCTGATCAATCTCGATGTCCGCCAAATGCGGGGTGTCAACACCAGCGTTTATGCCCGCATTCCGTTTGAGTTGGATGCGGTTCCCGCGCTGGATGCATTATTGCTTCGCATACGGTATGAGGATGGTTATGTGGCTTATTTGAACGGAACCGAAATTGCAGCCGACAACGAGCCCTCCAATCTGGATTGGCAATCCGGCTCCACTTCGGATCGTCCGGACAGTGAGGCGACTCAGCCGTTGGATGTGGATATTTCATCTGCCATTGATTTGTTGGTTCCAGGTAAAAACGTGTTGGCCATCCATGGACTGAACCGGGCTCCGACCAGTTCTGATATTTTGATTTTGCCGGAAATCATCGGGCAGAAGAAAACGGAAGCCACCTCTTCAACGGGTTACATGATGGCTCCATCACCGGGGATGGCCAATTTTGATTCCGTGAGCCATGTCATTCCACCGGTGGAATTTTCTTTGCCCAGTCAGGTGTTTGAAGGGAATCTAACCCTGGCATTGACCTTGCCGGATGGGTTGGATGAATCAACTGAGATTCGTTACACCACGGATGGTTCGCGTCCTTCGCCTGCTTCAACGTTGTATGATGGTTCGATCTCCATAACCGAAACCATTCAGGTGCGTGCCATTGCTGTGTCGCCAGGTATGGGGGAAAGTCTGGTTCGGAGCGAGAGTTACATCGAAGTCAGCCGGCAGACAGGTGATTTCAGTTCGAATCTTCCGATGGTGGTGTTGGAAAACTATCGGTCCGGACGTCCGCCGCAGAATGCCAAGCAGGCGTCCTTCATGATGTTGTTTGAGCCGGGTGATACACGCTCCGAATTCAGCAAGGCTCCCACGCTGGCGACACGTAGCGGCATCAAGGTGCGCGGCTCGAGTACCGCCGGGCGTCCGAAACCTTCTCTCAGTTTGGAGGCATGGGACGAGTATGATCAGAACAAAAACATTGCACCTCTTGGCATGCCTTCGGAATCGGATTGGGTGTTGTGGGGGCCCTATAACTTTGATCTGACCTTGATGCATAATCCCTTCATCTATGAACTCAGCAACCAGATCGGGCGTTATGCCGTCAGGACACGTTTTGTAGAGGTTTTTCTGAATATTGATGGAGGTCCCTTGACCAATAATGACTACTATGGGGTGTATGCCTTGATGGAAAAAATCAGTCGCGATGAGGATCGGGTGGATGTGGAGCGCATTTTTCCAGAGCATGATCGCGAGCCGGGCGTGACGGGCGGGTATATGTTCAAAATCGATCGCCCTGATCCCGGTGATTCCGGGTTTTCGGGAGCCGGACAAAATGTTCGATACGTTTATCCGAAGGAGGTGGACATCGAAAGACCGGAGCGTGATGCCCAGGAAACTTATGTTCGACGGTTTTTCAGCGATATGGGAACCGCTCTTGGCAGAACCAGCCTTGCTGATGGGGAAGATGGTTATGCCGGGTTGATTGATATTGGCGCTGCGATTGATCATCATCTTCTGAATGTGCTGGCCTTCAACGTCGATGCGCTGCGCTTGAGCGGTTATTTCCACAAGCACCGAAATGGTAAGCTGATCTTTGGTCCGATCTGGGATTTTGATCGAGCGTTGGGATCCACGGATGGTCGCGATGCCAATCCGCGTGTGTGGCGCAGTGCGAGTGGTGATCGGGGGACGGACTTTTTCAATTACCCATGGTGGAGGGATATGTTCAGGGATCTGGATTTCTGGCAGCGATACATCGACCGATACCAGGATCTGCGTCGCGCTGAATTCGGTGTGGATCACATCCATGGCATCGTCGATTCCATGGCGGACGAACTCCGGGAGGCCCAACCCAGAAACGTGCAGCGATGGGGAATATCCCCCAGAGGATCCTATCAAAATGAAATCAATCGCATGAAAAACTGGTTGGAAGATCGCATTGAATTCATGGACAGCCAGTTTGTTCAGCCACCCGAAATGACCATTACCGGAACAGGAGTAAATCGCCAGGTCAGTATCGCTTCAGATGATGGTGGTGTGATTTATTACACGCTGGATGGAAGCGATCCCAGAGCCATGGGAGGGGATCCTTCAGGTCAGGCCCGGGTTTATAGCGAACCCATCGTGCTGACTGACAGTGCCGCGATCATCGCCCGGGTGTTTGATTCCGGGCATCGAAGTTTGACGGGTGCCAACAATCCTCCTTTGACCAGCAAATGGTCAGGGATGACACAACAACTGGTTTCCGTGGCCGTTCCTCCTGTGAAGGGTGATTTGGTGGTGACCGAAGTGCATTTCAATCCGGCTTCTCCCAATGCGGAAGAGTTGCTGGTGAACCCTTCATTCCGGAATGAGGATTTCGAGTTTGTTGAAATCCGGAATCTTGCGTCGCACTCGGTTGAACTTGCCGGGCTCCGCTTTGTGGATGGGATTCGTTATGATTTTCCATCCAATGCATCGCTGGTCATGGAGCCCGGTTCCTATTTGGTGTTGGTGAAAAACACCCAGGCCTTTGCTGCCCGTTATGCTGAAGTTCAATCACCTGTGGTGGGTGGATACGATGGTAACCTGTCCAACGGAGGTGAAGTGCTGGCGCTTCAATCCGCCGGCGGTGAAGTTTTGCATGAACTTGCTTTTGATGACGATTGGTATGCCGGTCCGGATGGGGAAGGATATTCTTTGGTTCTCAAAGACGAGGGAGTGTTGCCGCCCAGCGGTTCCTCCATGGAGGTCTGGCGTGAAAGCAGCGTGCTACACGGATCTCCCGGAGCCATTGATCCGGGATTGGTTCAGTTGCGTATCGCCGCGATTCAATCGTTGAACGGATCGGTCGTCATCGAATGGCTTGGAGCAGCCGGAGTGACTTATGTGGTTGAATACACGGCGTCTCTTGAAAACCCCAATTGGCAAATGCTAAGACTGGTGCCTCCCGTGGACGCCGAAGGGAACCTTTCTGTGACTGATAGCGCACCCGATGGGGACGCCCGGTTTTACCGACTCCGGGTACAGTCCCTTTAGGCCATTGGCCAGCGTGTTGAACAGTCCCGCTGTAGGGATTATTTCCTGCCGGATTTGACGTTCATGGACAGGATGCTTGCGCCATGAGTTACCAGTCCGGAACCACCCACGATGATGCGTTTGCAGGGGAGTCCTGTTTTCGGATCATGGGTCAATGCGTCCTCGCTCATTTTTTGTTCTATTTCAAACCGCCTGGCCTTTTGCCCTTTCTTTTGCGGAATGGTTTCGTAAACATAAATCGCCATATGAGTGTCAATCGTTTGAAATTGGTCCTTTTTTCATTCCAACAGGAGCTTGGATTGTCAAGGCTGTAACCTGACAGAGTCACATTATCGTGCTTGAGTTAATCCAAAAAAGATACATGCAGATCCGCCGTGACGCCCTTTTCGGTCTGTTGACAAAGCATGCCGGAGCGATGCTGCTCTATCTGTTGCTGGGGGGGCTCGCGTGGATTTCGAGTGGATGTCGATCGGTTGCTTATTATCACCAGGCTGCTCTTGGGCAGTGGCACATCGAGCGTTCCAAGCAGCCTGTTGAGGATTTGATCACGGACTCGGGGACACCGGAGGAACTGAAAGCCAAATTCCGTTTGATCCGTGAGTTGCGTCAATATGCCTACTGGCACCTCAAGCTCCCGTCCGAAAACGCATACAGCTCCTATGTGGCCTTGCACCGGGATTATGTGGTTTGGAATGTGACGGCTTGTCCCGAGTATTCCATGGAACCGAAGAGGTGGTGGTATCCGTTTCTGGGGAGGTTGAAGTATCGTGGTTATTTTGATCCGGATGATGCACATGCTTATGCCGCTGAACTGAAGGCGCATGGTCAGGATGTCACCGTAGAAGGGGTGGTGGCTTATTCCACTTTGGGATGGTTCAGTGATCCGGTTTTTGACACCTACCTTGACTGGTCTGATGTGGCGATTGCCGAATTGTTGTTCCATGAGCTTTCACATATGCGCGTGTTTCTGTCGGGTGAAACGGATTGGAATGAAGCTTTTGCCGTGGTGACCGCCCGTGCTGGGGTGCGTGAGTGGTTGAGCTCCCAGGCCAGGTGGGAAGATCTGCGCCAATACGAGGAGGACATCGTGTTGGAAGATTTGTTCATCGGCATGATCCTGGAAACCAAAGCTGAACTGGAAACCTTGTATGCCTCATTCCAACTGCCCGATGCGGTCAACTTGTCTGAAGAGATCAAATCTCAGCAAAAGCAAGCGGTGTTTGAAGCCTTTCGGGAACGTTTTGCCCACGCTCAAACAAAACATGAACAGCTCAAAGGATATGAAGCCTGGGTGAATCAACCTTTGAATAACGCCAGGCTCAGCGCCGTGGACACCTACTATCAGTGGGTGCCGATGTTTGAAAAGTTGTTGGCTGAGGCCGATGGGGATTGGGAAATTTATTATGAATCCGCCAAATCTCTGGACGACGCTGCCTCCAAACTCAAGCATTCGGACGATGCATGAACCATCCTTCCTCCATGCGAACGATGCTTCAAGAAGCGGGACAAAGGCTTTCTCGACATGGGATCGAATCCCCTGAGCTGAATGCGCGGATGCTGCTGGCGCATGTATTGGGTGTGATGGAATGGGAGTTAAGTTTTCATCAATCACCGCTGACGGCGGATCAGTTGGAACGATTCCGGAGACTGATCGACCAGCGTGCTCAGCGTATACCGCTTCAGCATTTGGTGGGGTCGGTTGGTTTTTTCGGTCTGGATTTGCAGGTTTCGCCGGAAGCTCTCATTCCCCGCCCGGAAACCGAGATCCTCGTCGAAACGGTCCTTGAGGAGGTTAAATCGATCCAGTCTTCCGACCATCCCTTGCGGATGCTCGATATGGCGACCGGCACCGGGTGCATCGCATTGGCGCTGGCCAACGAGATTCCATCTGCCGAAGTTTGGGGAGCGGATGTATCGGCATCCGCTCTCAAACTTGCCCGGGAAAATGCCAGGGAATGTGGTTTGGATAAGCGGGTGAAACTTGTGCATTCCGACCTTTGGTCCGCCTTTGAGGGGGATTCCATTACCTGGGATGTGATTGTTTCCAACCCCCCTTACATACCGACCGGTGAAATTGCCACACTGGAGCCTGAGGTTCGCGATCATGATCCGATGCTCGCTTTGGATGGAGGCGGTGATGGTTTGGATTTTTACCGGAGGATCGCAGTTGAATCGGGCAAATGGCTGAGCCGGGATGGATTCATTTGCCTTGAATGTGGCAAGGATCAGGCTTCTTCCATTGAAAATCTGTTTAAATCGGCATCCTGGTTTGCGGATCGGGTGGTTCGAGATTACAATAAGATCTGTCGAATCCTGGTCTTTCGGAGAGAAAAGTAATCTCGTCCGTAGTCCCAACAAGTAACCCGATTTTCATTTAAGCATCATGGATACCTTTATCATCCAGGGCGGTGTGCCCTTGAACGGAGAAATCGCCATCAGCGGAGCCAAAAATGCCGTGCTACCCATTTTGGCCGCCACGTTACTGACTTCCGAACCCTGCATCATCCGGAGGGTACCCGATCTGAGTGATGTTCATTTCATGGGGAAAATCCTCAAATCACTTGGAGCCGATTACACCTACGAAAACGGAACGGTGACCGTCCATGCCAAACGAGTGAAGACCAGGGGTGATTATGACTTGATCCGTAAGATGCGCGGATCGATTTGTATTCTTGGTCCGTTGTTGGGCAGAAAAGGCAAGGCCAATGTATCCATGCCCGGGGGGTGTGTGATCGGGACACGCCCGATTGACCTGCATCTGAAGGGACTCCGGGCGCTTTCGGCCGAGGTAAAGGTCAAGGAAGGGTATGTGCAGGTTGCGTCCAAGCGACTTCAGGGGAATGAGGTCTTCCTGGGAGGGCGCGTGGGGCCGACCGTATTGGGGACTGCCAATACCATGATGGCTGCCGTGCTCGCTGAAGGTGTCACCGTGATTGAAAGCGCCGCCTGCGAACCGGAAGTGGTGGATCTCGCGCATTTTCTGATCTCGATGGGAGCCAAAATCCAGGGGGCCGGGTCTCCCAGGATCGTTGTGACCGGTGTGGACAAACTGCACGGAGCGGAGCATGAGGTGATTCCTGATCGCATTGAAGCCGCCACATACGCCATCGCGGCAGCGGCCACGAACGGGGAAGTGACCTTGACTGATATGCGTTGCGATCATCTGGCTGCTGTTCTGGATAAGCTTAGAGAAGCCGGGGTACGTTTAGAGGCGCGTGGATCGTCGCTCAAGATCCTTTCTGGAGGAGAAATCAAGGCTGTGGATGTGAGCACACAGCCCTATACCGGTTTTCCAACGGATGTTCAGGCTCAGTTGATGGCCTTGATGCTCAAGGCATCCGGACTGAGTATCATCACCGAACGCATTTTTGAATCCCGGTTCATGCATGCCAACGAATTGGCCCGATTAGGCGCGGATATTGCTATTGAAGGACCCAGTGCTATTATCAGGGGAGGGGCAAAGCTAAGTGGTGCGGAGGTGATGGCGAGTGATTTGAGGGCCTCGGCTGCGTTGGTGATTGCCGGTTTGATGTGTAAGGGACGCACGCAAGTGAACCGAATCTACCACCTGGACCGTGGTTATGAGGTTATGGATAAAAAATTGCGCAGTTTGGGTGCGCGCGTTAAAAGATCTAAAGAAAAATGAATGCCAAGGTCGCAGCAGCCGGAATTTTTGTCATTGTAGGCTTTGTTGGAGTGCGTCTCGTCACGTTCATGCAGGAGGCTGACAAGCATGTCAACCGCCAGGCTTACGAGGACGGCTTCTACAAAATGCCCGCTGATGAGCAGCCGGAAGATATCATTCCGATGGATCTTCCCGGGCTTCCACAGGAATTGCAGGCATCATACGATGCGGTTTACGACAAAGATGCAGCGACGCTGGAGGCGTGGTTGAAAATGTATCGCCCCTACGTGAGAGAGCCTAAATTATCCGAAATCGAGCTTGATTATATCGTTAAAGTTGGCCGGACTGATCCGCCGAAAGCCCGTAAGCTTTTTTCTGAAGTGTCTGCCAGGAACGGACCGAATTCTCCTTTGAGAGAGCGTATTGATACGCTTTCCAAGACATACCAGTGAGTTGATCCGGTGCCTCGGGCTCAAAATTTTGCAAAAAAGGGATTGACCGGATGATTTCGACTGTTTTAATCCCCGCTGTCCTGATCGGGAGACCGGTTTTCAGACGACATCTCAAACGGCTCGAATGGCTGTAAGCGTTTCGGTGGCCGGATGTCGTGGGTGATGAGGTGAGGTGCTTTTGGGTGCCTCATTTTGCTTTTTCAGCAGGCAGCCCATGAAGCCTGGTTACCTTTCAGACTTGTTATGCATGAAGTCTATTGTCCGGAATGCCGCACCAAGCGTGGCATCATCCACCGAGAAGAGGAAGTCATGAAGAATGGTCGGCGTGTCATGAAAGGGCGCTGCACCTCTTGCAACACCTCCATCATCAAAATCCTGTGCCAGAAATTCAAATGGCACGCCATGGCACGGTAATATTCTTACTGCTTGCCCAACAACTTGTGGTAGAGCGATGGCCTCTGGTCCATGCTCACCCCGAATGCCATCATGAGTGATACACAAACGTTAATCCATGTCTTTCCCGGTCAGGGATCTCAAAAAAAGGGAATGGGAGAAGGATTGTTCGAAGCTTTTCCGGAACTTACCAAGATTGCAGATGATATCCTTGGCTACTCCATCCAAGCCCTGTGTCTGGAAGATGCCGGGGATCAACTGAACCAAACCCAATTTACCCAACCCGCTCTTTATGTGGTAAACGCCCTCACCCATCTGCAGCGTTTGAAGGAAACGGATTTAAAGCCCGATTTTGTGGCTGGTCATAGCCTGGGAGAATACAATGCATTGTTCGCTGCTGAGGTGTTCGATTTTGAGACCGGCCTTCGATTGGTCCAGAAACGGGGTGAACTGATGGCCGGCGCTACTGGAGGCGGGATGGCTGCCGTGCTTGGGATGGCGATCGACAAGGTTCGCGAGGTCCTCGAAAATGCCGGTGTTTCCGGTGTCAGTATCGCCAATTTGAACTCACCGCAACAAACTGTGTTAACGGGCAGTAAGGAGGGCGTTCTGGCGCTTCAATCCAAATTTCAGGAAGCGGGTGCCAAAAGATATATTCCTTTGAGTGTGAGTGGCGCATTTCATTCGCCTTTTATGGAGCCTGCCCGAAAGGAGTTTGAGGTCTTCCTGGGGCAGTTTGAATTCAGTCAACCATCCATTCCGGTCGTTTCCAATGTCGAGGCGTTGCCTTATCCCGATGATAAAGTGGCTGATTTGCTCGCTTTGCAGATCACTTCGCCGGTGCGATGGGTGGAAACGATCCAATACCTCAAACAACAACCTGATCCTGCTTTTGAAGAAATGGGGCCGGGAAAAGTTTTGCAGGGTCTGATTCGCCAGATTTCGGCTTGAGGTTGGTCTGGCAAAGGTTGGTAAATAGGATGCTTCACCTTCTGGCGGGAGGCGGTCGCTTAAGTGATGAACCCTTACGTGTATTGATGAATCATCACACTGTCGCGGCTCACGCCGTAGGCTGATTTGATTTGGTTCAGTTTGTGCCCTGAAGTGCGGGATTGCTCCAGTTCGTCCCGAGTGCGATTGAGCTTTGCTCCCAGGTTTTGTGAGTTCTCACGTTCCAGATCGAGCAGCTCGGTCATTTGAGGCGCCAGCCACTGGCGGAAGATCGCATCGTCCGCCCCGTGTTGGTTGGAGATCTTTTCGATGCGCCCCATGATTTCCTGGATGGATTGTTGAATATGCCGGACCTGATCCCAGTCCTGGGTCTGGATGGCTTTGGTTTCCTGAAGGCTGAAAACTTTCCAGTCCTGCAGCAACCCTTCTACATTGTGTACCCAGTCCGGTTTCACGGTTACGATGATCGGGCGAGTTGCTCTCAAGCTGTGGCAGCTTCTTGCTCGAGCATTTCAGCCCATCCTTCTTGTAAAGTTGTCAATCGATCAATCACCTCCACGATGCCAGCTTCATCTTTGCGGATGTTGCTTTCGAACAAGCGGCGTTCCAGATAGGAGTATAAGTCGCTCAACACCACCGCCAGTTTTCCGCCCCGATCCATGTCGAGCGTATTGTGCAGCTCGTTGATGATGTCCTGGGCTTTGGTGACGTTGTTGTGAACGGTTTCGTTCATCTCCAGAGGATCATCCAGTTCCAGTCCCATCCGTGCGCGTTCAAGAAATTTGATGGCTCCCGCATAGAGCATCAATACCAATTGCCCGGGAGGGGCAGTTTGGAGCGATATGGTCTTATAGGACTGAAGTGGATTGGCAATCATAGTTGGTATGAATCTTATTCTTCGTCTAATTCGATATGGTCGCCGAGGAGATTTGCGATTTTAACCACCGTTTCGAGTGGTGGATAAAATTCGGAAGCCAGCAGCTCCCTTCCTCGTTGAACGACCTCCGGTCTTACACCTTCATCGGTATCCATGAGCTGTTCCTTTAGCCGATCGACGGAATTAATGAATTCGTCTTGCGGCTTCACGTTTTCCGGACGTGGTGGCTGTTGAGCCGGGTTCATGGAGATCTGCAAAGGATCTAGGTTAGGTTCGATTTTCATGATGATTCGCCTTGGTTTTAGGTTATTGGATGCGACAGGTTAGCACAGCGTATCATTTCCTTGGTGGTAAAGTTGAGAACACGGAATCGAGCGTGTATTGCCCGAAGAGACGGGGAGACGCGAGCACGAGTTCCGGGTCCGGTTTGCGAAAGGCAGCGCTGAGTTGTGTCTCGTAATACGTCTCAGCGGCTGAGGCCACATGTATGTTTCCAGCGT
>CAYPZD010000108.1:0-16130 GCA_964415055.1 uncultured Verrucomicrobiota bacterium | reverse complement strand
TCCTAGAAGAAGCAGAAACGCAAGGATTATTTGGATTGCGTGCGACTCGGCGCCGCTTTGGATACTGTCCATCTTCTCAAACCATATACTTCATTCAAACACACTCACCCATACCCCAACGCATCATGTCATTCCAGTTGTGGGCTGCTGACATGGTGGTCAATGACAATTATTCTTCGACTCAAAAATAATTATCATTCTACAGACGTGGACCAGATTCCGAGAAATAAGTATGCTGAGGCATTGTCCTAAGATATCCAAAGCGGCGCCGAGTCGCACGCACTCCTAAATGGCTCTTGGCTCACTCTTATATTCATAGAAGAAACTAAGACAAGCCCAGCATCGAGCTTTTGTGTAAGCATTGAAGCGCCTGAAACCAACTTGGAAGGAAATTGATTTCTGATCTCCTCTGGTCACCCTGTTCCACTGGGTGTTTTGGTGGCAAATTCGCTCAACGCCTTTTTGTTTTTATCGCAAAGCCAAGGACATTTTCTGGATTTCCTTGTCATTAAATTTCCTGCATCATTCGTGAGCGTTTCAAACCTCAAGACAAACTGTAACCTTTTGGACGGTCGCATGTCTTTGGGGTAACGTTTTATGGAGGATTCCAGGGATAAGATACAGACAGAAGCAGTTGAAGTGATCGAAGCCGTGCTCGGCGGTCAACGGGAGCGGTATCGCGATCTGGTGGATCGTCATGCCGACAAGGTCTACGCGGTGGCCTGGAGTCGTCTGGGTGATCGGCACCTGGCGGAGGAGGTTGTTCAGGAAACCTTCATTCAAGGTTACCAACGATTGAACCAGCTGAAGGATCCGTCCAAGTTTCTCTCCTGGATCGTGCGCATCGCAAGGAACACGGCGATCAACCTGGGCATCCGACACCGGAACGAACTGAAGAAGCGCCGCCGCTGGGCGTTTGAACAACCCTCGCCAACAGAAGAATTATCCGAAACGGAGGAATCCAATGATTCCGGGGAACCCGTCAACAAGGAAACACTCAGCGAGATCATGTCCGGCATGCGGGTTTCCTACCGTGAATGCCTGACCTTGTTTTATCTGGAAGGCAAAAGCATCGAAGCCTCGGCACAATCGCTGAACATCACCCCCGGCAATTTCAAAACCCGCCTCCACCGAGCCCGCACCGCTCTCCGCACCCAACTGGAACACCACATCGAAATCCAACTCAACAAGCTGAAACCATCAGAAAAGGCCAGACATGCTATCATGGCGGTGGTCGTGTTGAAAGCTCCGGGTTCGTATGGACTGAAAGCATTTGGTGTGAGCGTCGCGAGCCTGCCGGTGCTGAACTGGTTCCTTTTCGGCGCTCAGTTTTTAAGCCTATTGCAGATGTCACTTCTATGGAAATGGCTTGACCGGTTGGTCATGCGAAATTTCAAAGATCCCAAGAGCTATGAAGCCCAGTCGTTTCAATCCCAATCCAAGCGAAACCTCCTCATGGTTCTTGGGATGGCGATCATGTTCATGGTCCTTGCTTTTTTCGCAACACGCTTAAACGGCATGCAATTCTTCGCAGCCCTTTTTTGCATTTTTGTGCTCCAACCGACCATTTTGCTTATCACCCAAGGTCCCACCACGAGGCACTCTATGCATTTAAAGGTGACCTTGGGAATAGCCATCGCTGGGCTGGGGATGATTGGCTATTTCTTCATGCAGTGGCCAAATTATGTGCAACAGTTTTGCTTCGCGGGGTTCATCTTCTTGAATACATGGGCGACCAGGAATTTCCCTATGGGGCGAGATTTTTCCCTTTTTTCCAGACTGGCCCACCGACATTCCGATGATGATGTGTCCACGGAATGTGAACCAGTGCCGATTGAACCGCCCAATGTTCAAAAGTCTGAAATCAGATCCTTCGTGACCTATCTGGCCAAGGAATTCCATGTGGTGTCGATGCGCTCGGTCAACAATGGCATTTGGGTCAGAACAACCCCTTACAAATCAAATCCTTTTTCCTCGATTCTTTACGCGTTCTGGTGGAAAGGAGCTTCCGTCATTTTTCTGGGCTACCATGGTGAATTTGAAGCCAAACTGGGTCAAGGCGACATCAGCAAATTACCCGCTCACCTATTCAAAGGCGATCTGCAAAAGGATCAGGAACGTATCAACAAACAGGTCACAGCAGGCATTCGATCGGCTTTTACGCATTGGCGTCTTGGGGATTTCAAACTGACCAAGAAAGCATTGGGGCTGGGAGGCGATTCGGACACATTCCACGTTTCACCTGAAAAAGCTAAAGGCAACCGAATGCGTGTACGCTTGGGAATAGGATGCAGTATTTTTCTGATGGTTCTAAGCCTGTCTCAGTTCCTGACTGAAGAAATGATTGTTCCCCTGGATTTATGGCAAATGAAAGAAATCAGTTTACAAGAACAAGATGTCAGGGATTTTTTAAATTTGTTGGCTGATGGTGACACACGCGGTATTCAAGCACGTAAGACCTTTGAGCAATTAAGGGCCCACGGACATGCCTCTCCACCTGTGGAATTCTATTCACCAACTGCACTTTCAGCGGTCAACAACACTTTTCAAAGGGAATTCGACAAACTTTTGGAAGACAGATTGATCGATACTTCATACACCAAACCCGCGGTTTATCTGTCCTTCATGACACAATCTTATATACCCTACTCACCTGTTTGGGAGATTCCGGAATTGAATACGACAGATTGGCTTCAAATACTGGATAAAAAAACACCGGACTGGAAAGTGGTGATGTCCGGTCAATATGAAGGTTATACTTCGATTGGGATATGGCCCTCCACTCTGCACAAGCAAATATTATTCCTTCAGGATGGAGTCAATCTCGAACAATTGGACTTTGAAGAAACTCACAAGATTATCGCGAACAACCAATATCTGGACACCACACTTTCCGTTGGGAGAAATCAACCCATTGTTCTGGAGGATATGCATGGCTTGTTTTTCCTGAATAACAACGACCCTTTCACGGACACTTGGCAAGCTCTGTCCATACTGGATCTCACGGGAGGTCTGGATTCGATTGACCGCGAAGCCTGCATTGAAGGATTGCTAAGAAACTATTTCGGAAAAGGACGTTTTTACGTTCGCAGTAAAAAGTCTCGTTACAAAATCAATGGAGGTCCTCGCGCCCAGTTTGGCGCACGCGATACCTGGGCTGGTTTTCACTCCTTTCGCATCCTGAACGCTCTTGACCGAGTGGATGATTTGGACAAATGGCAGTTTCTTCTACCATCCAACACAAAACGAAAAGTGGACGTTGATGATGGGGAATGGCCCTACTCCTGGTTCGAAATCGAAGCCTGGTGCATGCAGCAGGAGTTTCGGAATTACTTGAGAACGATGAAGGACACAAATACCAAAAACTGATTCATCGTCCTTCGCACGAGCTTACCTTCTCCTAAAAAACGTGCCGTTCGAGTCATTCCCTTTTTGGACTGCGGTGGTTACGACACCGCTCTGGATAGAGCCAGGGAAACGTTATACTTTTCGCATTCCAACGCCGTCCGCTTCTTTCTTGTGGAAACTCCTCGCGCGAAAGTTTACACACGTGAAATTTGAACACGGCTTCCCCTTGCGAACCGTATCCAGAGCTCCGATGACTCGGAGCACTCCAGAGACGCACCCCATGTTACGGTGATCACGACGCGGCTTCGAACACCTCGCGTATAATTCAACAAAAATCCCATTTAAGCCAACAATTCCTTCAACACATACCCATGCACATCCGTTAATCTCCGCTCCAACCCATTGTGGCGAAAGGTCAACAACTCATGATCCAAGCCGAGCAGATGAAGGATGGTGGCGTTGAGGTCGTGGATGGAGCTGACTTTTTCCACGGCTTCGTAGCCGAGTTCGTCGGTGGCGCCATAGCTGACGCCTCCTTTCACTCCGGCGCCGGTCATCCAGGCGGTGAATCCGTTGGGATTGTGATCACGTCCCTGGGCTCCTTTCTGGAACATCGGCATGCGCCCGAATTCTGTGCACCATACGACCAAAGTGTCTTCCAACAACCCCCGCTGCTTGAGGTCCTCCAGAAGGGCGGCGGCCGGTTGATCGAAGATCTCGGCGTGCACGTCGTATTGGGGTTTCAGTTTGTTGTGACCATCCCAGTTGAGCGCCCCACCTGAGGCGTAGGCGCCATTGAATAACTGAACAAATCGCACGCCTTTCTCGATCAATCGACGTGCCAGGATGCAGTTTTTGGCAAAGTCGGCTTTCACCTTGTTGTCGCCATCGTCCGCGCCGTAAGACTTCAGGATGTAATCCGGTTCGGTGGACAGATCCATGATGTCCGGCACGCTCAATTGCATGCGGGCGGCCAGTTCGTAACTGGCAATCCTTGCCGACAACTGCGAATCACCGGCGTTGGATGCCAGGTGTTCCTCCTGTATCTGACGCAAAAAGTTTCTCGCTGCCACATCTCCCTGAGCACTGACGCTCTCAGGTCGATTCAAGTTTTGTATGGGATTCCTGACATTGAAAGGCGTGCCTTGAAACTCAGCCGGCAGGAATCCCGGCCCCCAGTTGTTGATGCTCGCCTGAGGCACGCCACGAGGATCGGGAATCGCCACAAAGGCAGGAAGGTTCTCATTCTCGGTTCCCAGGGCATAAGTCACCCAGGCGCCAATGCTGGGAAATCCGTCGAGCGCAAAACCAGTCGAGAGAAAATTCTCGGCGGGTCCGTGCGTGTTGCTTTTGCTGGTCAGGGTGTGCACGAAAGCCAGCTCATCGGTCCACTCCGCCAAATGAGGCAACATATCGGAAACCATTTTGCCGGTTTGTCCGCGCGGACGAAAGGCGTACTGGGGTTTCGCGAGGTTACCGGATGGTCCCTGAAATGTCACCGAAGGTCCGCCGGGCATGGGTTGTCCGTCGCGCCGGAACAATTCCGGTTTGTAGTCCCATGTTTCCAACTGACTGCAGGCTCCGGCGCAAAACAGCACCAACACATTCTTGGCGCGCGCGGGAAAATGAGGATCTCGCGCCAGATGCGGACGTGCCGGATCAATCAATGGAACTTCTTTGGCCAACAAAGCATCCCGTGAAAGCAGATGCGTCAAAGCAACTGCTCCCAGCCCCGTCGCCGTGCTCCCAAGGAAGTCACGCCGATTGAGCAAAGCCTTGCCTTGGTGTCCTTCGGTGTAGGGGGATGGTCGGGAAAACTTCATGGGATGAACAGGAATTCATTGCTGTTGAACAAAACGCGACAAAGCATCGGCAACCCTTCGGCTTCCACCAATGCAACAGCGCCGTTTCGTTCCTGGACTTTGGGATCGCGCCCAAGGGTTTGTTGAAACGTTCGAGCAACTAATTGATGCGTCATCACATCATCGGGCCATTCACCTCGGATCCGGCCGGTCAACTTTTGGGACTGCTCCATGACGAAGGGACTGTTGAACAGGTTCAAGGCCTGAATCGCAGTGGTGGATTGGTTGCGACGCGGCATCGGTTGCCCGGCATCGGGACAATCAAAGGCCCCAAAGACCGGAACGCGCTCCATTCTTACCTTGTGGGCATAAATCATGCGACGCATCCCTTCGGCACCGAACTGTTCCACGGGTGGGTAACCGCTCAAACCTCCACGGGTTTTAAAGAAATCAAATCCCGCGCCCCCCATGGTAAAATTCAATGAACCACTGACCTGCAACATGCTGTCCCGAATGGCTTCGGCTTCCAATCGCCTTGATGGAAATCGCCATAATAATCGTGCGTCGGCATCCACTCGCGTTCCCTCAGCGTGCACGCGGCTGGACTGCCGGTAGGTCTTGGATAACAGAATAAGTCGGTGCATGTGCTTGACCGACCATCCGCTCCGAATGAATTCACCCGCCAACCAATCCAACAATTCGGGATGCGTCGGAGCCGAACCATTGATACCGAAATCACTCGGTGTATCCACCAGACCACGCCCAAAATGAAACTGCCAGATCCGGTTCACCATCACCCGTGCGGTGAGTGGATTGTCCGGACGGGTAATCCATTCAGCCAGGGATTTTCGACGCTCCGCATCCGAGGCGTTTGCATCCAAGCCCACTGATCCCAAGACAGAAGCCACCCCCGGTGTAATGGTTTCACGGGGTTGTTCGGGATCGCCGCGATGGAGTACGTAGGTGGTGTCCGGTTCGCGAAAGGTGCCTCCGTAAACCATGGATCGTTGCTGGAGAGCTTCCTTTTCTTTGGTGAGTGTTGCCAGTTTTGCTTGTAGAGCTTTTCTTTGTTTCCCGTCCTCGCTCAACGCCCGTGCATTCAAGGATTCCAGTTCTGATTCACTAGCACCGAAAGGCACACGATCCCAGGAACCAGCCACGGTCGTCCACTTGCCTGGTTCTGTGGCCACTTCGATTCGGTACCGTATCGCCAGACGATCCTTGAATTGCCCGGTGCGATCACGCGACCAGATCACGCGGTCGATCGTTTGCGTTTTCGGCCATTCGATCTGCACCCAGCCCCCGCCCTTTTCGTTGGAAATCCAACTGTGACTATTGCCATACAAACCTTCATTGACGTGCTTTAACTGATGAATCCCCGTCTCTGGATAATTGCCCGAAGAACTGGGTTGGCCACCTCGATCAGCAAGCGCCACATTGACGGGAGTCGCACCGGTGCCAAAAACTTCCAACTCGTCTATGCACGGCTCATGACGATTGTCATCCATGGTAGCCAGCACGGTCAACCGCACCCTTTTCGCTTCAACCGGAGCAAAGCGATCGACATTTCGAAGGGTGTTGACCGGTTCGCGTGCTTTGATTTCGCTCGTATCATCCGGATTGGCCAGCGGGGTGGATGCTTCCAACTGATGCTGAACGTTCACCAATTGTTGATCGATCTGTTTCAGGGCCGCTTCCCTCGTCCGCTCCCTTTCCGGATCCCGGATGGGACGATCCCCATACTCCACTCCGGCAAAGAAAGCCTGGAAAGCGTAATAATCTTCGGTGGATATCGGATCGAACTTGTGCTCGTGGCAACGCGCGCAACCGATGCTGATACCCAGAAACGTTTCCCCTGTCCCGACAATGATTTCATCCAACGCATCCTGACGCGCCAAACGTTTGGAGGCGTCATCCTGCCCGATCTGACCGGGCAACAACGCGGGAGCGGCCACCAAAAAACCCGTTGCCGCATCGGCGCCCACCGTGTCGCCGGCCAATTGTTCGAAGACAAATTGATCGTAGGGCTTGTCCTGATTGAACGCGTCAATCACGTAGTCCCGATAAGGCCAGGCATTGGGGCGTTCGGTATTGACCTCATATCCGTGCGTATCGGCATACCTCACCAAATCCAACCAATGCTGCGCCCAACGCTCTCCATAACGTGGACTGGCCAACACAGCTTCCACTTCACGACGATAGGCTTCATCAGGATTCCCAGCCTGTTCAAATGCTCGAATCCTTTCAAACGATGGCGGCAAGCCATGCATGTCAAAATGAAGTCGACGCAGGAGGTCTCTCGGTGGAGCTTGTTCCTGAAATTGAAGATCGTATGCCGCTAGTTTGGATTGAATAAAATAATCAATGGGCTGCAGTTTGGAATCGATTTCTGGAAGAGGTCTGAGTGTCTGGAAAGACCAGTGCAGCGACGAATCTCCCCCATTCAACCGCAAGGAATGAGAGCCCCAAAACATGCTGAACAAGACGATCAAGCTGCAAATGGTTCGGGGTGTCATGGGCTACATCCTAGCGTAATCGAACCAGGTAAGCAATGGTTTGCCCATGCCTATCTTGCTTTTATTGGAATATTTGAAAATAATTGGGAATAAGATCACGTTGGCATGCTCTGAGAGGAGTCGGCTCAGCTCTTAAACGATGTTGGGCTTAAATCAAAACAATGAAAACCAGTTGGATAAGAAAAAGTTGGACAGGTATCACGTTATTGATCGCCATGGGTTTCCTTTCAGGATGCAAGGTGGTTCCCCTGCAGGATCAGCGTCTGGTGTCCAAACACAACATGACTTTTTCCGATTCACCGGTATTCGCCTATCAATCTGCCGTGCTCACCCAGATCGAACCCGGCACGGCCAGTTCTGGCGGAGCTCAGGCTGCTGGCTGCACGGCGTGCCAATAATGCTGCAACCACCCTACATGCACCCATTAAGATTCATTTTGGTCGCAGTGTGCCTGGTTAGTTTGCTTTCAACCGGGCCCGTCCACAGCGCGACCCCCGGTAGCCGCCTTCGCCAGAAGGTGGCCCTTGATTTCTCCAACCTCAACTTACCCGAGCTCCTTCCATCCCCTGGGAAAACATTTTCCTTTGAACAATATCAGGAGAAAATCGTCGTGCTCGATTTCTTCGCCTATTGGTGCGCCCCTTGCGCTCGTACGTCCCCGATTCTCGAGAAGGAAATCGCCGCCTATTACGCCTCCAAAAATGGCAACCCTCATGGGATCCCGGTGGATTTGGTCGCTGTGAATGTCGAGTCCGCCAATCCTCGGCGGACGGACATGTTCATTCGTCGTGCAGGTCTTGCCCACGTGATTCAGGACCTCGAAGGACAATTGCTGGAACAATTCGACAGTCAGGGGATCCCATTGATTGTGGTGCTGGACGGCACAAGTTCCGAGTCCGGTTTCGTCATTCGTTATCAACACGCCGGATTTGAAGGAGTCGAACAGCTGAGATCCGTGATTGATGCCATCGGTGAAAAACCACATACAGACGCGACACCATCTGCAGAAACACCCAATGATCCCGAATTTGACTCGAAAAGAAACCTGCTGACAGAACACACATTCGAAACCGCAGGCGAAGCGCTTCTGACGGACGATTATCAATTGACACAATGGAATATGAGATACGGTCATACCTACGGCCGTACCGAATGGGATGCGGGGCTCATGATTCAAACATTCGATTTGGACATGCGCTCGCCGGATCCGTTTTTCACCTCCATGAATGTTCGCAATGAACGCATTCTAGGGCAGCTACGAGCATCACAACAAATCAATGACGATCTCACACTGCGCCTGCAGGGAGGTTACTACGAAGGATTCCAAAGCTACCGGGCACTATGGCTGCATGAGTATTACAAACAAATCGGCAACCTCCCCATTTTTGCCGGATATCCTGAAATCGATCCCCGTGGTTATCAGCTATCCACCCAGGCCCGGTGGGAATACCTGCCGGGATCAGGTTACCTGGAAACCGGTGCAGGATTCTACCGTGATCATATCGCCCCCAGCGCGGAATTCGAACGAATCACCATCCTGGGACGCGACCGCATCGATTCCATCATTTATCGCGTCGCTACCGAAAACGTCCTGACCAAACGGCTACGTTCCCTGCTCGAGCTTCAACTGACGGACACGACCGATCGACAACTGCGCTGGTCCCTTCAAGGATCACTCAACGCGGCACTTTCTGAAACCTGGGTCATGAGATGGCAAACAGGTGCCGCAACTGAGAACCCGAGTTTTAATTCCTGGTTCACCGGGCTGACCCTGGAACATGATTTGAACGATTCATGGCTTTTGAGTTTTTTCGGACGCTTCTACGAGGACACGGGTGAAATACAAAACTCGTTACCTTCTTCCAATGCACCTCCGGGATTGAAGAGCTATCATTTGGGACTGGGCTTGCGATGGATTGGGGAAAAATCCAGTGTCCGAGTCAGCGCAGGCCCCTACTGGACACGATATGAAGAAGCGAACATTGCGGCGCCCTTTTTCGAAGATATATATCAAAACAGAAATTGGGGCTTGTTTCAGGCGGCATTTGACATGAAGTTTTAATCAATTCAAGGAGACGATATATGAGCATTCCACCAAAACACGTTTTGGGTAAATGGCTGGCAGTCACGATCGCAGCAGTGATGTGGATAGCCGCAACGGATCTGCAAGCCCAGTCCAATCGCAAGACTGTTGGAGAAGTGGCCGACCTGTTTAAACTCACAAATATCCGAACGGATGAACCGTTTAACCTGAGCGACGCCGAAGGGTCCATTATCCTACTCGATTTCTTTTTCTACTGGTGAAGCACCTGCCGAGCCAACTCAGCGGTCGTTGAGAAAGATATTCATCAGTATTACGAAGAACGTGGCGGCAATGCCCACGGCATCCCCGTTCAGGTCATCGGTCTGGAAAAAGATGACCGTGGAGCGCCCACTGGAAGTTCCTTGTTTTTTGCCGATCGCGCAGGCCTCGACCTGGTCCTGGATGACGGCGCTCACACGGCGCTTCACCAATTCTTTCCCCCAAATCGAGGTGAAGGGACCAGCGCATCAGATTTCGTGGTGATCAATGGCGTGAATCATTCACCGTCCCACCAGCAATGGGAAATCCTGCATATCGAGTCCATCCGGCCTAGCATCAATACCATCCGGAATGCCATCGATTCAATCGAAGCAGCGTCAGCGCCAGCAAGGCCACCGACACTTTCAGCTCCTGCGCTGGTCGACGGATCATTCACCTTTCAGGCCGAAGGAACAGCAGGTTCAGAGATCAGTGTGCAGGTTTCTCGCGACGGTGTGTCCTGGGAAACAAAACAAACCATCACACTTGGCAACGAACCGACAACCATATCGGAACCATTGATCGAAGGGCCTGAACCTGTCTTTTACCGACTTCTGATGCCATGAGGGAAGATTGATTATTCCGACACCGAAATGGATAAACGGAAATACTGAGCGGTGGTGTTTACAGCATTCCAACTGAACCGTTGCCCACCCGGCACATCCGACTGTGCTCCGATCGGCAATAAGCTCCAGTTGAGCAAATCAGTCGATGTCTGAACTTCCCAAGTCACACCGGGCAACAGGTTCGATTTGGTAAAACCAAAAACCCACCCCGCAGCGGGTTCGTTGGGATCATTAGTGACCATTGGCCAATTGGGGGAAGCTGCAGGATTGGACGGATCGGATCCGTGAAAGTACTCCTGCAGTTGATTCATTCCATCCTGATCCGGATCAGACGTCCACGATGACACCTCCGGATCAATCAACACGTCGGGACTGAAATACGCAGTCAACCATTCCCGAAAAGCTCTCAAAGCCCCACTTGGCAATCGAATATCCAGCTCCGAAACAGCCACCCAGGAGGCAGGCAAAGCAGCGGCTTCACTCGTTATTCCGGGCAGCAGTGATAGAAAGGCTCCGAGACCATCGGCTTCGACCGGCCATGGCAGTTGATCTTCATAGATCACATTGGCGATGAGTTCTCCTGAAGCGCTCATCAAAGTGATCCGTTCGCCACCATTATTCAGATTGGTGCCGTTTTGAAATGTTCCTGCTATGGTCGTATCCACTCTGTAACGTGCCCGATAGGCATCAACGTTTGAGCAAAGAACGAGCGACTCCCCGGAGGACAGTTCCAACACATCCACATCCGATGAAAACGTAAAATCAATCCCCGCAGTAAAAGTGACACCTCGCAGATCAATGGTTTGATCGCTCACATTCGTCAGCCTCAAAAACTCAAAATCACGCCGATTGTCGAATCCGGCTTCTTCTTCAATCATAGTTGGCGCGCCGGGGTGATAGTGGATGGCGGACACAACCAGGTTGGAAGCGTTGGCAGGTGTGGCATCCACCACAAAACCAGCAGATAATAAAGGCGACCAATCATCGCCCAATCGAACTCTGGCCTTTACGACAGCTGATGCAGGCAATTGGAAAGGGGCGACGTAGCGTTTGATTCCATCCGATTGCTCCTCGTCCTCCGTGGAATCAACGATTCCCCCGACCAGTTTGGGCCAAATCAACATATCACTACTGGTGGCCGAAACATTCAGCCCATGAACCGCCAGCACATTCGAACCTTGATCCAAAAGTGAAATGGAATCGGAAATATCGAATGCCTGAAACACACTTGCATCCGCATCGGAATGACTTGAAGCAGCAGCAGCATTCCAGACAGCGGGAGTACCTTCGCGTCCGGGGGCGTTGGCTCGAGCCACCTCTTTGCCGTTCAAATAGGCAATGAATCCATCATCATACCGCATCTCCAAACTGAGGCGGTCGAGTGTCGTCGGATCTTCAATGTCGAATTTGATCCGCATGTAGATTGATTCAACACCCACACTATCAACTTGAGCTTGAAAATTGAGTTCGGGAGCAATCATCGAATCATAGCCGGACCCATTTTCATACCCAGCTCCACGCCTGCCCTCGGGCCACGAACCGTCATCAAACGCCGGCAGCATCCACCTGGATTCCATACTCCCATCGACCGGCATCATCGCGCGTTTCAGATGCCCATCAGTCACAAGATCCACACTCGTTTGCCGAACCGTCGGTAATGAAACCAATGGATCCGTCCCATCCAGTGTGTAGAAAATATCAGAAGAACGACCTGCTTCGATGGATACCTTGAAATCAGCTGAGACATGCCCACCGTGTTGACTGAAAGTCGGAGGCTCCAGGTTTGGGAGCCAGTTGCGTGACCGGAACTGATTCAAAACGATTTCGCTGCGCTGATTGAACCAATCGAAGGTCGGAAGATTTCGGTTACTTGACAGTCCAAACAATGAATCACGTATTTCCAACCAATCCAACCGAGTATAAGGATTGCTGCGTTGATTGTCCCCCCAACGCGCTGATTCCAGACGGATCGGAAGGTCAATCGGATCGGAGATGTCACGATACAATTGCCCAGCCTGCTCAGATGTTAATACACCATACCGCAAATGCTCATAAGCTCGGTCGGCAAAAAGAAGCCGATAACGTTCGTTGCGCGTCAATTGATGCTGAAGGTAAGTCGGACCTCCGCTATCGTTTCTGCCGGTGACGTTGACATTCACGCCATGCAATCCCTTCTCCGCATCCCAACTGTGAAACCGCCATCGCCCGTTCGGATCCTCCCGGTTGTATGAGGCATACCAATTGTGATGCGCCCAGTCCCCGTTGCCGATGTAATAATTCATGATCATGTAATCAATGAACGCATCGACATCCAACAACGCCGCCACCGCCTCGTAGTTGGATTGATCAGAAAGATCACGTCCTGCCAGGTTGTGCAGTTGTCTGTAATTGACCGAACTCCCCTGCAGCACATCATCCGGACCATGCTTGACCACATCGTAGCCCTCATTGTTACCCCCGAGATAACTGGCGGCAAAATTGTCATCCGGCCGTTCATGCACCGTGTGAATTCCCCAGTAAACGCCGTTGATCATGATGTGCGCGTGCCGGCCGTGCGGAGAAAGCCCACCCATGGCATGATGCAGATTGGCGGCGTATTGATCGCGCGTGTATTGGGCGCGATCCCGTTGAGGGACAGGTTCCACCCCGCCACCGTAATGCCACACGTTGTTCAACCGCGCATCCAGCACCAGGGTATCAAAACGATCGGTGGCCTCATCACCAAAAACGGGATACCTCAAGTCACCGTTGAATTTCAATCGCATGGACAACTTATCCGATTTCCATCGGCTGGGACTGCTTCCTCCCACAATTTGAATCGTGCCGTCATGCTGAAAACCTGCCTTCTGGTTAGGGGACTGAATATCGCCATCCGGATTGATCCATTCCGCAGACATATCGCGCTCCACACTCTGACCGGCAATGTAAATCCCCCCCGAACCAAACATTTCCTTAAAATCCATCACAACTGACAACGTTGGCAGTCGTAAAAAATCCTCCTTCACAGGTCGAATCTCGCTGTTGGTGTGCTGCAATATTTGAGGATCCATCTCCCAATCCTCCCCTGCATGCCCCCACCGAACGGATTGACGGTAGGGCTCACCTCTTCCATCCTGCTGAAGCAATGCTTCATGAAACAAATACGATTGCGTATCCACATCCGTTGGTTCGAAACCGTTCTTGAACGCCATCGCACGAACCAGTGTGGTGCTTTCAATGCGCAACGTAAGCTGAGGAGCAACAGAAGCCCCCGAAGCGGTCACCCGAATGCCGTTGGATGTCGAAGGAATGGTTCCATCCAACGTATAAACAATCGTTGCGCCCGGGGTCGGGGTTGTGATGACCAGGTCAAACGCTTCTTCATAATACCCCCGATCCACACTGAAGGTCGTATCCCTCACAAACCCCAACACGCCAGCGCCCCGGTTGACACTTCCTGGAGAGGGTTGCTTGAAGAACACAAAGGTGTCCGAGGGCTGGTTTGCAACCAACCCATAAGAGAAATTTGATTGAAACCGGGGATAGGATTCATAAACGGCGATGGGTTCATATCCATTTTCACCCCGTTTCATCAAAGCCAAGGCTTCGCCATTTCGATCGAGTTCGAAATTTGTATGCAGTTCACGACCCGGCGTTCGCCTGTCCTTGGATGACGCAAACACCACCAGATAACCATTCGCGCCCAATTCCATCTCCGGAAAAAGCCAGCGATCCGGCTCCTGCAAATCATCCGTCAAGGTCAGTCCCCCCAACGAAACCGGCGACCGCCCCTCATTCCAAATCTCAATCCAATCCGAACTATCCCCATCCTCATCAAGCAACACCCCGTCATTCGATGCCATAAACTCATTGATACGCAAGGTCTGAGCCTCCAAACCACCAAGTGTAACAAGCAAAAAAATCCCGAACAACAACCGAGAGATAAACTCCATACTTCGCAATAATTTCATAAAAAGTAACTGCTCCCACCAGAAAGTAGCCGCTTTCGCCAGAAAGTGGCCCGTCACCCAAACGTAGCTGCTTTCGCCAGAAAGTGGCCCACAAACACCTAATAAGCAGCACACCCCATGCCATCAACCCCGGATCGCAGATCTAAAATCTCTGCGCCTCCGCGCCTCTAACGAGCAAAAGCGAGTGGGCGTGAGAATCAATCCCTCGCCAACACCCAATCCAGATTGAATCTCGCATACTTGATGGATTTCCCCTCCCCACCATTCAACTCGCCGGGACCGAAATAGCTGTAGGTACAGTGAAGCATCCCATCCTTCCCCTGAATGATGGACGGATAATGGAAAGAACCTTCACCAGGCTCGCGCTTTTCCAAGTGACGCGTCCACTGATAGGTCTTCCCCCCATCGTCAGAAATGGAGACAGCAAGCTGATGCCGCCCGCTCTCGGTGTCATTGTAAATCGTCAAAAACCGACCATCACCCAAAGTCATCAACTCCAGACCGGCCCCTGGATTGGCAAGCTCTGGATGATCATAAACCTTCGACCATGACACACCGCTGTCTGCGGACTCAGAAACATGCACACGCTTGGGTGCAGGACCGTTGTCACGCATGTAGGCAACAAGGGTACCATCCTGTTTTCTTGCAAAACTCGGTTGGATATTGCCACCTCCCACAATAGGCTCGCTGAATTCCCATGACTTACCCCAGTCATCCGTATATGCCACCAACGAAAACGAAAACCCATCCGAATAAAGTCCAACCAACATCCTTGAATCATTCAAAATGTAAGGATGCGCCCGCGTAAACCATCCCAACCTCCGTGTCAGCTTGTCATCCGCCTGCTGAAAATTGTGATAGGCCCAATCGATCATCCGTGGAGTAAGTTCCTGGTGACTCATGTATTCCGCGGTCTTTTGACGCACCTCATCGTCAAATCCCTCACCTGGCTTGATGTGCAACACCTTCTCCGTCTCCCAATCAGGCGGGCCATCCAGTTGCATGTAATCGGACGCGATCTTGTACTTCATCAACGCCGATTCCCATAAATTCGCCTGGATGGTCGGCCACAACAGCCACAGGCGATCCTGAGGATCAATGATCATACAACAATTCGTATCCGGAAACTCAGGCGTATCCGCCATCACAAAAGGTTTGCTCCAGGAATCGGCCCCCTTGACTTTGCGCGCCCCCAGAATCACCACGTCATCGGACTGACGCTCACCGGATCCGTGAAACCAACAAGCAATCAAATCCCCATTCGAAGCCTCCACAATGCACGAACCATGATTGTGCCAGGATTCCAATGGAAAAATAAGCTGTGATTGATGAAAAGGCTCAGCAGACATGACAACACCTGCGATCAAAGCCAACAGAGTCAGAGAAACTCGCCAAAAGAACGAAAAAATGGATTTCATGAGTCGTAAAAAAATACCGGAATAAATACAACCCAAGCAAACCCACATCCCAACCAATGATCAAGCCGTAAAGTAACCACCACCGCCAAAAAATCCCCCCGTAGCCGCCTTCGCCAGAAGGTGGCGCCGTAGCTGCCTTCGCCAGAAGGTGGCCGCTTAGGAATACAAGATCCGCCTGTCCCGCTACCT
>CAYPZD010000107.1:0-16612 GCA_964415055.1 uncultured Verrucomicrobiota bacterium | reverse complement strand
CATCATGGGTGGCAACCTTCTCATTCAAAGAAATTCTATTGGAATCGAATGAAGGTTACCCTACCCGCATAGGGAGATGGTTTAAAGTCAATTTCTGGGGAGTTTTGGTTTCGCCAGATAAAAGGGCAATATTTGTCAAAGTTCAGTCGAATGCTGCTAATTGGATGAGTTGTTCTTCCAGCGAAGGGCATTCGATATTGGGAGTCAGAAAGCGTTGAACGGGATAATCCGATGTCGCAGGGTGAACTGCGACAGAGTGCTTCAATGTCCGGCCAATTAGTTTGAGCAGGTCGTATTTGCTCACCGGGGGAAGGAAACCAGGTTGCAGGATGTGTTCGTTACAGGCGATGTTCCCAGTAATGATATTTAAGCTTTGCCGAGCCCATTCAAGCGTGGTGATGCCATTCCAGAGTTGGTTGGTGTAGCCTTTAACTGGTTGACTCTGGCGCAGGTACCAGCTCATCAATGATTTTTGAGAGGATGGTTCGGGGCCAATGATGGAGGTGCGGATGATCCAGTCATGCGGGCGAGTGAGGTCGAGTTCCCCAAGATGTTTGGAACGACCGTATTCTGTGTCGGGATTGTAAGGCGCATTCCACCGACATGATTCACTGGTGGATGCAAAAACCGCGTCCGAACTGGCATGTATCAAGTGGCACTCGGGTGGTAATCCTTTGGAGATCAATCCGGGTAAAGTGCCATTGACCCACCGGAGCATGTCATGGCTAGTGTTGGTTTCTTCCCGGACGCCGATCGCGTTGATGCAGGCGTCAGGTTTCATCTGGGTAAGTTTCTCCGAAAGTCCGGTGTGGTTTTGCGGTGTCCAACGTTCATCAAAGGCGATGACACCCAAATCATGCTTCGAAAGAAACCGGCAGACCATGTGCCCCAGCATGCCTCGTGAGCCCAGGACGATGACGCGCTTCATGGTGCCTCCTGAATCGGAAAGGCAGTGTGCCATTCTCCGGGGTAGTCGGGGTTTTTCCGGATGATGTCATCCTTGTAATTCCACGCTGTAATCAGGCAATGCTTGGGCGCCTCCTCATTGAGATGGGAAAGATCAACAATGGGCGTGCCGACGCATGGGATGAATTTGCCAATGCGCAAGGGAGATTCGTCGACGATCCAGGTGAATGGCAGGTCCAACATTTGGTTCAGGTAAACATTGGCTCGTCCCGCTGCGCCGTATGCTGAAATGCTTTGTCCATTTTCCAGCGCTGCCAGCAGTGTTTGCACTGTGGGGTGATCGTTGCGTTGGTGGTAAGCCAATGAAAGGCGTTCGAGTTTTGGAAGGTAGGTTTCGGATGTGCCCTTTGGGTAATGCTTCTCACCCGTTCGTTTGAATCGACAGCGTAAGGCTCCTCCGTGCATGGGGGTGCGATCAATGGAAATTCGTTCAAACCCCAGGGCTCCCAAACAAGTTGTCAATGCATCGAGACTCCACTCAGCCTTGTGTTCGTGATAGATGGTGTCCCATTGAGAACCATTCAAGAGCGCATCCAGATCATGGACTTCTATCCAGAACTCCCCGTTTGGACGAAGAGCCTGAGCCACCCCCTCAAAGACATCCCGCAGGTCGGAAATATGAGCCAGGCAGTTGGAGCCGCTGATCACATCCCACTTGCCGACCCACTGTTCGCGTTCAACGAGAGTGGACGTGAAGGGTTTGTTGACAAGATCGTATGCTTGGTCGGGAGTATTCTCGTGTGTTTTTCTGGCGACATCGCTTGGGTCCACTCCGCACTTTTTCCATGAATCCGGGAGCTTGTTGAGCAGGACGCCGTCGTTACAGCCGATTTCCAGAAATGACGGGGTAGCGTCTTCATAGACCTCCGTCAGCAAGGCTGCAAAATATTCAAAATGCCTCACCAAACCCCCGACTGTTGAGGAGGCGTAATTGTAGTGTTTGAACAAAGCCCGGTCGTTTACGTCTTCCAGAACTTGAACGAGACCGCATCGTTCGCAAATGATCCAGCTCAACGGCATGGCAATCGCAGCGTGTGCCTCCTCCTGATTCGTGCAGAATTGCCCGGCCAGGGGCATGGGATCCATTTCCAAACCGGGAATCAGCATGGAGGAGGGCGCATGACATGCCCTGCAACGGTCGATAATGGTGTAAGGGGCGGCTTCCAACATGGGATCAGTGAAACAGTTCCTGGGATCCCATGGCATCCAACATGGCGTTAATGGCGTCACCCGCTTCCAACTGGCGCGTGTTCTGACTGGTGAATTCTTCGCCAAGCTGCTTGGGTGTCAGTTCGGACGGGATGCGGTAGTCGGGGTGAATGGTGTAGTAGTCCGGTTCCTCCACGATGCGCTGCATTTCATATTCATTGACCAGAATTTCATGCAACTTTTCACCGGGCCGGATGCCGGTGATCTCGATGGGATGCCCGGGTTTGCCTGCTCGAGCCCGCATGGTCTCGGCCAGATCCTTGACAGTGGATGCCGGGGCTTTGCGAACAAAAATTTCACCGCCCTTTGCCTGGGTCATGGCGTGGAAAACCAGGTCGACAGATTGGTCCAATGTCATCAGGAACCGTGTCATTTCCGGGACGGTGACGGTCAGTGGGAGATCCCGTTCCAACTGATCCTGAAACAAGGGGATGACCGATCCCCGGCTGCCCATGACATTTCCATATCGCACGCAGCAAAAGGTTGTGTCACCCCCGAATTGGTTTTGGCTGCAGACAATTTTTTCCATCATGGCTTTGCTGACACCCATCGCATTGACGGGTTTAACCGATTTGTCCGTGCTGAGGGCGACAAACGTTTTCACACCTGCTGCCTTGGCGGCTGCACAGGCCTGGTTGGAGCCGATGATGTTGGTCTGAACGGCTTCGAAGGGATATTGTTCGCAGGATCCCACTTGTTTTAACGCAGCCGCATGGAAAACGAAATCAACACCTTCCATGGCGGATGTCAATCGAATCGGGTCCCTGACATCACCCAGCATGTAGCGAAAATCCGGAAAGGATCGTTGCATTTCCCACTGCTTTTTCTCGTCTCGACTGAAGATGCGGATTTGAGCGGGAGATTTATCCATCAAATGCCGTGCGACCCGGCTGCCAAAAGAGCCGGTTCCTCCTGTAATCAAAACTGTGGAATCTTTTAAAGTCATGTGCAACGAAACAGTTTGCGGAGAATGCCCGAAAATTCCATGCAGCTAAAGAAAAAACGCCCCGACCTTGACGGTGGGGCGTTGGGATGGATGCTTCAAATATTGGACTCAATCTTCCGACTGATTCATGACCTTCTGCTGGAGGTGCGAGGGCAGTTCCTGGTAATGGCTGAACGCCTGACTGAACATGCCACGGCCCCCGGTCAGTGCCCGCAGTGTGGAGGTGTAGTTGTAGAGTTCGGTTTGTGGTGCTTTGGCTCGAATGACCTGGAAGTGTCCTTCGGTGTCCAAACCTTCAATCACACCCCGACGACCGGACATGTCGCTCATGACATCTCCCGTCAGTGCTTCAGGGACCTTGATTTTTAGATCGTAGATGGGTTCGAGGATGTAAGGCTGTGCTTTTTTGAAGGCTTCCTGGAAGGCGTGTTTGCCGGCGATTTGAAACGCGATGTCGCTGGAATCGACGGAATGCATTTTACCGTCATAGAAATCCACTTTGACATCCACAATCCTGCAGCCGGCCAAAATGCCTTCGTTGCACGCGGCGTTCACTCCTTTGTCGACGGATGGCACGAAGCCCCGATCGACGTTTTGTCCGGTCAGACTGTGCTTGAAGTTAATGCCCCCACCACGTTCGTTCGGTCCGATCCGCAGCCAGACTTCGGCAAATTGACCAGAGCCGCCCGATTGTTTCTTGTGGCGGTAGGTTGTGTCCGCTTTGGAACGAATGGTCTCACGGAAGGGGATTTTGGGCGCTTCCATTTCGACTTTCACCCGGAAACGTTTTTCGAGCGTTTCCTTGATGATGCGGATGTGGAGTTCACCCTGGCCGCTGAGGAGTGTCTGATGTGTTTCGGGATGCACCAGGTATTCCAAAGAAGGATCCTCTTCCTTCAAGGTCACCAAACCATTCGCCAATCGGTCTTCGTCCCCTTTGTTCTCGATGGTGACAGCAACGACCGTGTTGGGGGAAGGGTAGTTGATGGGAGGTAGATGGACGACGGATTTGGAATCGCAGAGCGTGTTGCCGGTATGCGTGTCCTTTAATTTGATGGTTGCACCAATGTCGCCTGCACATAGCTTGTCAACGGATTCCCGTTGTTTGCCGTTCATGACATACAGTTGCCCTAATTTTTCATGACAACCCTTTGTTGCGTTGTATATATCGGATCCGGCTTTTATTTCACCTGAGTAAACCCTGAAGAAGGAATACTGTCCGGCATGGGACTCGTCAGCGGTCTTGAAGACGAATGCCACGGGGTTTTCGTTGTCGGATTTGATTTCCACTTCGTCTCCGTCACCGTTCTTGGCTGCTGTTCCCGGGTGGTCAGCAGGGGAGAAGCCGTATTTGGCGATGAAATCCATGAGTCGGGCGACACCGACATCGTGTTTTGCGGAGACGCAGAAGACAGGGATGAATGCTTCAGCCAGCAGGGCTTTGTGTAGTCCGGCACGTAATTCTTCCTCGGACAAACCTTCCTGCTCGAAGAATTTTTCCATGAGTTGGTCGTCTGCTCCCGCCACGAGTTCGATCAATTCCGCATGCAAAGCCTTGACCTTGTCTTTCAATTCTCCTTCAGCGGGAGTTTCTTCGTATTTGCCGCTGTCGTCATCTGCATAGGTCACCACTTCACTTCGCATCACATCCAGCAGCTTGTTGAATCCCGGCCCCGGATTAATCGGGAGTGTCAGGGGAAACAGCTTTGGAGTGAAATGATCACGCAAATCAGCCAGGACCTCATCGAATTTCGCGTGTTCCTTGTCCAGATCGTTGATGACAAACATTTTCGGGATCTTGAGTTGATTGGCGAAATCCCAGACCAGATCGGTTCCGACTTCGATGCCGTGGGCGGCATTGATGGTGATTAATGCGAAATCACTGACCCGATAGGCGCTCAGGGTTTCCCCAATGAAATCAAGGTATCCAGGGCAGTCCAGAATATTAAGTTTTTTGTCCAACCATTCCACATTCAGCACCGTTTCGTGCAGAGACATGCCGTGCTCTTGTTCGTCTTCGTGGAAATCCGATGTGGTGGTGCCTGCTTCGATGCTGCCCAGGCGGTTGATTTTGCCGCCACAGACCAGCATCGATTCGCAGAGCATGGTTTTTCCGGAGCCGGCATGGCCCACGACGGCCACATTCCTAATGTCATTTGCTGTAAAAGTTTTCATGGTTTGATTTCTAAAGGTTGAGGTTCCTGATGATTAACGCGTTTTGTTTCTCGGTTGAATGCGAGATTTCTTGATGAACTCGAATACGCCTGCATGCATTGATCCGTCCGTTTGAACGTTCGCGAGTTGATTCATATTAGCATGGGTGATCATGTTTTCAACATGTGCTGGTGACCGGCCATCAATTGATCCGTGTTCAGATTAAAATCGCCAGGTGAGGTTGGCATAACGTTTCTTGCAACAAGCAGGACAAATCTTGCTGCATCAACCGAAAGTCAGATAAACAATCATCTGAATGGCGGCAATCACCATGGCCCAGAGACGGGTTCGACGCCACCATGGAAGTTGTTCCTCTTTCAACATTTTACGCACAGAGGAAGGGAGAAGGATCAAAAGCAGTATCAGCAATCCGAAAACCGCCGCCACCGCCAGTTTGCCTGTCATGGTTCCTAAAAGAATGGTCGAGGTGGCGCTCATGCCTGACCTCCTTCCGTGCCCGATGATGGGGAGACGCTCCCCACAATAAGGCCTTGAAGGCGGTCTTCCGAATAGGGAGGTTTCAACAGGCTGCCTAATCCTACACCCGCCATGGAGACAACAAAACTCCACCAGGCAACCCACAGAAAAGAGATGCCACCTTCCACCCCGAATAGGGATTCGGAAAAGGTCATCAGCGCTGCGCTGATCACTCCTCCGGTCATTCCGATCAATCCGCCGGTGGCATTTGCCCGGCGGGTCAACATGCCAAATAGAAGGAGAGCGAGCAGGGGTCCTTGAATAAAGGATAAAAATGTTTGAAAGGCTTCAAAGACGGATCCAAATCCCTGTTGCACAGGATAACTGACGCCCACCCCCGCCAAAAGAAGCACGGGGATCAGCCATCGTCCCAGAACCAGGCATTGGCGGTCGCTTGCGTCGGGCCGTATCCATGCTTTGTAGAAGTCGTGCACGAGCATGGTGCTCGCGGAGTTGACGTAGGAATCCAGATTGGAAAGCACGCCTGCCAGGAATGCTCCGATGACCACGCCAAGAACGCCCGGGGGCAGCAGTTTGACAAGCAGCATGGGGAGCACCTGATTGCCATTCCAATCGTCTCCCGGCGCTCCAAGCTCCTTGCTCAGAAGTGCAATCCCAATCAATCCCGGAATCACCAGCAGCAAGGGAAAAACCATTTTGATGGCGGCGCAAAAAATGTAGGAAGCTCTTGCTTCAGCGGCTGATCGTGTGCCCAGAGTTCTTTGGACAATGGCCTGGTTGCCGATCCAATAGGCCGGTCCCAAAACAAATCCCAACCCCAACAAAACCGCCGGCCAGGGGTATTCCGGGTGATCGGCGGGAGGGAGCAGTTCCAGGTGGTGTTGTGTCCAGTCGTGACTTTGAATTTGTTCTTTCAGGGCAGCGATGCCACCCACTTCCGATAAACCGCTGATACAGATGATGGCGGCGCCGATGATCAGAATCACGCAAGAAAGAGCATCGGTCACCACGACGGCCTTCAGTCCACCCACTGTTGTATACAATCCCACCAACAGAGCGGTGACGCCCACAGACAACCAGAAACTCCAGCCAAGAATGCCGGCAAACATGGATGCGGCGCTGACGAAGATCGTGGCCAGGGTGCCCACCATGAACAGCACCCATAGGATCGCAAAGAAAGTGCGCACGGTTTGGTTGTAACGTTTGCCCAGGTATTCGGGGACCGTGTAAACGTTGGCAAGCCATAGGTAGGGCATGAATAAAAAAGCGGCTACGATCACCGGCAGGATGCAGCCCAGAAAATCAAAGTTCATCATGACCACCCCGAACCGGTAACCATCCCCGGCCAGACCAATCATGTCCTTGGCCCCGATGTCGGAAACCACCAGCGACAAACCGGCAGCCCACCAGGGAAGAGATTTACCGGCCAGAAAAAAATCTTTGCCGGTCTTGATGCCACGGCTGAACCAAAGCCCGAGCCCACCGATCGTGATGAGGTAAATCACGATCAGAGTGATGTCCAATGTGCCTAGGCGTAGTGTTTCCATGAGTTGGGAAGTGCGTCCTTGATACCGCATTTCACGCGCATGCAAAAGCAAAAGTTTGCCATCCAAAGTAGCCGATTTCCCAAGAAAGTGGCAGAGTAGGCAGATCGGCTCGCCTGCTCCGACGCATGTGGATTTGATGTGGCTGCTGGAATTCGGGATCTTCTCGGCTTCCCGAAACGGATGCGAGCGGGGTATGGGACGCCAGAAGGGGCGCGACGGGACGTCACGATCTACCTTGGTTGGCTACCCATCGCGCAAAGTAGCCGTTTTCCCAAGAAAGTGGTCTCTCATGGTTCCTTCTTGGTTGAACTCATTACTTATGTCCGGAAATTTCTTCAATGCAGCAAATCGCCAAGTAACCAAGATCTCCCGTCAACAGTCTGGAGTGGTGAAATTATATTAATTTTATGTGGTTGCGGATGCGTGTTCGTGTTCTGGATGGTTTGGCATATATACTGTTGTGTTTCCTGGTTGGAAATTGCTTGGTATGTGCCGAATCGTCGATTCGATTAAGTTTTCTGGATGATCCTGAGGTCCTGCAAGATACCGTTGATCGGTTGGTGGATGCGGGGTGCGGCCCTCTTGCAATGGATGGATTCAAGCATCTCGTTGCAAACCAAAAAAAGCGGCTGGAATTGAAATCCGGCACCGGAGAGTCAGTGGACATCGCTGGCGCCATTCACCTTGATAATCCCGATCAGTTAATTGATCTCGGCCATTCCAGCTATGACGACATCATTTATTGGCGCGGACTACCCCATCAACATTACCTGACCTGCTTTGACTTGGCTTTGCTTATCCTGCGGGAGGGGCCGGTGTTTGCCGACCGAGTTTCTGAAAGTTTTAAAACCAAGCACTTCCGCCGTATTGAGACCCTATCCTGGGGAGGTTTGAAGCGGTTTCATTTATCCGATTTGAAGGATCCTGGTCCCTGGTCGGGAGACGAACTTTTGTCTTCGAGGAAGACCTATGAAATTCGGACTCAATTGCCGTCTCGTTCGGGCAATGAAACCCGCCTGGCCTTGAGTTTGCGTTCCGCTCGTTCCATCCCCGGGCATTATGTAAATACCCAATTGGCTTTAACGGAACTGTTCCAAAAGAAAGTGGACCTGTGGAGACGGGACGGAGTGGTGTTCTCCGAGTCGATACAAATCGTGTTGTGTCACTTTGTCGATCTTCGGGGTAAATTCATCGGAGTCGATCATATCGGACTTCTTTTGAAGAAGGAGGAAGGGTGGATGTATGTGGAGAAAAATGGCTCAACCAGTCCCATCGTTCGCATCGATTTCAGTTCGGTCGAGCAATTGCTGGACTTCATGATCAGCATGTTCGAAGAGGAACGAAAAGATCCCCGCAGTCCTCTGCATCTGACTGCATTCATGGTGTCCATCAATGATCAGCTCCACCGTGTCGTATTGAGAAAGTCCCCCCAAAAAAGTGGCGTCCAATGAAGGACGCCACACTCTACCTTATGAGAACACACTAAACGATTGATTATACCCAGGGCTCGGGTTTGCGAACGGGAGCATTCGTGTCGTAATCGATGGGTTCGATTTCACGTCCGGTGCCGTCGGTGAGTTTGCGGGTCTTTTCATCAAACAGGACGGTCATGCTCAATCGTTCCGCAATTTCCGACATAGCGATGACGGCATGAGAACGAACAGCCACTTCGATATTACCATTGGGTTGTTCACCTGATCGGATGCAGTCAAACCAGTTTTTCTCGTGTGCCGGAACACTGCCGACCCGTTCCCCGATGCTGAAGTCTTCCGGATCGATTTCGTCTGTGAAGGGGCGTTCAGGGCGGAGTTCCACGTTGTTTTGGCTGGATGAAAAATTCATCGTGGCTTTGTGCCCCCGAATGGTGTCGGCCACGCCTTTTTCATTCACCGTGCTACCTGCCACAAATAGGGTCAAGCCACTTGGGAATTCCGCCAGCAAGTGAGTGGTATCAGTGATTTCCCGATCTGTTGAAATGGCCCTCGTTCCCGTGCAGACAACCCGATGCGGGAATTCAAGAACCGGATTGACCATCAGCAAGGGGGTGACTCGATGTGGCAATAGGTTGCCCAGAATACCGTTGTTGTAAGCATAGTATTTGTGCCAACTGAAGTAATGGTCTGGATTGAACGGGATTTTGGGCGCTTGTCCCAACCAGCGGTTCCAGTCCAGATTGTCAGGGCTCGCGTCCGGATCGTTCTGGTAGGTCCATTCACTGCGAGGATAATTGTTGCGGCAGTAGGAGGCCTGCATCCAGACCAGTGGTCCGGCGAGTCCATCCTTCACCCATTTGGCGGCCTGGTGGTATTTCTTGTCGGAACAGAATTGTGAGCCCAACTGGAAAGTTTTACCGGTGCGCTTGCAGGTGTCATAGACTTCAAAGGCTTCGCGCAGATAACGCGTCATGGGTTTTTCGCAGTAGACGTGTTTGCCGGCTTCCATGGCATCAATCGAACAAGGAGCATGCCAGTTGTCGACCGTGGCTATCGTGACCGCGTCGATATCTTTTCGTTCCAGTAATTTGCGGTGGTCCGTGTAGGTTGCACTGTCTGGAAGTTTCAGCATCGATTGAGCTTCTTTGAGACGCTTTTGATACACGTCACATACAGCCGCTGTGGCGATGTTGTTATCCGCTGCATGTCGGCTTTGGTAGCGGACATGGGCTTGTCCTTGACTACCTGTTCCGATGAACCCGACAACAATTCGGTCATTGGCGCCCAGCACTTTGCCGGCATAGGGTGCCTGTTGTGCTTCGATAGCGGATTGAGCGCCCAGACCGACTGCCGTGATGCCTGCAGAGAGGGTGGCGGTTTCTTTCATGAAGGTGCGACGAGTGCGACCTTCCCCAGGTTGGTTGGATGTTGAAGTTGGCATGGCTATTTAGAGATTTACTCAAAATATGACCAACCAGTGAGAAAAGCTCCACCTGCTTTTTGGTGTTGACTTTCCCTTTTTTGCTTTGAGTTGAGGGGGAAATGTTAACCCAATGGAGGAAGAACCTCGCTGAGTAAGACTTCGCGCCCGAGTTCCAATGACCGTTGAGCTGCTTCCAGGGCGGCGATGACCTCCACTTCTTCATCAATCGGCACGGATTCTTTTCCGGTGATCACGTAATCGATAAACGCCTCCAGCAGGTAGGAATACAGGTGTGCCAGGTTGGGGATGACATGACGCCAACCCTTGGTGCCATGCAGGTTGATCTCATAACCGGCACGCATTTTGTCACGTTCTGCGACGGTGAGCACCACATCGAGATCGTTGGCAAACCGGATGCGCGCGATGTTGGCGCCGGGTTTGCCCACGTTGAAGGCGCTCACTGCTCCCCGACCCAAAACCGCGTAGATCATCGAGAGCGCATGGATGCCGTAATAAACCAGGTCATTCCCACAGGTCGCACTGGCCAGGTGAACCTTTCCGAGTTTGGGAAGCTCTTCTCTCAGTTGAAGGATGTCCGGCACAAATCTCAAACTGCTTGCAGACATGAAAGGAGTCCCTGTTTCCTTCGACAGTCGGGCAATCCTCGTTGCTTCACGTGCTGTCATGGCCAGGGGTTTGTCGCAGAAGGTCGGGACACCTTTTTTCAGGGAATCGACTGCGTACTTCCATTGTTCACCCGTTCCGTCGTCGATGAGTATGACGGCGTCGACATCGTCACAACATTGTTCCGGCGTTTCGGTGACGGTATCGATGAGACAGGCATCCGCCATGGCTCGTGCCGCTTGTTGATTTGAATCCCACACTTTGACGACTTTGGCGGAATCCAGCCGACGTTGTGATTTGACAAACACGCCTTCAAACCCGGCAGCTTTGCGGTCATCCCAACCATTAAATGTGGTCGCAAAGGCTGTTCCATGATTGGAACCCGATTTCCTTTCCTGACCAGGCCGTCCATAGGTAGCCGCCGAAACCAAGCCCAGTCGAAGCGGTTTGTTTAGGGATTGTCCGATGCCTTGATGAGTGATGCCGGCGGTGGATGCCGCTGCCAGGAGTTGTGCCGTCTGTTTTCCGAATGTTCGGCGGCTTATTTCTGAACGATTCTTTTGAAAGGGGTGTTTCATATCATTAGTTCCGGATGGGTTGAGAAATGCGCAGGTAGGCGAAAAAATCCCGTAGTTGCTGATCGCTCAAGCCGTCCAACAACCCTTCCGGCATCAAACTGCGACTGTTGGGTTCCATGGATTCAATGTCGGTATTGGGCAAGGTGACGTCCTGGCCGTCCAATCCCCTCAGCACGGTGACTTGATTGTCCCGGTCCACTTGGAAACCGGCCAGGGATCGACCATCTTTGGTTTCGATGTTCACATACTGGTATCCTTCGCGGATTTCTGCGTTGGGATCCAGAATGCTGGTCAGCAAAGTGCCCATGTCCTTTCGCTGGTAGGCGGTGAGATCAGGCCCAACATGGCCTCCTTTGAAAAACAACTTGTGACACACACCACATCGCTCCAGGAAAATGGGCTCCCCTTTGTAAGGATCGCCGGAACCGCCTTTTAGAGCGCTGCGGATTTTCTTTTCAACTTGTTTCACGGAGAGACTTCCATCTGTTTCTTTCGCAGGAAACAGGTTTGTAGCTATGGCACGTATGTGTGGATGGGGATGGGAACGGAAAAGGTCAGCGATTTCATTTGGAATGAGCGAGGCGTCGAGGTCGCCGGATTGAATACTTTCAAACAACTGTTCCGTCCACTGGGATCTGCTCGCCAACAGGTTCAAAGCGGCAAATCGAACATCGGCGGGCAATGCGGGTAAAAAATCCAGCGTGCTTGAGGCAATGGAATCAGATGCGTAGCTGCCCAGTGATGCAAAAGCCGCCTTGCGCAACTCCGTCGGCGCTTCCGATTTTGCGATTTGCAACAGCGCTGGAATGTTGGATGAACGCGGTGCTTCTCCCAACGTGCGCGTGTAGAGCAGGCGGTCGGTCAAGGGGTGCTGATTGTTCGTAATGATCGATGCCGCTTCCTCGAATGCCGCATCATCTCCCTGGCGTAGACGAAGCACCAGAGAACCCGTTGTGACCTTGGCCAATTCCTTTGCAAGTTCGTCCGGGATGGCGGGAATGGTGCGGCCTCGAAAAGCCTCCTCATATCCTCGCAACAAGGCATCCGTTTGATCTTTCGTCTCCGCAAATGCCAGTAGGTTGGCCAACAAAATTAAATCCTGCCTTCTTCCGTCCACAGCCAATCGACGAGCCAATCGCGGTAGGATCTGTTCGCGGACGATGGATTGTTTCCATAGGTCTTTGATCATGAAAGAGGTCACGACATCTTTTGTGTTTGCCGGTATATGAGCTTCCAGCACCCACCAACCAAGCAACGGAATGAATGGATCATCCAAGTCTTCGTCATGGTGCATGATGACCTTGGCCAGCGAAAGACCTTGAGAAAGTTCCAACCTTCGAGCGGTTGAGGCAAATTGGGAACGGGCTTCGGGATCCGTTTCAACGCGGGCCTGATCCGTCAGTGCGGTCATGAGCATATCGGGTAAGGCGCGCGCCTCAGTCTGTTCGCCGGCCAAACCCAGATTGCGGTGGATGCCATAGTCGTCTCCAATGAATCGAATCGTCCACGTCCGCACAGGTGCATCCGGATGTCGAAGTGATTGGATCGCGGTGGGAGCATCCAATCCGCCCGCTTGATAAAGCGCCCAAAGTGCGTTCCAGGCGGCCATGCCTGTTGAAGCGCTGATCTTTTGACGCAAGGCCTCGAAGGTGGAGGGTTGTCGGCGTTCTCCCAGAAGTCGCACGGCAGTGTGCCGGTGCCATTTGTTTGGGTGGTCCAGCAGAGCGACTAATTCTGTGTTGGTTTTGACTGCCAGATTCAGATCCGATTCGCGTGGCATATCCTTTCCGGCGATGCGGAAGATGCGACCTGTCGTGGGATCGATCTGGTTTTGGTAGTGTTGACCGTGGGCGATGTAGAATTCATACATGTCGGAAACCATCAGGGATCCGTCCGGTGCGTTGGCGATATGGACCGGACGAAAAGCCGGATCAAAGCTTTTCACCACCACTCCATGATCCTTCGTCGTAAAAGTGGCGCCACGTGGGTGTCGGTCGGATGCAATCACCTCGTTATGTAACGGATCAATCGCGAATAACATGCCCTGGAGTTTTGGTGGTATCGCCGTGCTTTCCGCAAAGGCTCCAAAATGAGTGAAGCGTACAACGCGATCCGGTGTCGACATCATGGGAAGTTCGCCGAATGCATAAGGATTGCGGGGGGGGCCGAATTTGCCCGGGTTTACCCCTTGCATCTGATAAAACCCACCCTGCACAAAGTGCCATCCGCGGGTGCTGCCTCCGTTGTGCCCCGAATACAAGCGTCCTTCGGCATCGAACTCCAATCCGTAAGTGTTACCACCCCCTTCGGCAAAGATCTCGAACGCCCGGGTCTCCGGATGATAACGCCACACCATGCATCCTTCGAAGTAAACACCGTCGGCATCCTCCGGATCGATGCCCGGTCGGGTGACCCGGCAGGAACAGGTGCTGCCCTGGCCGCCGTAAAGCCAGCCATCCGGTCCCCAGACCAACCCGTTTGAAATGGAATGGGAATCCTCAAAACCAAAGCCCGTCAGATGCACTTCCGGAGATCCATCGGGGATGTCATCGTTGTTCGCGTCCGGATAGAAAAGCAGGTGGGGTGTGTGCATGATCCAGACACCTCCTCGTCCGCGAATGGCCGAATTGGCCATGTTCAAACCATCCACAAACGTCTTGTGTGTGTCATAAGTGCCATCGCCGTTGGTGTCCTCATGTATCGTGATCCGATCCGCTCCCGGTGTGTGATTGGGGGGGGCAGGAGGGATGGCGTTGTAATGCGAACGGTAATACTTGTCCCGACTCAACATCTCGATCCCGGCCGGGTAGGGATACTGTCTTGATTGAGCCACCCACATCCGTCCGCGCTCATCGAATGTGAAATGGAATGGTTGCGTGACCGTTGGCTCGTACAGCAGGAGCTCGGTTTCCAGTCCATCGCTGGCATTCATTTTGGCGGCAGACTCATGCGGCTCCAGGCGGGGGCCGTGGACCTGTTCGGTTCGGGCAAGCACTCGCTGTGACTCCCGGAATTGGTCGAAGGCGGCCTTTGGGGGGCGTTGGTCTGTTGCGGAACCGGGGCGGTATGCCTCATCGGCCAGGAATTCCCACTTCCCTTCAAACACACATTCCAGAAAGTAATCCATGATGAACGGCGCTTTGTCCAGAAAACCACCCTGAGTGGTCGGAGCCTGCAGGCTCAAGGCCAGTTCGTTCCATTTACCCTTTTCAAGTGTGCCTGCCGGGATCTTATGACGGAAAGTCGTGTTGGGGATTTGATCGGCATCGGAGGCAATGACGTCTCCCGAGCCAATCTGTGAACCATTGACCCACAAGGCATGTTTTCCCACCAAACCGCTGATATGGATTCCAACCGATTCTTCAAAGAGATTACGCTCATGCCGGCTGAAATAACTGTCCGGAACCTTCACCCAGCATCGATACCAGCCTGTGGAAACGTCAGAGGAAGCATGGGGGAAAGCCTGGTTCCAGTTACCCGGAACAGTAAGAGATTGCCAGTCCGCCGAGTAAGCAAGCGTTGTGGTTAAGGAACAAACAGCAACGGACCACCAAAGGCGGACGAATCGACGGATCAGTTTCCTGCCAAACAATTGGGACATGCCCCTGTTTTACATCGATCGAACGCGTTTCGTCGAGATGAGAAGAGGGCATGACATGAAAAAAGCGCCGGTCGAAACCGGCGCTTTTCCAAACCCAAACAACTAACTCCAACGTCTACTACTTTTTCACTGCCGTTGGTCGAATATTCACAAACACTGAACGATATGAGCAACTGACGATGTATGAGAACATCAACAACTACATACACTGAGACTCGGTGTGTGTGGGAAATGTTCAAAAGATTTTCGATTTTCTTGTGCTTGTTTTGGACTCGGTTAAGCTTCAAGGAGTTGTGGAATGAGAAAAAAACGAACACCATCCTTGGACCTCTTTGTCGCCGAACCCTTTCGGTTCTTTTTCCTTTTTGGCGTGATCGGCGGACTGATTGGCGTGATGAAGTGGCCCTACATGTTCTGGGCTGAATCCGCATCCTACCCCGGGTTGAACCATGCCTTTTTGATGGTCGAGGGGTTTTTCGCCGCATTCATCTACGGATTTGCACTCACCGCCTTGCCCAGGATGATGGATTCATCGCAACGTTCCGCATTTGGAACCTTCCTCTTGGCGGGAGTGTTCATTGTTACCCAGATCATGCTCAGTCACGGTCCGGGTTGGTGGGGGAATGTTTTGTTTCTGTTGGGATTGATCATTTTTTCGTTGCTCCTTTTGATGCATGCCCGTCACCGGGAATGTTTACCGCCTCCGGGTTTCGTGCTTCTCGTTCCAGCCGTTTTGTGTGCGATCGTCGGGAGTATACTTTATTTGATTGATTGGGGGGAAGAGGCTTCCGGATTCGTGCTCCAGATGAGATCGCTTTTACTTTTCCAGGCCTGGCCATTGTTACCTTTTCTTGGTGTGAGTCCGTTTTTTCTCCCCAAATTCGTACAATGCCCGAGCAAACACGATCTTCCCGATAGCCAAAGTCCCACACTTGAATGGGCTCTGTGTGTCGGCAGTGCCGTTGTTTTGTTTTTGGGCGTGCTTGTGAGCATGGTGCTTGAGGCGAGCGGCTTAAGTCGAACGGGATTGATCGTGCGCGGCTGCTTTATTGGATGGTATCTTTTAAAGGAACTTCCCAAGCCTTTGCTCTTTTTCAAAGGGGATAAACTGATCAAATGCCTCAGCTTCTGCCTGTGGGCTTTGCCTTTGGCCTACTTGTTTGCGGGATTGTTGCCTGCCTACCGGGTAGCCTGGGTGCATTGGTCGCTGGTGGGCGGGCTCAGCGCATTAACCCTCATGGTGGCAACACGGGTCATGATGGGGCACAGCGGAAAAATGCATCTGCTGAGAAAAAAATCCGCTTGGGTGCTGGTGATGGTTGTCTTGATCTGGATTGGGATGGTGTCTCGGGTCAGTGGTGATATCTGGCCGAATATCATGAAGTCCCACTACATCTACGGAGCGATTTGCTGGGGAGCGGCCGTGATCATCTGGATCATCAAAGTCCTGCCGTGTGCGTTTCATCAGGACACCGACGAAGGGTCCTGATGTTTGGGTAAAGAATGACCTGATATCACTTGCCGGTCCATCAGAGCGTTGGCCCCAGCATCCAGGGAGCAAATTCTTCATCTCCCATACCGGATTGTTCGCTCTTTGTTTTTTCGCCGCTGGCTACGCTGACCATTTTATCAA
>CAYPZD010000106.1:0-16930 GCA_964415055.1 uncultured Verrucomicrobiota bacterium | reverse complement strand
CCGTTGCCGCGGGTCCGCGAGCGCGTAAAAGAGGTGCGAATACCCATCAATTGATTCGGAAATTCTGCCAACTGAACCATGAGTGATGTTTCCCCCTTTTGACCGGGCTCTATTTCAGAGCTCGTTACGTTGAACGGATTTCGTGTCGAGGCTATCAACAATCACATGCTTCCTGGATGGCATCGTTTCTGCTATTTTCCATCTATGAATTTGAGCCAATCAATTCCCAGCATTCTATGGGGCCCTAAATTTGATCCCATCCGATGCTTATGTCGATCGGTGGTGGCTTTGATACTTCTTTTGGCACTGCAACCTGTTGCGAAAGGCCAGGTTGTCGTGAGTGAGCTGATGTATCATCCATCCGGGAGCGACAACGGAGACGAAGTGGAGTCCCTTGAGTATATCGAGTTTTACAATGCCGGATCCGAGCTTGTCGATATGGGACAATGGTATTTTGATGAGGGAATACAGTATGCGTTTCCGAACGGTGTTCGACTGCAGCCAGGTACCTATGTTGTTCTTGCAAGCAATGCCAACGCTGTTTCAAGCCATTACGGAATTCAAAATGTCCTCGGAAATTATGAAGGACAACTAAGCAACTCCGGAGAAGACATTGTTTTGGTGGACGGGTTTGGCGATCCGGTCCTACGATTTCGCTACGGAACAGTTGGTGCTTGGCCTGCATCCGCGGACGGCGCGGGGCATTCGCTGGTGTTTCCGGATCCTACACTTGATAACGATTTGCCCGGTAACTGGAAAGCCAGTCATTTGATGGGTGGTTCTCCCGGAACTTCCGAACCATCGAGCGATCCGGATGAGCTGACGCTTTCACTGGTCCAGAAGGGGGCGCGTGGCTTTTATTTCAAGGGAACCCGGGAACCGAGTTCCGGTAATACAAACTGGACTCTTCCCGAGTTTGAAATGGATGATGACTGGCTCAATGGTCGGAGTGGGTTCGGTTACAGTAACAACCCGTCCGAGAGTGATCATTTACTGACCATTCTCAACGATATGCGGAACAGTTATATTTCTGTCTATGCACGCATCCCTTTCGATCTGTCTTCAAGCGATCTCAATCGAATCGAAGCACTGACTTTACGCATGAACTATGACGACAGTTTTGTCGCCTATCTCAATGGCGTTCGAATCGGTGCCGAAGGGGTAAATGGTAATCCACCCTCCTTTGATCAATCCGCCAACGCTGGCAGCGATTACGATCCGGTGACCATAAATTTGACTTCCAGACGTGATCTACTGAAATCTGGCGTCAATTGGCTCGCCATTCAAGGGCACAATGTGGGGATTGGGGTGAGTTCGGATTTTGTCATGGGGCCGGAGTTGGCGGCCACACTGCAGGCGGCAACCACGGCTGGTGAACAGCAAAGGTCGGTGATGATCAATGAAGTGTTCACAAACGGAACGCAGTCGGCCGATTATATTGAATTATACAATCCGACCGATACAGACATCGACATCGGAGGAATGTGGCTCTCGGACAAACAAGATACATTGATGGTCTACCAGATCCCGTCACCCACCGTCATTCCTGCCAGTGGATTTTTGGTGCAAGAAATAGGTGTGGCCGTGACTGGTTTTGGGATCAGTTCTCTGGGTGAAGAAGTTTTCTTGACCGCACAGGATGGATCGTTTGTTGCAGCATCCTACGCCTTTGGTCCAATGGAGCAGGATATTTCCATCGGACGATATCCCGACGGCGGAAATCAATGGTTTTATCAAAACGCATCCACCCCAGGTGCAGCCAATGTAAGGCATCGTTTTGGTTCGGTGATTCTCAATGAAGTCATGTATCATCCCATACTCGATGAGGAAGCCGAATACATTGAAATTCGAAACATCTCACAAACCGAAGTTGCGGTAGGCAGATGGAAGTTCAGGGGAGTGAACGCTCTGTTTCCTGCAAATTGGGTGGTTCCGGGTAATGCTCTAGCATTGGTGGCCGGAAAACGCAGTGCCGTGGTGGAATCCTATGGCGTTGCCGAAAGCATGATTGCCGATACCTTTCGCGGCAGGTTGCGCAACAGTGGAGAATCGATCGGATTGCTGAATGACTATGATGTAGCCGTCGATTGGATTGAATTTTCTGATTCCTCACCCTGGCCAGTGACGGCTGATGGCTTGGGATCTTCCATTGAGCGTGGATGTTGGAATAACGAAATCGATCAACCTTCCCAGTGGTTTGGTTCACCCATTGGGAGACCTTCACCCGGGACTCCCAATTTCCTTGAAGACTGTCCCTCAAGTTCATCTGATCAGGTTGTGATCGCTGAATTTTTATACCATGCAGCGACCGACACTGAAGATGAATGCAATCTCGAATTCATTAAAATACAGAACGTCAGTGATGAGGCGGTATCACTTGCTGACTGGGTGATCGCGGGAAGTGTTTTCTACCTCTTCCCGGAAGGAACCACTATTTCACCAGGTCAACACCTGACCATTGCTGCATCGCCGGAGCGGTTGGAGAGGATGTTTGAATTTAATGCTTCAATGTTACCTCAAGCTTATACAGGAAATCTTCCAAATGGCGGGGGAGAGATTGTGTTAATCAGGAAGGACGGGCGCTTGGTGGATCAGGTTGCTTATGATGATGATTTCCCGTGGCCCTCCCTGGCGGATGGCTATGCTGGAAACCCTACCTTGGGTTATTCGTTGCAACGTCGATGTGATGTTTCACCAGGCATGTCTCCCGCAAACTGGTCTGCTCAAGCCACGCCTGCGCCGAATGAAGCCAACGGCCCATGGGATTGTGAATCATTGCGTGCTTTTGAATCCGTTTCAGTAGACCCGCAAATGATCACCCATACGGCAACGCCAGAGATAGTTGCGACTCTTTCAGATTTTGATCGATTGGACAATATTCAGTCGGTCACGGTGGAATACTTTGTGGATGATTTCGAGCGCGAAAATGAACCGCTGAACCAACAATCCATGCAGCCTGAAGTCGATCAGCAGGGAGCGCAATCGGCTGATCGATGGACAGCAACATTACCTGTTCAATCGTCCAATTCAGTTGTGAGGTATCGAATAAGACTGTTAACGGATGAGGGGCTGGCTGTAGTGAGCCCTGATCCCGATCGCGATGCCTTTCCCTGGCATGCATACTTTGTTGACCCGGAGGAATCCACCAGTCAACCCAACCAGTATCACCTCTTCGTCAGTTCATCGAACTGGCGTCAGCTTCACAACTGGACAGCCGCTGGCCGGGTGTCGGGAAGCCAACCCAACCCTACTTGGAACAATGAAGTGCCAGCGACCTTTGTGTCTCAAGGGCAGGTGTTCGAAGTGACTGTTCGCCATCAGGGCAGTCGATGGAATCGGAGGGGAGGTCAAACCATTTCATTCGATTGTCCTTCGCATTCAAACGGATCAGCTCAGGTCCGAAGCTGGCGCATTCGATTCCCTTCCTATCGGAATTGGGATGATATTGACACGCTGATTTTGCAAAAACAGGCCGGTTGGCCTCAACGAGTAGCGTTCAAGATGTTTGAATTAGCGGGAGTGCCTGCGCCAAGAACGTCCTGGGCTGACTTCCGTATCAATGGATGTCGTTTTAATCCGGACGCCTTTCAGATCGAACGACCAGGAAGAGATCTCGTAGATCGTTGGTTTGACACTGTGGGAGATCTATTCAAATCACAGGGATATACCGGCGATGAAGGCCCGTGGAGTTGGGGGGACGCAAGGCTGATACGAGGATCGCGCAACGGATTTAGCGAAAGTGATCGCTACGAATATACCTTCAACCGCAAAACCCGAAACTGGGCCAACGAACCAGGAGATGGAACGCCTGATATCGTTGAACCCATGATCGAAGCCCTGCACCAGGCCAGGAGCAGGGGACGTGTGCCTTTAAGGAATTGGTTGGAGGAGAATTTTGATGTCGATCTGACGCTGCGGTATATATGCACCATTAACTATGTCGGCACATTCGACGACATGTTTCAGAACCATTATCTTTATCGGAAAGCAGAAGACGGCAAATGGTGCATGTTTCCCTGGGATATGGATAACACTTTGGGTGGGAGTTTTGGGCAATGGAATGCCAATCCCTTTCGTGGCGCTGATGAAAGTCGCATCGGAAATGTCGGCAATCGGTCCGGTTGGTGGAATCGGATCAAAGATTCATTTATGATTGCCTATGAAGATGAATTTTTGGCGATGTTTCACCAACTTAATAACACGGCACATTCTCCGGTTGCTCTTCAGCCATTTATCGCAGAAATCGCTGCTGAAGGAAATCGAAGCGGTAGCGTGGCAAATTTAATGAATCACATCCAGCGACGACATGACTATCTCAACCAATTCATCGAACCGCGGCTCGGGCCTCCCCATTTGGAGTTGGCAACAGAAGGAGAAAATGTTGTCGTTTCCTGGACCGCTGGGAGAACGGATTTCCACCTGGAATCGGCATCGGAACTGAATGGAGATTGGTTGCCTGTGCAGGAAAGTTCGGAGATTCGACAGGATTCGGCTACATCCTTTACCATATCTCCTAACCAGGTGATGGAATTTTATCGCCTAACAAAATAGGCAGTCCTCATCGATATAAGTTCATCGCCAAGTTCCGTAAGCTATAGATCCCGCACCAATCCCCACCCTTCATGGTGCGTGCACCAGAAGAGCGCCGAGGACCGAAATACTCGCGCTTATCAATAAAGAAGGAATCCACAAAGGATCGACTTCCCAAAACTGTTCCAGAAGAAAAATATCGAACTCGACATCTCAAGAGTTGCCAGAAGTCCAAAATGCCTGATTTGCTTAGTTCCCTCAGTGCTTTTCGTTTATCAAATGTTCTGAGATCTGCGGGAGTATCTCCATGGATAGCTTTATGAGGATTCGCTGAATAGAGGTAATTACGATAGGAATTCAAAGAAACAGATTCGGATTTGGGCAGTTCTGTTTCAGAGGGGATGAGTGCAAGTCTATTTAGCGCAGTCTGTTGCTTTTTCATTGCTGCACCGAAACCTGAAAAAGGATAATCCTTCGGGTCATTGCATAAACCCGCGCGAACCGGGTTCAAATCTATATAAGCTCCCGTCGTCATCAATACATGTTTGGAACCTTCCAGCAGAACGCTACGAAATCGCTCTTCCCAAAGCGTTCCTCTTCTGGAATGCCGACGATTAAACCACTGAGTGAAGCGTTGTTTCAGATCTTTCATGAACATAGACAAATCAAACATGCGGAGAGTGACTTTTCGACACATCAAGTCAGCCAACTCGTGTTTGCCATGTTTGCGGGCTGACTTCAGTGCCTCTTTGAAAAGATCCAATTGTGCTTTTGGGTAAAGGTGTTCCATCCGTTTGATGATTTCTTCATCCCTTAACGGAATTGGTGCAGGTACCTTCATGAGAAGGTGAAAATGATTGTCCATCAAGCAGTAGGTGATGATTCTGATGCCGGTAAACAATTCCAGTTTACGCATAACCTTTAGGAAAAATGCCTTTTCTTCGCAACCAATCACTTGATCACCGTTCACTATTCTACTGGTGACATGGAAGAATTGTGTCTGTTCCGGAAGTTTTAAAAATTTTCTGGGTTTTCTCACGGTGTGTATGTCGATCGTTTTTTGAGAAATAACAGTAGATTATGTGTCCTGCAATAATAATAGGACTGTCCCTTTATAAAAAAGTTGTTGCTTCCAAAACCATTCAAGTCATGACAGTGTCTTGCTCATGAATCCAAGTGTTACGATTTCATTGGTAAAAGAAGCTGCGGGTGGACCTTTTGTTTATTGGCATGATCCTTTAGATCGTGCCAAGCGAGCTCAGAACCTGGGCTACCCTGCTGTTGAAATTTTCCCTCCCAATGCCGAGGCTTTGAAGCCCGAGAATTTTCCTGATATTCCTGGGGAATTAGGGATGAAGATCGCAGCGGTTGGTTCCGGGGGGGGATGGGTTTGTAATCGCTGGCATCTTAGTCATCCTTCCGCTGATGTTCGCCTGCGGGCAAAGAATTTTATATATGCTCTTCTTGATGCTGCTGCTCGATTCGGTGCTCCTGTCATCATTGGTTCCATGCAGGGAAGGTACGGTGAGAGTGTGTGCAAAGAGCAGGCCCTTGAATGGTTGGGTGGGGCTTTGTTGTTGCTGGGGGAACGCGCCAAGGCATTGGGGACTTGTGTTTTCTATGAGCCATTGAACCGCTACGAGAGCAATTTGTTAAATACCGCCAAGGAGACGGTCGAGTTCCTAGAAAGATTGAAGCCAAATAACGTCAAGGTATTAGCTGATCTGTTTCATATGAATATTGAGGAATCATCGATTGCCGAGGGCTTGGTGACTTATGGCGATTGGCTGGGGCATGTTCATTTGGTAGATAATCAGCGTCAGGCCGCCGGTTCCGGAATGATGGATTATTCCGATATTGCTGCTGCTCTCAGAAGAATTTCTTACAAAGGGTACTTGTCTGCAGAGGTCTTCCCTGTTCCAGATTCTGATTCTGCGGCGAGAATGACCATGGACACCTATAGGCGATGGTTTTCCGGTTCCAACGTTTAAATTGTTTTATCATTCAATTACCACTGGACACTTAAAGGGCAAACAGCGAAATTGCCTTACTGATTATGAGCAAGAAGATATTGATTGTCACGGACGACGCAGGAGAGTCTTTCGAAATTTTATATGCGGTCTATCGTTTCCGGGAAGCGGGTTATACTCCGGTGATTGCCGCCACCAAAAAGAAAAGGCTCAATGGTGTGATTCATGATTTTTACCCTGGTTGGAATACATATATTGAAAAACCCGGTTATCTGATAGAAGCCGACATTGCCATCTCCAAGGTGAAAGCTAAAGATTACGCCGGGATGGTTTTGATAGGAGGGCGGGCTCCTGAGTTTTTAAGGCATGAGAAATCTCTAGTGAAACTCGTGAAAGAGTTCCATAAAGGAGGCAAGGGGCTTTTTGCTATATGTCATGGTATTCAGGTTCTGATCGCAGCGGGCTTGTGTGAGGGAAGAAAACTGACGTGTTATTGCAATGTTCGGCTTGAAGTTGAGTTGGCAGGCGGTAAGTGGGTGAATAAGGAGAGTGTCGTTGATGGTCAGTTCATCACCGCTCAGACCTGGGAAAGTCACGCTGATTTTTATCGGGATATCTTTAATTACCTGGAAGCGTAAATGGCCATCAGTGCCAAACAGTATGAGCAAATGGTTGGTCGAATGACCGGCCGTGGTAAAAAGGAAGCAGATAAACTGTCCGCTGAACTTTGCTCACAGCATAAGATCATCATTGGGATCGATCCATCTTTGAGGGGGACAGGGTTCGGTGTCATTCGATTTGACGAAGGGCTATCGGATGTTCTGGAACATGGAACGATTGTTTGTAAGAAGGATTGGAAAAATTCCAGATGTTTGGCCCGGATCCACGATGTCTTGAGAGAGGCTATTTTGAAGTATCAACCCACTGCCTGTGCCATTGAAGGACTTTTTTACGCTCAAAATTATCGTACAGCTTTGGTGATGGGAGAGGCTCGGGGCGCGGCCTTGGTGGCTGCCGGGAGTCTGGGATTGGATATTTTTGAAATGGCTCCCCGTAAGGTGAAGCAGGCCATTGTCGGATACGGAAATGCTCAAAAACTGGCAGTTGCAAAAATGGTTCAACGCATGTTGTCTCTGGATGCTGTTCCCGACGCCGATGCAGCGGACGCCTTAGCTTTGGCTTTGGCGTTTGCTCAGGAACAGGGGCGTCGTCTTGGTGTTTTACCCAAACAAATTTGAATTCTTTACTTAAGTTGGTTCGTTAATGATTGCTTTTCTCCAGGGGAAATTAATTGAGGCTCACCCGACTCATATCCTCATCGATGTGCAAGGCGTCGGGTATCATGTGTTGATTCCTGTTTCCTCATATGATCGGCTGCCTGCGCCAGGGAATGTTTTCAAAATATTAACTCACCTGGCTGTGAGAGAAGATGCTCATATTCTATACGGATTCATGTCTGCTACTGAGCGTGAGCTTTTTCTTTTGTTGGTGCAGACTGTCAGCGGCATCGGTCCAAAGATTGCCTTAAATGTGCTGAGCGGCATGACTCCCACCATGTTTCGAGGTGCTGTGGCGAATGGTGATGTCAAGGCATTGTCCCGTATTCCAGGGCTGGGTAAAAAAACCGCTGAACGTGTGATCGTCGAGTTGAAGGACAAAATCGGCAAGGTTGGCGAGTGGGAAGCGAAGAGTGATGAACGCGGAGCCACTCCCGCCGAAGAAAAACTGGGTGATGCCGTGGCCGCTCTGGTGGCTTTGGGGTATAAGCAACCGGATGCGCTTAAACGGATCAAAGCAGCTCAGGCAGTGTTGGGGGATGATGCTGAACTGGACCGGTTGGTCAGGGCCGGATTGCAGCAATAACAGAGCTCTGCTTGTCATCGAGATATGGCTGATACGCCCATCATCCCAAAGCATCGCCGTCCACCCCAACAACCGCGTTTGGTGGACCGCATGGGCGGAACTTTGCTGAGTCTTTTGATCAAAGGACTCGCGTCGACAGTGCGGTTTGAATTTGATGATCCACATCAAACGGGGCAATTGAATCCTGCAATATTCTGCATATGGCACAATCGTTTGTCTTTGTGCCTGGAAGTTCTTACCCGGTATCTGCGTCGCTTTCATGCCGATCGCCAATTGGGAGTCTTGGTCAGCGCCAGCAAGGATGGCGCGCTTTTGTCTGTTGTATTGAAATCTTATGGCGTGCATCCAATCAGGGGGTCATCGAGTCGCCGCGGATCACAAGCCATGAAAGAGCTGATCACTCTGCAGCGTAAAGGATACGATCTTGCCCTGACTCCGGATGGTCCCAGAGGACCTAAATACAAGGTGCAAGGGGGAGTGATTAGCTTGAGTCAGTTGACTGGAAATCCCATCGTGCCTGTGTCTTTGAATTTTTCTTCCAAATGGACCTTGAAAAGCTGGGATGCCTTTCAGATCCCCAAACCATTTGCCAAGTGTCGTGTGTGTTTCGGAGAGCCTGTTCAGGTTGCCAGAGATACCACACCTCAGGATCGAGAGGTGTTGGTTCAGCAGCTTGAAGCCCAGTTGTTGACTCTCGGGAAGGAAGACTAACCTTGTTGGATTAAAAGGATATTTACTGCTTGGCTTTTGATTCAAAACCCCGTTTGGTTTTTGAGTTCAAAGGTGCGAATGCTCATGAAAATGTATCAACGATTTAATTCAATGTTAGGAATGATCTTGCTTGCAAGTTCGTTGTCTCTGTCAGTTTCGGTTGAAGCCGTGCCGAGTGATCCTGGAATTTATGCGGTGTTTCGCACGAGTTTGGGAGAGTTTGTGGCCAAATTGAACGATGAGAAAGCACCACGAACCGTTGCGAGTTTTGTCGGGCTGACGGAGGGTAGTCAGACTTGGTTGGATTTCAGAGATGGTCGGTTGCGTGATGATTCCTATTTCGATGGTCTGACGTTTCATCGTGTGGTTCCTGGTTTTGTCATACAGGGTGGATCTCGTAATGGTTTGGGGACCGATGGACCCGGGTATCAGTTCAAAGATGAATTTCACTCCGAATTGCGTCACAGCAAAGCCGGTATTCTCTCGATGGCCAATTCCGGTCCGAATACCAACGGGAGTCAGTTCTTTGTCACTTTGGCTCCCACACCTCATCTGGATGACAAACATTCCGTTTTTGGAGAAGTGGTGGAGGGGATGGATATTGTCACTGCTCTTGGCAATGTTCCTGTGACGCTTAATCTCAGGTCCGGACAAGTCGACCTACCCGTTACAGCGCCTGTTATTGAGTCCGTTTCGATCTTGCGGATAGGTGACACCGCTTTGGCCTTTGATGTGAAAGGTCTGCAGGATCCTTTGCCTGAAATGGCTCCAACCACTGCACGTGTCGTTCGGCAGGAATCGGGAAGTGTGGAAATTCATTGGACTCCCAAAGCAAATACCATCGATTACCTGTTTGCCACTACGAACATGATTGGATGGGACAATACCCGCTTACAACCGACGGGGCGTATTGGAATCAATAGCTTTATCAACCAATATCAGATGGTGTTTTTCAAATTCATCCAGGTGGATGCGGATTGATTGGCTCAAGGTTGGGTGTTCGTCTTCTCTTGGGAAGGATCAGAAGAAACCTGATGGAATTCGACGTTTCCTTTCCAATCGCCACTGGCCAGCCATTTGCCGTTTGGTGAGAAGGAAAGTGCATAAATCCAGTCATCATGAGCTTCTATAGATTTTAGAATCTGATCTGAATTTGCATCGATGTAGCGAATCACGCCGTCTTTTCCGGCGGAAGCAATCCAGTTTCCTGAAGGGTGGTAGGCAACGGAAAATAATTCGGTGTGATGGTTTCGGACAATCCTTACCATTCGGCCGATTTCAGGTTGCCAGATCCTGACTGTTTGATCGGTGGACGCCGTAGCGATGTAAAACGGTAGTCCGGTGCTGTCTGATTGGGAAGGGCGCAATGCGGTTGAGTAAACGATCCCTGTGTGATGTGCATAAGTTCGATGCAGTTGTCCTTGTTCCAAATTCCATATTTTTACCGATCGGTCGGACCCTCCGCTGACCAACCACTGGTCGGTTTCATTAAAGAGCAGGTCCATGACGGAACCCGCATGACCTTGCAGGATTTGTTTCTGGTCCAGTGAATGATCCGCTTCCATGAATTCAAAAACCAGAATGTCCGAACTTCCCGACCCAACAGCCAACTGCGCACCTTGATGTGAAAATGCGATGCAAGTAAGCCAATCACTATCCAAATGTTGATTCGCCACGACTTCACCGGTCGGCCATTTCAATATAAGGATACTTCCTTTTGTTCCGGGAGATCCACCTGCCAGGGCCAGGTATTTCCCGTTTGGATGGAATGTCAGTCCGCGTATTCGGAACATGCCGGTTTTGAGGGGATCGAAATGGATCTTTCGGTTCGGTGATGAATGATCCATGGAATGGGCGACGACTGAAAAATCCCCGTTCCATACTGCCGTCGGTTCGCTGGGATGAAAGGCGATGTCGCTGATGGGCGTGCCTGCCAGTGCCGAAACCTGCATGAACAGCAGGAATCCGTATATGCAGAATCCATGTGCAACGGCACGTATCATGTCAGTCCTTCGATGGCCCTGCCTCCTTTAACCCATTGGATGGGGCGGCCGTTGGGGGCCTGGTAAGCGAAGTCCGGTTGAATGCCAAGCAGGCTCAATGTGCTCCACGCCAAATCTTCAGGATGAACCGGGTTTTCGCTGGGGGCCTCGCCATAGGCGTCGGTTGAGCCGATGACTTGTCCGCCTTTCACACCTCCGCCCGCCATGCAGACAAAGCCTGCGCGTGGCCAGTGATCGCGTCCGGCGCGGTCGTTGATTTTCGGGGTGCGTCCGAATTCGCCCATCAGCATCACCAGGGTTGAATCGAGCAATCCTCGTTCGTGCAGGTCGGTGATCAATCCTGAGTAGGCTTGGTCAAGCGATGGCAGTTTTCCGCTTCCACGAAACAGAGCGTCGGGCATGTTCTTGAAAATCTGGGTGTGCATGTCCCAGCCTTTATCAACGATGGTGACAAATCCCACACCATGTTCCACCAGTCGACGTGCCATGAGGCAGCCTGTACCGATGCGGCTTCTTCCATAGCGTTCGCGAGCGCGGGGAGTTTCTTTTTCCAGCGCGAAAGCCGCCTGTGATTCGGGTGAGGTCAGCAACGCATAAGCCTGTTCGTAATAGGTGTCCAGCGGTGTGTCGATGGGACTTTCTTCCGTGGAGCGTTTGACGTTGTCCAGGAACTGTTGCATCTCGCGACGACGCTCCACACGTTGCAAGCTCAGGCTGGCGGGAGGGTTGAGATTGCGAACCCGGAAGTCCGGTTTGGATGGATCGCCTCCCAGTGAAAAGGGTTGATAGGTGGCTGGTAGATAGCCCGAGCCGGCGTATGTCACGCCTTCGGGGATGGCCACATAAGGAGGAAGCACTTTTTCGAGACCGGCTTGTTGAGCGTAGATGCTTCCCATGCTGGGATATTCGAGAACCGGAGACGGCTTGTTGCCGGTCAGAAGATAGTGGCTCCCTGTGTTGTGATTGCCAAATGCATGGGTCATGGAACGGATGAGTGCCACATGTTTCATGATTCGGGCGGTTTTGGGGAGGTGTTCGCTGATCCGGATGCCGGGCACGTCCGTGGCAATGGGTTTGAATTCCCCACGAATTTCCACCGGTGCATCAGGCTTTAAGTCGAAGGTTTCAAGATGACTCGGCCCGCCATCCAGCCAGATCAGGATGCACGACTTGGCTTTGGCGGATCGAGTGGCGCTGGATGGCGCGGAAGCAAGAGCACGACCGCGCAGCAGGTCCGCCATGTTCATACCGAGACCGGTCATCAGGCCGGCGTGTAAAAAGTCCCGGCGGTTGATGCCATCGCAACGAAATAAGGAGGATCGTGGCTTCATAAAAGGTTTCCAGGTTTCACATTCAATGGATCCAAAGGAATTCACGGCTGTTGATCATGGCCCACAGGATGTCGGTTAAGACAGCCGTTTTTGAATTGGAGTTATCCAGCTGTTTTGACCAGTGTTCCAATTCTTTGGGAGTGGGGTTTCGTGAAAATGTTTTCAAGTAAATTTCCTGTATCAGCAATCCATTGTCGGAGTGGATCCGTTGCATCCAGTTTGTAGCCGATCTTTCCAGTGTTGACTGCAATTCCGGATCATTGAACAGGTAGAGTGACTTGGTTAATCCGCCTCCGGAGGAACCGGATTCCTGGCAGGGTTCTTCGCGTTTGCATCGACCGAGAACATCCAGCGCGAAGGATTCCTGACGGTGGTCCCATGTGTTGATGGCGTTTTGTCCTGCCAACACTTCGACCAAATAATCGGATTGATCGGTGATGCTTCGAACGGCGTCTACCAATACTCGTCCTTCATAGGCGCGTGGTGTCATGGCATTGAAAAAACCTTTGTGTGTTCCGCGTATGGCGTCGAATTCCGACTGCTGACGATAGGCATTGGAGGTGACCATTAATTCAATCAAAGCACTGAACCGGTAATCCTGCTTGCTCCATTGGTCGGCTAATGTGTCAAGCAGACCCGGGATCAAGGGAGGGTTGGTTGATCGCAGGTCATCCACCGGTTCCACGATGCCGCTTCCGAACAGGTGTTTCCAGATCCTGTTGGCGAAGGCGCGTGCAAACCGATCCGATCCCTGGGTGCTTAGCCATTCTCCGAGGTCTTTGAGTGGATCGGTGGCAGCATGATGCGTTGCATCCGATGAAACTCCTAATGGACGAGGCTTGCTGGCGTTGCCTGTTTTGGGGTGAGGGACTTCTCCAAGGTTTTTGAAGATGACTTGTCCGTTTTCCAGGCCTGTTTTTGAAAAAATGGCAGCGAAATCATGGTAATCGGTTAGGGTCCATTCATCGACCGGGTGATTGTGGCAGCGGGCACAGGCGATGCGGGCTCCCAGTAATGTTTGCCCCACGTATTCCGCCATGTCGCGAGGGTCCATTGCCTGACGGTTGAAATTGGCGGGTGCGTAGTCGGAAAACGAACCTCTTGCCTCAATCAAAGTGCGAATGGTTTTCAGCATGGAACGATCGGATTTGATCTGATCTTTCAGCCAGGTGTAGTAAGCGGTTCCGTTTTCCGGTCCCAGTTTTTTGGAATCCAGCAAGAGCCAATCGGCAAAGCGCAAACTCCAGAAATCCGCAAAGGCGGGTGTGGACATGAGGTGTTTGATCAACTGGTTGTAAGCTCCGCTTGAGGCGAGTTCCTGTGTCCAGTGCACTGCCTCATCCATGGTTGGAATCTGCCCGGTCAAATCCAGAAACAATCTGCGGACCTGGGTGTGTTCTTCTGCCGCTTTCGCCGGTATCAAGTTCCACTTTTGCCATTCCGCTTGGAGAACGGTGTCGACCGGGTGGTATGATGATTCGTATACCATGTGTTCCTCACTTTGGTAGGGCAATCCTACTCTGCAGGAACTGGTCAGCGCTCCGAATCGAATCAAAACAGAGGTCACGCCGTGGTTTTGAAACACCACCTCGCCTTGTCCGGTAACATCGGCGACGCCTTCATCCATGGAATCGAACACGCACCACCGGGTGACATCTTTGGTGGAGCCGTCGTCCATTTGTGCTTCGACTTTGATGGCAACGGCGTCGCCTTTGACGTTGGCCCGGATTTCCCGGGGTGAGATGATGAGGTTCTTGCATGCAATGGTCGGACTGCCCTTCGGAGCCCCATCCGTGATCCATTGTTTTAACCGTTCGAAGTTGTCGGAAGACCTGCGTAATCGTCGCCCTCCTTCGTGTTCGATCTGATTGGAAGCCTTCTTCAGCACCAGGCTTTCTTCCGGGTGGTCGAGGTTCAATCTGCGGGCAAACCGGTCACGTGTCATGGCTTCATAGTCACCCTGTGGATCTTCTGCGAACAGGCTGAGTTTGAAACCTCCTTTACCGGTTGCCGCCCCGTGGCATGAACCGGAGTTGCAGCCTGATTTGGTCAGGATGGGGACGATTTCGGTTGTGAAATGCGGTGTGTCGTTCAGAGCTTCGGCTGCTCCCAATGCCATGGTTGAACACAACAAAACCATGATGCACACCGACCAGGATACCGGTTTTAATCGTTGCGCGGATTGAATGTTCGGGAAGTGCATGGTCGAAGGCCTTGGCAGGACAGGTGATTATTTCGAGTCCACCTGCTTCTTGAGTTCTTCAACAAACGCCGCTCCTTTGGTCTGAGCGTATTCGGTACCATACTTGACAGCCAGCACACGGATCCATCCGTTCATGGCCTGCCGGGTGAGGTCGTCATTGTCCTTGATATAACCCCGCACCTGGTCGAGCACTTGGTCCACGCGTTCGTCGGAATTGGTTCGCTGGATGAATGATCTGAGGTAACCAACCAGACGGTTATCTGTCGGGGCAGCTCCAGGAAGTTCGCCCCCCTGGGGGCGGCCTTCGCCCCGGCGCATGTTTTGTCCCCGTTGTCTCATGTTTTCCCCTCGACCTCGTCCGCGCTGTTGGGCCATGCGCATGTCTTCGGTCAGGGATGCGATGGTGGGTGGCGTGTCCAGTCCGATCAGTTTCGAAAGCGCGCCAATGACTGCTTCGCCATCGGCGATGCCGGGTTGGATGAGGGCAAAATTGGCGGCGACCTTGTTGTCCCTGGCGGCGATGATGGTCAGGAGGCATTCCTTGTTCAGTCCGTAGTTGCCGGGACCTTCGATTCCGTCGGCTGACAGCAGCATGCGCCCTTCGATTTTGAGCGATCGGCCCACTTGCGGCAGACGTTGGCGGCTGGCGATGGGATCGTCACTGAGGAACACCCAGTCTGTTTTCAACTGATCCTTGTGCTGGCTCCCGAATTTGTCGATGACTCGCATCAACGGAGCCATGGAACGTTCGATGCCGTGCACGAAAATCAATGTGGTTGGAGAACCCTCATTGGAAGCGATGGGATCCATGGTGTCGCCCTGATGTTCGCCGCGGAGTTCGATGGCTTTGAATGGGGTGGTTGTTTCACCAGGTTGAGGGCCGGAAAACACTTTGTCTTGGGCCTGGGCGAAGTTGCCTGTAAAGTGCAGGGCAATCAGACCAACAAACAACCTGCAAGTTGTTTGAAAACTTAGCTTGAACGGAAGATTAGACATGCTGCCAATATGCACCGATGACAGTGCCAAAGCCAGAGAAAAGCATTCAAAGGTTATGATGAAAAGTTTGTTGATGGACGGGTGGGAACACCTGGTGATGGGGGGGCTGTTGACTGGATTATTGCTTTCCGGTTGTGGATCTCCAACGGATCAAACCACAAGCAGTGACGACAAAGCTGGCGAAGCGCCTCGTATCGCCAGGGATTACTCATGGACCAATGACATGGTCTGGATTCCAAGCGGAACTTATCAGCGTGGCAGCGAATCCGGGCAAGGTGATGAAAGGCCGGTGAGGGAGATTACCATTTCGGGTATCTGGATGGATAAGACCGAAGTGACCAATGAGCAGTTTGGCGAATTTGTTCGTGAGACCGGATACGTCACCGTGGCGGAACGAAAACCTGATCCGGCACAATTTCCCGGTGCGGATCCTTCGTTATTGGTTGCCGGGGCAATTGTTTTTGAACCTCCCGGGCAACCGGTTTCACTCCGGAACCATTATGCCTGGTGGCGTTATGTGGCGGGAGCGAGTTGGAAGCATCCCACGGGTCCTTCATCGGATGTTCAGGGAAAGGGGAAATATCCAGTCACTCAGATGGCCTGGGAAGATGCCATCGCATACGCCAGGTGGGCGGGTAAACGTTTGCCGACTGAAGCGGAATGGGAATACGCCGCTCGCGGAGGTGTGGAGGGTTCCGAGTTTGTCTGGGGGGATGAGCTGACTCCGGATAATCAGTGGAATGCGAATGTTTGGCAGGGTGATTTTCCGAATCAGAATTCAGTTGCTGATGGACATTACTGGATGGCTCCTGTCGCCCAGTATTCACCGAATGCGTGGGGACTGTATGACATGGCGGGCAATGTCTGGGAGTGGTGCATGGATTGGTATATGCCGGACTATTATTCAAAAAGTCCAGCCAGGAATCCGCATGGTCCGAGCCAAAGTTACGATCCAAACGAACCGGGGATTCCCAAGAAGATCATGCGCGGCGGGTCTTATCTTTGCAGCGATCTTTATTGTGAGGGGTATCGATTGTGGTGGCGGATGAAGTCAGCGCCGGATACCGCCATGTCGCATACGGGATTTCGTTGTGTGCGTGAGGGGCCTTCGCCGGAGGAGATGCAAGCGGAGAACAGGTAGATCGGACAAGCTTGTCCCGCGACTGCGTGGATCTCGATGCGCCCCTTGTGACTTCCTGTTCAAATATGGTATCCAGGGGAAAACCCTAACGTAATAAACCTCCAGTCACGCATGTGCGATGTTGGTTGCAAACAGGGTTGGGCTATTGAGAACCGGAGGCTTCCCCAAGCGAAAGCTGATTG
>CAYPZD010000105.1:0-16953 GCA_964415055.1 uncultured Verrucomicrobiota bacterium | reverse complement strand
CACTGATCCGCTCGAAAAATGCCTGCGTTCGATGAGCGATGATCTGGGCCAGGGTGGTTTTCCCGGTGCCGGGAGGACCGTAAAGAATCAAGGACTGGATCCGGTCCGCTTCAATCGCCCGGCGCAGGAGTTTTCCTTCGGCAAGAATGTGTTCCTGACCGGCGTATTCCTCCAACGTACGCGGACGCATCCGTGCAGCCAACGGCGCGGACTCCGCGTCCATCGGACTCGTATCCGGAACAGCGGATTTCGGTAATGAAACGGCTTTCGGTTCCGGATTGGATTGAAACAAATCCCCCTGACTCATGCGCTGACTATAAACGTCAACCTGCTGACATGCGAGCACCAGAGCATCGGTCACTCATTTTTTCAGCGGACACGAGCGGGCCACCTGCACTTTGGACTGCGGCGTAGGAGCGCCGCTCTGGATACGATCCGCATTCTCAGGCCGCTGCCAAAGTTGATAAAACAGAACTGGTTCGTCAGAGTTCTCGTGCTAGTGGGAAAGGAGGTATGAGGAGATACCAGGATACCACAACGCTCCCATGAGGTACCCAAAGCGGTGCCGTGAGCACCGCAGTCCAAAGTGCGTCAGCGTGAGATCACGGTGTTTAATCTGCCTATGCAGGATCCGAAGAACATCACCTCTGAACCATTTGGCTGGCGAATTCGGATGTTTGGATTAATATCCCGGTATTCATGAACGCCAGATCTGTATCCTTGTTTTCTTTAGTGTTGGTCGTCCTGATGCCCATAGGGTCATCCAACTCATATGCCGACGTCCCCACACAACCTTTCGTGGAGCAAATCCGCCGCCTGCAGGAAACCATGAAATTCCTCGGCATCCCTTTGGAACCCGCAACAAATGCTCAACTCAATGATGCCTTATCCATCGGCGATGTGAAAAAAATCACTCAGTCGCTGGATGACCACACTTTATTCCAGATCGACATCAATCCCGAATCACGCGTCAAGGTCCGCAAAGGCAAGGCAAGTCCAAAACTGAATCAAGGAGGTTACACCCCGTTTCTCGTCAAGGTCATCAATCAAGGAACGGTTACCGCACGCCTCAACGCTTCCTCCCCGCAGTCCGGACAGGTCTATGGAGGCATGACACAGCTCTCGGCGCGTCGTATGCAGCGTGAATCCCATGACGAACTCAGCGATCCAACCGGCAATCCCCAACGATTCCTCGACCTCAGCTTTTACGAACTACCTCCCCTCACCACCCACCTGAGCGGACTCGAACTGGAATACAAACTTCTCTGGATCTACGCCTCGGTTCCCGGAAAGGTGGAAGCCAACATCGGATTCGATGTCGGCCAAGGTACACAGGATATTGGTTTTCGAAGCGAAGTTCCGGTGCTGTTCGAAATCAAACCGGCAACGCGAGTGTCCCTCAACATCAAAGATCACGATGGCAAACCGAGCACCGCCCGACTGGTGTTTCGTGATGAAGCAGGACACGTCTTTCCACCGCAGGCCAAACGCCTGGCTCCTGATTTCTATTTTCAGGAACAAATCTACCGTCACTCCGGTCAAAGCATCCTGCTGCCACCCGGCCGATTCACAGTGCAAAGTTCAAGAGGCCCGGAATACAAGGTCATCAAAGAACATGTGATCATCCCCGCAAAACCCGAGCATACCATCGAAATCCAACTCGAACGCTGGATTGATCCCGCCCAACACGGGTTTTACAGCGGTGACCACCACATTCACGGGGCAGGTTGCGCTCATTACAATTCCCCGACACTGGGGGTCAGTCCTGAGGACATGTTCCTTCAAGTCAAAGGCGAGGGATTGAATGTTGGGTGCGTCCTGACGTGGGGGCCTTGCTTTGAATTCCAGCGAAATTTCTTTTCACCCGATCCTCATCAACTCAGCGATCCGATGACTCTCCTCAAATATGACCTGGAAATCAGCGGATTCGGCTCCCAGTCCATGGGACATGTCTGCCTGCTCAATCTAAAAGACCAAACCTACCCGGGTTCCGCCGGAACCAAAGAACAAGGTTGGCCCACCTGGACCACTCCAGTGATGCGTTGGGCGAGGGAGCAGGGAGGCGTCGTGGGTTATGCCCACTCGGCCAGCGGCTTGCAGATCGATCCGGACGCCGCATCAGCGCGTCTGTTGAAACAATTGGATGCTGATCAGGATCGTTTACTGAACCGCCAGGAGGCAGCATCCGGCTTACTGCCCACCGCCTTCCGGTTCATCGATGAAGATCGCGATCATGCCCTGACCCAAAGCGAACTGAGACACATCATGGATCAACAGGCCGATCAATTGCCCAATTGGGTGGTGCCCGAAATGAACAGCGTTGGCGCCATGGAAATCTGCGTCAGCACGGCCTTGGGAGTGTGTGATTTCATCAGCGCGATGGATACGGCTCGTATACCTGAATGGAACATGTGGTATCACCTTTTGAACTGCGGTTTCCCCCTGAAAGTCAGTGGCGAAACAGATTTCCCATGCATGAGCGGCAGTCGGGTCGGTCAGGGAAGGGTTTATGTGCAGATGGGAGTCCTGGATCGACTTGATTTCGCAGCCTGGTGTGACGGGCTGAAGAAAGGACGCTCCTATGTCTCGGACGGATTCGCCCACGCGCTGCATTTCAGCGTCAACGACAAAACTCCCGGTTTTGGAGAGGTCACTTTACCAAAACCAGGCAGTGTCGACATTCAGGCGAACGTCAGCTTCGCCCCGGAAACCCCGGAAACAGTCGCCCAGGGACTGATTGCACCGCCGGGAGGCCGACGTTTTGCTGGCGACACCGTGACGTTTCATGGACCTCCGCCATCCGGACAGAAAACCGGTGGTTCCCGGATCGTGGAATTGGTGATCAATGGAGAGGTGGCACATTCCTGGTCTGTTCCAGCGGATGGTGGTGTTCATGCGCTGGAGCGTCAGGTCGATATTGAACGCAGCAGTTGGGTGGCCCTGAGGCACTTTCCGCAACTGCACACCAATCCGGTCAACGTCATCATTGACGAGCAGCCCATTCGCATCTCGAGAGAAAGTGCGCTCTGGTGTGCCGAGACCATTCATCAGTTGTGGCGCAGCCGTGGTCACACCATACATCCGGACGAACGGGAAGCTGCGAGGTTGGCGTTCGACAGGGCTCTTAAGACGTATGCTGAGATTGCAGCCAACTCCCCGTCGACACGCCCCGCCAACTAAGTAGCTGCCTTCGCCAGAAGGTGGCCCCCCAGAGCGCCCGAAGCTGAACCGTTCCCCTTGTGCCAAGACACCCCACAAACAGCTTTCCAGCCTTTGTTTGAAGGGGTTTTGCCAAGATTTCGATTGACAGGCAAAGGCCTCCAAGGTCTTATTCCGCTTCTACCTTTATCAAAAGGCACGGTATTGTCGTGGACTGGCATGGTGCTTTTCCGGGTAGGATTATGTGGGGCAACCCAAAAAGATTTACTGGATTTTATGAGCAAGAAGAAAATCAATATTGCGATCATTGGTTTGGGATTTGGAGCTGAATTCATTCCCATCTACCAGAACCACCCTAACGCCAACATGTACGCCATCTGCCAGCGTAACAAGAAGAAGCTCAATGCGATTGGCGATGCGTTCGGTATCGAGAAACGTTACCAGAAGTATGAGGATGTTTTGAACGATCCCGATGTGGATGCCGTGCACATCAACACCCCCATCCCGGATCATGCCGCCCAGTCCATCGCCGCATTGAAAGCCGGCAAACACGTTGCCTGTACCGTGCCGATGGCCACCTCCATCGAGGATTGCAAAAAGATCGTCAATCTCTGCAAAAAAACCGGTCTTAAGTACATGATGATGGAAACCGTGGTTTACGCCCGGGAATTCCTCTTCGTCAAAGAACTCTACGAAAAAGGCAAACTCGGCAAAATCCAGTTTCTGCAGGCCAGCCATCAGCAGGACATGGACGGATGGCCCAACTACTGGCCCGGTCTGCCCCCCATGCACTACGCCACCCACTGCGTTGGCCCCTGCATGGCGCTGACCAATGATTCAGCCGAATATGTTTCCTGCTTCGGTTCGGGAACCATTCGCAAGGATTTGATCAAGCACTACAACTCTCCCTACGCAGTGGAGACCACACATATCAAGTTCAAGGATTCCGACCTGACCGCACGTATTTACCGCAGCTTGTTCGACACCGCACGTCAGTATCGCGAAAGCTTCGATGTTTACGGCGACAAACAAGCCTTTGAATGGCCGTTGATCGAGGGAGAAGATCCCGTTCTGCACACCGCCAAGAAGCCCGAACCCAAGATTCCAAAACGGGTGAAAGTCAAAGATTACGCATCGCGTTTGCCCAAAGGCATTCGTCATTTCACCACCAAAGGCGTTTACGACCTCGGCAAGAAGACACACTTGAGCTTCACCCAGGGCGCCGGACACGGTGGTTCGCACCCTCACTTGGCGCACGAATTCGTCAGTGCCCTGATCGAAGGCCGTGATCCGTTCCCAAATGCCAAGCAATCAGCCAATTGGACCTGCGTCGGCATCTGCTCACACGAATCAGCTTTGAAGGGTGGCAAAATTGTAAAACTGCCAGCCTTCACACAATAAGGATCCATTTCCGAAATAACATTCGTTTCGAAACAACCCAAACAACTGCTTTATGAACATTAAACAAGATGGAATCGCGCCCAATTCAGCGCGTTTGTTATGGGCCGGATTTATGGCGATTCTCGCCGCCGGCATTGGTTTCGGTATCCGTGGTGGCATTTTGGCCAACTGGGGAGCCGAGTTCGGTTTCAATGCCGGACAGCTTGGAGCAATCAACGGAGCCGGATTTACCGGTTTCTGCTTTGGTATCATCATCGGTGGTGTCATCGTGGATAAGATCGGTTACGGAAAACTCGTTTTCGCAGCCTTTGCATTCCATGCACTATCCGCCTTTGTGACCTTTGCGGCATCGTCGGGGCAGGATACGCAGACCGCCTACAACTTCCTGTATTGGGGGACGTTTATATTCGCGATTGCGAACGGAACGCTGGAGGCAGTCGCCAACCCGCTTGTAGCCACGCTGTTTCCCAAGAACAGAACCCATTACCTCAACATCCTCCATGCATCATGGCCGGCTGGTTTGGTGATCGGCGGTCTGATTGGCTGGACCATGGGCGAATCCTTCCACTGGAAAGTTCAGTTGGCCCTGTTCCTCGTGCCGACGGCCATCTATGGTTTGATGTTCCTTGGACAGCACATGCCCAAGTCTGAAGCCTCTCAGAAAGGTCTTAGCTTCGGCGACATGTTCAAGGATGTAGGTATCCTTGGAAGTATCGTCGTCTGCTTCCTTCTCTATCTATTCTTCAGCAATGCTCTCGGATTGACCCCCATGGTATCCGGCGGAATTGCCGTCGTGTTGTTCTTTATCGCCAACACCACCACGAAATTCTCCATTGGAGCATGGCTCATCTTCGTGTTGTTCATCACCCACGCATTGGTGGGTGCCGTTGAACTCGGAACGGATGGCTGGATTCAAAACATCACAGGTAACATTTTGACTCCTGCTGAAGGTAAGATCCTGTTCGTTTTCACCTCCTTCGTCATGTTCGCCCTGCGTTTCTGCGCAGACTTCATTGAGAAAAAATTGAAGCTTTCCCCTATCGGCATCCTTCTGGTCTGCTCGATCCTGGGTGTGATTGGTTTGAACATGGTCAGCGGTATCACCACATTCTCTGGCGCCATGCTGGCTCTCCTGGTATATGCCTTGGGTAAAACCTTCTTCTGGCCAACCATGCTGGCTGTGATCGGTGACCGTTTCCCCAAAACCGGTGCTGTTGCCATGAGTATCATGGGCGGTATCGGCATGATGAGTGCAGGTCTCCTTGGTTCTGCAGGACTCGGCTACGCCAAAGACCGTTTCTCTGGTGAGGCTCTCGAAACTGCTGATGCAGCGGTTTATCAGGAATACAAATCACAAACTCCAAGTAAGTTCCTGATGTTCAAAGAAGTGAACGGTCTTGACGGAGCCAAGCTGGGTGAAGTGCAAGCCAAACTGGCAGACGCCCGCACCGAGTTGGCTGAAGCTGGAAATGCCGATCCTGCCGCTGCACTCGAAAAATTGAGCGAAACGGAACGTAAGGTTCATTCCTCTTCCATCGCTGGTGACCGTAAAACGCTGGTGGCGGACGCAGCCATCCCGGCAACCATGGCCGTTATTTATCTGCTCTTGCTGCTATACTTCAAGGCAATCGGCGGCTACAAACCGGTCCACATTGCCTCAGAGTTAACCGGGGGCACTGATGGTCCTATGGAAGCTTAAAACTCAGGCTTTTTAACACATCAAAAAAGGCGGTCTTCGGACCGCCTTTTTTTGTGTTTAAATGGGTTGAATGATACTCACTTTTCCAGGACCCAACGGCTGACGCAACCGTCATTGGCCTGGGTCACGGTATGCGCGAAGTCAGCCAGATAACCGCGCAAATAGCTGGTTTGAGCGGGTTTGATGGATGACCGACGATTCGACAACTCCTCGTCCGAAACGTCCATATGAATGCGGCCCTCCAACAAATCAAACTCAATCGTATCCCCATCCTGCACCAACCCGATCGGACCTCCCACAGCAGCTTCCGGTGAACAATGCACACCGATGGCCCCATGTGACACTCCGGATACACGTGTGTCCGAGACGAGAGCGACCTTGCCGTCCAGCTCCGGGACAGACAACGCGGATGTCGCCACCAACACTTCGGGCATGCCACTGGCAACCGGCCCCAGATTCCTGAGAACCACAACGGTTCCAGGTTTCATACGTTTTTCCTTCACCGCTGTAATGATGTCACGCGGATCCTCAAAACACATTGCCGTTCCCCGGAAGGTCGGGGATTGCATGCTGGAAACCTTGAACACCATGCCATCCGGAGCAAGATTTCCAAAACAGATCTGCATGTCGGCATAGGGTTTATAGGGAGCGTCCAGTGGCGCAATCAGGTCCTGTTCTTCCGTCACATCGGGTTCATTGGCCAGGTTTTCGCCCAGCGTTTTGCCAGTCACCGTCATGGGAGACCCATCGAGTATTCCAGCGTCCAATAGGTATTTCAACAACATCGGCGTGCCGCCTAGCCGGTGCAGATCCACCATGGTGCGCTTGCCCCGGGGTGCAAAACTGCATAGCACAGGGGTTTTGCGCAGGATGGCTTGGATATCCTTCAGAGAAAATGCCACTCCGGCTTCACGCGCCAAAGCGATCAGGTGAATCATGCCATTCGTAGAACCTCCAATAGCGGCAATGGTAGCCGCTGCGTTCTCGAAAGCGGTGCGCGTCAGGATGTCACGTGGCCGGATATTCTTCTCCAACAGATTCCTCACCAAACTTCCGACTTCCAGGCATTCCTGCTTTTTGGCGGGATCGATCGCGGGAATGGAAGAGCTGTAAGGCGGCATCAAACCGATGGCTTCCATCGCAATGCCCCAAGTGTTGAAGGAAGCGGCAATACCGCATCCACCCGGCCCGGGGCATGCGGCACGGATGATGTTGTCTGCTTCGGAATCAGGAATTTCCCCGACGTCGGCAGCGGCCTGCGCATCGTAAGAGTCAAGGATGGTCACATCACGCCCCTTATAGCACCCAGGCATGATGCTGCCGCCACTGAGTAAAAGGCCCGGGTAGTTCATGCGAGCCAAGGCCATGGCGAATCCGGGACCGTTCTTGTCACAATGATGCGTGCCGATCATGGCATCATAACAATGAGCGCTGACCACGCATTCGGAAGCGTTGGCAATCAAATTACGCGAAGGTAAGGAAGCATTCCCCCCTTCCATCCCCTGCGTGATGTTGTCGCTGACTCCGGGTACACCATAGGGAAATCCCAGCAAGCCAGCGTTGCGACAGCCTTCCGCGATGGCCTGAGCCAATTCGTGAGCGTGCACGTTACACAGATTGCCCTCAAGCAAAGGGACACCGATCCCGACCTGAGGCTTGTCCAGGTCCGCTTCCTCGAACCCGAGCCCCCAGTAAAAAGAAGTCACGCCTTTCTGCCAACCGCGTGTGAGTTGTTTGCTGTTCCAATTGAGTGGCTGCGTCATGGTGTGTTTATCTCACGCCGAGACGCAGGGGCGCAAAGGTTTTTTGTGGAAGGGGGACCCCCAACGGTGGTCTGGGTGATCGGTCGGATCAGTCTGATCGGACGGATCGGACCGATCGCCCCCCACGCCCCGGGTTAAAGGTCTACGACCTGTCCCCCATTGCGGGCGGATTCCAGGCAGGCGTCCATCACTTGCTGGGTCTTCAGAGCGATCTCGGGCCAGTGCGGATCCAGCTTGCCTGTGTTCACACAGTCAGCAAAGGTTCGGAACAAGCGGGTTTCCTGGGCGTTTGGGTGGTTATTGGAATATTCCCCCACCGCATGCCGTTGCGTGTGGCGCTCCATGTTGAATTGGGAACCGTTGATGGCGAAATGCGCATTCGTTACGTCAAAACCCACTTTCGCATCAAAATAAGGCAACACAAAATCATCCAGAGTCAATTGCCCCTTGTTACCGCTGACACTGATCAATTGTTGGTTTTCAGTGAGAAACGAATTGTAAAAACCAGCCGAAACACCGCCTTCAAAGAATAATTCACCAGAAAACTCCACCGGAACCTGACCTTCACTGTCATCTCCTGCAGCCCCGGTGAGAATGCGTCCCGTCACACTTTTGGGCATCGCATATTGCATGGTCCACAAACTGAAACGGATGGTGTACCAACCGAGATCTCCAAGACATCCGGCCGGTTCCAAATCACTGTGCATACGAATGTTCCCCTTCAGAAAATCATCCGGCGCACAAAAACTGAACAAGGCCGTGATCCGTTTGATATCTCCAACACTTTTTCCATCATTGAGCACTTCCCGGATGGCTGGCAGGCGTTGGCTGTGCATGAACATCACGCCATCCATGAACTGAACATGGTTGTCCCGACAGGCCTGGATCATCTCCTCCACATCAGAAGCCTGAACACCGCAAGGTTTCTCACACATCACATGCTTGCCCGCCTGAGCTGCCCGAATCACCCATTCTTTGCGTAGTCCCGTGGGGAGCGGGACATAAACGGCATCAATATCCGGATCCGCCAATAAAGCCTCATACCCTTCCACAGCAACAGGAACCGGATCAAAAGGACTCTCCAACTGACATTCATCAATGAAATGTTGGGCCTTGGCCTGATCACGACTCGCCACGGCAGCCACCCTGCCATTTCCGGAATGGAAAATGGCCTGATAATTCTTCCGTGCAATGGATGCGGCGCTCAAGAAACCCCAACGACAAACCGATGTGCTCATGCCCCCCCTTTTACCGGATCTCCCCACGACATTTCAATCATCGAAAGTGTAACTTTGACGCGGGGTCCATTGTCTGTTAGATAAAGAAAGACTGATTGAGGCGAAACCAATAGTCCCCATGAGGAATATCGATCCGGAAACCAAAACGTTGATCGACGGTGTCATCGAGCAGAACGAAGAAGCTGCCCAGATGCTGGTAGAACGCCTGTATCCTCTGGTGCTGAAAATTGCGCGCAGTTACCGGCCCCGACGCATTCAGGAAGAGGATCTTACACAGATCATCTTCACGGTCATTTTCACCAAGATCCACAAATACAGTGGTAAAGCGCCGCTGGAACACTGGGTTTCGCGGGTGGCGGTGAATACCTGTCTCAATCAATTGAAAGCTGAAAAAGTGCGTCCGGAGTTTCGCCTTGCCGATTTGTCGGAAGAGGAATGCGCCGTCATCGAGACTCTCAATCGCACGGACGACACGGAACATCCCGCCAGTGACATGGCTGCACGGGAAGTCCTCGACAGGTTGCTGGAGAGACTGAAACCAAAGGACCGAATGCTGGTGCAGCTCATGTATGTCGAGGAAAAATCAGCCAAAGAAATCGCCGAACTGACGGGATGGAGCGAACCTGTCATTAAAGTGCGGGCATTTCGAGCCCGCAAACGTCTCCAGAAGATTTGGAAAGAAATACAGTGGCAAGAAGAGAATGAAGCATACCGACCATCAATTGAATCGACTGTTAAGAGCGGCCTCGCGGGCGCCTGAGGCATCGGACGTCCGTCCTTCACAGGATTGGGTGAAGTCCGTGCTGTCAGCGTGTCAAGCCAAGCGCCAACGGGTTGATGAAGAGCTCAGCGAGACCGTTCTCAAATGGTCCCTGACGGTGGCGTGCATCATTGTGGCTCTGACCATGGCCAGGCATCATTCAACCATAGATTCACAACTGCCCGAAGTCGTGTCCGTCGCCAACACGGGCATCGCCGCCACCCTGGCGCCTTGATTGGAAAAAATGAAACCGTTGCATTACAAAACCATCGGATGTCTGTCCGCGATGTTCCTGGCGGGGATCGTCACGGGAAATGTCTGGACCTCGACCCAGGTGAGCAGCAAACAAGCGGAATCCCCCTGCTACACCGAGCTCTCAAGCATGCTCAAACAACGCTTGTCTCAGGAACTGGCGCTCACGCCTGATCAGTTGGAAAAAATCAGCCCCGAAATCTGTCGTGCCTGCTCGGAATTGACCAACATCCATCATCAGACAATTCTGGCTGGATGGGCGGCCTTGAGCAACTGCTACCAAAATATCGAGTGCATCCTGACAGCCGAACAAAAAGCCAAATTAAATTCCTGCGAATCAAAGCACCGCAATCAACTTCTCGTTCAACAGGAGATGATGCGTGCCAAAGATATCCAATAATCGCCCGATATGGTCCCTGATACAAACGTGGTCATTTACGATGGTGATTGCCCCCTCTGCACCTTTCAGATGAAGTTGCTGACGTGGATGGATTGGCTGAACATCACCACTTTATTGCCCATCGCGGACCCGAAAGTCCAGGCCCTCGCACCTCAACTCAAGCGGGAGGATTTGATGGCGGCCATTCATTGTCTGGACAAGAAGGGAAACATCCATCGGGGAGCGAGGTGTATTCGCTTCGTATCACTCCGAATGCCTTTGCTCATTCCGCTGGCTCTGGTATTGTGGATCCCGGGCGTGATATGGATTGCTGAAAAGATTTATCAATGGGTCAGCAACAATCGGTTGATTCTGAGCAAGCTATTCGGTTGTAAGGACGCCTGTTCCATCATGCCACAACGTCAACGCGATCAGGGTGACGTTTTCAAAAAATCATCATAAGCCAACAAGGCTTTCCCACACTGAAGGCCACCAGGCCGAATCCATTTTCGCATGTCAAAAAACGTCCAGGAAACCGGCTTTCTTCTGGACTTTGACCAGGACCGATTCCGGCAATGCCACCACAAGCTGGTCAACGATCTAATCGCAGCCCGGACTCCATCCGGTCACTGGGAAGGACACCTTTCCAGCAGCGCACTTTCAACCGCCACCGCCATCACCGCTCTGGCACTGCTGGATCGCCATACCCCGGATCCAAAACACCACACAAGCGATTTACAACAAGCCGGACTCAAGTGGCTGAACGATCATGTGAATGAAGACGGAGGTTGGGGTGACACCTCCATGAGCTTCAGCAACATCAGCACCACGGCATTGGTCTGGGCTGCTTTTGGAGCCGTCAAGGGAGGAAAGGAATCCTATCCGGATTTGATGCATCATGCCGAAACCTGGTTGCAGGCCCATGCGGCTTCCCTTTCCAGAGAAGATCTGTCCAAAGCCATCACCAAACGTTACGGCAAAGACAAGACATTCTCGGTCCCCATCCTCACCATGTGTGCATTGTCGGGACGTTTTGGTGAGGGAAAAACGGCTTGGCAAACCGTGGCACAGCTTCCATTCGAACTCGCGGCTTTTCCTCCAAGCTGGTATGCCGCTTTGAAATTGCCGGTGGTGAGTTATGCCCTGCCGGCGCTGATCGCCATCGGGCAGGTGCGGCACCATCATAGACCGACACTCAACCCAATCACCCGACTTGTCCGTCGATGGACGCGAAGACTCACCCTGCGGCGATTGCTTGAGATCCAACCTTCCAGTGGTGGTTTTCTTGAGGCAACCCCTCTGACAAGTTTCGTCCTGATGAGCCTTGCCGGTTGCGGACGCCATGATCATCCGGTGGCCAAAGCGGGGAAAGCCTTCCTTGAAATTTCCATGCGCCCGGACGGTAGTTGGCCCATCGATACCAACTTGGCGACGTGGGTGACGTCTCTTTCCGTTCATGGACTGGGTATGCGTGGTCTGGCAACCATGCCTGAGAGTGATCAGCATAACATTCAAACCTGGCTGTTGAATCAACAGTTCCAAACGATCCACCCCTACACGCAAGCAAAACCCGGGGGCTGGGCTTGGACCGATCTCCCGGGAGGCGTACCGGATGCGGATGACACACCCGGTGCATTGATTGCCCTGCATCGGCTCAGTCGCCATCCGGATGCGATCGCAGACCGGGCCTGGATGGGGGTGCGTTGGTTGATCGACCTACAAAACCGCGACGGTGGCATACCCACTTTTTGCCGCGGCTGGGGAGCCTTGCCATTTGATCGCAGCAGCGCCGACCTGACAGCTCACACTTTAAGAGCCTGGATGATTTGGAAGCCCCACCTTCCGATATCAAAGCAACGACTCATCGAAAAGGCGATCAACAAGGCTATTGGATATCTACTGGATCAACAAGCTACCGAAGGATTCTGGCTGCCACTTTGGTTTGGCAACCAGCATGTTGAGGATGATCTGAACCCGGTCTACGGAACCACGAAAGTGTTGGAAGGTCTGTTGGCCTTGGAATCCAAACATATCCAACCCTGCCACGACCCCCTAGAAAAGGCGCTTCAATGGCTCCTGAACCAGCAGAACCAAGACGGAGGATGGGGTGGGTCACAAGACGCTCCCTCAAGCGTTGAAGAAACAACGCTCAGTATGTGCGCTGTGGCAAAATCACTGCGATGTGTTTCCGGTTTAAAACTCGATTTGCAGAAAGCCAGTCAAGCTGCTTTACATCGTTCGAGTCAATGGTTGTTTGAGAAAATAGAATCCGATGCGTACAAAGAGGTCTCACCCATCGGATTTTATTTTGCGAAACTATGGTATTGGGAATCCATGTATCCAATGGTCTACACGGGAGCCGCTTTGAATGAGATGGATCAATGGGTCGAGCATTTCGAGTCGTCAAAGCCATCAGAACCAGCTTGATCAAACAAGAATCCAACAGGCAATCGTCCCAATAGCGATCCCCACTCCTCCCAAAACCGAAACCCATACAGGCTCCGTTTCTCCTCGTGATGTTCGGTGATGCCCCATAGCGGATCGTTTGAAAGGTTTCTGGAAGGCATCAAATTCCTGTCGCCCAAAATCGACACCTGAAATAATGCGTCGTTCCTCCAGCCTTCGAATACCTTTCCGTTCGGAATGTAAGGAAAGGGAGACACGACGAGGGTGGATACGGGTCATTTGAGTGTGCTGCCATGGAAACGTTGTTGTTTGGTCATTCATAACGCACCCATCTTGCCCGCCACCCTTGGACATTTATGGTCCCAGGGCTAAGAAACAGAAAAATAATTCTCTTCAGGGAACGATAACCTGAAGTTTTGTTCCCGACACCTCGATTTGACCCGGCAAGGTTCCCACAACGTCACCCTCCAGTTCGAAAGGGATCTCCCTTGAACCAGTCAATTCAAAACGGGTTGATCGCAAGTAAGTCACATCGTGTCGCAGATGCAGGCGATCCAACCAAAGAGCCACTCCCAAGCCAGGCAGACGACTCCAGTGCAGTTGATGAAACACCAATGCATGCAGACAAGCATCGGTCAACGTAGCATTCGGAAAAATTCGAAACTTCCCGCCATAAAAGGTTCCGTTTCCAATCAACACCATCGTGCCATTGGCTTGCTCCCCATCCTTTGTCCGGCATTGAATGAGTGGTAAGTCCCGGGATATGGCCTTAAACCCCGCCCACACATAGGCGAAAGGACCCAGTCGTTTCTTTAACTCCCAATTCACCGCCTGAATGGCAAAAGCATCCAGGCCGGCTCCTCCCAGTTGCGCAAAGAAACGTTTGCAGCGGCCTTGATCAGAGTGATCAAACTGAGCATATGGCAAATCGATCTCTTTGGTTCTGGATCGAAGAAAGACGCTTCGGCAGGACTCGAGGGAGGCGGGCATCCCCAGTTCTTTGGCAAACACATTGACTGTGCCTAACGGAAGCACGCCAAAACGGACCCCTTTTGCTCTTCCGGAATCTCTCATGATACCGTTCAAAACTTCCAGTACGGTTCCATCTCCACCCGCTGCGATGATCGTGGTAAAACCATCGCGAACCGCCTGAAAGGCCAGTTCTTCACCATCACCGGGCCCGCGCGTCTCCAAGACAGTGCCAACCGAACTCCATCTCTGCCTGGACTGCAAAAAGGACCGTGCACGATCCCCTTTGGCGGAGGGATTCACGATGAAACAAGTCTTGGAATGATGTGCCATGAATTGAGCGGAATTTTGATTCACCTCAGGTTTTAAACGATTGAGATTCGAATCAAGTTTGGCGATGATGGACGAATGTCATCCAGCACTCAAGATTCATCCTCGGATTCGATATGCATGGTTTCCAAGCATTCCGTTTTCAAACGCAGTCGTTTTCTTACCCTTCTGCTCATCTTGTCCATGATGTTGCTAAATGCGTGGGATGCAACAAGCGAACGTCCCGCAAATTATTTACCCATCAAAGACTGGTTGATTGAGCCCAATGCATTCAAGACCACTTTCATGGAAGATTCCGAAAATGGAACCCTTCAACTTGAAAACGGCCTGATTCGGAGGGTTTGGAAACTGACACCCAACGCAGCCACCATATCTTTCGACAACCTCATGACTGGCGAATCGATGCTGCGATCCGTTCGCCCGGAGGCTGAAGTGACCCTGGATGACATACCGGTCGCCATTGGTGGTCTTTCGGGGCAGCCCAATCACGCTTATTTAACCCCGGAATGGATCAATGCCATGGAAACCTGGCCGGGCAGCTTTCAATTCACGCATTTTGACCAGGGTTTGCCCAAAGAAAGAATGGCGTGGAATCGCGTCCGCCATCATGCCCCCGATGCCACATGGCCCCCCAAAGGTCGTTCCTTGCAAATGCACTATAAAGCGCCCCAACGTTTGGCAGACGGAAAACCAAGTCCAGATTGGATGAAGCAGCTCTCGGTCACCGTGCATTATGAGATGTATGACGGCATTCCAGCCATGAGCAAATGGTTAACCCTTAAAAATAATGGAGACCAACCCCATGACGTGGATCGATTTCATGCGGAGATTCTTGCCATCGTGCCGTTTGAAGATCCGGTGGAATTTCGCGAAGGTGTGTCGATGGATCCGCCCAATCTGCATGTCGAAACCGATTATGCATTTGGCGGATTTTCAGTGAAGAACAGCACACGGTTCAGCGTTCATTGGCAACCCGATCCACTTTTTGACACCCAGGTCAATTACCTGAAACAAAACCCGTGTCTTCTAAAAGTAGGACCACAGATTGGACCAGACCAGACGATTATCCCGGGAGGCGCGTTTGAATCCTTTCGCTGTTTCATCATGCCCTTTGACACGACAGAACGTTATCGGAAAGGATTGGCTCTGCGTAAAATGTATCGCGTCATCGCCCCTTGGGTGACGGAGAACCCTTTGATTCTGCATTTAACAACATCGAATGAAGACAAAGTGAGAACAGCCATCGATCAGGCGGCAGAGTGCGGGTTTGAAATCGTGAATCTGAGTTTTGGCAGTGGTTTGAACATGGAAAACAATGATCCGGAATATTTGGCACGTTTCAAATCATTGACAGACTATGCCAGATCAAAGGGCATCGAAATGGGTGGCTATTCCCTTCTATCCAGCCGCCGTGTCCAACCCGAAACAGACAACTGCATCCACCCGGATACCGGGAAGCCGGGGGGACAAACCCATGGTTTTTGCCCCGCTCTTGCTTCTGAATGGGGACTAAATTACTTTCAAAAACTAACCACTTTTTTTGAACAAACCGGATTCAACAAGTTTGTCCACGATGGTTCCTATCCCGGAGATCTGGATGCATCCAGTCGACCACCGTATCAGAAAGGCGTGGCAGATAGTCGCTGGGTACAATGGAAAATGATCACCAGCTTCTACCAATGGATGCGAGGAAAAGGCATCTATCTACGCGTCCCCGACTACTACTACCTAAGTGGCGCCAACGAAGCAGGCATGGGCTACCGCGAAGTCAACTGGTCACTCCCCCGTGTCCAACAACAAATCCATACCCGACAGAATATCTTTGATGGCTCCATTCAAAAAACACCCAGCATGGGATGGATGTTCGTACCGCTGACGCAATACCATGGAGGCGGGGACGCAGCGACGATCGAACCATTGAACGAACACTTACCTCATTACGAAACGATGCTTGCATCCAATCTGGGAGCCGGAGTTCAGGCCGTCTATCGTGGACATCGACTTTACGACACCGATCAGACGCGTGACCGAGTCAAACATTGGGTCGACTGGTATAAACAACATCGAGATATACTGGAAAGCGACATCATCCACACCTCATCCCGCCGCCCCGACGGTCAACGACCCGACTGGGTATTCCACGCCAATCCCACTCTGGAGCATCACGGTATGTGGGTAGGTTTCAATCCGCTGAGCAAAAAAACTACGGAGCAACTCTCTCTAAATCTCTACTACACCGGCATCACCAATACAGCCATCATCCTCCCCGAAGGCAAACAAGAACAAGCCATCGAGCTAAAACTCGACGCATTCAACCGCATCCACCTCCCCATAACCTGGGATCCCAAGCAAACCCGTTGGTTCACCATCAAGAATAAAGATTAAACAATGTGTTCATTGAGATATCCCCTCAAACCAAAACGCATCAAAACGTAGATAATACATCCGGAACATCCTGTTCATAGCGTCGATCCGGCGACTGAGCAATTGAAAAATAGGCACCTACTTTCGGAGGTCCGGGATAGGCCCGCCTGATTCATAAGAGTCAGACGAGGCCCCCCGCAGATCCGGACGAGCGCAATTAACGCATCCGGTTC
>CAYPZD010000104.1:0-16998 GCA_964415055.1 uncultured Verrucomicrobiota bacterium | reverse complement strand
TTAGGCTGCTTTCAGACTCCCAGTAGGTGTTCCATGATGAGGCATTCAAGGCCTTCGTAGTCCCTGGCATCGCGGTAGTTCGCGATTTGTTCTTGATTCAGGGAGCGATATTTTTCAACCAGGTGGAGGAAAAACTTGCGACTGTTTGACAGGTGGGTTGTGACGGGGGTTTCTTTCTGGGTGCGCATGGCTTTGACATCCAGCCCGATGAATTCGCCTCTTGAACCGTAGCCGGCTTCTTCCAACACGCGGACCTGATTGAAGGCTGTCCGCAGGTTGGCTCCTCCAAAGTTTTTGTCCTGATCGTATTTAAGTCCGTTCTGATCGTTGAGATGAACACTGCCAAGCTTGTCATGTGCCAGCGCGAAAGCCATTTCGTCACTTGGATCCAAACCTGCGAGCAGCGCATGGGCGCTTTCAATCAATCCCTTGACCCGGGTGTGATCATTGGATGCATAAGACAACGTCAGGGCATGGCCGATGGTCGGCACGTAAGCCTGGTCGGTGGGCTCGTTAGGTTTGGGTTCGATCCAGATTTCGATCTCCTTGTCGTGATCCAGCATGGCATTCAGCGTCTCCAGTAAACGTTCGTAAGCCAGCTTGGCGTCTTTGGCCTCCCTGATATAGGTGCCCTCTCTTGCTAGCCAGAGCACGATTGCTTTGCTGCCGATGGCGCGGGCGATGTCGATGCTTTGCTTTGTGCGGTCCAAAGCGTAGGCGCGGTCGGAAGCGCTGTTGGAGGTGTAACCGCCATCAATGGTGCGGGCATCGAACCACAAGCGCGGGGCCACGAATTCAGGAACAAGCCCCTGGTTGTCCAACATGGTTTTCACATCGGCCGCCTTTGACATGATCTGTTCGGACGAAAGCTCTTCGAGTCCGGGAACCACATCATCATCGTGGAATTGAACCCCCTCGAAACCCATCTGGCGATAGAGGGCATACTTTTCCTCATGGGGATGGGCAGGGCGAACGTCCGGTCCAAACGGATCTGCGCCCTCACTGATGTTCCAGGGACCGAAGGAAAATCGATAGTCAACGGGTTTGCTCATGATGGTCGATTATACTTGGTTTCGTGCGGTTTGGCTATGGGGAATTATTCGCTCCCTTCTTTGGCTCATTTGTTAATAGGGCCTTGGATCGGTTGGTTTCCGCCCAGGTCTGTAACATCAGAATGGCTTTGCCCAGCACACCGGCGGATCCACGGAATTTTCCTGAACCTCTTGGTTCATTCTTCAAGGACCACCATTCGTGGAATCCGTTCGCCTCTTCCACGCGATCAAGCATGGGTTTCAGTTCTGTGTAGGCTTCTTCAATGTATCCATAACGGATCAATTGCTGGATCATCCGGCCCCCGAACCAGCACCAATCACCACCGTTCTGGTAGCCGTAGGGAACCATGCCCGGGTTTTTGAAGTATCCCTCAGGATAGGGTGGGTAAACGGTCAAACCGATGGAGCCTGCTCCAGCCTCTTTGACGTTTTGTCGCATCATGGCAAGGGCGGCTCCGACTTCTTCGCGCGTCAGCAGATCCGCCTCAATGGCGATGGCTGTGCCTCCGTGGTAATCGATTTCGTTTTCATTGAAATGATCGGGGAAGGGGGAGCCATCCAGATAAATATGAGGGATGAATTTCAAAGCGTTCGCATCCCAGAGATGTTTCCGGACATTGAGGCGCAGTTGATGGTCGATCTCCAGCCACTTTTGCCGGTCGGGATGTTGTGGGCCGGCCAGGTATATCAAATCCCGAATGGCAACCAGCATCATGGCGTTGTCGTAGATGTCCAGGGTCAGGTGTGAATGTTCGTCCAGCTCCACGCCCCAGTCGTGCTCGGGTTGAGCGTCTCCCCAATCCACCGTGGTCGCTCCCCAGACCAGACCATAGTTTGCGTCGAAACGATGGGTGAATACGTAGTCCAATGCCATGCCCAATCGTTCCAGGACAGAGTGTCCTGCGATCTGTTCTTCCAGGATGCTGCGGTCACCGGTGGTTTCGACGTATTTTCGGATCGCCTGAACCAGTGAAGTTTCCTGGTCGGTCTCCACCGTGTTTTTATGCGCCACGTATTGGGGCGCGAGTTCGGATTGCCTGTATTTGTAACCGACACTTGCCTTCTCTTTCGGGATGAAACCGTCGGGCACATTACCGTCGGTTTCCTGGAACTTGAAGAACGTCAGCAAACCGGCGCGAATCTTTTTTTTCGCGCCGGTTTGTAAAGCGATTTCAATAAACGTGTTCAAGTCGCGAATCCATACTTCACCGTAACCACTGCCTGCGTTCAGTCCGGTTTCAAGTAGTGCTTTTCCTCGTTCAAGAACGGCGGGATATGTTGGATTAGACAGGATTTTTTGAGCTAAAGCCTGACGTTTCTGGATGGGGGGCAACGTTTTTGATCCCGAATAGATCCGCATGTCGAATCGAACGAGATGGGGGCGGAAGAAGCCGTTTCCGTGGTTCATGGAAATACCCCAATCACGGTCGCTCATGAGTTTCGTGTCGCGGAAATCATCCCAGCGGTATAATCCGGGAGCCTTGGGATAGTCAGGCCCGAGCTTCCCTTGTTTTTTGAAATCCAACCCATCGACGGCAAATTGCAGGGTGCGTCCTTGAGGTCCATTGCCGGACAGAAGAGTGCGCACGCCTTTTCCGTGCGGCCATACCATGACTTCATGTCCACTGTCGGTGAGTGGATTCTGTTCGTGTTTTCTATAAGGACCACCTGGTTGGTCGGCAATGGCCACCCCCATGCGCGTGTTGCGGGGCCCATCGGCTCCATGGGCCAACGAACGTCCTTTGTAATAAAGCCAGTAATGTCCTTCGCGACGAACCAGACTGGCATCGTCCACTCGATAACTGTCAAAAGCATCAGGATCAGTGCTTGTGACCAGGATTGGGTTGGTGTCAATACGTTTGAAAGGTCCGTCAGGCGAATCAGCCACCGCGACACCTATGGCGGTGAGATCGTTTGTGTTGTTGTTTTCAAAGAGTCCGTTTGTATTCCCGGGAGTGGGGTGGACACCGGTGTAAAACAGGTAGTATCGATTGTTTGCCCTGAGGATGTTTGGCGTGAAAACGCTGAAGCTGTCCCATGCGTCCTTCGAACCGCGTTTCAATGCTTCGCCTTTTTCCTCCCACTCATATCCGTCCGGTGAAGTGGCATACCAGATGGTGGCGTTGTAACCACTGCGACCTTGATCAGTTTTGGTATACCAGACGTAATACTGCCCCTTCCACTGAACGACATCACTGGGATCACGACGGGTGACACCGGGTTCAGCACCGAGCCCTTTCAATGGCGTGTGAGTAAATAAAACGGCAGCGTCCGAAATGTGTTCAGTGCTCGTTTGCGTGCTTTTTGGAGAAAAACAGCCGCTACTCGCCATGGCAAGCAGGGTCAGTCCGATGCTGAAGGATTTCATGAGATATATGTTGGTGTTATTATGAACATACTCGGTAATCAAACTTGTGGCAGCCGTCAGATCAATTGGTTTGATCCAATGAACCACCCCATTGTTTTCTTCCAATACAAGTCGGGAATCGATCTGTTTTCCCTCTGCCGTGATAGGTTTGCCAGTTGTTCAAGGAGAGGTTCGATAGATTATCCCGGAGCGAATCTTTTTTCATTTGATATCGCTTTTCAGTTTTTGGCTTGTCCGTTTTTGCCAAAAACTGTCTCATCTTTTGGCAATCATCCGCGAGCGAATCAAGGAAGACCATCTAACCAGAGTCCCGCCTTCTGGCGAAGTCAGCTACGTGATGGAGGTGGCCGCGCTTGCCAAAGCGTGGCGTCACTTGTGAGAGGCCAGAGCCACTTTGATTCCCAGGAGGATGAAGACCAGTCCGGTGGCGCGTTCGATGAGGTGTTGCACTCGAAGGATGCGTTTGCGGATGATTGCATTGGAGAAAAACAAAGCCAACAGCATAAACCAAACAAAGGTGATGATCATCATTTCGATGCCATACAAAGCCTGAATGTGTTTAGGCGTGTTTGGATCGATGACCTGGGTGAAAAGGGCAAGAAAGAACAGGGTGGCTTTTGGGTTCAATAGGTTGGTGAGGAATCCTGTTCGGATCGACGCCATGGTTGCCATTTCATGTGTCGGGGTGTCCGTTTGGGGGGCATTGTTTTCACTCTTGGAATCGAGTCTGCTGGCTTGGAGTGATTGGTATCCGATGTAGATGAGACACGCCGCGCCGAGGTATTTGATGATCGAAAAGGCAAAGACCGATCTGGAAATGATCAAACCAATTCCCAACAGGGAATAAGCCACATGCACGGCAATTCCCAATGAAATGCCGAGAGCGGTCAGGACGCCTGTTCGTCTCGTGTAAAGGAGACTGTTCCGCGTCACCATGGCAAAGTCCGGCCCAGGGCTCATGACGGCAAATACATGAACGATGGCAACGGTGATGAATTCTGTGATGAACACCAGCCCATATTATCATATGTCCAGTCCAAACGGAAAGTGTCTATTGGGACTGGATGCTATTGTTTGATGGAAATCAAGACTGGTTCACCTGTCGAGGCCTGGATCTCCCGGATTGTTTCGCGGACGAGTTTTGCTTTTCCTTCGCTCAGGCGGCGGGGGTAGTTTTCTTCTCCGTTGTCGAAATGGACTGCAGCTGCCTGCAATTGGGGGGTGGCGCGTTTGGCATGTGTCCCGTATCCTTTGAGCATTTCCATGACCTTGACGATGCGTTTTTCGCTGCCGTGGGCTTTTTGATTGCGGGCGTAGTCCACCAGCAGTTCGATGCCTTCATTGACCCGGTGCTTTGCAAAGAGTTCCAGACCGCTCATGCGGATTTCACTGGCGAACATGATGCCGCTGGGGGCTTTCTCGATGATCGCCTGGTGGATGGCGGGGAGGAGCGGTTTGATTTCATCAAAGGTGAGGTTCTGGTAAACGCTGGTGAAACTACCGCGAGCGCGCCCATCTTCGTTTTGAAGTCCGATGCGCACAGCTTGCAGGAGAAGTTCACGGTTGATTCCTTCCAGCGATCGTCCGATCAGGCCGTTACGTCGGTTGAAGAGGGCAAAGGAAAGGTAGCGTTGTTCCATGCCTCTGGGATCCTTTTCCGGATTCCATTTTGAATAACGTTCGAGCATGGCCGGGACCGCGATTTTCGCTGGTTCACCCATAGTAGCGAGGGCGTCGGCGGCGAGTATTCTCTGCCAGAGGTCATCTGCTGCCAGTTGTTCGGTCAGGATGGATACCCGGGTGATCACCGACATTTTCGGATCAAGGTTGCCGAGCGCTTCAACGGCTCCATAGCGGGCATTCTGATCGCTGGATTCCAACAATTCCAAGAGGGTCGGCAGGAAATCTCCCTCACGTCGTCCCAGTTCCTGGGCGGAACGTTTGCGAACGGCAGGGGACCAACTGGATAATCCGGTGAGCAATGTTTCATTGCTGCGATGTTCGTATCGGTAGCGGTCCATATCCCGACCGGAAAGCCGGCTGCGTGTTGAAAAGTAGTCTCGTCCTGCGGCAATGATTTCCTTCGTTTCAGCGGAATCCAATGCCGGAACGATGGAGGGTTTCTTACCGGTGATGTAGAGGCTTTTGAGCGGCATAGCATAGGCCAACAGGTAGGTGCCGGTATTATCCCAGCGGGTGTATTTGTTGTGTTCTTCCTCGCCAACAGGAGAACCTTGATATCGAAAACTGTTGTCCCATCCGCGAGCCAGGTCATAGTACCAGGCCTGTTCGTTCCAGTAAGCGCCGGAAGTCAGCGGGCCTCCTCGTGACACAGCAGGCATCGCCCAAAGGATGTTGAAGAAATTACCGGTATGACCGCGTTCCCGTTCGTCGTAACCGGCAACGCTCATTTTGGTGAAGAAGGTGGCTGCTTCTTGATCCCCGAGCAGGTCAAAGAGCACGGCTGCCATGGAGCATTTGCCGTTGTCCTCGTGTCCGGGCCAGGGGTGATGATCACCGTAGGGGATGGCGCCTTTGTTGACATACCAGCGCAGGAACCCGGCTGAGCGATTGATTGCAAGGTCCAGGTCAGGATCCTTCACGCCAGCTTCGCGCGCCAATACCATTGAGATCGTCAGGGGAATGCCCGGTGAGTTCATGCAACCGTATCCACCCACCCTGCCGTCCGACAATGCAAAACGGTGTCCCCAGGTGCCCACGAGGCTTTGGCCGCGTGCGGATTCAAGTGCAAGACGTTTGAGTCCGGGGAAGACGGATTTGTCTCCGGTTGCCAGGACATATTCGGCGAGAAAGGTAACCGCATAGCCGTAGTGCCAGGTTGCAAACGGGCCGACCTGGTAGTCTGCCACCAGATGGGCGTAAGAGGAAAGCTGGGAACGGTATTTTGCTCCGCCGCTGGCCAGCAGGGCAAGGGCATTGATGCTGTTTGGAATGGAAACGGTGTCGAGGCCTCGTTTCGCGATGGACTCACATCCCAGCTTGAAGATCCTGGCCGACTTCGGGCAATCAAAAGGAGCCGTGGCACTGTAGGTTCCTAAAACGGGGAGCTTGATGGTGACATTTTTGGTTTGGCCAGCGCGCCAGCGTATGAGGCTGAGCAGGCCATGAGATGTTTCCTGTTCAGCTTGTGAGATGGCGCGAGCGAAGGCGATTCGCGCATCCGAGGTGAATGGTGTTTTCCCAACCCCGAGGATGACGTCGTCTACTTCCAGGACACCATCAGCGGGTGAACCCTTGGCAACATCGGTGATCAAAATCTGACGGGCATCAGCGGTATTTTTCCAAGCATAGATCCAACCACGTGCCCCAGTGGGACCAAGTGTCCAATCGTGACTGCCATCCGTCTTGCCGCCCTGAGTGAAATCCGGGATGACATGTTCGGCCGCAGGTAAGGTCCATGACGACATGGCCAGAAAGATTAAAAGAGTCGTAGAAGTGATGGATCGGTTGATCATTTGCTTTGTGCTCATCATTTGGTTTTAGGAACTGCTGTTGATGTCTGTCCTCGAGCATAGATCAGTTCAAGGAGCAGGCAAGCATATCAAAGCTCGAATTCAGACGTGTGGATAACGCTGGTCATTGTGAAATGGATTGTGTCCACCTATGGATGAAAGACTTTATTACATGGAGTGCTGTGGCTCGACACAGCTTTGGATACGCCAGGGAAACGTTGCGGTTTGCTAGTGCCGATTGCGATACATTGCTAATGATGGAAACTTTTCACATGTCAGGTTGCGCCCGTAGTATTTGATTACGACTTGTGTATGCGGATCGTATCCAGAGCTCCGATGACTCGGAGCACTCCAGAGCGCATCCCTGGACATCGGTGATCACGGCACCGGTCTGGATACGCCAGGGGCACGTTGCGGTTTGCTAGTGCCGATTGCGATACATTGCTAATGATGGAAGCTTTTCACATGTCAGGATGCGCCCGTAGTATTTGATTACGACTTGTGTATGCGGATCGTATCCAGAGCTCCGATGACTCGGAGCACTCCAGAGAGTCTTTGGCTCTCGCGAATGCGTCTGGGAGGAGGTGGCGTTTGGGGGGGGCGGTATTTGTCAAAATCAACAAGGGGTCATCTATTTCACTATAAGTTCAATAGCGGCTTTGGCGAGTGCGTCTCCGATGAGGAAATAGCTTTCGGCGTTGCCGAACCAGTGGTGTCCGTGGGTGACATTAGGTGAAAGTTCTTTTGGTCGGGCAAAGGCAGTGGTTTCGACGAAAGCGGCGTTTTCAATGCGTGCCGTTCCTTCCCGTTGGGCTTTTCGGAAGTCAGCCATATTGCCCGGCCCTTTGACGGGACCGCCGTTGCCGAGTTCGCCGACAATGAAAGGCAGTTGTGGGGCATTGAATTCCTTGCGAATAGCTTTTGCGAGATGGACCAGATTGTCTGCATATTCTGGAATGGCGGGTTTGGTCACCATGTCATTCCATCCTTGCATCCAGATGAAGCCCGCCAGTTTGTATGGAATTTGTCCAAGCCCATCCAGGGCTGAGTGGATCTCTTCGATCATCTTCGTGTAATAAGGACCCACCTGGCCACCTGAGCTCGGTGGTCTGAAATCAACGTAGAGACTTTTGCCTCCCCACGCCGTTTTAATCAGCAAAACCGGTTCCTCGAAAAAATCGCCCACCACATGTCCAAATTGAAGTTCCGGGCCCATGTGGCTGCTGCCACCATAGCCTGTATAGCCGATGGTCAGGTTGCCTTTCCGATGTTTGTCCTTGGATTTGTACGTAATCTGAACATCCTCTCGCGCAATCCAGTTTCCATGTTCATCTTTGAGGTGTTTCATTGTTTTGGCGCTGGCGGAATGTTTCATGGACCATTCCAGATTGCCCTTGCCGCCATTGTAATACTGAGGGTGATCCATGGAGACAACGCCTTGGCCTTGCATGTTTGACTGTCCTGCGAGGATGAAAACTTTGATGGGTGCCGGGTCTGTTGGTTTTTCGGTGGGCGTTGGTGGAGTCGAAGCTTTGCCGGATGTGAGGGATTGCGATTCCCCGGGCTCGGTTTGAGGTCTAAGGCGCAACGTGACTTGAGTGCCGATCTCGGGGAGTTTGCTGCCAGCAATGTTCCAGTTCAAAGCAGCATTGTCGTGACTCTGGATGTCGGGCAGGCAGAGAACTTCGTCCCCGAAAGTGGTGATCGACATCACGTTCCCGCTCCGGTCGGCGAGATACTGTGGAACTCCTCCTTCCTTGTCGGAGATCAACTCTGAACCCGCGAACAGGAACGTATGGGTTGGAAATATTTCCCCATCCTCATTCACCATGAATTCGCTGATGGGTTTCTCAAACGACTTGCCGAACTTTTCATCTTTGAAAACAAGGAACACATCTACTTTACCGCCTGACGGAGGTACGGGCACCCACATTGTTCCCGAATTTCCAATGGACTTACTATGAGCTGGGCGCCCTGCCTCAGCGCCCAATAGAAGCAATGCCGCATGGATGTCTCTGGCAGCGGCTTCGACCGCAACAATGGACTCATGCTCCTTGGTGCCTTTTGTGCAGGCAACCAGTTCAAGCATCCCTTCTTTCAGGCACGTGCGTGCCTCAATATCCAAGCACCATTCTTCCAGATTGATCTTTAACCCTGGTAGTTCGGGTGCCTTGACTTGGGATTCTTTTTCGACTGCCTGGCTCGAAGCGGTGGCATGGTCGTCGGCTTGTAGTTCAGGGGATGTGAGCAACGTGGTGATCAACGCACAGGCCGCCAAACATATTCTCGGAAATGGTGAGCAGATTTTCATTCGTCAGGATAACTCTATGCCCAGAAAGAGTAGTAGAACCAGGATTCCTTGACGAGATCCAAACTCGTTTCTTGAACCATCTGTCGAACTTCAAACGATGAGAGCAGGCGCGCGCGCAATGCAATAAAGGCGCATAATCCGACAGTGTGGATCGAAAATGCGACCTGCTTGAGTGAAAAAGCGACAGCTTTAAATGAAATTGCGACGTTATATTGTTAAAAAACGACATTTAGAAATATTGGTAAACAACATATAGAAAGTAATAAAAAAGAAAAAAAGGTGACAAAGTAAGTTTATTAAGTGAAGGTTCTGCATGAGTGGCGGCAGTAACACTCCGTGGTAGTTGTGTTCGTCATAGAAAGAAAATAACCGGATAAGGAAAGGCCGCTTTCTTCTATCTGGATACGCCATGAGCAGCAACGGATTATCCCGTTCAGACAATGGTTGGTGGCCGTGGTGATATGGCGGACCTCTTTCGTGGCTCTCTGATTTTTTCAATATCGATCTAATGAATCAACAACCCTCAAATCAATAATCCAATGACACGAATTAGCATTTTCCTTTGCATCGTTTTTGCCCAAATGGTTTTCATTTCGCATTCAGCCCAAGCGGCCATTGTCTATTATGATATACCGGATCAGGTCTTTGACGCCGATACCGGGGGCGACAATCCCGCTATATGGTTCGACTTTGATGCGGTCACGATGAATGATGCCTACCAAGATAACACCTTTTCCGGATACGATGTTGTGATCGGGTTGTATCAAGGCAAGAATCCCACTTTTGGTACCGTCGGAGATTGGCGCGTTTTTATTGATGTTGAAACAGGTATTCCTGTACAAAGATTTTCTTACAATGAAGAAATAAACGGGTCGTTGGCTTTTTCTGAGGGGCTGGTATCGACCTCTGCAGGGGCTGGTATCATTGACCCCGAACAGTATCCAGATTCAGATTGGTACGGTGATACCGGGCTCGAGACAACTTATATCGGTTTTGCAAATGATGTTGTCCAAAAACAAGTTTGGGTTGGAATTCGGTTTAATGATGCCACGGACACCTTAACCATTACGGATTTTGCTGTGGCTGACTTTTCCGATAACTTTAAGGCGGGTGCTGTTCGAACCTGCTGAAACAAGCCTGATGATGGCATCTGCTCTCGCAGGTTTTGCCTTTGTCTTCTACCGACGTCGTGGCAAATGTGCTAATCAGGGGAGCCATTAGCTGGCTGCCCATCTGTTGCTCTCAACCCTGTTCGTGGTATGCACGCTTCAAGCCGTAATGGCAGCGCGATCATTTCCTTCAGAGTTGGTTTTCTCCAGAAAGTAATCGTAGTCGCCTGCATATGAAGTGACAGTGCCCTTGTTGACATGCAGGACTTTGGTGGCGAGTTTTCGGATGAAGTGAACATCATGGGAAATGAACACCAGTGATCCCTCATACCGCTCAAGCGCGATGATGAGTGACTCGACAGTCAGGATATCAAGATGGGTGGTAGGTTCATCCATGAGCAGGAGGTTGGGGGGATCGACCAGGAATTTCACGAGGTTGAGTCGACTTTTCTCACCTCCACTGAGTACGGTCGTCTTCTTGTAAATCTCTTCCTTTCGAAACATGAATGAACCCAGGATGCCGCGGGCTTCATCTTCCCGGATCTCTGGTGCGGCATGCATGACTTCGTCGAGCACGGTGTTATTCGGATCCAACGATGCGGCGCGGTGCTGACTGAAGTAGCCGAGTCGGCAATTGTGACCTTCGGTTCGTGTGCCTTGCTGAAACTCCACTTCACCCGCCAGGATTTTGAGCAACGTTGACTTGCCTGCTCCATTGGGGCCGACGAGGACCGTGCGTTCGCCGCGCTGGATTTCCAGGTCGAGTCCTTCATAGACCTTGTTGTCCCCATAGGCCATATGGATGCCTGCGAGCGAAATGGACCGTTGCCCTCCGCGCACAGGGGAAGGGAACCTGAAAGGATAGGGCTTGCGGGGTGGAGCGGGTTTCTTGAGCATCACCATTTTGTCCAGCAACTTGAGCCGGCTCTGGGCCTGTGCGGCCTTGGAACTGACATTGCGAAATCGGCTGACGAAGTCCTTGATCTCCGAAATTTCCTTCTGCTGATTTTTATACGCGGCAGAATCCCGAACAAATGCTTCCTGCTTTTGAACTTCGTATTCGGAGTAGTTTCCTTTCCATGCAAGCAGTTTCTTGTCTGAAAACTCGAACACTTTTTGCACGATGTCATCCATGAACTGACGATCATGCGAAATCAACAGCACCGCACATTGCTGATTCTTCAGGTGGTTCTGGAACCATAACAATGCGCTCAAATCGAGATGATTGGTCGGCTCGTCGAGCATCAGCAAATCGGGCTCCATGGCGAGCAAACGGGCGAGGTGTGCACGCATGACCCATCCTCCGCTTAGTTCCGTCGCAGGACGTGAGAAGTCCTCTTCCGCAAAGCCCAGACCATGCAACATCTTTTTGGCTTTGGCTTCAAACTGCGGATCGTTCAGGGCGTCGAACTTGGACTGAGCCTCATAATATTCGATGCATTCGCAGTTTCCCGCTTGCTCCAGTTTGCGAAGGGTTGCCTCCAGCGACGGAATCGTGCCGGCCCGTCCTGTGGCGACTTCCAGAACGGTTTCGTTCCCGAGCGCCTCTCCTTCTTGCGGCAGGTAGCCGACGGTCGTCCACTCGTCCCGGTTGATTTCGCCTGAGTCAGTGGCTTCCTCACCGAGGATGATTGAGAAAAGAGTGGTCTTGCCGGAGCCGTTCGGCCCGACCAAGGCCACGCGGTCGCCATAGTTGATGGTCATGGACACGTCTTCAAACAAAGACGTGCCAGAAAAGGATTTCGCTAGGTTTCGAATGGTTAACATTGATCAAATTTCCAAAGTTCCAGGCACAAATTGTGCGGGCCTTTCACGCGGAAAGGGACGTCGAGGGAAATCGGATTCTTGAATCGGGTCAATAAAAAAGGGATCAGAAGGTTGTCCCCGGGCGCGTTTCATATTTTAGACAATGGAGGGGAGAGTTCCACCTCGCCCCAAACTTGCCCCTTGAAAACGTTTTTGAGCAAAGGAAATGGAACACGGGAAGCCGATCGTTCATCGAATGACTGTGGTGTTTCCTCTGCAGCTTGATAAGGCTTTCTAAGCACTGGGGTTTCCAGTGGGTGTCCCTGTCAGTCGGGGTGCCCACTTCTATTCTTAGCGCATTCATCTCCATATGTGCATGCGTATCCAGCAAACAGATCATTGGTTCAATTGGGTGCGATTAAAAGTGCGGGTTGAACGGATTTTTTGTTAACCACGGAGGACACAGAGAGCACAGAGGTAACACTTTTTACACTCACTTATTGCATCTCTCTGTGAGCTCTGTGTCCTCTGTGGTTTTGATAGGTTTACCTCGTGGAAATAATCGCATCCGGTTCAATTCCCATTCCAAGCCCGTGGATTGGAAATGATCTTCATGTAAGAAACGGTGTCCGACAATCCAGTGTTTTTCAATTATTCTCTGCGACGCGATAGAATTCAGAAGGTTTCCGGGGGTCGATAAGAATGACGGATTGTCCATCGGGACTGATGGTTGTTGTGGCCCACGGGATCCAGGGACCGGAAATGTTTTCAGCACTCTCAATGGTCAGGCTCGAATCAGGAGCGCCACGCAATTCAATGGCGGGTGCTTGCTGCCCTGATTGTTCTGTGAATCCCATCAGGATTTGAAATTTTGGTGTTTGAATCCAGGTAAGTTCAGTTTGGCTCGGGATGCTTAACCGCTCCTCGGAACCTTCATAATAAAGAGGCAGGCTTAATTGAGCCAAAGCTGAGCATTCGCGAAACGCATTGTTTCCAATTGTGACCGTGCTTGCGGGTATCTCAAGCCGGACCAGTTTTGAACAACCCGAAAAGGCATACTCTCCTATGGACTGAAGGTTTTCAGGAATGGTGAGGTTTTCAAGTGAGCTACAGCTTTGAAAGGCGTCGTCATCAATGGTCAACGTGCTGTCCGGCAGGTTGACTGAAGAGATCGAAGCGCATCGATCAAATGCATTCTTTCCTATGTGCTGAATACCGTTTGGTATGGTGACATGGGTTAATGATTTGGCCCACATGAAAACGTCGTCAGAGATGTCATTTATTCCACTCGGAAGATCCAGACGGGTCAGGTTCCTGCATCCGGCAAAGGCTCCCGGTCCGATCTGTTGCACTTCCTCTGGCAGGCTGAGTTCGTTTAGGGACACGCATAGAAAAAAGGCTCTACCTCCGATGGAAGTCACTGTTTCAGGAATGGAAAGTGTCGTTAAAGAGGTGCATCCATCAAACATGCCATGTGGCAGGGTTTTGATTTCACCTTCTATGGCCGCGGTTTGTAACGAGCTACATTCGTAAAAAGCATTTTGTCCGATTTGCTGGATACTCTTTGGAATGGAAATGGATGTGAGTTGTTTGCAGGTAGAAAAAGCTCCATCCTCGATGGCGATCACGGGTTGGTCCATGACCGCACTTGGTAATTCCACATTCCTGACTCCAGCGAAGCAATCACGAACGGTCCAACCATCCTCGCTTTGAAACATATCAAGATACCAGTAAGGCGATTCATAAGCCTGCCAGTATATGACTGATTGGGGTGCCAAAGAAGAGCCATCGATTCTTAATGAGGCAGGCAATGCCACTTCCTTCAGGTTGTAACAATCGTTGAATACAGTCACCCCCAATCCTGTCACGGTGCTGGGAATCGCGACGACTTGCAAACTGGTGCAAGACGCGAAACAGTTTGATGCGATTGATTCCAAACCTTCAGGCATATCAATTCGAATCAATGACCTGCAAGATTCGAAGGCATTGTTGCTCAAACGTAATAATTGAGACGGTAAGGTTACATGCTTGAGAGATGCACAATTCTGAAAGCAGTAAGCACCGATGGACGTGATCGTATCAGCCAGTTCCATGTTGACCAGGCGAGAACAGGTATCGAAGGCATTCTCAGACAATTCTGTTATTCCACTCTCGAGCGTTAATTTTTCCAAACGGATGCAATAATGGAATGCTTTGGGTCCAATCGATTCAATGTTCCCTGGAATGACGATTTCCTTAAGGCCGGTGCAATTTTCAAATGAGCTTTCGTCCAGTTTGTTGATCCCAGAGCCGAAAGACACCGATTGCAGTCCTGTGCAGTATTTGAATGCACTTGTTCCCAATTCCGTAACGTTATCCGGAATGGTGATGCTTTTCAGGGAACTGCAACTCAAGAAAGCATCCGCCTGAATACTGGTAACCGACAGGGGAATCTCCATTTCATTCAGCATGACGCACCCCCTGAAAAGCCCGGTAGGGATGGATGTTAATTGATCGGGCAAAGACATGGTGGATAGCGAGATGCAGTCTCGAAAAACCTCCTCACCCAAACTTGTTAAAGGAGAAGAAAAGGATACTTCCTCGAGAGACTTGCAGCCCATAAAGGCCATGGTTCCTATCGAAGTGACCGACGTCGGGATGTGTATTTGCTTCAATTGACTTAACCTCGCAAAAGAAAGCGATCCGATGCTGACCAGGGAATTTGGGAGTGTGATCTCCTCTGGATACGAAAGGGGGGAGGCGGTGGCATTAAATGCTTTGTGTCCTATAGATGTGACAGGAATAGAGTCTATTTGATCCGGGATAACAACAGATCTGGAAGAGCTCGTCCCCACGAATCCCGTGATGGTGATCTCATTATCCTCTATCACGTAGAGCAATTCCTCAAACTGCGCGCCTCTGGTCAGGCATCCCAAGCAGCAAAGGCCAAAGATAAGTATGCTTGTTTTCATATTTTTCAATGGTTATGAACAATTCAAAACAGAGGGAAACGATGCGCTATCCCACTGAATTGCAATTTACTAAATCTTATGAATTTTAGCATGATTCACGCCATAAAATTGTAATTGTTTGATAATGATGTTTTAGGAATTGCTTCGGTGAAAACGTAAGGATCCCCATCCCGCCCCCATGCGCAAATGAACTGTTGGAAATTGTTGGAAAAATGATCATCCAATCAAGACTCTCGATCTGAGACAAAACACTATTAATAATTATCATTCGGTAGCGAACGATGTTAGTTCTCCAAAGTACGTAAATCTTCCGCAAGTCGTTCTGATAAATCCATGGATGTATGCAACAGCGTGAGGATTCCTATTCCTATGGAGATTTCTCGGAAGAGGATGTAGTGTTTTTCGCAACGAGAAAGATAAACGGTCGCTCCACCCAGGCGACCCTTTGGAAGGGGTTTTCAACTGATTTCACGATTTGCCAACCGGGAGAAATGATTGTGTAATCCACGAATATATTTGGCTGCCTGATCATTTCCCCATCTCTGGACTGTATAATCCCAGATGTCATCTTCCCTCTGTTGGGCTATTCGATAAACTCGGTAATCAGCCATGATTTCTCAGGCGCATCATTCCGCGTTGGATGACCTGCTCAGCTGTCTCGGAATGAAATTCCGATTCGTCAGCTCCCAGGCCGGGGCGGATTTGTTCGTGAAGCCAGGCCCAATCATGGTTTTCTCTTTCCCTCTCGGCGCAAATCAACTGTGCAACATATTCAGATCCTGAAGGGAATCCGTGCTCTTGTGCCTGCTGACGGACGAATTCGTCCAATTCGGGTGTAAGAGATAATTCCATGTGACCAACTAAACAGTTTAAATCGAAATAATCAAGTGAACCTTTGGGTTCTTGTTACGAACTGGAGCCAATGACGAGATTCGAACTCGTGACCTACGGTTTACGAAACTGAACCCGAACAGGTGTGACTCTGTGGGAAGAAGCCTCTTTAACAACTTGACTATAACGTGTTACGAACCCCCTTGAAGATTCGGATATGTCCTAATCCCGCGCCCATGCGCAAATGAACTGTTGGAAATTGTTGGAAAAACCCACTCAGCTTCAACTTTACGGGTTATTCCAAATCCTTGATGATTTTGTCCAGCAGCCTTCGACTGATGTGCAAAGTGGATTTATTCGGAATTTCCTCTAGTAGCGATTTAACTTCCGCTTGGGTACGTCTGCCCCGCCTTATCGCTCGCACTAAAATGCCGATGGTTCCGCGCACTTCAATTCCGAGCGATTCTCCAGCCAATCTTGCCGCCGCATCGTCACACAAAAAGAGTGCGCCTTGTGATCCTTCCAACAAAGCGAGAGCCTCAATTTCCCCAGCATCAAGGCTCAAACTTTTGGCGAACGTCGCTAATTTGAAATTTACCTTTGAGTGCTGCGGGATTATTTCACAGGTCCTTAAGTTACTAATCTGTATCTGTTCCCTGTGCTTTTGAACTTCATGCCAAACCACGAGCGGGATTTTCAGGGAGGCAAAATCCTCCAGCAAATCAAGGCATCCCAATTCATCCAAATGAATAATGGGCCCCGCATCAAGGACGATTAGCCGGGAATCAGTCATCCCCGTGCAACCCCCACTCAACGTCCTTCAAAATCTGCGCTTCTTTAAGGTCGGAACCATGGGATTCCACATAGCGCCGCAAAGCCTCAATGACTACCTCTTCCGTAGTCTTGATCCATCCGGCCTGTACCATCTGCTCTAACTGCTCATGAATACGTTCAGGACATTCTACCGTGATACTTTTCATAACCTGAAAATACATATTGGATCCTGCGCTGGCAAGATTTGTCATTTGTGGACATCAACCAATTTGGAGAGAATTGTGCAGGAATCCTTTCAAAATGAAGTGGGAATCTCCTAGTCCGTTGAGCTGGTGGCCGCCGCCTGAAAAACTGGCCCAAAGCGAGTGAGAAGTTTTGAATAA
>CAYPZD010000103.1:16122-17265 GCA_964415055.1 uncultured Verrucomicrobiota bacterium | reverse complement strand
CCTTTCATTCACCTCCCCAAACAAACCCGGAGAAAGCGGGAAAGCGAACAGGAACACAAAAGACCAAGAAATAATCTTCCTCAAAGAAAGGGAATTTCCTGGCTCACGATTACCAAATGACAATTTATCCTGTAGATAATCCTTCACAACTCACTCATCGCAGTTAAACACCAGCACAAGCGTTAGATATCCGCATACAATCTTTTTCAAGATCTTTCCCAAGGATTTCAAGGGTTTTCCCTTGGGAGTCTTGACCGCGTGGGAGTGTTGGGACAGAGTGCTGGGGTGTCTTTGATGGGGGAATTCCACGTCATTAAGACTGATTTAGCTAGATTTTTGTATTTGATTCATCATGACCAATCGCACGATTACTCTGGGGCATTCGCCTGATCCGGACGATGCCTTTATGTTTTACGCCCTGGCCAAGGATTTGATTCCGACCGGTGGGCTGGCCTTTGAACATATTCTGCAGGACATCCAAACGCTCAATGAACGCGCCACACGCGGCGAATTGGATGTGAGCGCCATCAGTATCCATGCCTACGCCTATGTCAGCGACAAGTATGCCCTGTTGCCAAGCGGAGCCAGCATGGGAGACGGATATGGCCCCATGCTCGTTGCAAAGCAACGCTTTACCAAAGAAGAAATTGCCAAGAGCACCATTGCCGTGCCGGGCGAAATGACCAGCGCTTTTCTGGCTTTGCAACTGTGGCTGGGGAAACCGGCTTCAGAGTTTAAATACAAGGTGGTTCCGTTTGATCAAATTTTCGACACGGTCAATCGTGGCGATGCGGATGTGGGATTGATCATTCATGAGGGTCAGTTGACGTATCAGGACCAGGGATTGCAGTTGTGCGAAGATCTGGGTGTTTGGTGGGGGCGTGAAAATGATGGTTTGCCCCTCCCGCTTGGCGGCAATGTCATCCACAAACGTTTCGCACCCGAGGATCGCAAGTCTATTTCCGATCTTTTGACCCGCAGCATTCAGTTCAGTCTGGACCATCGACCGGAGGCTGTGGCTCACGCTTTGCAGTATGCTAGGGATATGGGGATGGATCTGGCGGATCAATTCGTGGGTATGTATGTCAACGACTGGACCTTGGATTACGGCGAAAAAGGGCGGGAAACCATCCGAAGGTTCCT
>CAYPZD010000103.1:0-16022 GCA_964415055.1 uncultured Verrucomicrobiota bacterium | reverse complement strand
TTGCATCTGCGGTCGGTTCGGATTGGAATGATGTTGCTTATGGCTGGCCCTTTGATTCAGAACGATTTGCTGAGAAGGCTGGAGCAGTTGGAACTGCTCGCCCGCCGGCGTGTTCGCAGTTCACTCAAGGGCGAACGCCGCAGCAAAGCGCGCGGCCAGTCGGTGGAATTCGCCGATCACCGCAATTATGTCGCCGGTGACGACCTGCGTTATCTCGACTGGAACCTTTTTGGCCGTCTGGATCGCCTGTTTCTAAAGCTTTATGAGGAAGAACGAGAACTGCCCCTCTCCATTTTCCTGGACGCCAGCGAATCCATGACCTTTGGCAAACCGGTCAAATTTGACTTTGCCCGCCAGGTGGCCGCAGCGATGGGATATGTTGCTCTTTGTGGATTTGATCGCGTGACGGTCGATGTATTCCCCGAGAACACGGAAGAAACCGCGATCCGCCAATCCCTTCGACGTGTTCGCGGCAAAAAATCGGCGCTCCAATTCTTCCGCAACCTGGGACAACTCAATGCGGGGGGAGACTGCCGTCTCAACGAGGCCCTCAAAAAAGGTGCGCTCCAGGCCAAACAAAGCGGCGTGGCCATTGTGATCAGCGACTTCATGGATCCGGAGGGTTATGAGGAGGGATTAAGAGCCTTGCTGGGACGTGGATTCCAGGTCCAGGTCCTGATGGTTCTGGCCCGCGAAGAACTCGAACCCAGCGTTTACGGAGATTTGAAAGTGGTGGACTCCGAAAATGGTTCCACCCAGGAGGTGACCTTTGGGAAATACCGCCTCAAGGCCTATCAAAAAACCGTCAACGCCTACCTCGAACAGTTCAAGAATTTCTGCCGCATGCGGGGCATTGGATTCAACCTGACGCCCAGCGACAGCGATCTGGATCAACTGCTGTTGACCGACCTGCGAAAGGCCATGCTCTGGAAGTAACACACGACCGATATGAATTTTCTGAACACAAGCGCTTTCTGGTTCGCCCTCGCCCTTCCGGTGGTGGTGGTGTTTTACCTGCTCAAACGCAAACGCAAGGTGCAGGTTGTGGCCAGTTCGATGCTTTGGAAAAAATTTCTGGCGGAAACCCAGGCAAGCGCCCCCTTTCAACGCCTGCGTCATCATTGGCTGCTCATATTCCAGCTCCTGATGCTGGCTTTGGCAGTCATTGCATTGGGAAGACCTTTCTTTGCGGGGGAAGTTTCCAAAGGCGGTTTGCTCGTTGTCATCATGGACACATCGGCATCCATGCAGTCCGTGGACGTCTCTCCTTCCCGCATGGATGTGGCCAAACAAAATGCCAAGGACCTGATCGACACCCTGGGAAACAGTGATCAAATGATGATCCTGGCCGCGGGACGTCAAACTCAGGTGCTGCAATCAGCCACCTCGGAGAAAAATGCCTTAAAGCGGGCCATCGACACCATCCAGGTGTCCGACACCAGCACCTACCTGCTGGACGCCTTCAAACTCGCCCAAACCCTGACCAAGAATCAAGAATACGCCGAAGTGCATCTATTCAGTGACGGGGCGGCGTCAGATCTGAATGAATTTGAACCCGAGGATCTGAACGTTCACTATCACCCCATCGGCTCGCGCGGCCACAATGTCGGCATCGTCTCAATGGATGTCCGCCCGAATCCCGACGATGCCTCCACACGAGCCATCTTCGCGGGTATCGTTAATTATTCCACCAACCGACAGGACGTCATCGTGGAACTCAAATGGAAAGATCAGGTCATTGAAGCACGTCCCTTGGCTCTGGAACCCGGATCCACCGACTCACAGGCCTTTATCGCGCCTCAGGAAGAAAACGGCATCTTCACACTGCAACTTAACGCCGAGGATGACCTGAGCGTTGACAACCAGGCATCCGTGGTCAGCCTGCTGCCCAAACCGGTTCGCACCCTTTTGGTGACACGAGGCAATCGTTTCCTGGAAAAAGCATTGAATGCCACCCGCAACATTGAACTCGCCGTGGCCGATCAATACACCGAATCCTCTCCCGAAGCGGACCTCGTCGTGCTGGATGATGTCATTCCCCTGACCTGGCCTGCGGGCAATGTCCTGGCAATTCATGTGACCTCCACCAACTGGTTTCCGGAAGTCAGTGCGGTGGAATCCCCCATCATCGTCGACTGGAAAGCCGCTCACCCCATGATGCGCTTTGTTCAATTGGATGATGTGCAAATCGCCGAATCCCTGGGAGTCAAAACTCCGGACTGGGCGATGTCTGTCGTTGAATCCACAACCACTCCCCTGATCCTGGCCGGCGAACCGGATGGACGCCGCGCGGTGTGGGTTGGTTTTGACACCTTGCAATCCACCTGGCCCCTTCGCGTCTCCTTCCCCATTTTTATTGCCAATGCCGTCGCCTGGCTGAATCCATCCACCGCCCAGGCCGCCATGGTCAACGTCCGAACCGGCGATGCTCTGGTCGCAACGATTGACGAAGAAGAAAGCGCCGGGATCTTGAAGATGGAACTCCCCAATGGTGAGTCGGCCGATCTGGAAACCGTGCCGGATTCCAGTCAGGTCGTTTTTGGCGATACTTCCAAGCAAGGGGTCTATCGATTGTTAAACGGAACCAACGAAGTGTGGTTCGCCTCCAATTTGATCGATCCTTCGGAGAGCGACAACGGCCCGAGAACGGAACTCAACCTGGGTGGATTCAACCAGACAGCCCTGGAAGGCCAACAACGGGCCAACCTGGAAATGTGGCGGTGGCTGTTGTTCGCAGCTTTATGTGTATTGATGTTTGAATGGTGGTATTACCACAAGCGAACGGCTTGATGTGATACGCTTTCCTGACATTCAAAAACCAAGGCAACACGATCAGGTCACACCCTGGTTGGTGTTTGGCTTTTTGGTTTTGGCGCTCATCCTTGGCGGAGCCGGGTGCGGTGATTCCTCCCAACTTGAAGAAACCACACGCAGCCTCGTCATTTATACGTCCCAGGATCGCGTGTATGCCGAGCCCATTTTCCAACAGTTCACCGAAGAAACAGGCATCGAAATCAAAGCTCAATTCGACAATGAATCCGCCAAGACCATGGGGCTCGCCAAACGCATCCTGGCGGAACAAGTGAACCCGGTCTGCGATGTTTTCTGGAGCAACGAATCCCTCGCCGTTCGCAAACTCGCCCAAGCAGGCGCTGTGCAGGGATTCGAGGAACTCGGTTACCGCATGCGAGTCCTGATCATCAATACGAACCTTGTCTCCACCGACGACGCGCCTGCATCGCTCAAGGATTTAACGCTTCCGAAATGGAAAGGCAAAACCGTCATGGCCTACCCCGTGTTTGGCACCACGGCCACTCACATGCTGGCTTTGAGGGAGGAATGGGGACCGGACGTTTGGGAACCATGGTGTGAAGGCCTGATTGAGAATGAAATGAAAATCGTGGATGGAAATTCCATGGTGGTTCGACTGGTGGGAGCCGGCGAAGCCGCAGTGGGATTGACCGATTCCGACGATTTGGCGGTCGGACTCTCCAAAGGACTGCCACTGCTATCCGTCCCTTTGAAAAACGAACTCTGTGCCATCCCCAACACCATGGGAATGGTCACTGGCGCGCCGCATCCAACCGAAGCCATGACGTTCCTGAGATACGTCCAATCCAATGATGTGTTATCCGACATGGTTGAAGGTTCCGCACTGGTCAGTTCGGAACCGCCTCCCAATGACGACTCCTTGCTTTACATTTTCTGGCCGGAAATCATGACAGAGGAAAAGGATAGTTTTAACTGGATGCGGGAAACGTTCATTCGCTGATATGTCCCTTCACCTGCTCACTCAAACGATGATCCTGATCGCCGCCGTCTGCGTGGTGAGCATGGTCATGGGATGCGTGACCGCGCTGGGGGCCTGGCTGGCATCCAGACCTGTCCGAAACACCATCGAGGCAGGAGCCATTCTCAATCTGGTGCTGCCACAGTTCCTGTTTCTGACTTTCTGGATGGGATTGTTTGGCGAGGCCGGATCGCTGCGTCCCTGGCTGGATTGGAATCTCTACAGCATGAGCGGCGCTGTCTGGATGTGCGCCTTTCTCTACTGGCCCATTCCCTTCCTGTGCGCCTTGGGCACACTTGAACGGATGCACCCCCACCTGTTCGAAGTCGAACCCGAACTGCGAAACTTCCAACTCTGCCGTCACCTCCTCTGGCCGGCGGCGCGTCCAGCCCTGATGGGTGGCATGTTTGTGGTGGCAATCCTGACCTTGAATCAATTCAACGTCCCGTCCCTCCTTCAGGTCAAAACCTGGACATCCGATCTGTTCGTCACCTTCAGCGCCACACTGGAATGGCAGGAGATTCAATCCAGCATCCTTTGGCTTGTGGCGTGTTCTTCGGTGGTTTTATTTTTCCTGAAGACCGATTCCATCCGCTGGCCTTTTGCGCGAAAGGATCAACAAAGGGTATCGCCCGAAAAGATTTTTGATCCGGTTTGGATTTGGGGGCTGAGGGGAACAACGGGATTTTGGTTCATAACCGCCACCATCCTCCCCTGCCTGGGACTGCTTTTTTCGAAGCAAACCTGGTCGGATCTTCAGCCGGCTTTTGCCGCAGGACAATCGGCCTTCAATCACAGCCTGTTGTTCAGCGCCCTGACGGCAAGCTTTGCTCTCATCCTGGGGGGACTGCTCCATCGATGGAGAGGGGCAAAATTGCTCTGGCTTTTGTTTCTTCTGCCCGGTTGTGTGTGGGGCGTGCTCTTTCTGAGCATGACACAACAGCCCTGGTTCCCGGTGAACAGCCCTCACCTTTCGATGACCATCCTCGCACTGACCTTGCGCTATACCGCATTGGGATGGCTCGGAGTGCAGTTGGCCAAGCAAATGCTGGATCGGGACCTGGTGGACGCCGGTCGACTTGAAGCGCCTTTCGGGATTCAACGAGCACGGATCCTTTACCTGCCCCAAATTGGATGGTTGCTGGGTGGAGCGTGGTATGTGGTCTTTCTCTTTACCCTTTGGGATGCGGACACCCTGCTCTTTGTGACGCCACCGGGAGCGGATACCCTGGCGTTGCGCATCTTCAATCTCCTGCATTACGGCCACAACAGTCAGGTGCACGCCATGACGTTGCTGTTGCTGATCATCGCCATCCTCCCCTGGGGCATGGCGAAAGGTTGGCAGTTTGCCAAAAGCTTCAGCAAATTCCGGAATCACGTTGCGGCGATGATTCTGGTGTGTTGTGCCGTTGGATGCTCAAAAACAAATCCAGTCGAATCCACGAATGAAGTGTCGATGGATTCCCGGATCTTTGAAAAGGCCATCGTTATCGGCACACAAGGCCGCAGCCCCGGCTTCTTCATCAAGCCAAGATCCCTGACAGTTGATCGCAATGATTTTTTGTATGTCGTCGACATGACCGGACGCGTGCAGAAGTTTGATTCGGACGGAAATTACATCCTCCAATGGCAAATGCCCGAATTGGAACGCGGCAAACCCAAGGGCATGTGTCTCGATGCCGATGGCAATATTGTCGTGGTGGAGCCCCACTATTCGCGCGTCAATCATTTCACTTCGGAAGGCGAATTGGTGCGGCAATGGGGCACCTATGGCAAAGAAGAAGGTTTATTGACCTTCCCCCGCGCCGCCGCGCTTCAATCAGACGGCAGCCTGGTGATCAGCGAATATCAGGCCGCCGAACGTGTCCAACGATTCAACACAGATGGATCCACCTGCCTGGGATCGACCGGCACCCTCGGTAACGAACCGGGGCAGTTCAATCGACCGGAAGGATTAATCTGTAATCCAGTCGATGACATTTTCGTAGCGGATTCCTGCAATCACCGGATTCAAGTGCTGGACGCGGAAGGAAACTGGAAGCGTTCCTTCGGCCAGGCTGGCCAGGGACAAGGGGAACTCAGTTATCCCTACGATCTGGAGATCGATGATGAGGGTCATCTCTTTGTTTGCGAATTCGGCAACAGCAGGTTACAGGTATTCAATCAACACGACGAAAGCATCGAAATATTGGGTGGCCCGGGGGATGCTCCGGGGCAACTGAACAATCCGTGGTCCATTGCACTGGATTCGAAAGGCGACCTTTATATTGCGGATGCGGCCAATCATCGGGTTCAAAAATGGGTTCGGCGACGTGATATGACGTTCAATCAGGCAACAGAAAAATGAATTTTCAGTTCACACATCCATGGTTCCTGGCATGCGCACTCGTAGCGTTGCCTTGGGTGGTGTACCTGGCTCGGCATTCCGATGTGCAAATCGGTCCATGGCGACGCTGGTCCGTGTTGGCCATTCGTCTGATCATCACCTTGGGCGTCATCCTGGCATTGGCGGGATTGCAATGGTTGAGGCCCTTGGAAGGGATGAACGTGATCTACCTGCTGGATCGTTCCGAAAGCATTCCCGCCACCCAGAAAGAAAACGCCGTTCAATACGTCCAACGCACGTTGGAACTCAAAGAGTCTGTCGACAAAGCGGGCGTGGTGGTGTTCGGCGGGGAAGCGGCGCTGGAGCTTCCAGTGCTGGAGCGGAACGAACTGCCCACCGTCCAATCGGTCATCGACGAATCCAGAACCGACATAGGAGCCGCCATTCGACTGGCCACCGCAGCTTTTCCGGAAACAGGACAAAAACGCATCGTGCTGCTGACCGACGGCAATGAAAACCTTGGGGATGCCCTGCCCGCTTTAAGAAGCTCGCTTCCGCTGGACGTCTCGTTGGATGTTTACCCCATGGGATCCCAGCGCGGTCAGGATGTGTCGGTGCAACGCATTGGGGTGCCAACTTTGCTGAAAGAAGGAACCGCTTTTGATGCCAAGATTTTCGCCACCGCCGATCAGCCCGAGGACGCCACGCTCAGGCTGTTTATCAATGATCAATTGATCGGCGAAGAACCTGTCACACTGGAAGCAGGCAAGAATCTGTTCGCGGTACCACAGATGCTGACGGAACCCGGGTTTTACACCTACGACGTGCAATTGGTTTCGGAAGGCGACTCCGTGGCGCAGAACAACCGGGCCATCGGATTCACCACCGTGCAGGGCGATCCCAGACTCCTGCTCGTTTCCGAAAACATGACGGCGGACGCCAACCTGATCGCCGCTCTGGAAAGCTCACAAATCCAAGTCATCACCCGTCCCCCTTCCGGATTACCCCAGACACTTCCCGAACTGCAGAGCTACGATGCCATTTTCCTGAGCAATGTCGCTGCGGGAGATTTCAGCATGGACCAGATGCGCCTGCTTCAGAGTGCGGTGCGAGATTTCGGAGTGGGACTGGTCTGCATCGGGGGCGATCAATCCCTGGCCGCCGGAGGTTATCGAGGCACGCCACTGGAAACCACCTTGCCGCTGGACATGGAACTCAGCAGTAAAAAAGTCCTCCCCAACGGAGCCCTGGTCATGGTCATGCACGGCATGGAATTCCCAGGCGGAAATCAGATCGCACGGCAGGTCGCGGTCGGTGTCATGAATACCATGGCTCCACAGGACGAACTGGGCATTGTTCTTTGGGATGGCTCTGAAAAATGGCTGTTCCCTCTGACACCAGTCCGTGACAAAATGGAAATGGGCCGACAGATCATGGGCATGAATCAGGGAGATTTGCCGAGCTTTCAGGGCGTCGTGGAGCAAGGCTACGATGCCTTAAAAAAATCCAGCGCCCATATCAAGCACATGATCATTTTCAGCGATGGCGATCCAGGAGCGCCCAGTCAGGCACTGATGCAGAACATGGTTGCGGACAAGATCACAGTCAGCACCATTCTCATTGCCGGACATGCGGGACCGGACACCATGAAATGGATCGCCCAGAACGGCAATGGACGTTTTTACGAAGTGCAGAATCCGGGCAATCTTCCGCAAATCTTCATGAAGGAATCATCAGTGATTCTCAAAAGCGCCATCATCGAACACCCGTTCAAACCCGAAATGACTGCCTCGACCGAACCCATTCGCGGTATTTCCGGAGATGCCATCCCCCAACTGCTGGGCTACGTGGGCAGTTCCGCCAAACCCCGCGCCGAAGTCCCCCTGGTCAGCGATCAGGGAGATCCCATTTTTGCTCACTGGCAGTATGGACTGGGCCGGGCCGCCGCCTTCACCTCCGATGCCCGACCCAAATGGGCCAATGAGTGGATGGGATGGAGTCAATACCGACAATTCTGGACCCAAATTGCGCGCTGGAGCCTGAGACGGGTTGAAAACAGTGATTTCACCACGGAAGTTTCGGTGGACAAAGGTGTGGGATCGATCAGCGTGGAAGCGATTGATGCGGAAGGACAGTTTAGAAACTTCCTCGATCTGCGCGCGAAAGTCGTGAGCCCGACCGGCGAATCACAGGATGTAAGACTGGAACAAACTTCGCCGGGCCGATACGAAGCAAAATTCCCAGCCAAAGAAATCGGCGCCTACACCGTGAACCTCAGCGAGTATGAAGCAGGCGAGATCAAAGGCATGCAAGTAGTGGGAGCCAGCGTCAATTTTTCACCCGAATACCTGAGCAGCGAAACCAACACCCACCTCCTCGCCCGCATGACCGATGAAGCTCAGGGATTGATGATTGATCCCGAGAATCCTCTGGACAATCCCTACTCCCGCGACCGAAAGCGAACCTTCCAGGCCAGGGACTTGTGGCCTTATCTATTGATGGCGGCCATCCTGCTCTTCCCATTGGACGTCGGCATTCGGCGCATCCAGCTCGAACAGGAAGAACTATATCAGGCCTGGATGTGGATACGTCGGAACATTCTGTTCATGCGTTCCAAACATCAGCAGACCAAGCATGATGAAGCCATGGAAGCTCTGTTGAAGCGCAAGGAAGCGGTCCGCTCAAAACAATCCAACCGAACCGCCCCAACGCCTCGCAGCGATCTTTTTGCCCCCGAAAAAGAAGACGCTGAACCAGCGGACATCTTCTTTCAACCCAATACGCAGGATTCCACCAAGACGCCATCGGGTCAGAAGCCGGAACCTGACAAGGCCCCGGGTGAAGATGAAGGCAATGAGGGGGATGGTTCCATGGCCAGCCGCTTATTGGCTGCCAAGCGGAAAAACATCAAAAAACCCAAACCATAAGCCCCCTCCCTACACTGAAATAGAGGAAAAAGGTGGCTTCCAGATGGAATCTTGGACTTCACAAAGAAAATCATTGCCTCATAAGGCGTAAATATGGCTTGATTCCTGCGGTCAATTGGCGAAGCTGTTGAGCTTTGTTAGATGGTGGCCATCTGAAATATGGCAAGATGATGACGGATCCAAATGCTTGCAGGGCAACAGTTCTGTATACCGGACGCGTCCAGGGAGTGGGTTTCCGATACTCGGTAAAATCGCTGGCTCCGGGTTTTGACGCCACTGGAACAGTCCGTAATTTACCAAATGGTCAGGTTGAACTGGTCATGGAAGGTGAAAAGGAAGAACTGGAAGCGTTCATGCAGGCAGTGAGAGATTCGGGGCTTGGCCCCATGATTCGGGACGAATCATGCCATTGGTCAGAGGCGACCGGTGAACTCAGAGGGTTTGAGATCACACGATAAATTGATTTTATTGGGACAAAACAGGTAATGAAATACGCGATCATCGCAGACATCCACGGGAATTTGGAAGCGTTCCAAACGGTATTAAAAGATGCCGAGGCGAATGAATGTACACATTACGCCTGCTTGGGCGACGTCGTAGGCTATAATGCCAATCCCAAGGAATGCCTGGACATTGTCCGGGAGATGGGCATGCCATGCGTCAAAGGCAACCATGATGAATATTGCTCCATGGAGGGGGATCTCGAAGGATTCAACCCCCACGCCAAAGCCGCCATCGAGTGGACCCAGGACAAACTCACTGAAGATGACCGCACCTGGTTGCGCGAACTGAAATATTTCCGACTTGTCGCCAACTTTTCCATCGTCCACGCGACCCTCGATGCCCCCGAACGCTGGGGTTACGTTTTCAACAAACTCGAAGCCGCTTCCAGTTTCACCTACCAAAATACCAAGGTGTGTTTCTTCGGCCACACCCATGTGCCCGTTGCCTTCGTCCGCGACACCACCATCCGTGGCGGCACCTATTCCAAATTCAAGGTCGAACCCGGTAAAAAGTATTTCGTCAATGTGGGCAGTGTCGGCCAGTCACGTGATGGAGTCCCCAAGGCCACCTACGTGATCTTCGACCTCAAAGAAAGCACCATCGAACTCCGCCGTCTGGACTACGACATGGAAACCACCATGCGCAAAATCCGCGAAGCCGGACTCCCGGAACGTTTGGCGGAACGACTTCCTTTGGGAAGATAAACGAGCACATCCACCCTGCTCACCTGCATTAACACTCAGGAGCACTCCCCGAGATGCCTCCGAAGCATGGTATTTAATGCCGCTGGGTCTTGCACTGTCACCAGCCGACCATTCACTTCGATCCAACCTTCCTGACGGAACTTTGACAAGGTCCGGGACAATGTCTCGGCCACCGTTCCCAATTCAGCCGCGAGCACGCGCTTGGTCACTTTGATGTCTATTTCCACGGCTTGATGAGAAGAAATGTCCGGACATCGATTGAGAAACCAGTTGGCCAGTCGTGACTCGACATCTTTTAGCGTCAGATCTTCGATTTGCTGAACCAGTTCCCTCAAATGAGCGCTCATGGAAGTGAGCATGCGCAATGACATTTCAGGTTTCGTCTTCAGCAACTCCAGGAATCCCGCTCGTTGAACGAATAGCACCGTGGTGGCAACCACCGCTCGGGCATCGGCGGGATAACCATTCGCCATCGTCAGGGCACATTCCGCAAACGATTCCCCGGGACGCACCATATGGATCACCTGCTCCCGCCCCCCGGAGTGCACGCGATGCAGGTTGATAGCTCCGGATTGAACAATGTAAAAACCCAGACAAGGTTCATCGGCGTGAAACAAGTATTCCCCTTTGCCGATTTTCTTGGGAACAACAAAATCAAGCACATGCTCCAATTCACCTTCCGACAAACCCGCAAAAAGGGAGCTACGAGAAAGTGTTTTCAGAATCGACGCCGACTGCTTGCTTGGTAATTGTCCCCGCATCACACGAATCATAGTCACCTCCCACACTGATTTGAAATCTTTTCCTCACACCAACAAAACTCTCTGAAACAGCCGTCAACCCACCTAAACCTTGACCCCGATCAAGGTTTTCAAAGCAGTTTTTCAATATTCTAATGCCACTCGTTTCAGATAATCATTAAACCTTATGAACCCGATTTCATCTACTGGTGGTCCATCACCCCGTGCAGTCCTTCGCACGGGGTGGGCTTCGTTGCTTGCGCGTTTTTGTTTTGGTCTGTTGGTGTTCGAATTGATCACCGGCCTGGCCATCACGTTCGCCGGATTTAACGCAGCCATCCAGTGGAGCGTGATCGTCCACACTGTCGCGGGATTGATCATGATTCTGCCGACATCGGTCTATTGCCTCAAGCACTGGCAGGACTACCGACGCTACGGCATGTCCCAAGTTGTGCTGCTGGGTTGGGTGGCTTTGTGGGGATTGCTGGTGTGCCTGGTATCCGGGTGCGTCCTGACCTGGCAAGGATTGTTTGGAATCAAGACAACGGAAGTATGGAGATCGGTTCACTTCTATTCCACTCTAGCCTCCGCGATCGGTATTGTGCCTCATGTCTTGATCAGTTTCTTCCGTGTGCTCCAGGGAAATGCATCCAAGCCCGCCAAACAGTTTGTGCTGGCAACCGTGCTCTGCAACGTTTCCGGATTGATTCTGATCGGCGCCCTGACAGTTTCCTACTCGGGCGTCCCCTACGTCAATCAATTGCCCGAAGATTACAGTTATCTATACGGAAAAGAACGCCCCTTTGCCCCGAGCCTTGCCACCACAGATACAGGAGGAGCCTTTGATGCACGTACTTTTGCCGGCCCTCAAAGCTGTGGCACGGCCGGATGCCACGAACAGATCCTCAAGGAGTGGCAACCGAGCGCCCATCGATACGCAGCCATGGACCCCATTTTCCAAGGCATCCAAAAAGTCATGGCCGATCAAAATGGCCCCGAATCCACCCGATATTGCGGAGGGTGCCACGATCCGATTTCACTGTTCTCCGGTTCCAAGAATATTTTCACCGACAATCTGACCGGATCCCATGGTTATGACGAAGGCATCTCCTGCCTGGCATGCCACGCCATCCGTGAAACAGACATCAAGGGAAACGCCAATTACGTGGTTACCCAGCCAAACGAATACCTTTGGCAGTGGCAAACCGAGGGACTCGGACGGGTCGCCCGTGATTTTCTCATTCGATCCTATCCCCACGAACACAATCAACTCAGCAAACGCGCCTTCAAACAGGCTGAATATTGTGCAGCCTGTCACAAACAGTTTATCGATCAGGAAGTCAATCGAGTCGGTTGGGTCCAACTGCAGAATCAATATGACAACTGGGCCGCATCCCATTGGAATGTGAAGGGTGATCCATCCAAAACGGTGGAATGTCGTGAATGCCACATGCCACTGGTGGATTCAACGGATCCCGCGGCGGGAGATCCACTGGATTACAACCGCGATCCCTCCGACCGCAAACACCGCAGTCACCGCTTCCTCGCATCGAACCAACTCATTCCGCAAATGAAACAACTCGAAGGGTGGGAAGAGCACACCCGACTGACCGAACAATGGATGGGCGGCAAAATCGAAATCCCCGAAATCGCCGACAAATGGCGCAATGGCCCTATTGTCAAAGTTTCCCTACAAGCGCCCGATGAGGTTCAAGAAGGCGAAGACCTGCCCCTGCGCGTGGTCATGACCTCAAACAAAGTGGGGCATGACTTCCCTACCGGACCTCTGGATATCATTCAAAGCTGGCTGGAAGTCACGGTCACCAATGAAGTGGGTGAACTGGTCTTTGCATCCGGACGACGGGATGAAAAAAACTTCATCGAGCCCGGCAGTTTTCTGTTCAAAGCCGAGCCGGTGGATCAATACGGCAACCTCATCGACCGCCACAACCTTTGGGAGATGGTGGGCGTCCGTTTCCGGCGTGCACTGTTTCCGGGATATTCCGATACGGCACAATTCTCCATACCATGCACCGGAGGTCTGGCGGACAAACCAGAGGATGGTGATTGGAAAGAGGAACAAACCGTTACGTCCCCCAACATGAAAGGAGGCGATTACACGGTCACCGCCAAATTGCTTTACCGAAAAGTGGATCAGTTTTTGCTCAACTTCCTTTTTGGAGAAACCAACACCGTTACATCTCCGGTGGCCCTCATCGACAGCGCTGAAATAAAAATCAAGGTAAAACCAAACTCGGACACCTCACTCAATCCCCCTGCACCCACGCCGACAGATCGGCTCGTTTCGCTGGAATAAACAAACCACACATGACCCAACCAACCTTGACGCCCCGGCAACGCAAACTGCGAGGCACCGCCACCATACTGGCTTGGCTGGCCGGGCTCGTCGCGCTCTTCATCCTTGTCACGCAATATCGCAACCGGCCTTCGCCCTATGATCCGGAGGAAGAAAGCGAAGTGATCACCAGCAACCTGCGGCTCAATCTTCCCCAAGCAGCGCCCGATCCGATATTTGAAGACATCACCGAACAAGCAGGTTTGTCCGGATTCCGTACCTTTCAGGGACCGCGCACATCTCAACTTCCCGAAGACATGGGAGGCGGGGCGGCATTTGGTGATTTCGACAACGATGGGGACGATGACCTGTTCCTGGTTTCAGCCGGAGGTCACCTGAACCTCCCAACCAACGAGCTCCCCCCAAGTCAACTCTATCGTAATCGGGGTGACGGAACTTTCGATAACGTCTCCACATTCCCCGAACTACGCATCCGTGGCATGGGAGCCGCGTGGGGTGATTACGACGGGGATGGTTTCATCGATCTTGCCGTCACCGGCTACCAATCCCTTCACCTGTTCCGGAACGAATCGGGCACGGGACGATTCACCGAAATCCTGCTACCGGGCGATCATACTTTTTTTTGGGCAGGCGCCAGCTGGGCTGATTTTGACAACGATCGCGACCTGGATCTATATATCAGCGGCTATCTGGAATATCATGTAAGCGAAGCGGACTTGGGTAAAACGTCCGCACAAAACCAGACCGCCGTTCCGTACACACTCAACCCTGCTTCATTCGAACCCGCCAAAAACCGGCTCTATCGTAATGACGGCAACAACCAGTTCACCGACATCGCCGAACCACTCGACGTCACCAACCCAACCGGACGCAGCCTCGGGGCGATCTGGTGTGATTTCGATCAGGATGGATGGCTGGATTTGTACGTGGCGAATGATGTGTCGGACAACGCCTTTTATCGCAACCAACAAACAACTTTCACCGACATTGCCCATGCGGCCTGGATGGCCGATTACCGCAGCGCCATGGGCATGACGGCTGCTGACTGGAACAATGACGGTGACGACGACCTCTTCATCACCCACTGGGTGGCCCAGGAAAACGCCCTTTATGACAACACCTTTGCCGACTTCAACACCGCCTCCCCATCATCCCGGGAAAGCACACCGGTTACCCATCCAACATCTCCCGGAAACGCAGTCGACACGGAGAAACCCAAAGCGCGCTTTGTGGACGTCGCCGACATGCATGGCATCGGACAAATGGCCTTGCCTTACGTCGGTTGGGGAACGGAATTTGTAGATTTGGATCACGATGGTTGGCTGGACCTGTTAGTGGCAAACGGAAGCACACTTGAGATCCCTGAACAAATTCCGAAACAACTTCAACCACAAGAGATGTTTTTCCTGTGGAACCATGCCGGCGGCGCTTTTCACAACCTGTCGGGCATGCACTCGGGATTCAGCGAAAAACACATCAGCCGGGGATTGGCCACTTCGGATATCGATGGGGATGGGGACATCGATTTCGTCATAGTCGATATGGATGGTGGAGCCAGGCTTTACCGCAACGACATGACCACCGGCAACTGGGTGCAATGCCGTCTACGCAGCCTGGACGCCAACCAACAACTCACCGGAAGGGGCGAACACGCAGTCATAACCGTATACGCAGGCCCGAAAACCTTTCGTCGCTCCTTCAACAGCGTTTCGTATCTCTCCCAGAGCACCGCCACCCTGCATATCGGTCTTGGGGCATTATCGGTGATTGATCGCATCGAAGTGAAATGGCATGCAGGCAATCAACAAACATTCACCGGCATCAGTCCGAACGCTGTGTGGGAATTACAGGAAGGCAATCCAAATCCCAAGAGAGTGACACCAACCCCTTCAACTGAATCGGTCTCAGCGGACATCGACACAACAGGTTCGGACGAGCGGGCGAGAACGGTGGCCTTCTGGAAGCATCAGCGAACAGCGATGAACCTCTTCAAGCAGGATCAAAACTACGAACAGGCTATCGCATCATTTAAACAAGCACTGGCGATCAACCCGCATCACGAAGATGCCTTGTTTTATTACGCCAGCAGTTTGATTGAGCTGAATCAAATCGAAGACGCCATGAGGCAACTGGAGAAACTAAGTAAAGTAAACCCTCAAAGCCTGCGGGCTTTTCAACAATGGGGAACCCTGCGAGCGCTCACGGCCAAATCAGCAACAGACCTGGAAACATCCGAATCGCTGCTACTCAAAGCACGGGCCATCAACCCCGAAGAAACCGGAGTCCTTCAACTGCTCGGCGAAGTGGCATTGAAACGAGGTAACATGGACAAAGCGGATGAACGATTGGCACACGTCATCTCCAGCAACCCACGAGCAGCCCGCGCCATCTACCTTCGCGCCTTCATCGCCATGACCAAACAGGACGATGAAACCAGCGCCTCATTCCTCAAACAAGCTCGCAAAGCCCTCGGCCCCGAATGGCAACCCAAGGGAACCACCAGCGAAGGTGACGTACGCCAACAAATGCACATCCATACCACCCCCTACAGCCAAATCTTCAGTGAGTGGAACGGCTCAACAGAACCCCAATCTGCCTTTGGTGGATTGGGGAATTTAAAATAGTGAATAATAAATTGTAAATTTCTGGTGAGGTAGGACGTGCCTGTCTGTCCCGCGACTGCGTGTATCCCCGGCGCGTCCCTTGGGGCATTC
>CAYPZD010000102.1:0-17863 GCA_964415055.1 uncultured Verrucomicrobiota bacterium | reverse complement strand
TCAGGCGGCGGCCAGGGTTGCGCGCCGAGACGCCACGCTCTACCTGGGGGCGATTATAGGTAGACCGGACCGTCCCGGTCCGTTCGCTAGCGTCAGCATTGCGGATGTTGGGGGTTGGGTGCAATAGGGTTTTCCTTTGGGAGTTGATATGCAGGGTAGGGAGGCCACAGGGGTTGCGCGCCGAGACGCCACGCTCTACCTGGGGGCGATTTAGCTCCAATTCACCATTCACCATTTACAATTCACTATTTGAAAATGGGCGATTATTATCTAAACCTGAAACTTGCCGAGTGATGCGGATGTTTGGCAGGATGTGGGTATGAACCCTTCAGAGTTTGGTGCTAAGAGCAGAGTCAATCGTCGTCGGTTTGTGAAGCGTGGTTTGGGCGCGCTGGCTGTCGGGAGTCTTGGTTTTCCCGCTGTTGTTTCTTCGGCGGCTCCCAACAGTAAGTTGAATATTGCTGCGATCGGTGTTGGTGGACGCGGTGGGCATAACACAGGACAGATGGCGGGTGAGAATGTCGTCGCGATTTGCGATGTCAATGCCAACAATCTGGCCGCTTCTGCCAAAAGATTTCCCGATGCCCGACAGTTCAGGGATTTCCGGGAGTTCTATGCGGCGGATTTGGATTTCGATGCGGTGGTGGTCAGCACGACCGAACACACCCATGCCTTCGCCACCTTGCCTGCCTTGAAGCGCGGAAAGCATGTTTATTGTGAAAAGCCGCTGACGCGGGATGTCTACGAGGCACGCGTGATCACGGAAGCCGCAGCGAAAGCCGGTGTGGCTACGCAGATGGGAACTCAAATTCACGCGGGGGACAATTACCGACGGGTGGTGGAATTGATTCAAAGCGGTGCCATCGGGACGGTATCTGAAGCCCACGTATGGGTGTCGCGCGCCTGGGGGTGGCAGGCACAGGCCGATGCCGAGAAGAATCGAGATTTGGTCTGGAGTCATGAACGTCCCAAAGCATCCATGCCGGTGCCGGATCATGTGGATTGGGATTTGTGGATCGGTCCCGCTCCGTGGCGGCCTTACCACGAAGTTTATTTTCCCGGTCCCAAATGGTATCGCTGGTGGGATTTCGGCAACGGCACCATGTCAGACCTCGGAAGTCACTGGAATGATTTGCCGTTCTGGGCATTGAATTTGGATGCCCCCACCTTGGTGCGTGCCTGGGGACCGCCTCCTCATCCGGAGATCGCTCCCGCGTCCATGTCGGCCGAATACACCTATCCCGCTCGGGGCGATCGAGCCGGTCTTAAGTTGACCTGGCATCAGGGCGCAAATAAGCCGGACATCTGGAAGCGAGGTGAGATTCCACAATGGGGGAATGGTGTGTTGTTCATTGGTGACGAAGGTATGTTGTTGTCCGATTACGGAAAGCATGTGTTGCTGCCCGAAGGACGGTTCTTGAACTTCAAACGTCCCGAACCATGGATACCCAAATCCATCGGACATCATCAGGAGTGGATTCATGCCTGCAAGACCGGTGCGCCGACAACTTGTCATTTTGGTTACGCCGGTCCATTGACCGAAGCGAATCATCTGGGCAATGTGGCCTATCGCATCGGCAAGACCATTGAATGGGATCACGCCGCCATGCGCATGCCCAATCTGGATTTGGATCAGCGTTACTTAAAGCGGGAATACCGTGATGGTTGGATCTTGGCTTAGGGTTTTTGAGTTGGATTTGGAACCGCAGATTTCACAGATGAACGCAGATGATGTTTGAGTGGGGGTATGATTCAAGTTGGTCAAATAGCTTGCTGCTTGATGATTGGGGATGTCTGTTCCAGGGCTTTCTTTTTATCCGCGGACATCTGCGGGTGATAAGCATATTGGATACTTCATAGAAAAACGGAACGATGGCTTATCCTGTTTTGACATTACAAGCCATGCGCGACTGGGAGGAAAGGACCTGGGCGCAGGGAGTCCTGGAAGCCGATGTCATCGCTCAAGTCGGGCGACGTATTGCGGAACGAATCATGGAGATGACCGCTCCGGGAGATTCCATTCTCCTGTTGGCAGGGAAAGGACACAATGGTGATGACGTTTGTGCAGCCATTCCATGGCTGTCCCGGCGATCTGTTCAGTTGATACGTTTTCATCATGTTTCAAAACAGACCGCAACTTTTGATGCTGCATTGGCTGATGCTCCGGATTTAGTGGTGGAGGGTTTGTTTGGCATTGGTCTGAACCGGGCATTGGAAGGGGACTGGGCGGATGTTGTTCACAAAATCAATGCTTCAAGAGCCACTGTGGTTTCAATTGATATTCCGTCCGGTTTACATGCCGATTCGGGGCAGCCATTGGGATGTGCGGTTCGTGCGGATCAGACATGGACGGTGGGGGCTCCAAAAGCGGGTATGGTGGTTCAAGGAGCCAGTGTTTATGTGGGGCGAATGAGCGTTCTGGCGGATGTGGGGTTGACTGATCTGGGTGACGTCGGGATGGGAGGTGTTGATTTGTATTGGGGGGATGAAGGTGATTTTGTCGACTGGCCGCCCAAGCGTCCTTTGGTATCCCATAAAGGAAGCCATGGTTGTGTGCAGGTTCTTGCGGGGAGTCGCGGCTATCATGGTGCCGCGGTCCTGGCCGCACGTGGAGCAACCCGGGCGCGTCCCGGTTTGGTTGAATTGATGACGCACGTATCTTCGATTGATGCCGTGGCTTTGCAGTTGCAGAACGTCATGGTCCATGCCTTTGACAGGCATCTCCTCGTTTCGCCCAAAACAACGGCGGTGGTGATGGGACCAGGCTTGGCATCGAATGACATCCATGTGGATGTGAAGATTCAAGTAGCTGAAATTTGGCGGGATGCATCGGTTCCGGTCGTCGCAGATGCGTCTGCGCTGGACTGGTTGCCTGTTTCCGAAGAATCACACTCGACGACTCGCGTGATCACCCCTCATCCTGGAGAAGCAGCACGCATGCTCGGCATTTCCAGTCAGGAAGTGCAAGCAGATCGACTTGCCGCCTTGCGATCACTTTCCGTGAAATACGGCCATTGCTGGGTGGTGTTGAAAGGGCACCACACCATGATCGGGCGTTCTTCCGGTCCGGTTTATATCAATCCATCCGGCAATCCCAATCTGGCGCAGGGTGGGGCGGGGGATATTCTTGCCGGTTTTTTAGGTGGCTTGTTGGCGCAGCATGAGCTGATGGATGATCCGGAAAAGATATTACGGTATGGCGTGTGGGCACACGGTCATGCGGCGGATCAGTGTCAAGCACTTCTGGATTCGTGGGATGTCAATCAATTACCGGACTGGCTATAGGAAGGATGATTTACCACCGCCGGATGATTCGCTCCGGTAGGGACACGCTGGCGCGGCTCCGCGAGCGCGTGGTGGGTTTGGGAATGACTGTGGCGTGATGCGGACACGCAGGCGGACGAGCAGCAGCTCATCCCTACCGATGATGACATTTTTTTAACCAAAATGGTCTTGAACACGGAGTTCCTATTCGATAGCACTCGTTCTAACCCGGATGCGAAAAAGGAGTAAGGGGATTCATACGTACGGATGAACACAGGTAAGCAACCAATGAATGAAACCGCACCACTCTCGGTGGAAGCGGTTGTATTTGATGTCGGGGGAACGTTGATCGATCCCTATCCTTCCGTCGGGGACATCTATGCGGATGTGGCATCCAATCTGGGGCATGACAATCTGGATGTGGAACGTTTGAACGTCCAGTTTGCAAAAGCCTGGAGTAACAAGGGAGATTTCCAGTATAGTGAAAGCCATTGGGAACACCTGGTCATTCAGACATTCGATGGTTTGGTTTCCGAGACGGATTGTCGTGCCATGTTCCCGAAGATTTATCAACGCTTCGAAGATCCGGAGGTCTGGAAGATCCATGAGGATGTGATGCCTACATTGGATGACCTGGCTGGCAGGGGATTTCGGCTGGGCATAGTTTCCAACTGGGACACCCGTCTCAGACCACTGCTTGAGAGCCTCCGCTTGGAAGGATTTTTCGAGTTGATCAGCGTCTCTTGCGACATTGGTTTTACCAAGCCTTCCCCTGTGATCTTTGAACACACCATTTCCAAACTGGGACTTCCTCCCGATCGGATCCTTCATGTGGGCGATCATCACAATGAGGACGTTCAAGGAGCTCAAGCAGCCGGATTGAACGCCTTTCAGGTAGATCGAAGTGGTACAGGTGGAAATGGTAAGCTGCGTCAATTGACCGATTTGATTTCACTCGTCAACGAAGCCTGGCTTTAAACCCCTGCCTCCTGTGTTTTGTTAATATCTAATATTAGTTAGCCTAATTCTTTATCAGGATCATTGACTTCGACAAGCCTAGCTTATAGACATTGAAGAGAGCTTGTGACGGGGATAAGCTGCGTCACGGAGAGATTGATCGATCCATTGCCGGGATTCAAAACTGTATGAACATTTTCAAAGCCATTTTTCACTCCTCGCTGGGGAAAAAGTATATCATGGGCCTGACGGGACTTGCCTTGTTCGGGTTCGTGATTGGTCACATGGTCGGGAACCTTCAGATTTTCATGGGCCAGGAAAAAATCAACGCTTATGCGGCCATGTTGAAGTCGGTTCCCAAGTTGCTTTGGGTGGCGCGTATCGGCCTGCTCGTTTGTGTGGGACTTCACATTTGGGCTGCCAGTCAACTGGTCCGCGAAAACCGTGCGGCGAGACCGAGTCGTTATGAAGTGAATGATCCGACCGTGACGACTTTTGCCTCACGCACCATGATCTGGAGTGGTTTGATTGTTTTTGCTTTCATTGTTTACCACTTGTTTGATTTTACGATTGCTCCGGAATACACGGGACATGACGCCAAAGACCGGCACGATGTCTTCAAAATGATTATTCTGGGTTTCTCAAACCCTTTCTCCTCGATTTTCTACATCATCGCCAACGGACTCCTTTGCATCCATCTCAGTCATGGTGTGAAGAGCCTGTTCCAATCTCTGGGATTCAGCACCGGTCAATTCCGCGGTTGGTTCAACCGCTTTGCGGTGTTGATTGCCTGGGTGATTTTCATCGGTAACACCTCGATTCCTGCAGCCGTTCTTCTCGGATTTGGGAAGGAGGTATTGAAGTAATGAACTTGGATTCAAAAATTCCTTCGGGGCCTTTGGCCAGCAAATGGGAGCGACATAAGTTCGATCTCAAACTCGTCAATCCCGCCAACAAGCGCAAGTTTGAGGTCCTGGTGGTCGGCTCCGGTCTGGCGGGCGCTTCTGCCGCGGCTACGCTGGCTGAGCTGGGCTACAAGGTGAAGTGCTTCTGCTACCAGGACAGCCCGCGCCGTGCGCATAGCATCGCGGCTCAGGGCGGCATCAATGCGGCAAAGAACTACCAAAACGATGGGGACAGTGTTCATCGTTTGTTTTATGACACAATCAAAGGTGGTGATTTCCGTGCTCGCGAAGCCAATGTGCACCGATTGGCTGAGGTCAGTCGTCAGATCATCGACCAATGCGTTGCGCAAGGTGTTCCGTTTGCCCGCGAGTACAGCGGGTATCTGGCCAATCGTTCCTTTGGTGGAGCGCAGGTTTCCCGGACCTTTTATGCCCGGGGACAAACCGGTCAGCAACTTCTGCTCGGCGCCTACCAGGCATTGAGCCGTCAGATCGGTCTGGGCAATGTCCAGATGTTCCCCCGCACCGAGATGCAGGATCTCGTGTTGGTGGACGGTCATGCCAAAGGGGTGGTCGTGCGTAACCTGGTGAACGGGGAAATTTCCTCGCATTCAGGGGATGCCGTCATCCTGGCAACAGGTGGATATAGTCCTGTCTTCTACCTTTCTACGAACGCAGTGGGTTGCAATGTGACGGCTGCATATCGCGCTTACAAACGCGGGGCGGCCTTTGCTAATCCTTGTTATACCCAGATTCATCCGACTTGTATCCCTGTCAGTGGCGATCATCAATCCAAGCTGACCCTGATGTCCGAGTCCTTGCGCAACGACGGGCGGGTATGGGTGCCGAAGAAACAGGGTGACAACCGCAAGTCCTGGGATATTCCTGAAAACGAACGTGATTATTTTCTGGAGCGCAAGTATCCCAGCTTTGGTAACCTGGCGCCTCGTGACATTGCTTCGCGTGCAGCCAAGGAAGCCTGTGATGACGGGCGGGGAGTCGGCCCCGGCGGTTTGGGTGTGTTTCTTGATTTTGCGGATTCCATCAAGCGTCTGGGCGAACCGGCTGTCCGTGAGCGTTACGGTAATCTGTTCGACATGTATGAGCGGATCACCGGTGAAAATGCCTACAATCAACCCATGCGCATCTTCCCGGCGCCTCACTACACGATGGGCGGTCTCTGGGTGGATTACAACCTGATGAGCACCATCCCCGGTCTGTTTGTGCTGGGTGAGGCGAATTTCTCCGATCATGGCGCGAATCGTCTGGGGGCCAGTGCGCTCATGCAGGGCTTGGCGGATGGTTATTTCGTGATTCCTTACACCATCGGGCATTATTTTGCTTCGCACAAGCAAGTGCGTCCTTCCACTTCGCATGATGCCTTCAAGAGCGTTGAAAATGAAGTGAACGAGAAAATTAGCAAACTTCTTTCCGTCAAAGGAGGTCGGACCATCCGCTCCATGCACTGGGAACTCGGTCGCCTGGTCTGGGAAAAATGTGGAATGGCCCGCGACAAGGCCGGTTTGGAAGATGCCATCAAAAAGATTCCGGAATTGCGTGAAGAATTTTGGCAGAACGTCAGTGTTCCCGGCAGTGCCAACGAGATGAACGTTGCCCTGGAGCAGGCCTCACGGGTGGCTGATTTTATGGAATTTGGCGAGTTGCTTTGTCGGGATGCACATCATCGTGAGGAATCTTGTGGTGGTCATTTCCGCACCGAATATCAGACCGAAGACGGTGAAGCCTTGCGGAATGATCAGGATTTCTCCTACGTGGCCGCCTGGGAACATCAGGGTGTCGACAAGGCTCCGAACCTGCACCGGGAATCGCTGCAATACGAAGAAGTCAAAATGACCCAAAGGAGTTACAAGTAATGAATCTGACCCTTAAAATTTGGCGACAGAAAAGCGGCAACGAGGCCGGTGAGTTCGTAACCTACCAGGCCGACGATGTGAACGAGGACATGTCTTTCCTCGAGATGTTGGATGTGGTGAATGAGGGATTGATTGCCGAGGGTAAAGAGCCTGTGGCTTTTGATTCCGATTGCCGTGAAGGTATCTGTGGAACATGTTCGCTGGTGATCAATGGCGTGCCGCATGGCGGCCAAAAAGCCACCACCGCATGTCAGTTGCACATGCGACATTTTCAGGATGGTCAAACCATCACCATCGAACCCTGGCGCGCCAAGCCGTTTCCGGTGGTGCGGGATCTGGTGGTGGATCGTGACGCGTTTGACCAGATCATTCAATCAGGAGGATTCGTCTCCGCCAGCACCGGGGGAACACCCGATGCCAATGCCATTCCCATTTCCAAGGACGCCTCGGATGCCGCCATGGATGCCGCACAGTGCATTGGTTGTGGTGCCTGCGTGGCTGCTTGCAAAAACGCTTCCGCCATGTTGTTTGTATCCGCCAAGGTTTCCCACCTTGGACTGCTGCCTCAGGGTGAGGTGGAGAAGGATCGCCGTGTCCTGTCCATGGTCAAAACCATGGATGAAGCCGGGTTTGGTAATTGTACGGTAACCGGCGCTTGTGAAGCGGTCTGTCCGAAGGAGATCAGTCTCGACTTTATCTCTCGCCTGAACCGGGATTACGCCACGGCGGTGTTCAAGTCCGCATGGGGGGCCAAGTAGATCGGTGTTTTTTTGACAGCCACCGCTGTCGCGGGATCTACGAGATATTTACCGGATGGTTTACTGGTAGATCGGATTGTCCTGTTAAGGTGGATCCTGGTGGTTTCTGGTGTTTAATGGGGCGGTGGTGTGGGGTGTTTTGGGGATAGCCTTCATGTGGGGACATTGAAGATGGAGGCCCTGAGGGTTGCGCGCCGAGACGCCACGCTCTACCTGGGAGGTGCCTCACCGCTCGATCGAATCATCTTGATTCGAAGAAAAATTCACCATTCACTATTCTCAATTCACCATTCTTTTGCGTGGTTGACGGAATATGCAGACACCTTGGAATCAAAATGGATTGAATCTGAAGACCTGGATCGCCCGGGAACTGGCGTCGTTGGTTCGAATGAATGCCGCGTCCAAGAGTCCGAGGCGTGCTTCCTCCCTGGTTCACTATTTATTTCTGTCTACGGTGACTCGATTCCCTGAGCTTTGGGCCATACGGCGTGATTACTACACGCATGCCACCCATGAGATGATTGAAGTCTGGAAACGTCTGAGCCACCAAGAAAGGAATGATCAAATCGCTTTTGCATGCCCCGCAAACGAAGCGGGTGCCCTGATCGATCATCTTGAGAGTGCTTTTCCCGGGGGAGGCTTGCTTATGCATCTAGCCCGGTTGAAATATCTGCTGGGGCTTGGTGAAGTGGAGATCGCTGAAATCATGGATCTCCCGGAACGTTCCGTACGGCGACAAATCGCTTCCCTTTCGATAGATCTGACCGCATCGCACTGAGTATTGATTGATGTTTTAAGGGGGGGCTTGGTGGATGCATTGATGCGATGGTCATTCTGGAGTGCTCCGAGTCATTGGAGCTCTGGATACGGTCCGTATACGCCGTTGGTATTCGAATACTACAGACGCGAGCTTTTACACCAATGGGGCCCACAAATAGCAAATGGATCCTGGAAGGCAGTAGGACATCACAACGTTATCCTGGCGTATCCAAAGCGGTATCAAGCTACCGCAGTCCATAAAGCACCTGGCCAATGGTGATGTTTTTGAAAATTCGAGTGAACCAGCTGGTTTTGGCATTGTGTGGATGTGTGATTGCTTCTTTGCCGATGGGGTATTAGGATGCGCGCATGAACTTCTCCCATTGGTTTCGTTTGCTCGCGGTGTCATGTCTTTCGATCATGGCATTCCATGTCCATGCTGCGGATCGTCCGAACGTCGTGTTCATTCTGGCTGATGATTTGGGGTGGCGTGATTTGTCCATTCAGGGCAGCACCTTTTATGAAACTCCCAATATCGACCGTATTGGTCGCGAGGGGATGCGATTCAAACAAGGCTATGCCACGTGCCAGGTGTGCAGTCCATCCCGAGCCAGCATCATGACGGGGAAATATCCGGCGCGACTGGCGATCACCGACTGGATAGGCGCAGCCGAGGGAACAGCCTGGAAACGCAACACCAAGCTCCTTCCGGCTCATTATCACCACCAGTTGTCCCAGGATGAAACGACCTTGGCCGAGGCATTCAGGGAAGGTGGTTATCGTACGTTCTTTGCCGGTAAATGGCATTTGGGTGGCGAGGGGAGTTTTCCAGAAGACCACGGATTCGATATCAATATTGGAGGACACCATCGCGGCTCACCTCCCGGCGGTTTTTTTGCGCCTTACAACAACCCGAAAATGGAATCCGGACCGAATGGTGAATACCTTCCCTTGAGACTTGGAAAAGAAACGGTCAAATTCATCGAGGAACACAAGGACGAACCGTTTTTGGCCTATCTTTCATTTTACATGGTTCATGCTCCTCTGGAAACGACGCAGGCTTTGTGGTCCAAATACCGTGACAAAGCATCCCGTCAACCTGAACCGGATCACCGATTCATCGTTGATCGCACTTCGCCCGTTCGTCAGGTGCAGGACCATCCGGTCTACGGCGGTATGGTGGAAGCCATGGATCAGGCTGTGGGGATGGTTATGGAAACTTTGGATCGTCTGGGATTGGCCGAGGACACCATCGTGGTGTTCACCTCGGACAATGGCGGAGTGTCCGCAGGTGATGGCAAAGCCACTTCCAATCTACCGCTCCGCGGCGGAAAGGGGCGTCAATGGGAAGGGGGTATTCGTGAACCCTATTTCATCAAATGGCCCGGTGTGGTTGCAGAAAACTCCACGAGTCAAATTCCTGCGATTGGCACTGATTTCTATCCAACCCTGATGGAAATGGTTGGTCTGCCTTTGCGGCCGGAACAGCATGTGGACGGCGTCAGTCTGGTTCCGGTCCTGAAAGGTGGAACCATTGAGGACCGCCCATTGTTTTGGCATTATCCCCATTATGGAAACCAGGGAGGCGAACCATCATCCATCATGCGGGAAGGTGATTGGAAACTTATTTTTTATCATGAGGACGGTCGGTGTGAATTGTATCACCTCCCGAATGATCCGGGTGAGCAGAACGATCTGGCGTCCGAAAGTAAGGAACGAGTCACGAACATGTTTGAAAAATTGGTGGCCTGGATGCAGTCGACGGACGCTCGCATGCCTTTCCTCAATCCCGCTTTCAGCGAAGAAAAAGCTCGAGAAGACCGGGTGCGAACCCGCACCCGCACCTTGCCCGCGCTGGAAAGTCAGCATGCAGCGGTCCTGGAACCAGGCTGGGCGCCGGGTGGTGGTTGGTGGGAATCGCGCGGACGTTAGTGCAGCGTTGCGAATGGTGAATGACGATCACGGTTTATCGGCAATCGGAACGAGCCGGATCTGTCGAACATCCATGACCGCGCCGCCGGCTTTTTTAACGGGAATGAGATCAAGCCGATATCGGTCGGGGCGGGCGAATTGGGTTTCTCCGACAACGCGAGGAACGAAATGTTGAAAGTGTCCGGTATCTTCCACCAGGAATGGAATCGTTGATTCGTGAACTTTGATGTTCATGTGACTTCCTCCGTGTCCTGTTCCACAGCCTTGAAGGATTTCAATGGCGTATCTGCCCGGGCGCAACAATTCAAATTCCCAGGAAGGATAATCCGTTTCATGAATCCAATACCCAACCGTGTTTTTGTGCGGGAGGGGTTCGTATTGAAGCTTCGTTCCGTGAACAGTGACATCTCTCGCATGCAAAAGAACCGATCCATCGGAGAGCTGGCGGATGGGCTCGCCTTCCGGGGCGGGTCGCAACACGACATGGGAAAGGTCGATGGATTCCAGTGACGCCTTTTGGATGTTTAGATTCCATTTGGATCCCTTGGGTTCGGTGATTTTGATTCTGCCCAGGTCAAACGTCTGCACGGCCAACGGGTCGGCCGTGGATTTGATGGATCGCATGGTTTTGGATGACTGCAAGGAGAATTCCATATCCAACGGCGCATTGACCTTTGACTTGATATAGACTTCCGCACGATAAGATCCTGGTCGCGTTGGTTTGATGACACCCGACCAACCGTTCTCTTCTTTCTCCAAGGAGTGCATTTGCCATCGGCCATCGGAAAACTGGTGCTGCGTTTGACTTCTTTCCACGATCAGCTTGAAGGAATGACCGAATGGTTGTTTGGGTGCAATGACTCGGGTTGTTGAATTACTTTCAGCGGTAAAATTGCAATGTTTGATATCGCCATACTGGTTGATGAGATACGTTGATCCGATCGTATCGATGGGAAAGGGGATGATTTGAGAAGTTTGATCCTGTTTATCCCAGCCAAGCTCCATGCGATCTCGTCCATCCCAGATGTCTGCGGCGGAGACTGATACTGTCAAGATGCTCAGGATTAAGAGGTATCCCAAACGGAACCAGGTTGTTATTGGCCTGTCCTCCGCTTGATGGTTGTTTCTTGCAGCGAGTTGCATGTTCGAATCATGGGATTTCTGACCATGAGGTAAAGCAAATAACTTGCTCCAGACAGCTTGCCCTTGTCCCGTGCCTTTGGCAGACTTGTCGGCCGATGCGTTTTTCGATCAGGGATTGGACAGAATCCATTGAAACTTTGGTTCTGGAAGTGATCTCCGGTCATCGTCAGGACCGCAAGGCCACGGTGATACGGAGCGCTTTGTTCTGTCTTTCTCTTGTTTTCACCGGGGCCATCAAATTGCGACGGAGCCTCTACAATCTGCGTCTGTTGAGAGATTCCACTTTAGGGGTGCAGGTCATTGCTGTAGGGAATCTGACGGTAGGCGGCACCGGCAAGACGCCAGTGGTGGAAAAATTCGCCCGTGAGCTTCAGGATGCCGGACGCAAGGTAGCCATTCTTTCCCGTGGTTATCGTTCAAAACCGCGTCCCTTTCATGAACGTTTGATGAACAAGCTGCTGCTGCGTCAGGACATTACCCCTCCAAAGATTGTCTCCAATGGCGAATCCCTGCTCTTGGATTCCGAATCATCCGGGGATGAACCTTACATGCTGGCGGCTAATTTACGGGATGTGGTGGTCCTGGTGGACAAGGATCGTGTCAAAAGCGGTCGTTATGCCATCCAGAAGTTCGGGTGTGACACCTTGTTGCTCGATGATGGTTACCAATACTGGAAGTTGCAGGGGCGGCGTCATGATGTGGTTTTGATTGATTACCAGGATCCGTTTGGCAAGGAGCACTTGTTGCCGCGCGGAACATTGCGCGAGCCCCCGTCCCATTTGGCACGGGCCCACACCATATTCATCACCAAAATCAACGGCCCCACCGAGGCGTTGAGGAAACGCATTCAGGAGTTGAATCCCCGGGCGGGCATCATCGAGTGTGTGCATCAACCATTGTTTTTCGAGGATTTGTTTACGGGAGAGCAACTGCCGCTTGAATTCGTGCGTCACCGCCGACTGGCAACGATCAGCGGGATTGCACAACCGGAGAGTTTCGAACAAAGTCTGATTCAGTTGGGGAATCAGATTGTTTATCAACGGCGCTTTGCGGATCACCATCGGTACAACCAGCAGGAGGTGCTCGATGTCATTAATCGCGGAGTGAAACGTCAGGCTGAAATGTTGATCACCACTCAAAAGGATGCCGTTCGTTTTCCCAAACTGGACCGGCGTGATCTGCCCATCTACTTCATGCGCGTTGAAATCAACATCGTGAAAGGCGCCAAGGACTTTCAGGAATGCGTCAAAAAAATCTGTTTCCACTGATCCATGGACAGGTTGATACAATGGTTGCTGTATGCGTTGGGCCGGAGTTTGGTCTTCGTGATTCAATTGTTTCCCCTGACATGGGTGGCGGCTTTTGGACGATTGGCCGGGCGTCTGGCATTTGTGGTCGATAAGCGGCATCGTCGTGTCGCGATCGGACAACTGGAGTGGTATCTGAAGCAAACCCAAACCGAGGGAGATCCCGAAGCCATGGCTAAGGAACATTATCAACGTCTAGGGGAGAACTATGTTTCCGCCATCAAGACGGCGGGCATGACATCGGCCGGCCTCCGGAAGCATTTGGAATTTGAAGGTTTGGAAATGCTTCAATCGGAACCGGGAGAGGGAACTGATCCGGAATGGAACAACAATTGGGTGTTCGCCATTGGTCACTTCGGCAATTTCGAGCTGTACGCCCGATGCATGTCCCGGGTGGAAGGTTTTACCGGGGCAACAACGTACCGCGGATTGAATCAACCCGGACTGGATAGATTGCTCCAGGAACTTCGTGCCCGTTCAGGGGTGTTGTTCTTTGATCGTCGAAAACAGTTCGGGAAGCTGCGCCAGATAATGAATGAAGGATCGGTGATGCTGGGATTACTGGCCGACCAGGTAGCGGGAAGCGGCACTCCGATGAAATTTTTGGGAGATGAATGCCTTTGCTCGACGGCGCCTGCCGTTTTTGCGCACAGATATCATTGCCGTCTTGGAATGGGTGTTTGTTACCGGATTGGACCGGCAAAATGGAAGGTGGTTTTTGACCAGGAGATCCCCACGTTTTCTCAGGGTGAACGGCGATCCGTTGAATCGATCACCCAGGATGTGAACAGAGCTTTTGAAAAAGCAATCCACCGCGATCCCTTGAACTGGTTCTGGGTGCATGACCGTTGGAAGCGTTATCGAAAACTCAAAAAGAAAAAACCAGCCCCGCCAGCCAAGTAGGGACTTCAGGTGTATGATGGGGTGGGGGAAACCTCGTCCGTTCAGCTGAACAATGAATGGATGACATTTCCGTGCACGTTGGTCAGGCGTCGTGCGATGCCGTTGTGGTAATAGGTCAGTTGGGTATGATCCATACCCATCAGATGCAGCGCGGTGGCGTGGATGTCGTAAAATTCGGTTGGATGTTGAACCACTTGATTCCCCAGTTCATCGGTTGCTCCGTAGGCGTATCCTTTTTTAACTCCGGCTCCAGCCATCCAGATGGTGAACGCATGTTTGTGATGATCCCGTCCCCGGCTTTCAAGTCCTTCCGTGATCGGAGTGCGTCCAAATTCGGTGGTCCATAACACCAACGTGTCCTCCAGCATGCCGCGTAATTTCAGATCCTTCAGCAGAGCGGCCACGGGTTGGTCCATGACGGCGGCCTGTTTGTCATGGTTGCTGGTGAGATCTTCGTGTGCATCCCAATTCACCCTGGGGGAACCTTGCCCGCCTCCATTGTAAATCTGAACAAACCGCACCCCACGCTCCGCCAGGCGTCGCGCCAACAGGCAGTTGCGCCCGAAATCACCACAGACGGGTGAATCCAGACCGTATAGTTTGCGGGTGGCCTCGCTTTCTCCTTTCAGGTCGGTGAGTTCGGGGACCGACATCTGCATTTGTGCTGCCAGTTCGTAGGCGTGAATGCGTGCTTCCAACGTGGAATCGCCCTCAAATTGACCGGCAAAATCCTTGTTCATGCGCGTCAGCAATCTGGAAGCATCGGTTCGCGCGCTTGAGTCGATTCTTGCTGGTGTGTTGAGGTCGGCAATTGGGTTGGGACCTGATTGAAATGCCACTCCCTGATGGACCGCGGGAAGGAACCCGCTTGTCCAGTTGATCGCACCCCCTGCGGGATACTGCCTTGGATCTGGCAGCACAATGTATGCGGGGAGATTTTGGTTTTCGGATCCCAAACCATAGGATGCCCATGCTCCAAAATTGGGAAAGCCGTTGCGGTCCATCCCGCAATTCATCTGGAAAGTGGCGGGTGTGTGATTCGAATTCCTGGTGTGCATGGAATGAACAAAAGTCAGCTCATCCACACACTCGGCCAAGTGGGGAAGCAGATCACTCATCCAAAGACCGCTTTGTCCGCGTCGTTTGAAGGTATAAGGACTCCCCATCAAGCGTCCGGGCTTCAGCCGATGGGTTTTCATGGCGTTGCCGGTGTAGGTTTGACCGTTGCGTCGATCGAGTTCGGGTTTGTAATCGAACGCATCGACATGACTGACCCCGCCCAGTGCGCAGATGTGAATCACGCGTTGTGCTTTGGGCACGAACCCGGCTGGTCTGGGCAGGTAAGGGGAAGTCGAAGCCTGTAAACCTGCTTCCGATCCCAACAGCCAATGCAGCGCCACCGCTCCAAAACCGCATCCCGATTGTTTGAGGAATTGTCGCCGCGATGTTGCGTTGGTGGATGGTAGATTGGAATGATGAAACGGATTCATGATGGTGTGTGTTGGGTTGACCGGATTATTGCATGTAAAGAAATTCACTCGAGTTCAACAATACCCAGCAGACTTGTGACAGTCCGTGTTCGGTGGCCAGGGATTGATGTTCTTGCAACTCCTCCGCGCTTGGGTTGCGTTGCATGGTTCGTTGAAAAGCGGATCGAATGGTTTGGCTCAGGTTCTTGGGCCATTGTTGTTCCAAATACTGCGCCATTTTTGTGGCCTGCCGCAGGACGACCGAGTTGTTCATCAAGGTCAATGCCTGCAACGGTGTCGTGGTGATGCTTCGGTTTGGCATCAGATCGCTTGGGCGCGGGCAATCCAGCGAATCCATCAGGGGATCGTTGGCGGATTGAACGTGCGTGCGGTAAACGGAGCGCCGGTTGTAGGTCGCTCCCTGGTGGTCGGCCCAGGTGTAAAAATGGGAGTTGTTGACCTTGAGGGTATAGGATTTGTAACCAGGTCCTTCCATATCGTAATTGATTTCACCGCTGGCCACCAGCATGGCATCCCGGGCGACCTCGCCTTCAACCCGGCGCGGTGAAAACCGCCACAACCATTGATTCTCTGCGTCTTTTTCAATGCTCGTTTCATCCGGGGCGGATGATTGCTGGTAAGTGGCGCTGGACATGATGAGCCGATGCATGTGTTTGACGTCCCAACCGCTGCGGATAAATTCGGTGGCCAGCCAATCCAACAATTCCGGATGCGATGGACGCGCTCCGAGTTGGCCAAAATCATTGGGCGTGATGACCAGGCCGCGCCCGAAATGATAGTGCCAGATCCGATTCGCCATCACGCGGGCCAGGAGCGGGTTCGCCGGATCGGTTACCCATTCCGCCAGCGCGCGACGGCGTGAGGATTCTTTCGCGTCCGGCTGCAGCCCGAAATCAAAATCCAATTGACGCAGCATGCTCAGGCCGCCTGCGCTGACAGGTTCAAGCGGTTGTTGAACATCCCCGCGAGCGAGGACCTGGGTTACATCGGGTTCGCGAGGGTTCGCCGCGTAGGTTTTTGGAAGTCGATTGTCGAGGTCTTTGATTTTTTGTTCCAGAGATTTGATGGACCTGTTCAGCGTGGCATCCTTTTCCTTCTTCAGGGAAGTTCGTTCAGTCTTCAGTGTCTTCAATTCGGACTCAAGGGATGCGCGTGCTGAAGTGTAATCAGAACGTTCCTCCTTGGTCAGGATCGGGCGGTCGCCATGATGCGCTCCGTCCAATGCGGATTTGATGCGGTAATAATCCTTGAGCGGGATGGGATCGAATTTGTGGCTGTGACAGCGGGCGCAGTGAATGGTGGTGGCCAGAAATGTTTGGCCGAGTGTGCCGATCATTTCCTCCAGTTCGTCTTCGCGCACTTGTTTCCGACTGATGCGATTGACCTGATTGACTCCGACCTCATCCCATGGACCCGCAACCAGAAATCCAGTGGCAATGATCCCATCCGGGTTGACGGGTTCGATTAAATCTCCCGCGATTTGTTCGCGGACGAATTGATCGTAGGGTTTGTTCTGGTTGAAGGAACGGATCACGTAATCCCGATACCGCCAGGCATTCGGGCGATGTTTGTCGCGCTCGTATCCCTGGCTTTCGTTGAACCGCGCCACATCCAGCCAGTGCCGTCCCCAGCGTTCCCCGTAACGTGGCGACTGCAGCAATTGGTTGATGGCCTGATCGATGGCGGACGGGGAGGCGTCTTCCTCAAATGCCTGGACGGCTTCCCATGATGGAGGAAGCCCGGTCAGGTCCAGCCCCATGCGTCGGATGAGCTGGCGACGTTCCGCTGGTGGATTGAGGTGGAGTCCCTGCTTTTCAAGTCGATGTTGAATGAACAAATCGATTGGATTTTGCACGCGCCAGTTTTCCCCTGGAGGCGGAGGTGTCGGGGAAGTCACGTTCTGGTAGGCCCAATGACGATATAAGATGGATTCATTGTTGGCGTCAGCAGGCCAGTCGGCTCCCTGTTGGATCCACCTTCGCAAGGCCAATCGTTCATCCAGCGAAAGGCTGGCGCCTTCAGGAGGCATTCGCAGATCCGGATCCTGAGAATGGATGCGCTGAAGGATGGCGCTTTGGTCCGGGTGTTCGACATTGATGACCGGACCGTCCTTGCCGCCCTTCATTGTTGTGGTTTTCAGGTCGAGCCGCAGTCCGCCTTTCTGTTGATCGGGACCATGGCAAGCAATGCATCGACGGACGAGAACCGGTTGGATGTGTTGATCAAAATCGATGGACTCCGTTTGAACCGACGCGAGAGACAGGACGTTTCCCATGCAAACCAACAATGTCCAAAAGTGGCTGGTCGACATGAAATGAACTGGATGTGTATTTTGCCTCATAATCAGAATGAGTCCTGCGTGCCAACGGTTACCATGGACACCCCTGCGTTTCGTTTGGATATCGGGTATGGAGTCATCATAATAACTCAGGCAAAGGATTCAAAAGTTTTTTCAAGGATGCTGTGAGGTATCCAAAGCAGTGTCGAGCCACAACAGCCCAAAATGCGATATGGATTGCGGTAGCTTGATACCGCTTTGGATACGATCCGCATACGCAGTCGGTATCCGAA
>CAYPZD010000101.1:0-18007 GCA_964415055.1 uncultured Verrucomicrobiota bacterium | reverse complement strand
TTTGCAATGTCTCTAAGAAACCGAAAGGCATCCATTAAATTGGATTTGCCACTAGCATTCGGCCCCGTAATGAAAATCCGGTGACCAAACGGAAGTTCCACTCGCGTAAAATTGCGCCAGTTTTTGAGTTTGAGCTGAGTAAAATGCATTTATTACAGTGTTCAGTAGCATTTATGACCACATCCGAAGCCTTATCAAGGCACAAATTTAAGCGTTGTATGAGCTTCGGCGTTCCGGGCATGATTGGATTTCTTAAATACATCATGGATCGTCGTTTTATCAGTGGTTTTTTGGTTGGAGGTTTGGCATTGGCAGCTGTCTGGTTCTGGGCGGATCGGTCTTCGTCGAATTCTCAGGTTTCCAATGAAGCGGGCCAAACAGGAACTGCAACGCCCCTGGAAGGAACATCCCATACACAAACCAATTCAATTCCAAACAACTGGCTCCCTGAAGCTCGAGCTTTAACAATGCCGGGTAATCGGGAATATGCCCTCCCATTGAACAACCCGGACACCGTGCTGTCGTTTGCTGCGGACCATGTCAATGACGAAGATCTGGTGGTCGGCGTCAGCATCTTCGGTCATCACAGGGCGTATCCCTGGTGGATCATGAGTAATTTTCATGTGGTGAATGACACCCTGGTCATCTCAACCACATCCAAAATACCATTGATGGTTGCCTTGTGCGAACAATGCAGCGGATCGGCGGCATTCATCCCCACCCTGCCGGAACTCCCGGAACGCCCCCTGACATTTCAAATCTGTGGGATCCATGACGGCACTTTCGAAATTGCCGATTTTCAAACACACAGTCGTTGGCATCCGTTTTCTGGCGAAGCAACCGAAGGTCCGCTGAAGGGGAAGCGATTGATCCAGATCAGCTCAATCATCACCCGTTGGGGAAGTTGGAAGAAGCAACACCCGGATACGGATGTCGCGCTCGGATCAGTGGGCATGCGAAATCGTCCCCACGGATTGTCCCATGGAGCTTCGATGGGCCACAAACATATGCACCCGGTCTTTTGGGCCAGCGCCAATCAAGAGGACGAACGACTTCCCGCCAACAAACTGGTATTCGGTTTACTCGGAGATGACGATCTCAAGCCCTTGGCAGTTGAACTGGACGCCATTCAATCAACCATCCCCATGGAGTTAACACATGGAGACACCCCCATCATTCTTCTGCCCGCAGGGGATTTTGGAGTGAGAGCCTATGCTGCAACACTGGAGGAAACGGTTTTGACATTTCAACTCGAATCCAAAGAACCACTTCGAATCCGCGATCAGGAAGGCAGACTCTGGGACGAAAACGGCAAGTGCCAGGCGGAAACCAATTCGGAAACCTCCCTTCAACTGAAACAACGACGAGGCTACGTCACCGAATGGTACGAATGGGTCAGTGCTCAGCCCAATTCGGATGTTTTTGTGCGGCCATAAGGGGGGACATTCTTGCGAATGCGGATACGTTGTTTTGGTAGGGCCGCGCTGCCGCGCAGACACGAACACGCAGGCGATTACCGAGATCCTTTTGGCGTTGACCGGCCCCAAAGTCTACGCCAGCACCGACCGAACAACACTGGCTGGTTCTACTCCCGTTAACCGCGCGTCCAAGCCACGGAATGGAAAGGTCAGTTTACGGTGATCAATCCCCAGGCAGTGGAGGATGGTGGCGTTGAAGTCGTGGATGTGGACGGGGTCGCGGACAATGTTGTAGCTGAATTCGTCGGTTTCACCGTGCGTGATGCCACCTTTCACTCCGCCACCCGCCATCCAGACCGTGAAGCAACGTGGGTGATGATCCCGGCCGAAGTTGGTTTGGGTGAGTTTGCCCTGGCAGTAGATGGTGCGACCGAATTCGCCCGCCCAAACCACAAGGGTGTCGTCGAGCAAGCCCCGTTGTTTCAAATCGGTGATGAGAGCGTAGCTGGCCTGGTCGGTGTCGAGGCATTGACCTTGAATGCGATTGGGCAGATCGGAGTGCTGATCCCAACCACGGTGGAAGAGTTGAATGCATCGAACATTTCGCTCGGCCATGCGTCGGGCGAGGAGGCAGTTGAAGGCAAAGGTACCGGGAACTTCCACGTCCGGACCATATAGTTTTTTCACGGAAGCAGGTTCGCTGGACATGTCCGACAGTTCCGGGATGGATGCCTGCATGCGAAAAGCCATTTCCTGTTGGGCGATGGTAGTGCGTATTTCGGGATCCCCTATCTCCCTCAGATGCTTGCGATTCAAAGCCCGTGTCAGATTTATCATTTTCCCTCGGGTTTCCGAAGCGATCCCCTCCGGATTGGAAAGGTACAGAACCGGATCGCCGCTGTTTTGAAAGGTGACTCCCTGGTATCGGGAGGGTAAAAACCCGGAACCCCAAAGGCGAGCAAACAGAGCCTGAGTGGAAACATTAGCCGTCCAACGGGAAGTATTCAGCACCACGAAATCCGGCAGATTCGGATTACCGCTTCCCAATGCGTAATTCAACCAGGCGCCCAGACTCGCCTGACCCGGCAATTGACTCCCCGTACATAGGAGCGTTTTGGCAGGATCATGGTTGATGGCCTCGGTGTGAAGCGTTTTGATGATCGCGAGATCGTCCACCATGCGAGCGGTATGAGGAAGCAACTCACTGACCCAGGCGCCGGATTGACCATATTGCCGGAACGAGGTGAAGGGTGAGGCGATGGGAAACCGTGTTTGTTTCGCGGTCATGTTGGTGACGCGTTGTCCCCTGCGAATGGAATCCGGAAGATCCTGATCAAATCGATCCATCATCGCCGGTTTGTAGTCAAATGTCTCCAACTGACTCGGACCTCCTGCCATAAAAAGGTAGATCACACGTTTGGCTGTCGCCGGAATCTGATAATCCAGTCCTGGAGACTGCCCCCTGAGCGACAGCGATCCCAAACCACCCATGCCTGAAGCCAGGCTCCCCAAAAAAGTTCGACGATCGATTTTCATTCGGTTCATGGTCGCGTTTTCACAATGTCCAGATTCAAAAACGTGTGCGCCACCATCGTCCAGGCGGCTTCTTCCTGATTGAGTTCAGCTCCCCCGAATGGAATGGATACTTGCTCCGGATACACTTCACGAAAAGAGTCCAATCCTGTGAGCATCATATCCAATTCACCCTCGTCCATGACCTGAGTGGTTGTTAGCTCCCACAGGAACTGAAGACGTTCCCTGTCTGTGGCGCCCCCCTCTTCCATCGTTCGTCTGGCCAAAGCGATGGCACACTCAATGAATTGGGGTTCGTTCATCAGGACCAACGCTTGCAAAGGCGTGTTGGTGCGTTCGCGACGAGCGGTGCATACTTCGCGCGTGGGCGCATCAAAAATCGTCATCACGGGATGAGGGATGGATCGTTTCCAAAAGGTGTAAATGCTTCGTCGGCGAATGTCCGGTCCATGGTCCGGTTCGTAAACCCGCGTATTGGAAACGGCCAACGCCACCGATTTCCATAGCCCATCGGGTTGAGGTGGCTTGACGCTTCGCCCGAACAAGGTCCGGTCCAGCAAACCGGAAACTGCCAGGGCCTGGTCACGCAACATTTCCGCATCCAGTCGAAAGCGCGAGCCCCGACTCAACCAACGATTCTCTGGATCCTGCTGGTAAGCCTCTTCACTGGCGTTGGAAGTCTGACGATAGGTTTGACTGGTCACGATGTATTTGAGCAGTGCTTTGACATCCCAACCCGACTCAACAAAACGAAAAGCCAAATGATCCAACAAATCCGGATGAGAAGGAGAACTACCCAGCGCACCAAAGTCTTCGGAGGTCTTGACCAAACCCACGCCAAACAACTGTTGCCAGAACCGATTCACCGCCACCCGGGCGGTCAATGGGTGATCGCGATCGATCAACCATTGGGCAAAGCCCAATCGATTGAGTGGTTGATCGGCTTTCATGGGAGGTAAAGCCTGTGGGGTGCGACGCTGAACGGGTTCACCCGGCTGATCGTAGAGCCCGCGTCGATAAACGTATGCGGGTCTCATCTCGGATCGCTCGCGCATGATCATCGTGGTCGGGATTGTTTTTTCGATGGAAGCCAATTCTTTCTTCAGTTTACCCACCGCATCTTTATCCGTCGAATTCGCCTTCATCTTTGCTTTTAATTCCGACATCAAAACCGATTGCTCGTTGGAAGGAAAACTCAGGAACGGAGGCGGACTCTTCTTGCGTTGCGTGTGGGAGAGTCCATCGAGGTTGTTGAAGAAGGCGAAGATCTGGTAATACTCACGCATGGTGATCGGATCGGACTTATGATCGTGACACTGAGCACACCCCAAGGTAAGACCCAGGAAAACGGTCCCGACAGCATTCACCCGATCGACCACGTTGTTATAATACAGTTCCTCCTCCAGAGCCGAACCGGCACTATTGGACAAATGCAGGCGATTGAATCCACTGGCGACCAATTGATCATTGCTTGGGTTAGGTAATAAATCCCCCGCAACTTGTTCCAAAATGAAAGAGTCGAAAGATTGATTCCGATTGAAAGCGTCGATCACCCAATCCCTGTATTTGAACATCTCCCGATAATCATCCGCATGCAATCCATGCGTGTCCGCATACCGTACCAGATCCAGCCAGTAACGGGCCATGTGTTCACCGTAATGCGGACTCTCCATCAAGCGATCTACCAGCCGTTCGTAGGCTCCGTCAGTCTCATCATCCAGGAACAAGTCCATCTCCTCTTTCGAGGGAGGCAGACCCGTCAGATCGAAACTCAGTCGACGTATCAAAGCCCGGGCGCCCGCTTCAGAAGAAGGTTGCAAATGGCGTTGATCCAGTCGTTGATAAACCAAGAGATCGATAGGATGTTCATTCCACCTTGGATCATCCACCTTTGGCAAAGAAACATCCCGTATTGGAACCAGTGACCAGTGTGACTGAGCTTTGAGCGCATCAACTTTCTCACCGCCTAGCATCAGCAGACAGCATCCCACACCCCATAAAAGGAAGAATCGTTGCAATATTTTCTGCCGCCAAACATCCGGTTTAGCGGAATCACCCTTGCTCCGACAAATAATGAGTTTGCCGTGTGCGTGGTTTATTTCAGGGCGATCATACATAATATCCCTTTTTGCAAGTTATCATTGAGATCCAATGAAATAATAACCTCCTTTGCGTGGTGCGCCACGAAATTCAATTTTTCCTGAAGACTTGAGCTGGGAAAGGTAGCGTTGAACCGAGCGAAGTGGTAGACCCAATGATGTGGCAATGACATTAGCACGGTGGCCGGGGTGTTTTTCAATGTAGCCAACCACGGCGGTTACTCCGCCATTTACTCCGCCATTTACTCCGCCACCAGGCATTTCGCTTGAATCCTGGTTTGCCTTCAACGCCTGTAGAATTTCATCCAACATGAAGTCAATGAATGCCCCACAATCAGCATTAGAGCTGCTGGTGTTGATGGCGTCATAATAATCCTGCTGATTGTGGTGAATAATGGTTTCCACCGGAAGAGAAAGGAAAGCCTTGTGAAGCCGACCTAAAATCAATGATTGCCAAAGTCGTCCCATCCGGCCGTTGCCATCTGAAAATGGGTGAATAAATTCAAATTCATAATGAAACACGCAACTGCGTATCAGCAAATGATCTTCGGCGTTGGCCAACCATTCAAACAGGTCTGCCATCAAAGTGGGAACTCGATTAGCAGGAGGCGCCATGTGAACCATTTTTTTATCGGCAAACACACCCACACCTCCAGGTCTAAATGTCCCGGGTTTGCCTACTAATGCTGTCATCAGGGTTTTATGGGCTTTCAGCAGATCTTGAATCGAAAACGGATCCAAAAATTCTATCAAGTCATATGTGGCAATGGCATTTTTAACTTCCTGGATCTGGCGAATCGGGGCGACTACACGTTTACCATTGAGCAGTTCTGACACCTGATTTTCGCTCAAGGTATTTCCTTCGATGGCCAATGATGAATGAATGGTTTTGATCTTATTTACGCGGCGCAAACGTAAGGCGTCAGGCTGCTCCAATCGTATGGCATAACGCTCAACCAGCGCTGAAATCTCGGCAACCAAAGAAATAGCCTTCGCAGACACCGTAAAGGGGGGTGCGTAGCTATCTTGAGAACGATTGGTTTTCCCTTTTGCCATAAAAATGCTGCTGAGTACAAGTTCATACCTCTGGCATCAGAATGGGAATCATCCTGTTCCCATTTTGCCGATATATATATAAACCATTGTCGAATGTCAGCACCATAGAATTGGAGTGCATTTCGCAAAGGCGGACGAGACACGCGTCGGCAAGAGACATCGGTCTGTTTCTGTATTTCCGCATCAAAGCTCGAACATCAGCCAATTGATTCTCAATCTCCATCCCCATCCGAAGAATACCGCGTTCGATAAGAGCGAAAATAGGATCGGTATCCCGACCTTCGCGTTTAAGCAGCAAAGCCGCCTCGGTAATCACCGGCTCGCATGTCAGCAGTGGTGGATGCAACCTTTTCCATTGCTCGCAGACCCATAGATGATGTTGCAGGCCTTCGGCCAGAAATGAAATCAATGGCCCCGTATCCAACACCACGGCGCCACTCACTTGCCAAAATCCTCCATATAATCCGGATTGGTAGCGAGATCTTTTGGGAGATCCTTAGCCACTCCGGCCAGATCGCACGCTAATTCGAAACAGTTGCTTCCCTCTTTTGCTGATCCCGGAATCAGTGCTTTCTTTAGACACTCACGCACCATGAAGGACTTCTTCGTTCGTCTCACACGCGCCTCCGATTCCAACTAATCCAACAAATGATCAGGAAGCTTGAGTGAAATGGTTTTCATCCGCTCAATGGTATTACATTACACTACCTATCGCAATACCCAATTCGGAAACCATGCTCATATAAATTTGGTATCCACGCGGTGGCACCCGGATTGCTGGACGAAAAACCCTTGACGCGTGGTTGCTGGAAGCTTAGGCAAATTCCCCATGCAAACCTTAATTCAGTGGCTTACTTCCGCTTTTTGCCTGTTTGTTGTATTCCTTCAATACAACCACGCAGCAAGCCAAGCACAGGAAACCCTTCCCCCTATCGTTAATGGAAAAAATCCACACGATTTTGAATCCATGTGGTCCGGATTTGATCCCAGAAAAGAACCTCTCGAAACGGAAGTATTACATCAATGGGAAGAAGATGAAGTCATTCTGCGCATCGTTCGGTTTCGAATCGGGATTTTTAAAGGCGAGAGGGCAATGCTTGCAGGTGTTTATGGATTCCCTAAACATATCACCGCACCCGAAGAACGCCTGCCGGGGTTGTTACAAATTCACGGAGGCGGTCAATACGCCGACCATCGCGCCTGCCTGATGAATGCCAAACGGGGTTATGCCACCCTGTCCATTGCATGGGCCGGTCGTATTTCGGCGCCGGACTATCGCGTTGGTCCGGAAACCGTAAAGTTATTCTGGGATGGCAAACAAGATGATCCCGCATACAAAATCACTACCGACTGGGGCGCGGTGGACGGTTACCACGCTCCCGGCCGAAACCCTGGAAACGTCTTTCCCAGCGCCAAACCGGCCGACTGGACTTTGGATGACATCGAATCCCCCCGCAACAGCGGCTGGTTTTTGTGCGCACTGGCAGCACGTCGATCGCTGACCTTTCTCGAACAACAACCGGAAGTGGATCCGGAGCGCTTGGGTGTTTACGGCCATTCCATGGGCGGCAAATTAACTGTCATGACCGCCATTGATTCCAGAGTCAAGGCTGCGGCTCCTTCCTGCGGTGGCATTAGTGATCGCTACAACGATAGCGCGATTTTTCGATCCACTTTGGGAGATGATGTCAGCCTGAAGAACATTGCCTGTCCGATCATCTTTCTGAGTCCTGCCAATGATTTTCATGGCCGCATCGGGAACCTTCCTTCAGCCATCGAAGAAATCAAAACAAACGAATGGCGGGTCACCTGTTCCCCCCATCACAACCACCAGGATACACCGGAATACGAAGCGGTCACCTTATTGTGGTTCGACATGCATCTAAAAGGCAACTTTCATTTCCCCCGAACACCTAAGGGAATCCTCACCTTGAACAACCGGGATGGCATTCCCTCTTTCACGGTCCAACCCGACACTTCGCGAAAAGTCATCTCAGCAGACGTTTATTACACCCAGCAAGGCAAATCAGACGAACGCCCCCAGGAACGCGAACATACCATGCATCGATTCTGGCATCATGCAACGGCGGTGAAAACGGATGGGCAATGGATCGCCAAACTCCCGGTGCACGACACCGATCATCCCTTGTGGGTGTATGCAAATGTCACTTACGGATTGGATCAACCCGTGAGTGGAGCAGGATATTATTATGGAACCTACACCGCATCGACTTTCAACGTCTCCTCACTTCTTCAGATGATCTCTTCCGAAGAGCTGAAACAGGCCAATATTCAACCAGCGCTCAAACAATCGTCTCTGATCGAGTCCTTTGAGGAGGGTTGGGAGAAGGAATGGTTCTCCTACCGACCAGAACAATGGGCTCGAACCACCCACAAGATTTACGATCCCATGTGGAAAGCCCCACATGAGGCACGGTTGACCCTGAAGATTCAATCCGACGAACCCAACACCCTGGTTGTGTTAATTGATGACCATGCTGCAGAAATCAAACTACCAGGAGGCGAGACGTGGCAGGAAGTAACCCTGAATCCGGACGATTTCCTGAACGTCGAAGACAATCCTCTACCAGGATGGGACGGGATCGGGCGCTTAAAAATCAGCCCCAAAGAAGTATTGCGACCAAGAAGAGGCTCCACCACACCGCCCAAAACACTAGGAGGACAGTGGGCTGGTTCTGAACCGACCTTTCGAAATTTGAGGTGGAAATGATTTTCAGACAGTCACCGCAGTCTCGGGATCAACGAGATGAACCGGATTGACAGGATGATCGCTTGGTAACTTTAGGTTATCACTCCCATCAATGAACACTTAAACCAGCTGATTTCCCCTTAATAAAATTTCCGTTGGCTTCTACACATACGCGTCGTAGTTTGGAGCGCGAAAAATGAATAAACCTGTAATCGCCATTACCATGGGAGATCCGGCCGGGGTTGGCCCTGAGATTTGCTTGCGGGCTATGAGGGAGCCCGGCGTGCTCGAAAGTTGCATTCCGGTGATTTTCGGAGATGTTGAGGTCCTGCGAAAGTGCGCCGAAAAGCTAGGTCTCCCCAAGGACGTCGCGATCCTTTCCTTGGAAGATGCGTCACCGGGAAATCAACCTGACTCCCCCTCAGTCATCCACGTCTCCTCATTGGATCATTCAAACTTTCAACCAGGAACCGTCAACGCCAACACGGGCAAGGCCAGTTTCGATTACATCCAGAAAGCCATCGATGCAGCCCTTGCCGGCAAGGTTGCGGCAGTCACCACGGCGCCTATTAACAAGGAAGCGCTCCATCAGGCAAAGATCCCCTTCCCCGGCCATACCGAGATGTTTGCCGCCAGAGCCGGATCGGATCGATGGTGCATGATGCAGTATTCGAAGGAAATCACATGCACCTTTGTCACCGTGCACGTCGGCTACGCGGAAGTGCCCAACCTTTTAACCACGGACCGCATCCTGGAGGTCATTGAACTCTCGGCGGAGAACCTCGAACGTATTCGAAAACGAAAAGCCAAAGTCGTCGTTTGCGGACTCAATCCACATGCCGGTGAGCACGGACTATTTGGCAATCGAGAAGAGGAAAACATCATCCTCCCCGCCATCGAATCAGCACGCGAAAAAGGGATCGACGTGGAAGGTCCGCTCCCCCCTGACACGGCATTCCTCCCCTGGAAACGAGAAGCAACCGATGTCTTCGTCTGCATGTATCACGATCAGGGCCATATCCCGGTCAAAGCACTCGCGTTCGATTGCGCGGTCAACACCACACTCGGCCTCCCCATCATCCGAACCAGCGTCGACCACGGCACTGCACTGGACATCGCCTGGCAAGGCAAAGCCAACCCAAGCAGCCTCTACAGCGCCATCCACCTTGCTGTGGATCTGAGCAAAAAGTAAGTATCCACACCACCACGCTTTCGCAAGCGCAGCTACTTCCCTCATGTGGGTGCCTTCGCCAGAAGGTGCAACACCGATCAGTGCTCCTTGCTGACCGAATACCAAGCCTCGATTGCACGGCGCAAACGATCCCTTGTCTCGGGGTGTTGCAAAGCAAGGTCGGTCGTCTCGTGGGGATCGTTCTTCAGGTTGTATAATCGCAATGGCGCTTTGTCCCAGAGGTGCACGTTGCGATAACGAGTCGTGTCTTTGCCTGAGTATCGCAATATCAGTTTCCAGTCGCCTTCGACACACCAAAGGTATTGCAGGGTATCGTCGGGATTCCCAATGGTCAGGTTATGGATGGAATGCGTGACACCAAAAACGCGCTCGCGACCGGATCGCGCAATGGGGTCCAACAGATTTAAGCCGGGAAGATCGGCTGGCATGTCGATACCGGTCGCTTCGGCAATGGTAGGGAACAAATCGATCGCATGCGCAAAATGGCCTACTCGATCCGGTTCAACCTTTCCTTGCCAGGAAACAAGGATCGGCGTTCGGATTCCCTTTTCATAAGGAGAACCTTTGGAACGCAGCGCATAGCCTTTCCATTGATCCTGATTCGGATCCTCGGCGTTGGTGCTGGTCGCCGCCCAACCGTTGTCGGCGATATAAAGGACAAGAGTGTTTTCGCGCTGTCCCTTTTGTTCGATATGATTCATCAAGGCGCCACAGGTCTCATCAAACCATTCGCACATGGCGTAGTACAGCGCCACATCCATGGCCAGTCCACGGTCGGCATATTTGCTCAATAATCGCTTTGGTGGATTGTGAGGCGTGTGCGGCAGAAAGGGAGCATACCAGATGAAAAACGGTTTCTGCTCCGACACGGCTAGATCGATGAACTCAGTCACCGGCTGCATGCCATCCCGACCAATCTTGAGGCCTTCGTCCCCGTGTCGTCCGCCGCGTTTGGGGTCACCATGCGTCATGCCATGCGTGAAACCGCCATCCTGCCAGGAACCTTCCCACCACTTGCCGGATTGATGCGTCAGATAGCCACTTTCGCTCAATCGCCGGACAAAACCGGGTTGACGGTGAAACGCTTCGCGCAAGGGTATATCCAAAGCAGCGCGTTGGTTCATGCCATCCACATCATTACCCACCACGCCGTGATGCTGCGGGAACCGTCCCGTAACCATGGTGGCCAGAGACGGACGACATAAAGGAGAAGCCACATACCCATGCTCAAAAACCAAACTGCGAGCGGCCAATCGATCCAGATGCGGCGTTGCAACTACCTCATGCCCCATGAATCCATAATCCGTCCAGGCTTGATCATCACTGATGATCAACACCACGTTTGGGCGATCATCCGCGATGCATACAACGAAGCCTGACAGAAGTAAGATCACTGTAGCAGCAAAACCTCTCAACCTGTTTGTCTGATTTTTTTCAAAGATTTCTTGCATCACTGATTCTATAAATGGAACAGCCTCATTCTGAGGGAAACCGCCACACTTTGGCAAGCGCGGCTACAGCGCGATCACTTAACTACCTTCGCCAGAAGGTGGCACGGCGCGCTCTAAACCAATACAACTTCGGGATCTCAATCCATTTGGTGTGAGCCTGATGAAATGATGGGGCATCGACTATCCCTGGGCTTCCCAAAACGGACTGCAAAAGAAAGTCGAACGCCACAAGGGGCGCGGCGGGACGCCACGTTCTACCTTATGTAGCCGCCTTTGCCAGGAGGTGATCACAAATCATTCAAAACCCTGTTCATCCCGAAGGTTTCGCTCCCGCGGTGGGTGTTAAAAAAATCAAGGATGCTGGGCTCCTACAAGTTGATGAATTTCGTCAATAACCTCCCTGGTTTTCAGGATGCGGGCGTAACGGTCTTTCAAAGTTTTGATACTGGCATCCTGCAGTTCCTGCGTCACGGTGGTGCAGGCATCTTCGATCATGGTGACCAGGTATCCCAGGTCGCAGGCATCGCGCACGGTCGTTTCCACGCACTCATTGGTGTAAACGCCACAGACATACAGCGACTGGATTCCAATATTCTTGAGCACGTAATGTAAATTGGTGGATGAAAACACTCCGCTGGCGGTTTTGTTGATCACAATCTCGTCTCCCAGGGGCGCCACTTCTTCCAGAAAACAAGCTTCAGCGGATCCAGGGCGTGCGAGCAGTTTGAGTCTCTTATGCCCCTTGCCTCGATCTCGTCCGTCCTGGGTCAGGGATTGGATCCGCGTGTGAATGACTTCCAACCTGTGCGAACGAAAACAATTCTGAAGCACATGCATGTTGGGAATCACCCGGGTATGCAGCGCATCGAAATAGTAGCGTTTAGCTTCATCCGGAATGGGATGCTCGCTGCCATCTTCAGGTTCCTTGAAAACGCCATACCCTTCCGCCGCGTCAAGGTATTGCATATCGATGCACAGAAGGGCCACGTCCTTTTGCAGAAGGAATTCGTAGTGAGCCGGGTTGGTGACAAACCCCTCACGGTAGGTTTCGCGCAGAGGATCCTGGCGCTCGGGTGTTGCTGATTGATTCATTTTCGGGAAGGAGCTAAGCAGATTGAGCCAGAGATACCAAGGTTTTGAGGAGAACATTTGCGCCGGCTTCAATGTCCGACCATGCGGTCCATTCGGCAGGTGAGTGACTCACTCCACCTCGACTCGGCACAAAGATCATGCCTATCGGCCAATGCCTTCCCATGATCTGTGCATCGTGCGCAGCTCCGCTGGGCACGGTCAGATAGGAATAGTCCAGCGACCGGGCATGTTGCTCGATCAAACCTACGATGTCTCCGTCGCACTTTACCGGATGAATGAAACTGGGCTCTTCAAAATCAAACGTCAGGGATCGGCGACGGCAAATGACAGAAAGGGCTCGACGCAATGCGTCTTTCAAGGCTGATAAAATGTCTTCACTCGTGTCTCTCACATCCAGCGTAAATTCGACCGTACCCGGGACCGTGTTGGCGGCGCCGGGCAGGATCTCGGCTGTGCCGATGGTGGCACGACTTCGATCCGATCCAATCTCTTCAAGCACCCGTGGAATCTCATGCGCAAAATCAGCCAAACCCATGAAGGCGTCACGTCGCATTTCCATTGGGGTGGTGCCGGCATGATTCGATTCGCCCTGGATACGCATGTTCCACCGAAAGAGTCCGGTGATTTCATCGACAACACCAATTTGCAGTTGCTTGCGATCGAGCACCGGTCCCTGCTCGATGTGAAGTTCGATGTAACGATCGACCGTTTTCGGATCACGGTGGGCTTCCAGGATCTTCATGGGATCCAGTCCCTGTTGCAGCATGGCATCCTTTAACTGCGTCCCATTGGAATCCACAGCCGATTGAACGGTCTGGGGGGTTGTTAATCCACAAAAGGATTCCGAACCCAACATACCTCCAAACCGCCCTTCTTCATCACTGAAGGCGACCAGTTCCACATCTCGCTCAAAGGAGAGGCCGGACTCGTGCATGACCCTCAAGCATTCCAATCCCACCACCACCCCCAACGATCCATCCAAGGTCCCCGCGCAAGGAACGGTATCAATGTGGGAACCCACCAATAGACTTGGCTGGTCCTTACCGGATTTGAGCACTCCAAAAATATTGGCGGCTCCATCAGAACGTGACTCAAGGCCGACAGCGTCAATTTGATCCAGCAACCACCGTTTGGCTTCCATGTCGGCATCGGTGAAAGCCATCCGATAAATGCCGTGATCCTGGGTATTTTTCCCAATTTCAGACAGGGTCAGGACATGACGTTTGATACGTTCCAAATCAACCTTCAATCCGTCGGAAGCAAGTGGTTTGGGTTCGGAGTTTTTTTCAGAATCCATGACCTTTAACAAAGAGGTGGTGCATGATTTGGAGACACAGCAGGTGGTTGACCAAGGTATCCTTCCGGGTCAACGATACGGGGTCTTTGTCTTCCTGATAGTCTTTGAGGAACTGCCCGACTTTGGACGGGTCAAAAAGACCGGCATCGCTGACGTTGTCTGGTGTCAGGTAGGTCTCGATCAGATCGTTCAATTTGCGTGCCTTATGTTCATCCGTGTGGGCGGGTGGAGCCATGAAGGCAAACTTCTCGCGTTTGTACAACACCTCCGGCAACACACCACGTACCGCTTCACGCAGCACCCACTTCTCGATGTTATTGCGAATACGATAATGAGGCGGAATCTTAAAGGCCACTTCGGCCAAGTGATGGTCCAGAAAAGCGGGTCGGGATTCCATGCTGTTGGCCATATCGACACGGTCACCTCCCCAACTTAGGATCTGTCCTTCCAATTGTGTCTTGCTCCAGGTGTATTGTGCCTTGTCCACCGCATGCCGGTGTTCGATGCCATTTGGTCGGATTTGATCCGCTATGGCAGCGATAGGATCGTAAGATTTCAACTCGGGCAAATCCGGATGCATCAACGGCTGGGCATGACGCAAGGTAGCGATCCATGGTTGGATCCATGAGGGAGTGAATCCACACAAAGATTCGAAAGCCGGATGTGTTTCGGGATTTTCAGAGAGGATGGATCCCGTGAACAACTTGTTTGATTGCCGCATCTGAGCCTGATACTCGCGGCGCACTTCTTCCGGTTCATCATCCAGACCATGGAGGATCATATCCCGCTTGAATGAGGGATAACCGGCAAACAACTCATCGGATCCCTCACCGGTGATCACCGTTTTATAGCCGCACTCATGTACGCGTCGACTCATGAGGTTTTTGGCCACACCCAGCGTGTTGTAAAAGGTTCGCTCCGCGTGCCAGACGGTGTTGATGAAATTATCCCCATACAGGTCATCCGCCTTGAGATGAATCACCTCTTGGTCGGCCTCCATACTTTCTGCCATTTCGCGGGCAATGTGGGATTCATCGAATTTGTCATCATCAAAACTGATGGTGAACGCTTTGACAGCGCTTTGCATCGCACCGGTCGCCAGGCCGAGAATCGAGCAGCTGTCGATACCACCTGAAAGGTAACAACCCACCGGCACATCCGCCTCCAGCCGCAGCACGATCGATTCCACCAGCTTTTCACGCACCTGCTGGATCAACTCCCGTGGTTCGGCATTGCTGTGCCCCTCTTCCTGTGTTGGGAAATCGACATCCCAGTAAGTTTGCTCGTTGATCTGCAGACGACCGTCCTTGCGGGTCACCGCCAGCATGCGGCCCGGATGCAGAGCATGGATATCCTTGAACGCGGTTCGTCCGGGAACCATGGTCTGCATGAGCTGATTCAAAGCAGATTGCGGGCAAAGCCGAGCTTCGACTTCCGGATGTGTGAGCAAGGCTTTGACTTCGGAAGCGTAGTAAAGGGTGTCTTTGACGATTGTATAAAACAGAGGCCGGATTCCCCATCGATCACGCACCAGGAGAAACTGGTCTTTGTCTTCGTCAAATAACGAGAAAGCAAACTCACCCCGCAGTCGGCTCATGAAATCGAGCCCGTGTTTCCTGTAAAGAAAGAGGGCAATCTCACTGTCTGAATGCGTGGTAAACCGATGGCCCTCGGCCATGGCCATGGAGCGGCATTTTTTGAAATCGTAGAACTCGCCGTTCACCGTCAGGACCATTTTCTTGTCGGCTGATACCAACGGTTGATGGCCATACTGAAGATCGTTGATCGACAGTCGTGCATGCCCCATGGCGACCCCTTTACGCAGGTCCAGGTGCATGCGTTCACCGTCCGGACCACGATGCCGGATGACTTTCAACATTTTGGCGACATGCTCGCCGGTGACGTCCGGAAGGCTTTGTCCGGAGAAAATACCCGCTATACCACACATAATATAAGAATCAGGATTCGATCGATGGAATTTGTGAGGGCAATCGATCGAGTCGCCCAAAGATGGAAATCAACAAGGCCTGCCGAATAAACACCGCGCCGTGTGCCTGTGCGAAGTACAGGTTGTGAGGCGTGTCATCCAGGTCAGGATCGAGTTCGTCGGCGCGTGCAAGAGGATGCAGGATGACCGACTCCTTTTTGAGCGGACTTTCCCGATTCAACTTATAGCGCCCGTCCAATTTACGATAGCTGTCCCCCAAGAAGGCGATACTGTTCATGTAAATGACGTCCAACTGGTTCAGGTGCTGTTGAATATCATGCGTCACCTCATAGTTGATATCCGCCTGCTTCAGGTCATCGATCACTTCCGCACCGAAGGGATCGGCCATTTCAGAAATGACGGTTACCTTCCCGATGTTGGCTTGAAACAACAGGGACATCAGCAGAAAGCTTTTGACCGCCCGCATGCTGCCGGGGGTTCCGAGGATTCCCATATTCAATGATTTTCCACGCGAAGGTTTGGGGTCGATCAGATCGGGTCTCCATTTCAACAATGCATACCAATCGGCCAGGGCCTGGGTTGGATGTTCCCCGCTGCCGTTGCCGGCATTGATCATTGGGACTCGCAGGTTGCGCATGATTTGGTCGACCGAATCGGTTTCCGTGTGCCGCATGATCACCATGTCACCATAGGCGTTGAACATTTCGGCCATATCGGAAAGGGATTCCCCTTTCTTTGCGCCCGTCGTTCCCCCTTCCGGGATGCTGATAATTTTCCCATCCATCCGCAGGACGGCGCTTTCAAAAGAAATACGCGTTCGGGTGCTCGCTTCGAAAAAGGCAGTGATCGCCATTTTACCGTCCAATGGATGACAGGAAGCGATCTCCACCTTTTCCAAAAACGCTGCCAACTTGGCCAGCTCGATGACCTGTTCCTTGGTGAATTGTCGTGCGGAAAGAATGGACTTTCCCTTGAGTTCGCGCAGGACTTTCAACCGGATGGGATTGGATTCAAAAAGCGGCCCCGGTTCCGGGTTGAGCGTGTTGGTATCGGCAGGTGGCTCGGTGTATTGAGCGACCTGATTTGGTTTCAACTCATCCTGTTGTTGAGATTCATTTACCATAGTTTCCCCTCTTTCCAGTCTTTCCAAAACATGCGCAACAAAACCACGACTCCAACACCAACTCCCAGAAGCGAGCCATAAACAATCAATGTCACGATGAATGCAGGTATGGGTAAATGCATGATCCTATATCAGTTTGAATTATTGGAGATGGTGTTCCAGTCGAAATCTTGTTTTTGAAAGGAAGTGAAGATCAGCATCACCCCCATGGAGATGGCTGCGCTAATCAGCGATGCGGTGTACCACCCCAATTTATAATAGGCCACCAAACCAACGACACTTCCTAGAATCATAGCAAGCACGGCGCCTGTGCTGCTGGCTCGTTTCCAATACAAACCACCCAGAACCGGCCAAATAGCGCTGGCAACCAGTGGTCCGGACAAAAACAGGATTTCCAAAAGATTCATTTCGCGAGCGCACAGGATCCAGGTCAAAATCCCCAGACCGCAAATCACAAGTTTGGAAACCATGCGCAATTGATCTTCATTCTGACCGACTCCCAACATCTTCCTGCCGACATCTTCGACGAGGAGATCCGAAGTGGCGGCCAACAAACTGTCGATACTGGAAGCCAGCGAACAGAACACGACGATAAACACGAGGATGGCACCCGATTTCCCGAGCACCGAACTGGCCACCAATGGGCCCACGGTGTTGGGATCAACGACATTGATTCCGAGAGCTGAAGCACTTAACGCAATGAATCCGGCAGCAATCGGGATCGGGAACCAGAGCAACCCCGAAACAAAGAATGCTCTGGGGGCCACATCCTTTCGCATGGCATAAGCCCGGCTCCACCAGACGTTGTTGTGAAACACTTCTCCGAATCCAAAAAACATGTTGTTGAACAATGAAAGCAACGCCACCGGCATGAGAACATTGATCAAGGAAGGTTGATTGAGCTCCATCGACTGATAGACCTGAGACATGTCGGTCTTCACCAACACCAGCGCTCCCACGAGCACCACACCGATGAGGATGATGATGCTTTGGATGAAGTCGGTTCCAATGACGGCATAAAGCCCACCAAATAGCGTGTAAACCACGCAGACGAACAGGATCATCGTCATGCCGTTGACGTATGGAAT
>CAYPZD010000100.1:11488-18200 GCA_964415055.1 uncultured Verrucomicrobiota bacterium | reverse complement strand
ATTCCCGTCTCTCCGGGCTTTGGCTGGCGCCAGGCAAGCACCGCCTTGCGCCCACATCAGACTTTGAGGCATACTATAGCTAATTCGGGGGCGATGGAAACGCTGTAGGCATTTGATGAGTAGCAGTCTTCCCGCGTTTCACCCCCTTTGGTCAGGGACGCCATGAGGAGGAAGTATGGGGCGGAGGTGGAATCTGTCCCTTCGATGATATTGATGGTACGCGAGAGAGGACTTGAACCTCCGCAAAACACTTCGGGACGCTTCGCATCTGTTCGTGATAACGACTACAAAACAACAGGTTATGCGCCTTTCTTAAAACTGCCTCAACGAACCGTCTCCCCTTTAATGCGAAAATATAGTGTCAGGAATTGTCAGGAATGATTCTTTCTGATTGCATCGTTATAACATTTGTGATTACATGTCGAGCATGGTATTAGAGCTTAAATTACGCAAGGTTGGAAATTCCATGGGTTTTGTTTTACCAAAGGAAGCCATGGCAAAACTGAATCTACAGGAAGGGGATTCTATCTGTTTAACGGATGCTCCGGATGGGGGCATGCGTATGACTACAGTGAGTGAAGGGCACGAAGCCTTCGTAGAGCAGATGAATGCCGCCGAGGATGTGATTCGAAGATATCGTAACACACTACGCGAACTGGCCAAATGAAGGAGCCTATTTGGATCCTGAGCGAAACGGTCTTTGCATTACAGGAGAGATTGTTATCAGAATTTGGGGGCTTGTCTGGCGTGCGCGACTTGGGATTATTGGAATCCGCGCTTGCCCGCCCACAGCAGTTGTTTCATTTCGGGGAAACCGATTTATTCGTGTTGGCTGGAGCCTATGCGCACGGTCTCATCCAAAATCATCCATTTCACGACGGGAACAAACGTATTGGCTTCACCGTTGCGGTTCTGTTCATTGAAATCAATGGACGTCATTTTTTCGCTACAGAAGCCGATTCCACACTTCAAACCTTGGCTCTTGCCGCAGGGGAGATGACTCATTTGGAATATGCGGATTGGCTCAAAGACAACGCCAAGTAATTCAGGTGGGTTCTTTATCCATGAATTGATGTAAAACCCAATCATCGAGTAAGTTTTTAACAAATCCTGAAAACTTGAAATCTGGATGAAAGTCCCCCCGCTTTCTCCATGGGGAGATGTGTGGTACGCGAGAGAAGACTCGAACCTCCACAAAACATTTCGGGACGCTTCGCTTTCATTCGGGATAACGACTATACAACAACAGGTTATGCGTGCCTCTAAAAAATGCCTCAACGAACCGTCTCCCCGGGCGCATCTCATTTGATACCGAACTTTGACCCAACGTGAATGTGTCTCTGGAATGCGGCGAGGTATCGCCGCTCTGGATTCCTTTCGATAACGCTATGTGCGTGGAGATTTCCATGAATGTTCGAATATCGAAACAAGCACAGTGCGGGGGGGGGAGGATGTGCTTTGGGTATTCGTACCGTATCCAAAGCTCTGATGACTCAGAGCAATCCAAATTGGCATTTACCTGATCCGACCTTTCTGGAATGAGAACAGATGCGCCCCGTCTCCCCATTATTGCGAAAATAAAGTGTCAGGAATCCTTTGATTTGGATTCACTTTTATTTTCACTTAGGTGGTTGCCTTGGGCATTCTGAAAACGAGCGTCTTCCTCTTGTCGTTTCTGTAGCCAGCGTCCCAGCGCGGTGACATCATAATTGAACTGTTCAGCAATCGCCTGCTTGTGGCGACGAACTTCAGCCATGACCTCGTCGGTCACCGTCACTGGTGTGTCAATCGTCTTCATCGTTTTCCAATAGTTCTTCAGGGCTACACATCACTGGCATCTCGAAACCGATCTCAGCAATCTTGCGCTGCATCCGATCTCGTAGAAAAGGATTGGCGATGTGCTTAAAATTCGACGTCACAAGGTAGTCGATCTTGTAAACGGATGCCACTGCAATATGCAAGGCATCTGAGGCAGCCTTTGAAGGCACCAATCCGGAAGTGACCAATGTAGACGCCAAAGAGATCACTTGATCCGTCACGGAAAGTAATTGGCAGGAATCCAGGAGGGATTTTCGCGCCAAATCCATCTCTTTATCCCCTTTGGCTGCCTCGTCAAAAGTTTCGAGTGAGGTGTAAAGATCCAACCCTGAACACCCACTATCCCACCACTGACGAGTGCTTGCCTGACGCGCAGCTTGGCTCAAACTGCCAGATGGTCTAGCAACGTAGTAGCTCGGTATGGTTGTTTCAATGTATGCTGTGGCCATCTTTTTATGGTTGTTTTTTCAGTCAATAAAACTTGAAAACCTTCATTTAACTGAGTCGATACTATATTCGCCAACGAGCGGAAATGTCTGGTAAACCAAACCTCCCTCATGTCGACGGAATTCAACTGCGATTCCGGGAAATGGTAAAGATCAAACAAAAAACTTGGCCTGACCATGAATACACGAAAAACAAACTCTTCATCAGTCCAAGCGAAATGTGGCTTTTGACTTTCGCTGAAAACATGAATCAGTTTCAACCGCTTTATGGGTGAAGGCATACGAACCTAAGCTCCAGACCCTGTGCAAACACATTTGGGTTAGAAAGGTGGCTGACGTGAAAATGAGATAGCAGTCATTTAAACAACATTCGAGACAAGCTGAAAAAGGTAAGCAAGTTCCCCCGCTTTCTCTATGGGGAGGTGTGTGGTACGCGAGAGAGGACTTGAACCTCCACGTCCTAGGGACACCAGAACCTAAATCTGGCGCGTCTGCCAATTTCGCCACTCGCGCAACAACGAACTTCACCCTAACGTGTTGTCGGATGGTTTGGCAAGTCTCTCCTTCGTTTCGTTTGAATCTATCTGTCATGGGGGGCGTGATGCACTGCGTCCCGGACATCGATTCAGGGTTTTTGATCGACATGACGCGTTCACGGACCCGCGGCAGCGGTTCCCTACCTTTTGCATTTTTTCGCTCTTATGGGTTGGGTTGGTGTTTTTTACTGCTTTTTTTCATCGATTTGGCCATTCTGTCCGGTATTGCGGGTGTGAGTGGTGAATGGGCCTCCTGAATTTACTATTTGCTATTTTAAATTCACCCTTCACAAGGGGACGTCACGTTCTACCCGCGACAGGGACGTCACGTTCTACCTTGGAGGATTGAATGAAGAAGTGGATTGAGAACAGGTTTAAGCTGGCGCAGTTGGGGACGGATTTTCGGACGGAGAGCATCGCCGGGGTGACGACGTTTTCGGCGATGGCCTATATCCTGGCGGTGCATCCGGCCACTTTGGCGGCGGCGGGCATGGATCAGGCGGCTTTGGTGACGGTGACGGCTTTGGCTTCGGCTTTGGGATGTTTGTTGATGGGGTGGCTGGCGAATTCGCCGGTCGCTCTGGCTCCGGGGATGGGGATGAATGCTTTCTTTGCCTACACCGTGTGCGGGACGATGGGGATTTCCTGGCAGGCGGCTCTTGGTTGTGTTTTCTGGAATGGTGTTTTGTTTTTTCTGCTGACCTTGACGGGGGTGCGGCGACGTTTGTTTGATTGCGTGCCTCAATGCCTCAAGATTGGGGTTCAATGTGGTATTGGGCTGTTCATTGCATTCATCGGACTTTCCCAGTGCGGATTGATTGTGGATCATCCGGTCACAATGGTGACCATGGGGGAGATGCCTTCTGCTCCAGGGTTGCTGGTTTTGGCGGGTGTCATCTTGATTGTATCCCTTCAGAAGAGAGGGGTTCCCGGGGCTATTCTCATAGGGGTGGTTGTGATTGCCATGTTGGGGTTGTTCATTCGTGGAAATGGCGGGGAGGCTCTGGCCAGGTTGCCGGAACAGTTCTTCTCCAAGCCTGCTTCCATGGCGCCTACTGTGTTGCAGGTGGATTTTCTGTTTCCGCTGCGTCAGCCTGCGGTGGCGTTGCCGATTGTCTTCAGTTTCTTGTTCGTTGATCTATTCGATACCCTTGGAACTCTGGTGGGTGTGACTCGCAGCGCCAAGTTGTTGGACGAGAAGGGGTCTTATCCGCAGATTCAGCAGGCTTTGGCGGCTGATTCTCTTGCAACGGTGGGGGGGGCATTGATTGGGACTTCCACCGTCACTTCCTACATCGAATCCACGGCCGGGGTGCGTGCCGGTGGTCGCACGGGTTTGACTTCCTGGGTAGTGGCCGTGTGTTTTTTGTTTTCCTTGTTATTCTCCCCTTTGATCTTAGCCATACCGGTGGTGGCGACCGCCCCGGCTCTGATTGTGATTGGGTTGATGATGATGGAGGGGATGCGTGATTTGAATTGGGGGGCGTGGGAGGATGTGTTTCCTGCCTTGATGGTGCTGATTGTCATGCCCCTGGCTTATTCCATCAGTGAGGGGATTGCTGTTGGTTTTGTGGTTTATGTTTCATTGAGGCTCCTGTCCGGTCGTTTGAAGGATATCGATTGGGTGACAGGGGCGTTGGCCGCTCTTTTTCTCCTAAGGTTTCTTTGGCCTGATTAATATTTTTCCATTTCTTTGTGATTTCTGGTTCAGGGATCCGGATTTCTGCCGATGTAGATGTTGTGGTGAAGGCTAACAATGCTTCTATCGACGTGCTGCATGTGTTTGTTGACTTCTTTACGACAAATCGAAATGAGGGTGAGAGAACTCTCAAACGCATATGAAATGGAATATTCTGGTAGAGCTTGAGCGACGCAAGCACTCCCGCAGGCAGGTTAAGGATACTGCTGCTCGGGGCTTGGGGTTGATATCCGTGTTGTTGATGTTGTACCTGGGGTTTGCCGAGTCGGTGGGCCAGTCGGAGCGGTGGCAGCAAGTGGACAAGGTGATGCATTTTACCCTGTTCGGGATCTTCACGTTCATGTTCCTGCAGTATGCCAGGTTCAAGGTGTTTCCTAAAATGGAGACATGGCGCAGGATTACCCTCGTTTTTTCCGGGTTGTTATTGCTCGGTTTCTTTGCCGAGATATCGCATTGGTTCCTTCCCAGTCGCACTTTTGAGTGGTGGGATATGGCGGCCAATTGCCTGGGAATCCTTGTTGTAGGGATTCCGGTGATTTGCATCACGCCGTTTCGCCAGAGTCAGATTCAACTGGCTCGCTTTGATCAGGCCAGGGCATTGCGGGATGCGAACAATGCCGGACTGAGGTTGAGGCAGTATGCGCGATCTCATGCGCGTCGATCATGAACTTCTCAGATAGTTGCTTGAGTTTTTTTGCCACCGGTCGATGTATAACGTAAGACGAAAGCTCGATTGCCATGCTCAGACTTTTTGATCGAAATCAAACCGAGGAAGCACCGCCGCCCCCCAAGCCAACCGGGGACGCGTTGGATGTGCTCGTCGTGGAATCAGATCCGAAGTTTCTCCAAAAACTGACCACGATGGTGCAAAATGCGCGGGTTCCTGAAAATGCTTCCTATTTGAACATGGATTCCGCCGACTGTCTGCGGGATGCCATTGATAAGGTCGAACGTCGTCGCTATGACATCATCCTCACCGATGTGAATCTGGCGGACGCTTCCGGTTTTTTGGTGTTGGAGGAATTGATTGAATTTGGGAATCGAACACCGATCATTGTACTCAGCAACATTACCAACTGGTCCATGATCATCCAGTCGGCACAGGCTGGGATCAGTGATTTTCTACTAAAGAAATCCCTGGATGCGGATGTGTTGATGCGTTCGGTGTTTTATGCCATTGAACGTAACCGCCTGGAGTTGAAAGTGACCCGGGCCGAGACGTCTTACCGGTCATTGGTGGATATCCTTCCGGTCGGGCTTTTCCGATCAAACACCATGGGCAGGTTTACCTATGTCAACAGCGTTTTCGCCAATTTGGTGGACCGCACGTCCGAATCTCTTGAGGGGGTTGATTTCAACAAGGTTTTCTATGGGGAATGCGCCGAAAAATTAAAGCAGACCCTTGCCAAAGTTGTTACCAGTAACACCACGGTTGAAGTGGAGCTTCCGATTGAAAAAGATGGCGACTATCAGCGTACCGTGCTTTGTGTTGCCACGCCGTTGTATGATCAGTACGGCAAGATTGAGGGGGTGCAAAGTGTCGTGCTGGATGTGACCAATCAGAAACAGATTCAGGCCGACAAAGAAGCTTCAAACACTCTCGGTGCCCTGCAGTCGGGTTTGTCCACGATGGCGAACGAATTGAACAACGCGCTGGCTCCTATTTTGCTGGATGCTGAAAATCTGCGGGATTCGGAAATATCCGGTGTTCCCAAGGACACGATTGATCGGATCGAAAGTTCGGTCCAGAAAGCCAGAAGCGTGTTGAGACCTTTCCTTGTTTCCACACAAAAAGTAGGGCCACGATCCGAGTTGCTGGATGCTTACAAGATCATTCTGCATAGTCTTGCGGATGTGAAGAACAGTCTGCCTTCACACCTCAAATTGGAGACCAGCCTGCCGGAGCGCCTGAAATCTGTTCAAGGCGACGCATCGTTGCTGCATAAGATGCTGGTGAACGTCATGAAGAACGCCGCTGAATCGATGAACGAACCGGGATTGATTTCAGTCGGGGCCGGTTTGGAGGAATTGGATGCGACATCGGATGCTTGTCTTTCCCTGGATTTGAAACCGGGCGAATACCTTCACGTAACGATTCGAGACCAGGGGCAGGGGATCGCACCGCATTTGGTGCAACGCGTTTTTGAACCATTTTATACGACCAAGGAGGAACCTCATACGGGGGTGGGGCTGACTGAGACGCTTGGCATTGT
>CAYPZD010000100.1:0-11388 GCA_964415055.1 uncultured Verrucomicrobiota bacterium | reverse complement strand
GCAACCATGCTGTTGCGTCACAAAGGCTACAAAGTGATTTCAGCTTCCAACGGCGCCGAGGCTTTGTCTAAATTCAGCGAGCACCAGGCGGAGATTGGATTGGTGATCACTGATTTCTCGATGCCCGTGATGGATGGACCTGCATTGATCAAAGCCATTCGACAAATCTCACCAAGTGTCGGCATTGTGCTTTGCACCGGAATGGAAATGCAGGATACCTGTGATGAAATCAGCGGGCTGGACATCAATGGCACGATCTTCAAGCCATTCAGTGCCTCGGCTCTGGCAGAAACCGTCTCGGAGCATATAGGTTGATTTTGCTCGCTTGGTGTTTGTGCTTGAGTGGGGTATCAGTCCGAAATTCTGCAAAGCATGCAGGGGATGATAAGGCAGGTGGCTGTGAGCGCTGTTAAAAACGCCACCGCACAAAGGCTCCCAAATTGAGCCAGGGGCGGGAAGGATGATCCGGTGAAAACGGCAAACGTGAACACCAGCACCAGGCTCGTGAAAACGATGGGGCGTCCTTTGACTGTTAAGGTTTCATCCAGCGCTTCCATGGTGGACATGCCGCCAGATCGGAGCCGATGCCAGTAGGCGATGAAATGCACGGCATCGTCGATGGCGATGCCAAATGCCATGGCGCCGATCATGACGGTGAAGGTGTTGAAAGGAATGTCCAGCCATCCAGCAGCCCCCACCACCAGGACCACTGCGCTCAGGTTGACCATGACAGCGATCAATCCCAGTTTGACGGATCGCCAGAGCAGGATCAGTAACACCAAAACGATTCCAGCCGTCCAGATGCTTGACTGCGTCAAACTGCGCACCATGCGACGGTCGGATTCCATGACCTGATACAGACCGTCCGCCACGTTCAATTGGCATCCGTCAGGGAGGTTTTTTTCCGCGATGTCCACGATGTCGCGGATCAGTTGGACGTATTCCTTGCCCGGCATGTCCGGCGTTCTCACGATGAGATACGATTTCTGGAAATCGGTGTCTGTCAGGGCCTGCATGAATGGGTAGTTCTGCATTTTCAACACGGTGGCAAAAGTGCCCATGATCAGGTCTGATTTTGGTAGTTGAAACGAGCCGGGAGCCTCCATTTCCCAGATCTGATTCATCATGGCCAGCAATTGGGCGTATGAATACACGCCTGTCACGCCCGGTTTGGATACCGCTTCATTCTGGAGTTGTTCCAGGTAGTTCAAAACGTTGCGTTGATGCAGTCCGTTTGGTTTGCCGGTGTCCACTTCCATTTGAAAAATGTTGGCGCCACCATACACCTTGTCGAAGTGTTCCAAACCTTTGCGTGTTTCTGTTTGGGGATGCAGAAAGGATTTGATTCGAATATCGATCGATAGTTTTTGGATGCCCCATGCTCCAGCCATGGCAAGCAACGCAAACAAGGGGAGTATCCATGCTCGATGCCTGGTGATTTGAGACAGAAATCGATTGGATCCGGGGGGGCTTGAGTGAACGTGATGATTGCCGTCGTCTCGTAGGAGTCGTTTTGCAGGGAAAAAGAATTTCAGCAAAACCATTCCCGGCCCAAACGTAACAAGGTATATCAAAGCAACTCCAGACGCTCCCATCATACCGATTTCAGAGATGAATGGGACCTCGCTGCCGGCGAGAGATCCGATGCCCACCCCTGTGGTCAGGATGGCAAACGAGGCGGATCTGAAGATGCGATCGATACCCGTTTCCACCGGATCCAGAGTTCCTTCATGCAAGCATTGCTGGCAAGCGGAGATGCAGTGCATGAGGAGTGTCCACTGAATGGTGGCCCAAAAGGGAAGCAACAACCAGGCGCTCAGGGGGATTCCGGCACCGGTTCGGGAAAGTATGGCGGTCCCCAATAACAAACACAGTGCGGATTGAACCAGCATGAACAGCATCAACCTCAATGAACGCGTGAATACTGCCAGCATGAGCGTGATGCCGACCGCCAGGGTGGGAAGCATCCATTGCATGTCTTGCCGGAGTGATTGACGCACTTCGTGCTCTGCGAGGGGAAGTGCGAGATATCTGAATTGGAACCCCCGCTGCATCCAGGGATGCAATAATGTTTTCAGTTTGGGCAGGAGAGTGGTCTGTTGATGTCGGTTCAGAGATTCCCCGAAGGTTACATTGATCAAGGTATCCCGACCATCCTCTGATACCATGACGTTGCGGATGAGCGGATTATTGAGGGAATAATCTTCCAGTTTTTTTAAGTTGGCTTTGTCCAGGCTGTTCGTGGTGGCCAGGGGAACCATTTGAAAACTGAAACCGGAGCGGACCGGTTTATAGGAGTGTGTCAGGCTTTTGATGTCTGTTGCCCCTTCGAGGGACATCAGGGTTTCACTCACTTCATGCAGCGCAGTAAGACCAGTGGAAGAGAACACGCCTTCGGGGTAACGCATGCTGACGACCAGGACATCCTGATTGTTCAGAATTCCCCGCAATTTTGAAAAAGTTTCCTGCTGGCGCTGGTCGGTTGCGAGGAGTTTGTCTGCTTGGGGGGCAAATTGAATTTTCTTTGCCTCAAAGAAGACGGGAATGAGGCAGATCAACAGGATCCATCCCATGGTTTTTGGAAACTTGAGGAATGGATTGATCATGCTGGCGAATGGTTTTAGATGATTGTGGAAAAGAACGGAGCGAACAGCTTCTCAATGCTTCACTTCCGGCCATGGAAGGTGTCCCGCGACCGCTGTTCGGATGCTCCACAAGTGTCCGCCGGCAGTGATGAACAGTGTTTTCAAATCATCCATTCCAAAGGCGCAATTGGTGACTTCATCATTGGGGATGGATACCTGGTCCAGCAGTTCGCCTCTTGATGAAAAGACATAAATCCCGGCGGGATGAGGATCCCTGGTTTCGTGTGGAGGATGATCTTTATTCAGACCCGCCGCCACGTAAATCCGGCCAAGCACATCCTGGATCATGCCATCCGGACCACGGGATGTTTTCCAGTCAAAGATCAGCTTTTGACTGCGGAGATTCAGTGTTCCGTCTGACTTGAATTTAAACCGCCACAGTTTACGCGCCCCTTGATGCGTGTTGTTGTTGTTGTCTGCGACGTAAAGATATTTTCCGTCACGGGAAACTAGTACGCCATTCGGGCGATCAACCTCGTGAGTGATGACCCGAGTCACATTGCCATCGAGTTGGATGCAATAAACCCCTTCCACGAGGTTTCCGTCCGCATCTTTCATTTCCATGCTGGATCGGTCACCGTACCGGGGGTCGGAAAAGTAGATTCTGCCGGCTTCATCCACCGTGATGTCATTGGGAGTGTTGTAGCGTGCTCCCTGATAATTGGTGGTGAGGATGCTGAGTGTGCCGTCCAATTCCCTGCGAGTGACACGACGCTGTGCGGGTTCGCAGGCCAGTAGTCGTCCTTGGTGGTCAAATAACAGTCCGTTTGTTCCTGCTTTTTCACGGTGGACCGAAATGCCCTTGGTGGGGTGCCAGTTTTGAATGCTTTGATTGCCGCTGAAAAGTAGTCCCAGTTCAGGGTGCCAGGCCGGGCCTTCTCCGGCGCCTTCCGTGAGTAATTCGACCGGTTGAGCATTCGAGGCCCATATGGGGAGTTGTTGTTTCTTCGGTGTGCTGCTGCATCCTGATTGGATGCTCGCCATCGCGATTGCCAATAGGCCGAGACCCAATCGTTTTGATTGCTTCAGAAAAGTGGGCACGGATGCTTGGCGGGATAATGGTTTGTGCAACTGGTCAGCGTGGATGTGCATGGAACCATTTTACCCTCAGGTTTTACGGATCGCAAGAACCGGTTGTTGGCAGTGGTAGTTACGGGGGCGTCATATTTCATTCCAAACAGTCGTTCATCGCCGAAACTTTTCTGGACTGGGCGTTCCAATGTCTCGGAACCGCTCTGGATACTTGTCGGTCAACCGAATGGGGAAAACTTCCTTATACCATATCCAATAGCCCAAGAGATTCTTACAGTCGGGTCATGTGATGTTATTAGTGTCATTTAAGGCGATAGCGTTGTCCTGAGGTATCCAAAGCTCCGATGACTCGGAGCACTCCAAAATGGTGTTTGTAGTATGGCTGCCTTAATGGAAGATTACCACTCTCCGCCTCTCGAAAATTTCTGATGAGCCGCCTGGCTGAACCGGATCGAGGCATCATCAATGCTTTGCAGAATTTCCTCATTCGTCAGGCCGGCACATGAACGTGCCGCTTCAATGACCGTGTCACATTCATTGTTATCCATGAAACGTGCCGCTTCGAGGACTCGTTTTTCATCTTCTCTCGGGATGGCGAGGAATCCGTGTTTATCGGCATGAACCAGTTGACCGGGGTGGATGTGTTGACCGAATACTTCGACCGTTCCACCCCAGGCTACAGGCCAGGCATAGGCATGCCCGACACACATTCTTCGTGCAAGTGCCTTGAAACCGCTGTTGGTCATTTCGTCCAAGTCCCTGATGGCCCCGTCGGTAATGGTGCCGACACACCCAAGGGCTCTGTGAACGTTGGCGTTGACTTCTCCCCAGAACGAGCCAATGGCATCCGGTTTGTCCAGATCCTGCACCACCACGATTTTGGGGCCGGGTTGATTGGCGATATATTCCCGGTAAGCACGCCAGGCTCCTTGTCGGGCGTGGGGGTGTTCTGATTCGGATGGTTCGATGACCAGGGTCACTGCATAACCGACCATAGGTCCCATTTCAGGCATGAAGTCGGTGGTTTCTTCCAGGTTGATCCCGTCACGTGTGCGATCGAGTCGGGTTATTTGTTCCCAGCCATTGTAGATGGTTGGTGTGTTCCACCGTTTCAGTTGCAATAATTCCGAATGGCTTAGTCTGACTTCTTGTGCGTCTTGCATGGTAAGTGTCGCTCCCTATGTGGTTCAGATCACCAGGTTTTCTTCCGATCCTGCCGTGGTGTCATCCCCCAGTTCTGTTTTCATTTCCTTGATTTCCTGACGCAACGCCCGGGTGAACAGGTAGAGATCATTGCTTCGAACAATGAAGTTTTCTCCGTCCTTGGCCCATTTGGCATGTAGTTTCGGGTCTTCGCAAAAGTGGTTCCCGGCAATCAGTCCTTTCGATCTCGCCTTGGTGATGATGGTCTTGATGGCTGCGTGGAATTCGGGGTGGTCGTATTGTTCCGGAATCCCGAGGCTGCATGAAAGATCATGGGGGCCGATCAATATGCCGTCCAGTCCGGGCACCGACAAAATATCATCCAGATTTTCGATGGCCGGTCGGCTTTCGATATTGATCAAAAGGAGATGCTTCTGGTTTCGGGTTTCCAGATAGGCGGTCAGATCGGGTTCCAGCGATGTGTCCGTTTGTAAGAATTGATCCAGACGTTTGCCTTTCAGGGGACGCCATTTGACGGCGCCGACCAAAGCTCTGACCTGTTCCGGAGATTCAATATATGGGGCGACCAATCCTACGGCTCCACCATCCAGCACCTGGCAGGCTTCATAAGGATCGGGGCTGGGGATGCGGACGACGGGTGGGAGTCCGAGGGCAGCATAGGTTCGGCACATCCAGGATAGTTCCGCCCGATTGATGGCGATGTGTTCAGTGTCGATGAATACAAAATCGATTCCCGTTTTTGCAACCAGTGGGGGCCAGAGGGGCGATGCGGTGAGGATTGCCGTGCCGTAGGCACGTTTTCCCTCTGCCAAGTGTTGTTTGAGTTTGAAACCATCCATTTTGTGAGCCGCGATCATGATGGTTATCGACGCACTTGTCTATCTGGAAAAGGGGTGTGTTCTTTGTGGGGCGCAGATCATTTTTTAGACAATGGAGGGGAGATCCCGCACGCGGGACTCCCCCCCCCAAAAAAAAAATCCCTCTCGAAAACGTCTCTGAGCAAAAGGAATGGAACGCGGGGAGCCTGTAGTTCATCGAATGACAGTGGCGTTCCCATTGCAGGTTGAAAAGGGTTCCAAAGCTCTGGGGTTTAAAGTGGGGGTAAGACGGCGCACCCCGTCTCCTCGGTAATGGATTTCTGTTAAAAATATGTGTAACCAATTAAAAAAGAATAAAAAGAAATAAAAATGAGACAAAAAGGCTCAAAGCGACATAAATACTCTTACTGAGTCTTAATGGTGAGTCATAAATAACTCATCAAGATATCATGAAATAATGTAACATGCTCATAATGAAGAAAAGGAGAATAAAAACAAAATGGTACGTATCCTGATGTATGGGAAGAGTAACGAGCGAGGAGCACGAAGTTCTGCTCCAGTGAAAAAGGCCAAAGCCTTCAGTAAACAATCAAACCAAATAGCAACAAGGAAAGGATACGCGTTATGAACACACTCACATTATTCGATCGCAAATGGAACCCGTTCAAAGAAATGGATGAATTGCAAAACCGCTTGAACCACTTCTTCGGAACTCCGACTCCAACCCGAGCCAACGATGAAGAATCCATGGCACCCGCCCGCTGGGCTCCTCTGGTGGATATTGTGGAGGATGAGAAGGAATACCTGATCAAGGCGGAATTACCGGAAATCAAGAAAGACGATATCTCAGTTAAAGTTGAAAAGGGAATCCTTTCGATAACCGGTGAGCGCAAGTTCGAGAAGGAAGAAAATGGAAAGAAATACCACCGGGTTGAAAGGTCATACGGTCACTTCACCCGAACCTTCAGTCTCCCGGATGATGCCGATGCGGAACATGTTAAGGCTGAATTCAAGGATGGCGTTCTGCTGGTTCACGTGCAGAAAGCCGAGAAGGCCAAGCCCAAGCAAATTGAAGTAAGCGTTGCTTGATGCATTGGGAGCAATAAAGAAAAGCGCGTGATCGGAGCAACCCCTTGCTGATCACGCGCTTTTTTTCAAACCGGAGGAACACCGGAGTGTTTCTCTAGGCCATCCAACCCGGACGATATTCGCGTTGGATGATGTCTGAAATATCCATGTTTTTCGCTTGGAGACGGGTGCTGTCCCACTCGATTTTGCCACCCACTCTGAGGGCAGCGTTGCCCAGCAGAATAGCTTCCGTCATCTGTGAGGCATAGTCAAAATTCGACATCGCGGGGCGTCCTCCACGCATAGCTTCCACCCACTCATTTTTCATGCCCTGGTCGCCCTTGCCATTGCGCGGCAGCCATGGGGTTGGACCTTCATAATCCTTAAAGTCATCTCCTGGCAAGAGTTTCCAGCTCGAACCATAATCATTTGGTGAATAAAGCACACCCTTGTCACCAACCAACAATGATCCGCTATTCGTTGGTTTTTCACCATAGAACAGGTCCAATGGTGGAAGGTTTTTCTTACCATCTGGGAATTTGCCTTCATACCAATAATAAGAAACCGGAGGCATCGTGCCGCGTGCTCCAAATTCCGTTTTGGTTGTAGCCCAGGCGGGGAAAGTTTCGTCGTTGATGGGGCCGTGATTGATGGATTCGACACTCAGTGGGTGACCGAGGTTGAGCGCCATGAAAGCCAGATTGGCGGTGTGACAGCTCATATCACCAATGGCACCCGTGCCGAAATCCAGCCACCCGCGCCATCCAAACGGATGATAAGCAGGGTGGTAGGGGCGATCGGGTGCAACCCCCAGGAAAAGATACCAGTCCACATGGTTTGGGATGGGCGGGGTGTCGGTCGGCCGGGCTGTGATATCTGGAGCCTGTGGCCATACGGGGCGGTTGGTCCAGACATGTACTTCGCGGACGGGGCCGATGGCTCCGGACTGGATCACTTCAACACCGCGACGAAGACCGTCGGAAGCGGTGCCCTGATTGCCCATTTGTGTGGCAACCTTGTATTGACGAGCCGCTTGTCCCATACGGCGAGCTTCGTAGACCGAATGGGTGAGGGGCTTTTGGCAGTATACATGTTTTCCCAGGCTCATGGCCATCAAGCCGGCAGGGGCATGCATGTGATCCGGGGTACTGATGGTGACTGCATCGATCTGCGAGTCCATTTCCTCCAGCATTTTGCGAAAATCCTTGTAGTGTTTGGCACCTGGAAATTTTTCGCTTTTTTCATTTATTTTGTTCAGGTCGATATCACACAGGGCGACCACGTCTCCGAGGTTGCCCGCGTTGTCGATATCTGATGAACCTTTACCTCCGATCCCAATGCCGGCAAAGGCGATACGGTCATTGGCACCGAATACTCGTTTGGGAAAGAAGTTGAAGGAAAAAGCCGTCGCGGCAGCCGTGCCAATAAACGAGCGGCGCGACACATAGGTTTTGGTGAATTTCTTGGTCATATCCTTTTCAGATACAAATTCTGTTAAACACAAATGGGACTGCCTCCAAGTTATGGCAAACGGTGATTGAAGGCAAGATTTGTTGTGACTATTTGAAAGGGAGGCATGCAGAGACATCTGGAAGGCATTTTCCTTGATTCGAACAAGATTTTGTTGGACCCGCCGCAGGATGGATTTTATGCTGAGTCCATCACTGGTCTTATTGGAAGTTCAGCTATGAAAAAATCACTCGGACGTGGATTATCGCAGTTGATGCAGGAGAGCACTCAAGACAAGGGGATGTCTGATTCACCAGATACCCAGTCGTCCGGCGTGCCCGATCCGGACTCGCGTTCCTCCGGAGTGTCTCGCTTGATGAAAGGGCGGGATCAGTCTCCTGATGTGGGAACTGCGGTTCGGGCGGATGACAATCCATTCCATGCAGAAGTGGAAAGCCGAACTGAGTTTTCAGTCCGCAGGGTGCCAGACTGGATTTTCTATCTCGGAGACGTGGTGTTGCTGTCTGCAGTTGTCTGGATGGTTGTTCTGAGTCCAACTGCTCCCACTTGGGTGGAGTGGACCACCTGTTTGTTGATGACGGTTGTTGCAGCCCTTTTAGGCATTTACCCGTGGGCCAGGAATGTCCTGAAACATGATACTGTATTGGACGGAGACGAAGTGCCTCAATGGAGTTTGGCACATAAGACGCTTCCCGATGGCAGCGAAAAGGTCTATGTCATCCATCTTCACGAACCCTTTACCGCAGTCGAAATCACCGAAACGAGCTGGAGCGGTGTCCAACCCAAACCCATATGGCTTTCAGGAGCGCCCGATATTTCTCCAGAGGACATGAAACGTCTTCTCCTCGGCGCCGCTGATTTCTACAAGCAAGAAACTTCAAAGAGCGCCCACAGCAATTCCGCTGTCAGCGCGGCTTGATTCCATCTACCTCAAAGCTTGCTCTGCCAGTAGCCGCTTTCGCCCGAAAGTGGCAATCCGTTTTAAATAGTGAATTTAAAATGGTGAATTCAAGTTGCCGCCTGCGCCATCAGGTGGCCCGTCAACGCATTCAATTTCTGGAGGCTCCCCGAACAAGAACGACTTGGCGCAGGACCATTGCTTGAGGTAGAGTGTCGGCATGAAAGATGAAGCATCGGACCAGTCGCCTAATCGCCGCGAATTCCTCTCACGCGTGGGAATGGGATTCGGTTCCCTGGGCTTGAGCAGTGCTCTGGGCGGAGCCGGTATGCTGAGCGCGGCTCCGAAGCTGGCCGCTGATGTTTCCGTTCCGCTTGCGCCGAAGAACCCGCCGATGCTGGGGCGGGCCAAACGTGTGATCCATCTTTTCATGAATGGGGGACCGTCGCATGTGGACACCTTCGACCCCAAACCCATGCTGGATAAATACGCCGGACAAATGCTCCCCACCGGCAATCTCAAGACCGAACGCCAGACCGGCGCGGCCTTCGCTTCTCCCTTTGCTTTCAAGAAATACGGTCAAAGCGGCATTGAAGTCAGTGACCTGTTTCCGCATGTGGCTGAGTGTGTTGACGACATCGCCGTGATTCGTTCGATGAAAGCCGATGTGCCGAATCATGAACCATCCCTGATGCTGATGAACTGCGGCGAAGCCCGTCTGGTGCGTCCCAGTGTGGGTTCGTGGGTGACTTACGGATTGGGAAGTGAAAACCAGAATCTGCCGGGTTTTATCGTCATGTGTCCCGGTGGTTATCCCATCCAGGAATCTCAGAACTGGCAGTCCGGATTCCTTCCCGGCGTGTTTCAGGGAACCTACATCAACACCAAACATCAGGATGTGGAAAAACTGATCGAGCACATCAAGAACAAAGACCTTTCCCTTACCGCGCAACGTCGGCAATTGGATCTCTTGAAACGCATCAATCGACAACATGCGGCTGAACGATCCAACGATCCTCAGTTGGAAGCCCGCATCCAATCCTTCGAACTTGCCTACCGCATGCAGATGGATGCCACCGACGCCTTTGACATCCAGCGCGAACCCGAATACATCCGCGAGATGTATGGTAACGGTGTGCAAGGACGGCAAATGCTCATTGCCAGGAGATTGCTGGAACGCGGCGTGCGATTTGTTCAATTATGGCACGGAGCAGGGCAACCCTGGGACAACCACGACGACATTGAAAAGAATCACGGACGACTCGCGCGCGAAAGTGACCAACCCATCGGAGCTTTGCTTACCGACCTGAAACAAAGGGGCATGCTTGAAGATACCCTCGTGATCTGGGGCGGCGAATTCGGACGCACCCCGACGGTTGAACTCCCCAAACCCGGCGCCAACGCCGGCAAGATCAACGGACGCGATCACAACAACCACGGCTTCACCATGTGGATGGCTGGCGGCGGTGTGCGCGGTGGGTACGTGCATGGAGCCACTGACGAGTTTGGATTCAAATCCGTCGAAGACGTCGTCCACGTCCACGACTTACACGCCACCATTATGTGGCTTCTTGGATTCGATCACGAAAAATTCACCTTCCGCTACGCTGGACGAGACTTCCGCCTCACTAACGTTGCGGGCAATGTGGTCCACGATTTGATCGGTTAAATTGGATCAACCTGTCCCCCGACTGAGTGGATTCCACTGCGCTCCTTAAGCGACAAGATTAGGTAGAACGTATCGTCTCGATGCGCTCCTTGTGGCATGCCTGCTCAAGGATGCCTTCCAAAGGAAAACCCTGACGCATTCGACCAAGTCACGCCCCAACGGAGCGGGGTGATAGGTGGGGTGGATGTCTTTTGGCTGCCCATTGTGAAGTGATTTGTAGGATTGTATGCCATAAGGCGACGCGCCAGGGATCCACGCAGTCGCGGGACAGGCAGGCACGTCCTACCCTGAGGCAACCGCAGGTAGAACGTATCGTCTCGATGCGCTCCTTGTGGCATGCCTACTCAAGGATGCCTTCCAAAGGAAAAACTGACGCATTCGCCCGTTGGGGCGTATGTGATGATTGAGGGATTGATTTCATGGAAAAAGGCCGGTCTCCGTGGATTCGGAAACCGACCTTATCGTTGTTACCTTACGAGTCCGCGTCAGATGTTATTTCCCAATCGATGACTCAGCGGCGCAGCTTTGAAGGATCCCTTTTTCTTCCCCGCTGATGATGCCGGCCTTCTTGAGGTCATTCAGCCCGTGCGCGACGCATTTGACAAAGGCGCCATGGTTCCTGGC
>CAYPZD010000099.1:0-18638 GCA_964415055.1 uncultured Verrucomicrobiota bacterium | reverse complement strand
TCGGATATGGAGTTGGCCTCCGAAACCTGAGGAGTCGTTTTATGTCGAAGAAGGCAAGTAATTCTGAATCATGGATGAATCCGTAGTCATTTGCTTTCCTTACCGAATATCACTCCACTCAAAATGGGCAACACAAACAGACTGACAACGGACAGGACCCCAGCGAAACGTGCGTCCAGTTTGTGACGGATTTCAAACTCTTTGACTGCTGCGTAGAGCACAGGCACGACAAACATCGTGATGACCACCACACTCATGCCTCCGAAGGTGGGGATGGCCATGGGGACCATGATTTCCGATCCGCGTCCGGTGGAGGTGAGCACCGGAATCAACGCCAGCACGGTGGTGGCAAGGGTCATGAGACAGGGGCGCACCCGGCGTTTGCCCGCTTCCACCGTGGCTTTCCGGATTTCGGCTATGGTGCCTGGTTTATGCTTTTCAAAGGATTGATCCAGATAGGTGGCCATGATGACGCCGTCATCCGATGCAATACCAAACAGGGCGAGGAATCCTACCCAGACTGCAACACTCAAGTGATAGGTGTGCATTTGGAACAGCTCACGAATGGGGACTCCGAGAAGGCTCACGTTCAGGAACCAATCCTGTCCATACAGCCATAGCATCAGGAAACCTCCAGCCCATGCCACAAGGATGCCGGAGAATACCATCATGGTGGTGGCGGTGGATTTGAATTGCAGGTAGAGGATGATGAAAATGGCAAACAAGGCCAGGGGGAGCACGAGTCGCAGCTTTTGTTCCGAACGCACCTGGTTCTCATAGCTTCCGGCAAAGGCATAGCTGACTCCCGGAGGCAGAACCAACTGCCCGTTTTCGATTTGTTGTTTCAAAAAGTTTTGTGCCGACTCAACGACTTCCACCTCGGCGAAACCGGGTTGTTTGTCGAACAGGACGTAACCCAGCAGAAAGGTATCCTCGCTTTTGATGTTTTGAGGACCGCGTCGGTAGTTGATGTGTGCCAGTTGTTCGAGCGGAATTTGTGAGCCGTCCGGAGCCGGAACAAGGATTCGTCCGAGTGATTCCAGTTGATCTCTCAATTCGCGCATGTAGCGAACTCGAACCGGATACCGCTCACGTCCCTCCACCGTGGTGGAAATGCGTTTGCCGCCGATACCCACTTCGATGACTTCCTGCACCTCACCCAGGCGAATGCCATAACGCGCGATGGCTTCCCGATCAATTTCGATTTCCATGTAAGGCTTGCCCACGGTTCGGTCGGCGATCACGGTGGCGGGATTGACCTTGGGCGCTTGCTTGAGCAGTCGTTCCAGTTGCAAACCGACCTGTTCGATGGTTTCCAAATCGGGTCCTTTGACCTTGATGCCCATGGGGGCGCGCATGCCGCTTTGCAACATGACGAGCCGAGCGGCAATGGGTTGAAGTTTCGGCGCGGAGGTGGAGCCGGGCACTTCGGCGTAATCAACAATCAGATCCCAAATATCATTCGCGCTCTGAACGCCCGGCCAGGGAGCGCGGCCTTCATTCCATTCGGGGTTGAGCGCCAGACGCCAGATACGAAACGGTTTTCCGGAATCACTCGGAATGAGATTGCCAGAGGCATCACGTTGGAAGGATCCCTTTACTTGGTAAGGTTCTCCATCCGGCGCGGGCACTGGATTGCCGTTAAGATCCCTGAAGGAATCGATTTTTTTCGCATCGAACTGGAAGGTCAAACGGTGTCCCTGATCATCCAGCAAATATTCCGGGTGATAGTTGATGATCGTTTCCACCATGGAGACCGGTGCCGGATCCAGCGATGTATCGGCGCGTCCGAGTTTGCCGACCACGGTGTCGATTTCATGGATTTGTCGGATGGACAGATCCTGTTTGCGCATGGCATCCATGGACTCTCCGATGGACGCATGCGGCATGGTGGTTGGCATGTAGAGAAAGGACCCTTCATCCAATGCCGGCATGAATTCTTTACCCATGCCCGGGAATTGATGCGCCAGTTGTGACACCGGACGCCATGTGCGGATTGAACCCGGAAGCCAACCGAACAATGCATCAAATCCCAACCAAATGCTGCACCCCAAAACCACCAACGCGATAGGCAGAGTCAGAAAAGCCAAACGATGACGCAGGCACCATGTCAGCATGGCGCCGTAATTTCGTTGAACCAGGGCAACGCTCCCAAGCAACCCTCCAATCAATGCAATAACAAATACCAGGTTTGACAGTATTCCTTTTTCAGGCCCCAAGGGAAGCCAGTGTGAGGTCAGGATAAAACAAACAACGCCAGCTGCCAGATAGTTGGTTGTTTTGGGGACACGATGTTGAACCATTGCGGGCAAGCGAGGTGCCAGGAGGTGATACAGCCCGGTGAGCAGGGTCGCCAGTCCGATCAGCCAACCAACCACATGAGGTTCGCCACCGCTTGCCCATCGAACCAGTTGGACAAGCAACAAAATGGAACCCAGCACCATCATGGTGCCAAAAGAAAAACGGCGCACGGTTTTCCCGGTGATACGTCCGGTGAAAAGAATCTGGGCAAGCGGGGGAATCACGGTCAGTGCTACGACCACCGAAGCGAGCAGCGCAAAGGTCTTGGTCCATGCCAACGGTTTGAAGAGTTTGCCTTCCGCCGCTTCCATGGTGAATACGGGGAGAAAACTGACAACGGTGGTGGACACCGCTGTCAAAACGGCTTTGCCGACTTCACCGGATGCCCGGCGGACGACATCGATGGGGTGTTCGTTCGGGGAGGCTTCTTCCAGTTGTTTGAGGATGTTTTCACAGATGACAATTCCCATGTCCACCATGGCGCCGATGGCAATGGCAATGCCGGACAAAGCGACGATGTTGGCGTCCACACCAAACATTTTCATGGCGCTGAAACACATCAGAACTGCAATCGGCAACAATCCTGCGATGAGGACGGAGCTGCGCAGGTGCATCAACATGACGATGACGACAATGATGGTGATGAGGATTTCCTCGGTCAGGGCCACCTGCAGGGTGTTGAGTGTTTCTTTGATCAGACCGGTTCGATCATAGAAGGGGACGATGCGAACCTGGCTGACCGTTCCGTCGTCTAATGTTTTGGAGGGAAGTCCCGGGGTGAGTTCATTGATCTTTTCTTTCAGGTTCTGAATCGTTTCCAACGGGTTTTCACCGTAGCGAACCACTACGACACCCCCCACCGCTTCCGCTCCCTCTTTGTCCAATGCCCCTCGCCGCAGCGCCGGGCCGAAGGTGACATGGGCCACGTTACGGACATAGACAGGAACGTTATCCCGTACCTTGATGACTGTGTTCTCGATATCTTCCAGGGATTTGATGAAGCCAAGGCCCCGGATGAAATATTCGACATGATTGACTTCAACCGTTCGCGCGCCGACGTCCACGTTGGACATTTGGATGGCTTTGAACACTTCCTGCAGCGACACATCAAATGCCCGCATCGCATCGGGATCCACATCCACCTGATACTCTCTCACAAATCCCCCCACCGAGGCGACTTCACTGACACCGTCCGCGGCCAAAAGACCGTAGCGCACGTAGTAGTCCTGAACGGACCGGAGTTCATCCAGATCCCAACCGCCGGTCGGGTTGCCATCGGCATCCTGTCCTTCGAGGGTGTACCAAAACACCTGGCCCAGGGCTGTGGCATCCGGACCAAGTCGTGGCTGGGTGCCTTCGGGAAGTGTCCCCGCGGGCAGACTTGCTAGTTTTTCGAGGATGCGTGATCGCGACCAGTGAAAGTCGATATCCTCTTTGAAGATCACGTAAATGGATGAAAACCCGAACATGGAATAACTCCGGACTGTCTTCACTCCGGGTAGTCCCATCAAGGAAACCGTGAGTGGGTAAGAAATCTGATCCTCTACATCCTGCGGCGAACGTCCCATCCACTCCGTGAACACAATCTGCTGGTTCTCTCCGATATCCGGGATGGCGTCAACCGGAACGGGATCCCGTTGAATACCGTCGATCTCCCATTCGAACGGGGCCACGAACAAACCCCACCCGATGAGAAACAGGGTTCCCAGGACAACGATCAATTTGTTGTGAAGGCAGAAATCGATGAGACGTTCGATCCAGCCTTGGGGTGAATCGTTACTCTTCATTGGAATCGTCGGACGATGTGTTGGTGTCGGATGTCACGAGCGTTTCTTTCAACGCTCCGCAGGTGAACATTTTGGAACCGTAGTAGGGGTTTTCGGTTCCCTCATGGCTTTGCAACCAATCGCCGCCTTTACCGTCAAAAGCCATGGGGCAATGATACAGATACACGTCAGCTTTGGCTGTGGGTTGGAATTGTCGTAGTGTTTGGATCAATGTGTTGGACAGGTGTTCGAACCCTTGACGCATCGCTCCCATGTCCTCGCCGGAAGTTTTCATGTGGGACAGGGCTTGTTGGAGTTCGGTTTGCCTTTCGTTCCATGTTGCTTGAGCTTCGCCATCCAAAACTTCGCTTGGCATGGAATCCAATGCAGTTTCCATCCTGGTGGTCGGAGTGTTGGCTGCGGTTTGATCGTCGTGGCTCAGGGCGTGTTGGATTTCCATGTAGAGACTGACCAACTCGTCCAACGAATCCTGCAAACCGGGCGGTGTCGGGAAGGCCGTTGGTTGGGGCGCTTCTGCTTCATGTTCTGTGTGACTGCCGTGATCATGGTTATGAACGCCGCCGGATTTGCCTCCTTGAGGTTGCATCATGCTGGGTTTGGCGAGGATTTGAATGGCGCTGTCGATTTTGAAGTTTCCGTGGGTAACCACCTTTTCGCTTTCCTGGAGCCCTGACTCGACCAGGTAATAATCACCCGCTCTGGGACCCAGTTCGATCTCCCTCCCTTCGTATTGACCTTGTCCCAGGTCGACATAGACCACCGCGCGTTTTCCTGTGATCAGTGGTGCGCTGGACGGGATGACCAGTGGCGCCGTTTCTGCTTGAGCTTTCACATATCCCAAAGATTCCGCGCTCACCAGATCCATGCCGCAGATGTCACATGATCCGGGTTCGTTCTTGATGATTTCCGGATGCATGGGGCTGATCCATTTGCCGGCCAGATTGGGATCCATGACGCGACCGCCCTTGGCGATTTGAGATTTCACCACTGCGCGCACGAACATGTCCGGTTTGAGTTTGCCTTCCGGATTGGGGAGGTTGACACGCATCTTGATGGTTCGCGTTTTGGCGTTCAATACCGGGTCAATAAAAGCGATCTGCCCCCGGAACACTTCGCCAGGGTAAGCTTCGGTGCGGAATTCAACTTCCTGACCGTAGTGAATCCAGGGCAGATCGGATTCATAAGCATCCAGTTTGACCCATACATGGGTAAGATCGGCGATGGTATAGATCTGAGTGCCTGTCTGGACATACATGCCTTCGACGGCATTCTTGTGCACAACGATGCCTTCCATTGGGGAATTGATGGTGATGTGATCGCTGGGTGTTCCCTTTTGTTCGATGTCTGCGATCTGAGATTCGGTCAAACCCCATAGCCTCAGCTTTTCCCGTGCTGACCGAATGTTTTCCCGGGAGCGCTCCCGGAGGTAGTCGCTGGAACTGGATTCAAGATCTGTCGCTGTTTGAATGGCAGTGATGAGTTCTTCCTGTGCCTTGAGAAGTTCGGGACTGTAGAGATACACCAGGTGATCGTTTTGTTTGACCGGAACTCCTGTGTAATCAACGTAGAGACGATCCAAACGACCTGGCACGCGCGCGGTGATGTAGGACAAGCGGCTCTCATCGTATTCTACTTTCCCGACCATGCGGATTTCCGCTTCCGCGTAGCGTCTTTCCACCGGAGTGGATTGAATCTCCGCCAGCTTTTGTGCTCGCTCGGAAAGTGTTAAGGAACGCGGTCCCGAGTTGGAATCATCCCCTTCGTAGACCGGAATCAAATCCATCCCACACAACGAACAGGTTCCATGTGTATCCTGTTGGATGGTAGGGTGCATGGAACAGGTGTAGAATTTTATTTGTCGCGTTGTCTCCTTTGCCGAGTGAGAGTGAGCGGCGTGATCTTCCTGGAAAAAACCGCGCAGCCAAAAACCGCCAGCGAACATGATGACAGCGGTGATGAAGATGGTTGGGATCGTCTTTTTCATGGTTTGGTCGTATGAGGTGATTGGGTGGAGTCGGGAAACAGAGAATGTTTGCCGAGGAGTTTTTCCAAGTCGGCTGTTGCAATGGCGCGATCTGCGAGGGCGCGTTGATAGGATAACTGAAATTCGAGGAGCAATCGTTGCGCATCGATGAGTTCAAGGAAATCCGATTGTCCTGCCTGATAGGATTGTTCTGCCACTCGGAGAGCGTTTTCAGTCAAGGGAGTCAAAGAATCTCGATACAGACCAAGCTTGCGTTCCGCATCCCGGAAATCAAACAGGGCCATGGCCAGATCGGTTTTCAATTCATTCTCTCGCTGCTGTAGTCGGTGTTGGGCGGCCGATGTGTTGGCTTCCGCTTCTCGTACTGCGGCCTGGTTCTTTTGGTTCCAGATGGGGATGTTGAACGCCCCGGTGATCATCACGGGATCTTTGCCGTTGTCGGTGATTCCTGCCGCCCCCGATGAATCGGTTTGAATGTAATCCAAGCCCAAGGTGAAATTCGGACGCTTATTTTTACTGGCCAGCTGTATGGATTTTTTGTGTTTTTCCACTTCGGCCTGTAACGCTGCAAGGTCCGGATGCAACATCAGCAAGGAATCCATCGAGGTGTCGTTTGGCAGGTCTGAGGGCGGGGTGTCGTTCAATTTCGGAATAGGAAGCATCGCGTTCGATGGGCGATTCATTTCTGCGTTGAGGCGCGTTGACAGGGGGTGAATCATGTCCTGCAAACTCAGCAATCGATCTTCCAATTTGCCGATTTCGACTTGGGCTTTCACGACCCCCGTGACATCGCTTCCGCTTCGAAAGCGGGCCTGGGCAACGCTTTCGAGATGTTTCATGAGATCGATGTTTTCCTTGGTGATACGAATGGATTCGTAAAGAAAAGCCAGCTCGCTCCAGGTGGTTTTGACGGATTGAAACAAGTTGCGTTTGGTCGATTCATAAGCCTGCCAGGCAGCCTCGGCCTCATGGTTGGCCATCTGACCAGCCAGGGCGCGTTTACCAAACCAGGGAAACATTTGGGAAAGCCCCACACGTTGCTGCTGCGGGCCGACTCTGGTCTCCACCTCTCTGATAAAATATCCGTAGGAGAAATTCGGATCCGGCAGAGCGGTGACCTGGGGGCTCTTTTCAAGAGCGGCTTGCCATGATTCAAACGCTGCCTTCATCCCCGGGTGTCGCAACGCTGCAAGAGCAAGGGCATCCTGTAGATTGGAGTCCGGGCTTAGTTCGGGCGGATCCAATTTCGTTGGTTGAAAGGATGTGTCAGCGGTAGCGCCAATGGGCGACGAAACCGCTTCCAGTCTGGTTGAGGTATGTATGGTTTTGCCCGAAGAACATGCTGTCAGTCCTCCGATCAAGCCTGTTAGGATTAAATTGTTTGTAATAGAATAAATTGCCGTTGTCTTCATAGTGGCATCTCAATGGATCAATGCTGTTTATTTGTGGCAGTGCGCACAAAGACAGTAGAAGGAGTCATCATCGGAGACGTACACACGTCACCTTGATGATCCTTTGATCATATGAGATACGAGCAGAACAAGGTGTAGGCAGGAATGCTGGTCGACTTCACCACGGGGGGTGAGGCGAACGAAAACTTTTTGGCATCGGAATCCCATGCTGCCAATTGAAATGATTGGATCCATTTGGCCAGGAGGGAGATTTTTACCTGATTTTCTGTTTGGGGAGGAGTTGCGGGCGTTTCCGGCGCATCCGGTTGGGAAGCATCCACGCAGCAACTGTCTCCGCCACATTTGCAATGACAGGACTCTGCGGGTTGGTTGTTCAACGACACACCCATAGCTGTCATCGTCACGCCCAATTGTCCGGCGACGAAGATCAGCATCAACAGAATGGTTGTCGCTTTCTTCAACATTATCTGGGCTCAACCTAATGGAGAATCCGTAAAATGCGAGATTTTATTTTGGGTGCGCCACGCTTCGGGCGCTTATCAGCCAATTCTTTGGAGGACAAGAAGCGCATGGATTTCTATGGACTGCGTGTTCCGATGTATCGGAACCGCTTTGGATAAGGTCCGCATACCCAAAAAATATTGTTCATCTTTATTCACCCACCCATACCTCAACGTGTCATGTGTTTTTCATTGACTGCTGCGGACAAGGACTAAATCCCATGAACCAGGTATGCTGAGGCATTGACCTGAGGTATCCAAAGCGGCGCCGAGTCGCTCGCAATCCATATGGCTCTCGGCTCACGCTTCCTAGTGCCCAGGAAGGTGCGTGGATTGGTGAAGGATGTGCACTTGCATCTTGTTGGCATCGATGTGAGGATGGGGGCGATCCATCGATTCAAATACCATCTATCGTAATGCAAACGTTTCTTCATCGCTTGTTGTGCTGCTCGATTCTGAGCGGTGTCTTTCTGGGAGCTCATGTCACCCATGCTGCCAAACCCAACTTCATCCTGATCTTTATCGATGACCAGGGATATGGTGATCTGAGTTGTTTTGGTTCCAAAACGATCAAGACTCCCAATATCGACAGGTTGGCGACCGAGGGGCGTAAATTCACCAGCTTTACGGTGGCTTCGCCGGTGTGTACTCCTTCGCGTGCTGCCTTGATGACGGCTTGTTATCCCAAGCGTGTTGGGATGCATCAACATGTGTTGTTTCCTCAGTCCAAAAAGGGGTTGAATCCTAAGGAGCATACCATTGCGGACCATTTGAAATCACAGGGATATGCCACGGCTTGCTTCGGTAAATGGCATTTGGGACATCATAAAGAAGTGTTGCCGACCTCAAATGGTTTCGACACTTATTTTGGTATTCCATACTCGAATGACATGAACCATCCCGACAACAAGGGGAAACCGCAAGGCGGTTGGAAGGGGATGGATAATCTCTGGAATGATCCGGAATCGACCTTGACCAAATGGAAGACTCCCTTGATTGAGGATGAGGAAATTGTCGAGTTGCCCGTTGATCAACGAACGGTGACGCGGCGTTATACCCAGAAGGCAATTGATTTCGTAAAAGCTCATAAGGATGAGCCGTTTTTTGTTTATCTTCCCCATACGATGCCGCATATCCCGCTTTATGTGCCCGATGATGTGCGTGATCCGGATCCTAAAAATGCTTACATCAACACGATCGAGCATATTGACAGCGAAGTGGGGCGTTTGTTGGATGTGGTGGATGATTTGAAGCTGGCCGAGAACACCTATGTCATTTACACCACGGACAACGGTCCCTGGTTGCAGTTCAAGCATCATGGCGGTTCCGCCGGACCGCTGCGTGCGGGCAAGGGAACGACTTTCGAAGGCGGGCAGCGCGTGCCCTGTTTAATGCGGGGACCGGGCATACCTGCAGGAACCGTGTGCGACGAATTGACCGGAACGATTGATGTTCTTCCTACTATTGCTGCCATTACGGGTAAGCCATTGCCATCCGACAGAAAAATTGATGGCATCGACGTTTCCGGACTTTGGAAAGGAACCCTGAATCGGTCGCCGCGCACTGAATTCATTCACTACACATCGGTTGGCAATCTGGAAGGGCTCAGGCAAGGTGATTGGAAAATCCTGGTCAAAAAACAACGTAACCAAAATAATCAGCAAGGTGGACCGAATCCGACTCAGATCATGTTGTTTCATCTTAGAGACGATTTAGGTGAGCAGAACAATCTTGCCAGTCAATATCCTGATCTCGTGAGGAGACTCAGCCAACGCATGGAGGCTTTGGATCAGGAAATCACCACAAATGCCCGAGCTCCCTGGACCACTGAATAGACCCTCGGGCTTCATTTGCAGAAGCTGATTGTTGCAAATTCTATTTGCCAGCCTTTCAGTTGTTTTTTTGGTGGGGAAGTGTCGTGATTATTCCATCGGTTGAAAGTTTGCAATGGCCTTGAACGATGGGGTGATGACGGAATTTCGATAAAATGGTGGATTGATCCATCCATAAATAGATTGACTTTTGGTAAGGTTTTGTAAATCATTGGCCAACCAGTTACCAGTGACACGTTCGTCTTACAGCCTGGAGGCGTTGGAGCCTCGTGTGCTTCTTTCTGGGGATGGGCTTTCTGTTTTATCAGAGAGTCACGCGTCTTCTGGAGTCGAAGAAGATTTGTTCTGCGCTTCGGAGTCGTGTGAATTGATCCAGAATGAAACACAGGATGAAGTGACCGAATGGTTGATTGACGGGGATCTTGATGCATTAGATTCTCTGTTCAACCAGGAGGGTGCCTCGCAGGAGGACTGTATCTTCGCCGAAGAAAGTGACGCAGCGGGTGAGGCTGCAGTGAGCGGTCCACTTGAGGATGCTTCAGACGGTGAAACTGAGGAGCAGGGTGATGCTCCAACTTCCGATATTTCCAATTTTATTCCCGCTTCAGATATCCTTTCCGAAACATCGCTTTTGGTGACGGATCAGCCGGGAGATTTCGATTTCTTTTGCTATTGTTCTCGTCTGGTTGAGACGTTGAATGCGGGCAATGCGCCTCCTGGTGCTGGACCCTGTTCGTCGGGTGATGGCTTTTCGCGTGGCTTATCATACCATGTTGCGTCTCAGAGTCTTGATCAGACCTCGGGATTGTCTGTGTCCCTGACAGCAGAGCAGGGCGAGTCTGTTTTAGAATTTGTTTCCGATTCGCAAGGTTATAACGCCCATATTGTTAGCGCTATCGGTCAGTATGTGGTCGAACCGACGGGATTATCTGTCGATGGGACCGTTATTGTTACGGGTAGTGATCATCTCAACGATACCCTCACCATCCGATTGCCTGAAGTGCATGTGGATGGACAGCTCACGGTTGTTTTTCATGGAGGTGAAGCCGGATTTGATTCATTGATTCTGGATGGCCCGGCTGGTGCAACGGTGCGCTACATTGCTTCCGGCCCTGACTCGGGTTCCATACAAGGTGAGGGATGGGAAATTCATTACACCGGACTTGAGCCCATTACCGACAACAGTGATGTGGCCGACCGGTTGTTCACCGCGACCGGCTCGGATGATATCATTCGCTTGAAGGACGCCGATGAGCCTGGATTCATGACCATTGAAAGTGACAATGGTTCTTTTGAGAGTATTAGCTTTCCTAATCCAACCTCCTCCCTGACCATCGATGCCGGCGGAGGTAATGACCAGATCATTATTGAGAGTCTGGATCCTGCCTTTGTCGCTGGTGCAAGCGGATCAGGCGATCCGGAATTGCATCTTCAAGGCGACGCTGGCACTGACACCATTTTTGTGAGTCATCCGGCTGACATGATTCTCACCGATGCTTCCTTGGATGGTGGAAGTGACTTCAATTTGATCTTCGACGATGTTCCCGATCAGGTGGTGGTCTCAGGTGGGGCGATTGATGCGTCGGCTTTTTCAGGTGTGGCTGTAGTGGTTCCCGGTGTGCCGGATTGGCAGGACGAGGGCCCTGGACTGATTCATTCGGATCTTACAAAAGATGCACCTTTCCCTGAATCAGGGGCAGTTGAAGCGATCGCAGTACATCCGGCGAACGATCAAATCCTATTTGCAGCTAGTGTAAACGGTGGCGTTTGGCGGACTGAGAATGGAGGGCAGACCTGGACGGCGATGACCGATGAACTGCCATCACTGTCCTTTACTTCCATTGCCATACATTCCCATGATGCGGATGGGAACCTGGTGGATGCTTCCACGCCTGTTGGCAAATTGATTGTTTTTGCGGGAACAGGTCAACGAAGCGCCAATCACGAAGGTGGTTTGGCGATCGGTTTGCTCCGTTCTCAGGATGGAGGAGATACCTGGGAATTGGTGGGTGTGCCGGATATGACCGGTTTGCCGCTCAGCGCCATTGTGGCAAAACGCATTTCCGGGCAGGACATTGTGCTTGTGGCAGCTGAAGGAAAAACGGTCAGAGAATCCAGCAAAGTGGAAATGCTTGGTTCCCCGGATTTGACCTTCACCGACCAGGGCGCTTCATCGGATACCATCACGCGTTCCGCTGGCAGCTGGATAGATGATGGTTTTGCATCCGGTCACGAAATTTCGGTTGATGGTACCACCCGAAATGATGCGACATACAAGATTGCTTCCGTCACTGCGACTGTCCTGACCTTGGAAGCCGACTCAATTCTGGTGGATGAAGCCAGTGTCAGCGGAGTAAAGGTCATCACTTCCTTGAAGGTCAAGTTGCTGAAAGAGGGAGGTGTTTTTCGTAGCGTGGATGGCGGGGATACATTTACCCAGATTCAGCCCATTGATCCTAGCGCGCAATTTTTCCCTCTGGACGAGCGCCATTTTCCGACCGGATCTGTGACAGATCTGGCCATTGATCCGGGAGCGGAACAACGCATCTATGCCGGTGTTCGAGGCGGCGGGGTTTATCGTTCCGATGACGCCGGAGCTACTTGGACCGCTGTGAATACGGGATTAACCCTGGCAAGCGATGGCTGGGACAATGACGGAAACGGCTATGTCGATGATGCTGATGAAACGGCAGTAGGGGTGCAGCGTATCTTATTAGCGGTCCAGGCAGATGATGCATCGGCGACGAACGAGGTCTATGCTGCATTGGTTGGTGGGGATGATCATTTCATAGGGATATTCAAATCCGACGATCAGGGGGCTAATTGGTCCTTGCTCGGAGAAGCTCCCGGACGACCCGAATTTGAATTGAGTTTTCCTGTCACATCGAATCCCGGGCTCATCGACTTCTTCGATAACGATCCCGCTCAGGATACGGTTGTGCGATCGACTGGCAGTTGGATTCGGGATGGTTTCCAAGCGGGAGATTACATTGAAATAACCGGGTCTGCTGCAAGCGATGGGGTTCATTTGGTGGCTTCCGTCACTCATGACACATTGACGATGGATGCAGGTGTTGCCTTGGATACCGAAGTCTATTTGCGCGGTATCAAAGGGGCTCCGGAATTGACCTTTGCCGATGCGAATCCCGATACCATCACGCGTAGCGTGGGGAGCTGGGTTGAGGACGGGATTGTGAAAGGGCATGAGATCAAGATCTCCGATACAACTGGCAATAATGGTACCTATACCGTGACCGGAGTCACTCCGCTGGTGTTGACGTTATCTGGTTCGGATTCACTCACAGCAGAGACTATTCAGACCGCAGTAGAAATCAAAGCAATCGCCACTGAATACGATGGTCCGGGAACGCTTCAACCGCAGATTCACCGCGGCAGCCAGGGCGAATTGCATTTCTCCATCACGGCGGATGCCGATGGCAATATCTATCTGGGAGGAGACCGGCCTGCCCATATTTTCCGTTGGGATCAAACAACCAGCCAATGGGATCACATCACCAAGCAAAACGCCACGGGTACACGTTCGCATGCTGACTCAAGAGTCTTGGTTCTGGATGGAGCAGGGCAGCTTTTGGATGGGGATGATGGAGGCGTCTATCGTTTACTTAACCCTGGTGACAATGCCACGGTGACCATGACGGGGTCTCCGAACGTCACTTTCGTGGATGCCAATCCTGACCAGATTCAACGCTCTGCCGGAAGCTGGATCACGGACGGGTTTGTCGCAGGTCAACGCATTGGTGTGATAGGTAGCTTTTCTTTGTATGGAAATGACGGGGTTTACACGATTGCCTCAGTTACTGCTTCCACCCTTACACTGGTTGCATCTGATCAGCTTCAATCCGAAGGCCCAAGGTCTGGCGTTACAGTTGTCTCTTATCCCGCTCTGGCCGGCAATCCGAACCTGACTTTTGCGGATGCCTCGCCGGATACCATCACCCGTTCGGCCGGGAGTTGGGTTACCGATGGATTTGCTGTCGGACATCACATTGAAGTATCTGGCTCATCGAGCAACGACGGCATTTATACGATTTCCGAATTGACCGCGACTGTATTGAAAGTAACGGAAGCCGACAGTCTTGCTGCCGAAGGTCCTGTCAATGGAATCCATGTCTGGCAGAATCGTGAGTGGAAGAGTCTCAATGCATCCTTTGGCGCCACGGAGATTCTTTCCATGTCTTACGACCCGGTCAGCAATGTCCTCTTCGCCGGCACTCAGGACAATGGTGTCATTGAACAGCCTTTCCCGGCTGACGGTGTTGACAATGACGGGGACGGTTTCGTAGATGAACCGGATGAACGTTTCAGGTGGTCTGTTGTGCTGGATGGACGCGGACTCCCGCCGGGCGATGGCAACATCACGGCCGTGGCTTTGTTGGATTTGGATGACGATGGGCAGATTGACGAAGTGCGTCGCTATACCATGTCCAATAATCTCGGCAGTTTTACCCAGCGCCTTTTTGATGAAAATGGAGCCCTGATCTCAGGAACGAATCAACTTGTCGGACTTGCTTCTCCTGTGTCGCACACCATGAACTTCACTGTCAACATCGGCAGCGATCAACTCACCATCAATGATCATGGCTTGGTAACCGGAGACGGACCCTTCAAAGTGGACGTTTCCGGAGGAGGTAGTCTTCCTGCCGAACTGTCAACAGATGCGCTTTATTGGGCCATTCGGGTTTCTGACAACGCCATTCAGTTGGCCGCCAATCAACAGGATGCTCTGAATGGAAGCCAGATCAATTTGACCACGGATGGCTCGGGGACTCGTCAGTTGACGAAACCTTTCCTTAGCTTTGCCAATGCTGCCATTGACGATCCTACCGATCAGATAACCATTCCCAATCATGGTTTGGCAACGGGAGCCGGGCCGTTCCGTCTGGTGACCAGTCGGGGTAGTGATTTTGGTAGTGGCCTTTATCCCTACATAGATTACTACGTCATTCGGGTGGATAACGATACCATTCAACTGGCACGCTCCAAGGCTTTGGCCAATGCGGGAACGGATTATTCCATCAAGGACAACGGTTCCGGGGCTTTCCAGCTTGTCTCTCGATTGAGTGGTTTGAACGGTAACGATGCCACCAAGTACACCAGTGGTTTTCGGGAGTTGGCTTACGTTGTCAATCAAGTGGATGACACCCGAATGTTGCTTGGTTTGAATTCGGTCTATGCCAGCGTGAATATCGGGAGTGACGCCACTCCTTATTACGATGGTTTGGGAACGGTGCAGAGATTGTTCACTCATCCAAGCAGTGGTCAGTTCACTTCACTGGTTTACGGAGGTTCCAAGAATGGTGTTGAGAATCCCGATGTGGTTTATGCCTCCAGCTGGTCTCGCATTTATATTCAAGTGGCCAATGCCATGGCGGGAACCCCTAATCTGGTATTTGCGGACAATGGGGCAAGCGAAGATACCATTACCAGATCGTCCGGAGATTGGGAGGCGGACGGGTTTGCTCCCGGTCAGGTGATTACCATCAGCGGTTCGTCTAACAATGATCACTCTTACACTGTTCATGCCGTGACTCCCACCGTGCTAACGGTGACTTCCGGAGACAGTCTTACTGCCGAAGGGCCGGTGAATCAGGTGACTGTCAGTCGTTTCAGCAGGGAAACTACCCCCGGTTCGGAAACAATCTACGGGTTGGTGCTAGATCCTGATGATTACGACATCGCTTACGCCATTTCGGATGCAAACGTGTATCAGCGCACTGGACCTGGAAAATGGGAAATCATTTCAACCAAACTATCCAGCTTGTCATTGAAGAGCATCGAATTTGCTCAGGTTGGAGGAAAAGACATCTTGCTGGTCGGTGGTGTGAATGGATTGTTCCGGGCAATCGATCCGCAGCCGGGAGTGACCTGGACGGAAGTGGGGCGCGGATTGCCCAATACCTTGCTTCGTGACACAGATTATATCAGTCGAGATCCGGCTGATGCGCCGAATCCACACAACTTGTCCCGCGAAGATGTTCTGTTGGTGGCGACTCAAGGTCGCGGTGCCTGGTTGACATTGTCGCCGGATGTTTATCTGGATGAAATGACCGAAATTCACATTGTGGGCGATGGCGGCAATGATGAGATCAAGGTTGAACGTCGTGAAAGCAATGCCTCATTGCTGGACATCTACGTCAATAGCGATTCACCTGTTTATACACTACCCGCGAGTGCCGTCGCCAAAATCACCGTGGAAGGTAATGGTGGAAATGATACGCTTACCTTGGACAGCACGCATGGACCGCTTTCTTTCCCGGGGGATGCTTCTGATCCTTCTAATCCCGAAGGAATCTTTTTCGACGGAGGTGGCGGTACCAATCAATTGGTTCTGGAAGGAGGTAAAAGTCACAGCCTCACCCAGACGAGCGATGCAGGTGTCACAACTCTGACCATTCAGGATATTCGGGCAAATCAACAAGCGATATTTGCGTTTGAAAATGCCACGCTCGACAACAATCTCGTGCCGGCATCCGATCTGGAAATCTTTTATCATGTGATGACTGAGGTCTTTTTCGGTTATTCACATTGGATGGGGTCAAATGATTCGTTGAGTGGCGATGGGATGATGGATGAATTGGCCTTGATTGGTTACTCGCTGCCACGCGTCTTGAACGGATCTCAAACAAACGATCTTGATCCGGTCGGTGATCCGGTCGAGGAGGCTACTGAAATGGTTCAGAGCGGATCAGTTCGGTCAACTTCGGGACTCGAACGCCTGATTGAATCGGGTGAAAACGGATTCAGTCTCTCTGAAATTGGTGACACCATCCTGACTTTTGATGCTTTGCGGGCGCGTCTGGATGATTTGGATGACGTGGCTGGGAATGTTGTATTGGATGAAGTCACCGATCGTGATGGTGATAGTCTGGCTGACACCATTTTGACCATCCAAGTACAGCGCACCTTGAATGGGCAGGCAGCTTTGGAATTGCAGACTGAATACGGGGTAGGCGAGATTGATATCTCAGGGGACATGCATGTATCGGTCGATGTGGTGCTGGACTTGGTGATTGGTATTGAGACTACCGATGGCGTTTTCATTGAGACGCTGGGGGGAGCATCCGGCCTGAGTGTAAGTGGACTCGAACTGGAAGGCTCTTTGGAAGGAACCGGTCGATTGGGCTTCCTGGAGGTCTATCTTGAGGAATCCCAGCTTGTGGTCGATCCCGCATTGACCTTCGGAATTACGCTGTTGGATCCTTCTGGTGGGGATGAGATTCGTTTTGATGAATTGATGGCGTTGTTATCCGATCCCTCATCCTTGAGCGATCTGGCCGAGTTTGCCATTACGGGGTCTGCTTCTGATGACCTGGAGTTCAGTGCCGTCGTTCATGCTGCGGCCATTCTTCCCGGATTGGATGATCCATTCGATCTGGGGGATGCGGAGATTACAGCGACATGGAGTGAGATTACCGATATTGATTCTGTGGCAATCAGCTTCAGCGTGGGGGCAGGCGAGGACTTGATCGGATTTTTGGAAGTGACCGCGCAACGAGTGGTTGAGGCGCTGGAAACTGTTCAGAATACCCTTGAACAATTCAGTTTGGATATCCCGGAAATCGATCAAACGCTCGACGATCTCTTGCGGTTTGTGGATGGATTTGAAGACACTATTCTATCTCCGCTCCGTGAACCTGTGAACGGATCCGTATCGACAGCGACGATTCAGGATATGATTCGTTCCTGGCATCGCGGATTGAACGAAGAACTGGAAGCGGTAGGGCTTCACTTCGATGCCGACGAACTCGAGCTGACTTATGATTTCGAATACAGCCATTTCTTCGGTCGCGACGGTGATGCCCTGGACCTTTCCTTTGATCTGGGCGGGGCGGGATCGTCCCTTGGATTGGATGCGGAAGTGTCTGTCGAGGGGACGGTGGGATTGCAAACCACTTTGGGTCTCGACCTGGGTGCTTTGATCGGCGGTGGAGATTTTGATGACATTTTCTTTTTACGGGACACCTTGTTTGAAGGGGAATTGAATCTGAGCTTCACTGAACTGGATGCGGACCTGACGGCGGGTTCGCAAACACTCAATCTTGAAGATGGTGAGCTGGTGTTGGGAGTGAGCCTGAGCATTGATCCATCCGGTGCAGACGATAATGCTGACAATAAGCTGAGCCTGACTGAATTGACCTCCGCTTCTTTGGAAGAACTGGTTGATCTGGACGCTATTGGAACGCTGGATGCAACACTTCCTTTCAATGCCGATCTGAGCCTTGATTTGTTGAACGGAGCCGGACTGGCGACGGAAGGGGATTATGTCATTACCTTGCATACGGATGATTTGTTCGGATCGGATGCCATGGACGTGACAGTCAGTCTGGATGGCAGTGTGACGGTGTTGGGGCAGACCCTCGAGGGGCTCTTTACTTTCCAATCCACCACTTTGGAAGGCGAATCGGTTACAATTATTTCGGGTGATCCATTCACCCTGACTTTGTTTGAAGGCGCTGGTGGCGGCACGGCCTTGGTCACTGCAACGGGTAGCGGTCACTTCGTGGTAACCGAGGAGGGAGTGGCAGGCGAAGCCGAGGCTGCCCTGGTGGTTGGAGTGGCGGGGTTTGCCAATCTGACAGGAGACTTTGAAATCCGGGTCAACACCATTGAATCCGACTTTGACGCCACCTTTACGGTGGGAGGAGATTCGGTGACATTGGATCTGCCTGAGGGGCCTTACTTGCGTGTCGCGGGTGAGGGCGTGAGTGTGGACTTGAGCATTGGGTCTTTCACCCAAACCGTCAGCGGCGATTTTGCTTTCGAACAAACGGGCGATGGCGATAACCGCCAAGTGGTCCTTG
>CAYPZD010000098.1:17070-18858 GCA_964415055.1 uncultured Verrucomicrobiota bacterium | reverse complement strand
TGGAGTGTGAGAATGGTTCCAGAGCTCCAAGGTTTGAAGTGGGGGTAAGACGGAGTTTGCCTCTAATAATAGATTGCTTTTTATTTGACCTGGTGCCCGGTCAACGTATTGGTTGGTTTGATGCAGTTAGAAGGAATCAGATTTCAATGGATTCGAAGGACGTTGTCCAAGGTATGTGTTGCGGGCTTGTTGAGCCTTTTGATGCCGGTGGACGGGTATGCCGACAAGCTGGCAGCGGAACGTTTGCACCAGCGCGCAATCAGCTCCTACACTGCGGGGAACATTGACGAAGCCAAATCCTTGTTGGGGGATGCGCTGAAAGAGGATGACGCATACGTTCCCGCGTATCTGGCTCGCGGATATATTCATCAGTATGAACGCAACTACCAGGCCGCTGTGGATGATTTCACGAAAGTGATTGAGTTGGACACGTCCAAACATGAAGCCTGGTTTCGGCGGGGCATTGAACATTTTAACCTGGGTGAGTTTAAAAAATCGGTGGACGATTTTGAAAAGTACACCGTCTATCGTCCGGAGCAGAAGCCTTATCTCTGGCAGCTTGGTATCGCCTACTATTACACGGGGCAACATCAGGAGGGGCGTGATTTATTCGAATCCCATCAGGAAGTAAACAGTCACGATGTCGAAAACGCCGTCTGGCATTTTTTATGTGTGGCCAAATTGGAAGGGTTTGAAGCGGCTCGCAAGGCTTTGATCCATTTGGATGGAGATACGAGGGTTCCCATGATGCAGGTGTATGCCTTGTTCAAAGGTTACGGCACGGAAGAAGATGTATTGAAGGCTGCTCATGCTGGAACGGCCGTGGGGGGAGGACGCATTCGGCAAAGTTTTTATGCACATCTTTATCTGGGACTTTTCTACGAAGCAAAGGGAGATGAAGACAAGTCCTTTGAATACATGCGCAAAGCGGCTCAGCACTACAAGAGCAACAGCTACATGGGGGAAGTGGCGCGTGTGCACCGCGATTGGTTGAAAAAGAAAAGGGAGACAAAGAGCGGCGGGCAATAGCCTGTGTGCAACCAAGCAACGGATTCAGAGATCGCCGTAACGTTGTTGGTTTTCGGCAATGGATTCTTCGGTCTCTGTTTTAAACTCCACTTTGAATGTGGAGCCCTGCCCCATCTTGCTGGTGGCGGATATGTTGCCGTCCATTGCTTCCACCAGGCGTTTGCAGAGTGAAAGCCCAAGGCCTGTTCCTTCCAGGTCGGGTTCTTCGGTTTCAATGTCCAGTCGGTCGAACGGAGAGAACAATCGGCCAATTTTCTCAGTTGGGATGCCTCGGCCTGTGTCCGATACCAGGATTTGAATACGATGTTGATTGTGTCTGTTGACGGAAAAGGTCAATGCGCCGTTTGGTTTGTTGTATTTGATTCCGTTTGAGGCCAGATTCCAGATCACTTGTCGCAACCTTTGATGATCTGCCTGTATCCATGCATTCAGATCAGGTTCAATTTCCAGGCAAACGCTTACGTTGAATTCCTTTGCCATCGGTTCGACCAGTCCGGTCATTTCACACATGAATTCCTGAACATTGACCGGCTTCATCGTCAATGCGAGTGTGCCCGCTTCGATCCGTGACAAGTCGAGCATTTCATTGATCAGATCCAGCAAGTGTTGTCCTGCCTTGTGGATACGTCCTGCATTTTGGCCGTTGCGACCGGGCAGGTCTGCCATTTCTAGCAATCTGGAAAACCCGAGGATACCGGTCAGTGGCGTGCGCAGTTCATGGCTGACACGTGAAAGGAATTCACTTTTGGCCCGGTTGGC
>CAYPZD010000098.1:0-16970 GCA_964415055.1 uncultured Verrucomicrobiota bacterium | reverse complement strand
CCATTTCGTCCCGCGTGTATCCGGTCAGGTTTTCAAACTCCTTGTTGCAGAAAAGGAGTTGCATGGAGGGATCGCAGACAGCTATTCCGTCGCGGATGCCTTCGAACAAAGTGCGGTATCGATCCTCCTCCTCGCTGAGGGCCCTGTTGGCTTGTTCCAGTTCAAAGGTTCGCTTGAGGACGCGTTCTTCCAGTTCGGAATTGATTTTTTCCAGTTCATCCCGCGCCAGTCTCAGTTCATACGTCCGGGCATCGACCAGGGATTCCAGTTTTTCATTGAGGTGTTGAATCCTGAGTTTGGCCTCTTCCTGTTCCGTGATGTCCTGAACCGTTCCGATGGAACGAATGGGCTTTAGGTCGGCATCGTAAATGGTTTCGCCATTTTCTTCGACGTATTTGATGCGACCGTCATCCATCAGGAGTCGATGGGTGATGGTGTAATGCGTGCGATCCCGGACCGAATGCAGGTATGCTTCATTGACCTTCTGGCGATCTTCCGGATGAATGATATTGAGGAACGCCTCGTATGAAGGCGCAAATGTTTCCGGATTGAGCTCAAAGATGGAATAGATTTGATGCGACCAATGGAGCTTGTTGGAAATGAGATCCAGCTCCCAATGCCCGATTCTGGCGAGTGCCTGTGCTTCCTTGAGTCGCAACTCGCTGACACGCAGAGCATGTTCGGTTTGTTTTCGGTGGTGGATGTCGCCGAAATAGCCTGTGAACCTGACAGGTTTGTCTTGAGGATCAAAAGTGGTGTTTCCGCGTGCCATCAGCCATTGATATTGGCCGTTGCTGTGCTGAAATCGAAATTCGACTTTGAAAGGATTGCGCCGTTTCCAATGGTTCAATACGAGTCGTTTAAGCTGCCGGACATCTTCAGGATGGATCTGCGACAAAAACCAGGATTGGAAAGCTGCCGTTTCCGGTATGTCCTCCACAGGATGCCCCAGCAAATGTGGGATGCCGGAGGAGAGGGCGGTTTGCCCTGTGATCAAATCAATATCCCAAGCGCCGTCCAACGCCGCTTGTTCAGCCAGTTTCAGAAAGGCTTAACTGCCTATGTTCGGCTGATGGGGTGTTTGATCTTGCAGTTCCACCGTTGAATGTTGATTTATTAAAATAGGTTACCACCGACTCTATTGAAAACTTTCGTTCCTCGGCCAAGCTACATCGTATTTAAGGCGTGGCACAAGGCAAACAATCCCTTCCGAGCGTTTAAGCTATCGGTAGCCCACGATTTCAGTTTAGGTCCATACCCCAATAAGTGAGGTTTTTACGAAATATTTGTGACAACAGGAGAAGCTGGTCCGAGGAAAAGGGAACACTGCAGCATCGATACGGTGCTTGAATTGCCGCGTCGATCTTGATTCAATCGGGACATGCGATTCTCGAATGTTCGAACCTTGTTCTCATCCAAATCATGGCTTGGATGGATGTCCATCGTGCTGATGTCAAGCTCCACCCTGTTTGCCGCGGATGGTGAGTGGATTCAGCTTTTCAATGGCAAAAATCTGGATGGCTGGGTGCCAAAGGTCCGATACCATGCCTTGGGGGAGAACTACGGGAACACGTTTCGTGTGGAAGATGGCATTTTGAAGGTTGGCTATGATGACCGGGCTTATCCCGAATTCAAAGAGACCTTCGGGCATCTTTTCTATCATCAGCCTTACACCAACTACATACTACGCGCCGAATACCGGTTTGTCGGCAAACAAGTCAAGGGTGGCCCGGGTTGGGCCATTCGGAACAGCGGTTTGATGCTGCATGGCGAATTGCCGGAGACCATGGATAAGGATCAGGATTTTCCGGCATCCATCGAGGTTCAGCTACTGGGCGGCGACGGCAAAAACAAACGAACCACCGCCAATATCTGCACGCCGGGAACCCATATCGAGTTCAAAGGCAAACTGACGAAACAACATTGTGTCAGTTCCACATCCAAAACCTACCATGGGGAGCAATGGGTGACGGTGGAAGTGGAAGTCCATGGGCACGAATCCATGAAGTGTATCATGGATGGGGAAACGGTTTTCGAATTGACCCACCCTGTGTTGGATGATGGCGACGCCCATTCCAAATTGCTCATCGGTGCGAACGGCGGGGATACACGCCTGTTCGGAGGCAGTATTTCCCTGCAGTCCGAAAGTCATCCGGTGGAATTTCGCAAAGTGGAGTTGAAGGTCTTGAAAGATTGATTTCCAACGAGTCGTTTAAGTCTTTTATTTTTGTTGGGAACAAATGTGGATGAAAAGGGTTCCCATGATCGAATAATCAGCATTTCTGAAGAGGGCGTTCCTTTCAGACCCATGTATCCATATGAAACAGCAAACATCCCACGGAACCGGCAATCCTTTGCTGCCTTTTCAGATTCTGCTGGGAACGTTTGTGCTCGTTTCCTCGACCGTTTTCCTCGGGATTCATGTCATGCGGGAAAACAAGGCCGAAGCAGCCACTCCGCTTGAAGGTATGAGTCACACAAACCGTCTGTCCGGGGAAACTTCCCCCTATCTCCTGCAACACGCCCATAATCCGGTGGACTGGTATCCCTGGGGGGAAGAGGCCTTTGAAAAGGCCAGGACCGAGGGCAAGATGATCTTTCTTTCCATCGGCTATTCCACCTGCCACTGGTGTCACGTGATGGCGCATGAATCCTTTGAAAATGCCGACATTGCCAAGGTGATGAACGAGCATTTTGTATGCGTCAAAGTGGACCGGGAGGAGCGGCCTGATGTGGACAAGGTCTACATGGCATTTGTTCAGGCCACGACCGGTGGCGGAGGATGGCCGATGAGTGTGTGGTTGACTCCCGATTTGAAACCGGTCGTGGGAGGTACCTACTTCCCGCCCGAACAGCGAAGCGGGCTTCCGGGATTTCCCGATGTGTGCAGACAGATTGCGTTTGCCTGGAATGATGATCGACAGCGTTTGATCGACAGCGGGAATGACGTGCTCCAAAAGCTGAAAGAGCTTTACGCATCAAATCCGGCTTCATCCGATGACCTGACGCGTTCAGTCCTCGATCTGGCATATTCCCGCATCGAAGCCGGATTTGATGAGGAAAACAAGGGCTTTGGGAGAGCCCCTAAGTTTCCGCGGCCGGTGAACTTTAATTTCCTCTTGCGTCACATGTCCCGCAATGGTCGGGAATCGGAAGTGGGGGCGAGGGCGTTGTCCATGACTCTGGAAACGCTGGATGTCATCGCCGGAGGAGGCATTCATGATCATCTGGGGGGAGGCTTTCATCGATACGCGGTCGACCAGTTTTGGCATGTGCCGCATTTTGAAAAGATGCTCTACGATCAGGCACAGCTGGCGGTGAGTTACCTGGAAGCCTACCAAATCACCCGAGATGAGGCTTACGCGGAGGTGGCACGTGGTATCCTGGATTATGTGCTCCGCGACATGACTTCGAGTGAAGGTGGGTTCTATTCGGCCGAAGATGCCGACAGTCTGCTGGAGCACGACAAAACCGATCATGCCGAAGGGGCGTTCTATGTCTGGACATCCGGTGAAATTGAAGATGCCTTGGGCAAAGAACACGGTGACTGGTTCAAGGCCATGTACGGGGTGCTGAACAACGGCAACGCTCCCGTGGGCAGCGATCCCCATGGTGAGTTCAAGGGAAAGAACATATTGATCCTTCGAAAGACATCACAAGAAGTTGCCGAACAGTTTGGTGTGGATGCCACGAAGGTGGATGAGGCCATGCGGGCCGCCCGCGCTACTTTGAAAGGCATCCGCGATCAGCGGCCCCGTCCGCATCTGGACGATAAGGTGATCGTTGCCTGGAATGGACTCATGCTCTCGGCTTTTTCCAAAGCTGGCCAGACTTTGGCGGATGGTGATCGCTACAAAGAAGCTGCTGTCAAGGCTGCTTCATTCATTCAGGATCGGTTGTTCGATGCTTCTGCCGGTAAACTTTACCGCGTTTATCGTGGTGAGAGGTCGGACATTGAGGGGTTTCTGGATGACTATGCTTTTCTGATCCGAGGGTTATTGGATCTTTATGAAACGACTTTTGACGTAGGTTGGCTCGAATGGGCAGCTTCCCTGCAATCCATGCAGGATCGTTTATTTTGGGATGAAGCCCAGGGGGGCTATTTTGCCACGACCGGCCATTCCAGTGACATTCTGATCCGCATGAAAGATGATTACGATGGAGCCGAACCCTCTGCCAATTCAGTGGCGTTGATGAATTTGATCCGTCTTCATCAAATACTTGGCAAGGACGATTGGGCTGAAAAAATCAAATCCGGCTTCAAGGTCTTCGCCGAAAAAATGAGCAAACAACCATCAGCCATGCCACAGATGATGGTTGCGCTGGATGCTCACCTGAATCCCTTTCGACAGATCGTGTTTGCATCCGGTAAGGACGACCCGGGCTTGAAGAGCATGAACCAGTTGCTTCATGAACAATTCATCCCATGCAAAATTGTGCTGCTGGCGGATGGAGGGAAAGGGCAGGCGTTTTTAGGGCAACACCAATCCTTTATGGAATCCGTAAATCCCGTGGATGGCAAGGCGACCGCCTATGTGTGTGAACACTACGTCTGCCAGCAACCCACCCACGAGCTCGAAGTTTTTTCCAACCTGCTGAAACGCTAATCATGCCACGCAAGCAATCCAACCAGTGGGAATTTGAAAGCCTTTTCAGCGCCGATCCGGAACCGGAAACAACGGCAAAGGAAGAGCCGCCCAAAAAAAACGTCCCGCCTGTGTGGTCGGTCGGGGCATTGACGCGGCAGATTCGCACGCTGCTGGAAGGAGAGTTTCGCTCGGTCAAGGTGAGCGGCGAAGTGAGTAACTTTCGAGCGCAGTCTTCGGGGCATTGTTACTTCACCTTGAAAGATGGGGATGCGCAGCTTTCCTGTGTGCTGTTTCGTGGCGAACGGGTTTCCCATCGGGAACAGTTGGAGCATGGGGTGAAGCTGATCTTGCGAGGGGATATTTCCGTTTATATGCCGCGTGGACAGTACCAGTTAATCGTCCGGGGCATCGAAATGGATGGTGTCGGGGCGCTTCAGTTGGCTTTCGAAAAGCTCAAGCAGAAGCTGAAGTCCGAAGGTTTGTTCGATGAAGACAGAAAGCGTCCCTTGCCCGAGCGTCCCAGCCGCATAGGTGTGGTGACCTCTCCCACAGGTGCTGCTTTGCGCGATGTGGCCCATGTTTTGGAACGTCGGCACCCGGGGCTTCAATTGGTGGTGGCGGGGTGTCGGGTTCAAGGGCAGGGGGCGGCCGAGGAGATTGCCGGCTCAATCCGGGCATTGAACCGGTTTCATGCAACAAGACCCGAGGGGCAAGGGCTGGATTTGATTTTGGTGACCCGGGGTGGGGGCAGTCTGGAGGACCTTTGGGCCTTCAACGAGGAAGTGGTGGCCAGGGCCATCGCTGAATCGGAATTGCCGGTGGTGTCGGGTGTGGGGCATGAGATAGATTTTACCATCAGTGATTTTGTTGCCGACGTGCGGGCGGCGACGCCGAGTGCCGCCGCCGAGTGGATCACGGAGTCGATCATGACCGCCCGCCAGTTTTTGGAAACTTCAGCCGATCGCATGGAATCTGAGTTGCGGGATTTCGTGGAACGAGCCCACTTTCATTTGTCCCAACATCAAAAACGATTGGATTATCTACACCCCCAACGTGTGATTGAGCGGCATGCTCAGCGTGTCGATGATGCGGGGGAATCGGTGGTCCGTATGACCCGGCTCCTGTTGGAGAAGTTGAGAGATCGTTTCGAAAGGGCTCGGGATCGTTTGGGCGCGGTCCATCCCGAACGGAAAATCCGGGAAGAAAGCCTACGGTTCGATCGCTGCAATGAACAGTTCTCTGCCGTTTTGAAAGTCGCATTGGATCAGAAGAAATCCCGCTTGAAGCAGGCGACCGCGCAACTTCAGCTCCTTGGGCCCGTGCAGGTCCTTGCCCGCGGTTACTCCATTACGCATCTGGCAGACTCCGGCGAATTGATTCGGTCGGCAAAAGACGTTCCGCCCGGAAGCAAGATCGTGACGCGTTTATCGGATGGAGAATTGACCAGTTCGGTTCAATGACAGCGATAAGGCTTACTATATTTCTTAAAAAAGCATTGCAAAAGCATTGCGTGCAAGTTTTCTGGGGCATTGCAAAAATGAGAATGTCATATGAGCAGTCATCTTCGGAGTGGATTAGGTTTAACTGATTTACTATAAATGAGAAAGGGGGAGTTTACTGGTGGTGGATCCCTGGGCAATAGGAATCTTCCGCTTTCAAGATCGAGAATTTTCGCACGTTTTTTATAGTTTTTGGGATGTTTTTAATCGTTTTTGGACTTGGCATCCCAGGTGCTACACCTTGTTTTGTCGTTATGATGAGAAAGGCACCCAGACATTTTAAAGAAACGTTACCTTGGAATCCGTGGAAGGAAGAGAAGGGGGCGGTCTATGGTTCTTTGGAATCCCTGCCTCGATCGGCACAACAAGAAACTCACAGCATCAGGTTTTCTCCCAAGCTTTTTAATGGATGGGTTTTCCTGTCCGTTTTTGGTGGAGGGGCCTTGTCTGTATTTGTGGTGTTGGGTGTTTTTGCCATGATGGTGATGAAATGGACTCAAACTTCCGCGCCATCCACATACTCCTCGCGAAGCAAGACGACCCAACAAGCTTCTAATCAGTCAGTTGTTGAAGGGAGTCCTGTTATGGTAGAGGACTTCAAGGAGATCAAAGGCAAAGTTCATAAATTCTTCTCCATGGCCGATCTCAAGCAATCCAAACAACCCCTGGTCATCACCGAGCGAGAATTGAACGCGATTCTGAAACATGACACTCGGCTGGGGGTCTTGCATGACACCATGTCCGCCCGGATCAAAGACGGCAAAATTCAAGCCATCTTTGACATCAAGTTCGGAGGACTGTCTCTGTTTGGCAATTCGGAGGGGCGTTTGAAAGGGATGGGAACTTTTCGGGTCGGGCTTTATGCCGACCAGCTGAAGGTTGCTGTTGATTCATTGAAAGTCAACAACAGCAGCATGTCCAAGTGGATGCACTTTGTGCACAACATGGGGATGGGAGATTTGGTCAAATCAGGTATGAAGAAGATTGCCAACATGCCATTGAGGTTGGTGGGGAAACAAGGTTTTCAAACCACAGGTGCTTTGAAACCGATTCTGGCGACATTGGATATCTCCAAGGCATCCACTGGCAATGTGTTTGAATCGATGTCTTTCCAGGGAGACGGCATCCTCAACAGTTTGGCCGAACCGGTTCAATTGTTTGCGATCAATGAGCTTTTCGATGTGCATTCACGGCTTCGTGACCTGGTGAAGGCTTTGGACCGCGTTGAAGTGGCGGATGGTGTGATCACGCTTTACCCGAAAACATCACGATAATCCTTCAAAATCGCCCAATTTTCCTGATTTCGGATTTGACCTGATCCATTCGTAACCTTACCCTCACCGCATCTGGTATGAATTTCGTTCGACAAGTCATGGTTAATGTGTTCGTTTATCCGCTGCTAAGCGTAGTAGTAGTAGGATGGGGAGCCGCCCGGGCTTGTCGAAGTTAAGAGAGACTTTTGACAAGAACCCACGGCTGGCAACGGTCGTGGGTTTTTTGTTGTAAGCCTGGTTGACCGGCCATCCAAAAATGACTGAAGTGCAATGAGTGAAACGATAGCGAAAGATCCGCGAACGGACAGCCGTTCCAATTCGAATGACAAATCCGAAATAGGCCCCACCATGAGCGGCAGTGATATCCTGGTGGCTGCTTTGGAACGTGAAAGTGTTGACACCATTTTTGCCTACCCGGGTGGCGCCAGCATGGAACTCCACCAGGCTTTGACTCGATCCGACAAAATTCGGGTGATCCTGCCCCGTCACGAACAGGGGGGAGCGTTTGCCGCGGAAGGATACGCCCGGGCATCCGGTAAACCCGGTGTTTGCATGGCCACCAGTGGACCCGGTGCCACCAATCTGGTGACCGGTATCGCCGATGCTTTCATGGATTCCATCCCCATGATCGCCATTACCGGCCAGGTGCCTCAAGCCATGATTGGCAAAGGGGCCTTTCAGGAAACAGACTTTTTCGGCATGACCTTGCCGATCGTGAAACATAGTTTTCTGATCACTGACATTGCGGACATTCCACGCGTGGTCAAGGAAGCGTTTCACATCGCAACGACTGGACGCCCCGGTCCCGTGATCATCGACTTGCCCAAAAACATTCAGCAAGCCAAGGCTCAACCCGTCTTCCCCAAACAGGTGAACATCCGTGGATACAATCCCGTCAAGCATGCCAGTGACCTGGCCTTGAACGAAATCGTCGGACTCATCGAAAAATCCGAGCGTCCCGTTCTGTATGTTGGGGGTGGTATCATCAGTGGCAATGCCCACGAAGAATTGCGTGAACTCGTTCATCTGACCGGCATTCCGGTGGCTTCTACCATCATGGGATGCGGGGCGCTGCCCGAAACCGATCCTCTTTCATTGCGATGGCTGGGGATGCATGGCGCGGCGTTTGCCAACTGGGCTGTCAGTGGGGAATACAAAAAGGAAATTGATTCCGAAGGACAGGTGCGTGTCACCGAGATCCATCCCGGAGCTGATTTGCTGCTGGCCTTCGGTGTGAGATTTGATGATCGGGTCACCGGCAAGGTCGACAAATTCTGTGAGAAAGGCACCATCGTTCATGTTGACATCGACGAATCCGAGCACAACAAAAACCGCAAGGTGCAGTTGCCCGTGGTCAGTGATGTCAAATATGCCTTGGGTCGATTGGTGGAGATGTTCAAGAAACGTCCTCCACAAGCAAAATTCGACGCATGGCATCGGCGGATCGCGGACTGGAAGGAACGTGGCGCTTTTCGCTACAACGTCAACGAAGAGGTCATGCGCTCGCAGCACATGCGGGATCATCTCCAGGGCATGGAGGATCAGGTCATCCTTCCTCAAATGGCCATCGATATGCTTTATGAACTGACCCAGGGTGAAGCCATCGTCACGACCGGTGTGGGACAGCACCAGATGTGGACGGGGCAGTATTACAAATCACCCGAACCTCGCCGTTATCTGACCAGTGCCGGTTTGGGGGCGATGGGATTCGGTTATCCGGCCGCTTTGGGTGCCAAAGTGGCGTGTCCTGATCGTCAGGTCGTGGACATTGATGGTGACGGTTCCTTCCTGATGAACATCCAGGAACTCGCCACCGCGCACATTGAGAAGATTGCTGCCAAAGCGATTGTGTTGAACAATCAACACCTGGGCATGGTGGTGCAATGGGAAGACCGGTTCTACAAGGGCAATCGCGGCAACACCTACCTGGGCGATCCCGACAACATGAAAGCCATTTATCCGGATTACGTCGCCATGGCCAAAGGATTCAATGTGCCATGTGAGCGGGTGATGTTCCGCAAGGATCTCAAGGCGGCGATGCAACGGATGTTGGATTCCGATCAACCTTATGTGTTGGATGTGGTTGTCCCTTACACCGAACATGTGTTGCCGTTCATTCCTGCAGCCCATACGGTGGCGGACATGATTATTTCGTGATCAACCCCGCAACATTTTGAAAGCAACGCCCGATTCCAAGCGCTTGGATTCGGGCGTTTTTCTGGTTGGATTGATTGCCTATGTTGACATACTGATGTGCAACCAGATGGAACGATTAATTGAAAAACAACATGGCAACCTTGGTTTTTGACATCGAAACTTCCGCGTTACCCGTCGAGTCCTTCGACGAAACCCAACAGGAATATTTGTTTCGCGATCTGCAGAAAATAGAAGACGAACAGGCGCGTGAGGAAAAACGCGAATACCTGACCCGAATGATGAGCTTGTGGCCTCAGACGTCCCAGTGCGTCTGTATCGCCATGATCAACTCGGAGACGGAAAAAGGTCAGGTGCTCTATCTGGCCGATGATTTCGATGTGGATGAATCCGGAAATGAAGGCGTGAAGTTTCTCCCCTTTCCGGACGAGCATGAATTGTTGGTCGAATTCTGGAAGGTGGTTCGCAAGTTCAACCGTATTGTCAGCTTCAATGGAAGAAGTTTCGACGTGCCGTTTGTTTACTTGAGATCCGCGATTCTCAATGTCCCCATCTCCCGCAAGGATTGGCTCGGATATCGTTTTCAAACCACGCCGCATTGTGATCTGGCCGAGCAATTGACCTTTTACAATGTCAGTGGTCGGGATGGAGCGGCCCGCCGATTCAATCTGGATTTCTATTGTAAGGTGTTCGGGATCGAATCCCCCAAAAGCGCGGGTGTCTCCGGGATGGATGTAGGGCACCTGATGGAAGAGGGGCGATACCGTGAAATCGCCGAGTATTGCCTGCGCGATGTCCACGCCACCAATCAACTCTATCGTATCTGGAGTGAACGGTTGGAAGGCATCAAGTAAAACGCCTCTCGTTCTTTCGTAATGCGTCGACTACGAACATGGCTCTGGCTTGCAGTGGTTTTTCCGGTTGTTTTGGCGGCTGGAATCCTCATTTTCTTTTGGAGCGTTTCCAGTGAACCCGAGCTCAATGGCCAGCCATTGTCCGAGCATTTGTTGAAGTTGCGGCAAAGCGATGAAGCGGTGCGGGCCTCAACGTTTAAATTGATTGAGGATCATCCATCCTTGTTCGGCCCCTATTGCCTCGACATGGTGGCCAACGGTCCATCTTCCATCGAGCAGTTGACCGATCAGTTTCAGTCCAAATATGGATCCACTCTCATAGGTCGAAAACTTGGCTTGAGGTCACCCATGAAAAAATACCTCGCTCGTTCCATGGCAGCCACAGCTTTGGGTGTGTTGGATGTGGATGAGGCTAAAAAGCTGACCGCACTCAGGGCAGCCTTATACGATGAAGACAGAGGCTTGCGCATGGAGTCGGCCAAAGTGTTGGCACAAATGGGATCGCTTGCTCTGGATTTGTTGGAAGAAAGCCTTGGAGATCCCAGTCCGGGTGTTCGTAATGCAGGTGTCTACGCCATGTATCTGTTGGGCCCCGAGGCTGCTCCGGCGTTGGAATCTCTGAAGGAATTGTTGTTGAACAAAGCATATAATTTCGACGGGGTGCTGTTCGAAGTATTTGGCCGGATAGGGGAACCATCTGTTCCCGTGCTGATCGAAGCCATGGATGGAGCCGATGCTCAGGGAAAAGCTGGCATTTTTCGAGCTCTTGTTCCCCTGAGACGTCACTTGCTGCCTCATCGCGAAGTGTTCATTGCCGAACTCCAACACCCGGATTCAACGGTGAAAATGGAGTCCGTCAATGCCTTGATGGCGGCTGGTTTCGTGGACGCGCAGGTCACATCTTTGCTGTTTCCTCTGCTGGAAGATCCCGATCCCAAAGTGCGCTTGACCGTCCTGAAGCAACTTAATTCACGGGTGCCTTACGCCGAACCTGCTCTTGAAGAAATCGTGAACTTGTTGACGGACGATCTCAAAGAAATTCGTGAGTTTGCGGGATTTATCATTGAACGGATCCCCCTCGAAATGGAAGGTTCGAAGGACATTTTGAATTCAGCCCGACATTCTGAATTCGCTTACGTGAGAGAAGTGTCAGAAAAGCGGCTTGCCAAAATACCGTGAATGTCTGTCGGTTTGGATTAGCCCAAGTGATCAGGCTTTTGATAAGGTTTGCTTGGCTCTTTGAATCTCGTTCAGGTGTTCCTGGATCCGGTCAAGGTAAGGATTCGGACCATTCGGATAAGGATCGTTTAATAGGCGGAACACACCATCAAATTCATGTTCCAATTTCGGTTTCACCAGTTGCTCAAAAAACTTTGGAGTCGACTGGATCAGTTCGGACGCGGTTTCAGGAATAAAGATTGGGGTAGGCATATCCGGTGATGCTTGCTTGGCTTCCAACATTTCCTGATGAAGCAGGTGCAGTTTATCAAGGTAATCCGGCGCCGCCATCTGAGCCAGCCAATCCGCTGTTCCAACCAGGTTGCCGGCGAGTTGGTGTGCTTCGCTGTCAAAGGATGGTTCGGCACGATGGGGACTGAACTCAGTGCAAAGGATCATGGATTGCACTCTTTGAATGGAGGACGGGTCCATATTCTGATCCGACATCCATTCGGCGGCAAACTTCTGGCTTCTTTCCACGTGCACAAAAGAATGCCTGGCCCCGGAACCCACATGGTCTTCACGGTCTTTCAGGTAACCGATGTCGTGAAAAAGAATGGCAATCCAGCCCAACTGCGCCATGTCTCGTGTCAAAGATGCGAAATCCCGGTGTTGGGAAATTCTTTCCACCAGCTGCATGTAGCAGAAGCTGGCTCGCAACGTGTGCTCCAGATCATGGTAGGGCGCATCATTGGCTTCATAGTCGGGGTGATCTCCCTCGAAAGCTTTGAGGACGGTTTCCAAAGCTTTGATGCCCAAACTGGGTTGCCAATTTGGATACGCACCGCGCCACAATGTCAGCATGGCCGGCCCGGTTTCATCCAGTACTTCGCGTTTGGTTTCAAAAATCCGCATGGATCAAGTTTCCCGGAAAGGAAAATGGTTTCACCCTATCCCATCCAGGAGCGGGCTGTTCTTGATTTTGAGATAAACCTTAAAGCAACCGGCATGCCAGATCAATCCGACAATCCGCGATTTAAACGGTAACAATTCTATCGAAAACCAACCTAACAAACCAATAGCCATACGATATTCATGCCAGTGTTTGAACAAGAGGACCCGGTCTCCTCCCTCAGCACAAGTGGTGTTTGATTGAAATGCCACAAGGTTGGTGGGTAGGGGGCGTTTTTTCATAATCATTTTATTCAAAAAGAACCTTAATATTTCGCCTTCATTGCCGATTACTAACCGTATTTTGGTTTTAGCTGGTTAAAAAGCGGTCATATGCGCACAGGGTACAGTGTTTTTCCGAATGGGGGAAGACTCCCAATGGAAACATCGACCAGAAGAACAAATGGACACGGTTTACCATGCGGAACTTGATGAAAACGCACAGACCAGAAATTTGGCAGACACAACCCGAATCGGGTTGCCACAACAGATCCGCCATCATTTATGGTGAATTGGCAATGCTGATTGGTTGGTGCTCCAACTCTGCCGTTCCGGTTGCATGGGAATCCGGGTAGTCTAACAGGATTTAATAAACACAATAACAAGAAACCATCAAAGTGATTCAAAACATACATATGAGATTATTGGTATTAAGTGCATTTTTGTCATTTAACTTATTAACCGGAGCCCAAGCGTTGAGGGACTTGGAAACTGATCGGCCTGATGCAACCGAAAGCCCAGTCACTGTAGACAAAGGGCATTTTCAATTGGAATCCTCGTTTTTTGCGTGGTCAAAAGACGACTCCGGAGGGACCCGAACCGAAGTTTGGAGTATCGCTGAGAGTAATTTGAAATATGGTCTTTCCGACCAAGCGGATTTGCAGTTGGTGTGGACACCTTATCTGCATGAAACAACAAAATCGGCTGCCGGCAACACAAGTGTTCGGGATGCGAGTGATTTGGTTTTTCGTTTGAAATACAATATTTGGGGTAACGATGGAGGGAAAACAGCATTTGCCCTGATGCCTGTCGTGAAAGCTCCCACATCATCGCGCCTTGGGAATGACAAATGGGAAGGTGGGATTGTGACTCCATTTGCCTGGAGGGCAGGAGAAAAATGGAATCTGGGCGCTCAGTTGGAAATTCAACGTTTTTACGATGGCGATAATTTGGAGTGGGATTGGGAAGTCTCTCACACAACGGTCATCGGGCTGGATTTAACCGATCGTTTCGGTGTTTACCTGGAATATTTAGGCGTAAGCAGTGATGACGGTTACGGAGCTCATTTCAGCAGCGGTATCACATACGGCTTAAACGACGTTGCGCAACTTGATGCGGGAACTTTGGTGGGATTGAATAAGGACGCAGAAGATTTGACTGTCTTTTCCGGCATATCCTGGAAGTTCTAGTCTGGCTCCATACTTCACTTCTAGCTTTTTCATTTGAGGCGGCATCGATTCAGTTTCTCAAAGTTTAACGCACAAAATACTTACTATGAACTTAAGCATAAGCAAAAGAATCAGCGCAGGGTTTGGGGTTTGTTGCCTTCTTATTATCGCCTGTGGATATGCTGGATTTTCCGGGATTAATCGGATTAGCACCGTTCTTGAATTTATAGCCGAAGAGGCTTGGACGACGGTGGATGGTGCTACGGACGGAATCATTGGAATCAAAGACCAGATCATCGCCTCCGAGCACATACGTCGTGATTACAAGACCGAGCAGAACCAGAAGGCGCTCAAGTCTGCCCGAGCCAATGCTCTGGATTCTTTCGCCGAAGTGAAAAAAGCCGGGCTATTGAGCGGTGATCAAATGCGGCAACTGGATCTCAGGCTACAGCAATACAGTGATCAACTCGACATGTGGTTGTCCGCAAACGATGCTTATAAGAATACCAGTGAGCGCTTCGGAAAGCATTGCCAGGAATTTGTCGCTTTTTCTGAAGTGGTAGAATCCATGGGCGATGTCGCCATCGAGGAGCTGGAGGCAGAGCCTGATAAACCAATCACTTGGGCTGGAACCATTGCTGATCGATGGGCCGCAGCTGATGGTGGCATGGAAAGTACCATTGGTTTAATGCAGCAGCTGTATTTTTTGGAACGTATGGATAACGGCGACGACTTCGACGAGTGCAAAGCACAGATCCTCGCGGCATCTGACGTTCAAGATGAAGCGGTCGGTAGAATGCTGCAAACGGGTATGTTCGATTCAAGCTATGAAAGCGAGACAGGAGATGCTACCTATGCATCCCATTATCAGGAAATGCACAAAGAGTTGAAGGCATTGGTCCTCGAATATATCGATACATTCAAAACCTTTCAGGAGATGAATCAGTCATTCAGCGGTGAAACATCCCAGTTGCTGGCTTTGATTGAGCTTGTCAATCAATCAGCGGATGCTCAGGTGGATGACAAATTGGCAGGCGTGGGAGACATTCGTAAGAATGTCGTTTTTGCATTAATCACCGTTGGTGTTGCCGCAGCGATCATCTCCGTTCTGGTTGCGGCGTGGTTGCTTCAATACATCGTACGTTCTCTGAACAACGCTTCGACCTTGGCCCGGGCGGTTTCTGAAGGTGATCTTACCAAGACTGCAGATATCAGGAACGAAGATGAAATCGGAAAAATGCTCAAGGCTCTTAATAACATGGTCGAAAATTTGCGGCGAGTGGTCGGTGAGGTAACTTCGGCTTCAGTCAACGTCGCTCGTGGTTCGAAAGAAATCAGCAGCACCGCACAGCAAATATCCCAGGGTGCGAGTGAACAAAGTACCGCAGCCGAACAAAGTACCAGTTCGATGGAACAAATGACCTCGAGTATCCAGCAAAATGCGGACAATGCCCGTCAAACCGATCAGATAGCCAATCAAGCTGCTGAAGACGCACAGTCCAGTAGTGAGGCCGTTACTCAGACCGTGAGCGCCATGAGAGACATTGCTGAAAAGATCGACATGGTTGAAGAAATTGCCCGAAAGACCGATTTACTGGCACTTAACGCAGCCGTTGAAGCGGCGCGTGCCGGTGAACATGGTAAGGGTTTCGCTGTGGTTGCCAGCGAGGTGCGCAAGCTGGCCGAACGGAGTGCGGCAGCGGCAGCCGACATCAGTCAGTTATCCAAGAATGGTGTCGGGCGTGCCGAAAGAGCAGGAGAAATGCTTACAAAATTGGTGCCGGACATTCGCAGAACGGCTGAACTGGTGCAGGAAATCAACGCGACAAGCGGTGAGCAGTCCAGTGGCGTTACCCAAGTGAACAAGGCATTGCAGGATCTGGACAAGGTGATTCAGTTGAACGCGAGCGCATCCGAAGAGATGGCGAGTACAACAGAAGAGCTGTCAAGCCAGGCACTTCAGCTCCAAGCCTCCATAGGGTTCTTCAGATTCGATACCAATAGCGTCAGTACACAGGGTGAAGTTGATACAAAAAACAGTGGAACACCTCAGGATGTAGATAAACTCTTTGACTGGTCCGCCAAAGGTAGTATTCACCATGGAGCGTGTTTGGCAAATGCCAACTAAGCAAGGTGGGAGTAATGACAATTTTTTCGTAATCTACCTGCGACCTGCTTGTTCCTTCAGATTTAGGGGTCACGTCTCTACATTCGATTCCGCTGATAAACCCCTCCTTTTTCAAACACACTGCGCCCGGTGAAATTCAAATTTCACCATTGGGGCGCGACTTCTGTGAAGTCACCAACCCAACTGTTCCGTTTTTCAAATCGTTCTCTCCTCTTCCATGAGGTCTGAGAGGATCAAATTCTGTTTTTACGCTCGCTTTCGCTCTCATCTTTTCCTCTTTTATGCCGCTGCGCTGGTTTTCTCCCAGTTGGTGCGCGTGCACCAGCGGCGGATGTTACACGCCGCTCCGATCATGAAATTTTGCAATCGCGTTTTTTTACCCATTTTGGGGTCACGTCTCAACATTCAACAATTAGCACACGTAACTATTTATTTCATCAATGTATACTCAACTCAAAACATCCGGGACGAGAGGATTCTCCAAGTATCGATGTACAAAATGTCCAATCAGTTTCAAATGTTGAATATTGAGACGTGACCCCAAAACAAAGTGGGAGCCGATCTCCTTTTTCAAGTCATCAGCGGTCGCTACGAAAAAGGTAGCACCATCTTCACCACCAACAAACCCTACAAGAAATGGAGTGAGATCTTCAACAACGACGCCACCCTAACCAGCGCCATTCTGGATCGAGTGCTGCACCATTCCTACACCATCACAATCCAGGGAAAAAGCTACCGTATGCGAGATAAGATCGAAGAATCCTGAGAGCAGCGGTAATCCGAAAACCAGCCAACCCGATGTCCGCCAAAAGGCCATCGGGTTCTTTTTACCCCGAAAACATGGACATGTTCATTCCGTTGAAAAATGACATTTTCAAACCGGTGCTAACAGGATACCCCAAGAATCGAGTCACAAAATGTCTAATCGGCTTCATATGTTGAATGTTGAGACGTGACCCCAAAACACCAAAACAT
>CAYPZD010000097.1:0-19036 GCA_964415055.1 uncultured Verrucomicrobiota bacterium | reverse complement strand
TCCTTTGACTTGCGTCATCCTACAAAACCCCGGCTAACGTTCAATTCAGCTTAACCTCTGGCCCAGTTTTCCGGGGCCACCTCACAGAGCCATGGTCGGGTAGGCCTTTCGGTTGAGTTCCACCAAGGATGGGATGTCGGACAGGTTGGCCTGTCGGATACGAATACGGGGCTTTTTCATGGCTTTTCAGACAATGTCAGAGCCCCGGGAGAAAAATAGTTCTGAGCGCATTTAATTAACCGTTGCTTAGATGCTTCTAACAGATAAAAAATGCAAGTGCGAATTGATGCGAACTTGAAGAAAAAATTACAAAGTCGGGACTGTCCCCTGCTAACAGGGATGGAAAACAATCCATGGGTTCAGCTCTTTTCAGTCCCAAGCATCGCCTTGGTATCTTCCGTAATCTTGTCCTTGTGATTGAAAAGGTGCAGTATCTGGTCTTCATCAAACCCTAGAACTTCAAAATAAGGTTCTTTTTTCAATGCCTCTTCAAGAGCAGGCTCGTTCTGACCGCACAGATTGGATACCTTACTGGCAAGATGGGTTATACTGACGGCATCCCAATGTTCGGTAGCTTCATCGGGATTGTGGTAAAAGGTACAGCAAGCTTTGACAACTCCCGGGAGATTCCACCGTTCACAAGCCCGAGCACCTGCTTTTTGATGCAATCGATTGGTCATGCTGATCAAACCCCTGTGGGGAGGATTCATAGGAATGTAGAGCCCCATTTCACTGACCATTTGTAGTATAATGGGTTTTCCAACTGTATGGAGCAACCCACACATAAACTGTTGGTCACCATCTTTGTTCAGCATGATCGCCATTTCCCTTCCCAAATAGGCGGACCGCACAGCGTGGCTGAGCACACTGTCCATGAGAGGTTCCAACCCTTTGGCTTTGAATATGGAATCACCAAAAGTCAGGATGGTGGCAAATTCGCCGATCACTTTATAGCCGACCCGCATGATCGCTTCCTGAAGAGAATTGACCGATTCACACCCAGCAAACATGACTGAATTGGAAAATCGCAAGACGTGCCCAGCCAACGACTGATCCCGCTCCACCAGAGCAGTGATATTGTCCAAGCTCTCCCCGTAATCCGAAAGTCTGCCGATCAGTTTTGTGGCGATAGTAGGCAAAATGGGCAACTTATAATCACCATTCATGAGCTTTTTCTCAACCGCTTCGCCCAAGCAGGTGTCATAGTAATCCAAAGTTGTCGTTTCCTCTAAACGAACCATCACATCTAAATCGACGGAGTAGAGAGATGACTTTAACAACAAAATACAGAATCCATCCCCACCATATCAAAACGCAAAGCAACCAATGAACAGAATCTTTGAGTCTGTACGCCAACTGGCATGAAGAGTTAAACCTACCTGCAGCATCCCCGAGTAGAACGTGCCGTCCCTGGCGCGTCCCTTGGAGTGTTCGAATTGTTATCACCTCCCGTTTAGGGAAGTCTACGGTTCTCAATACCCCTTCCTCTTTACAAACGCGCACCGAGGAGTTTGGTGGTCCATTGCATCAGGCTTTCCTTTGAACAGCATACTTGAATAAAAATGCCACAAGGGGCGGACCGGGACGGTCCGGTCTACCTGCAAAAAAGGCCGGACGCTGATGCGCCCGGCCTTGTGCTTAATTTGTAGTGATGATCCGGGGATCTTACTGAACGGCTCGGTAGAACTTCTGCGGCGCGTCAGCGGTCACGCTGAACGGGCTGGAAGCTCCAGCCACGTCGCTGTAAGGACCGGTCACGCTGTCAGCTGACTGCAGGGTTCCTTCGTAGGTGATGGCAATGTTGCCACCATCATTAGCGATGGCAATGGCAGCGCCACCAGCAGGAGCGTCGGGCAGTGAGGTCATGTAGTTCACTGCGTTCAGGAACAACTTGGCGCCGTCGGCTTCCAAGTCGTAGATACCTGCACCTTGCGAGGTGAATCCCTGCTCACGGCTACCGGTCAGGAAGACCATGCGGTGTCCGGACAAGGTGTCGGCTCCACCATTGGCAAGCGTGGTTCCAGCGGCGAATTCGCCGATGACCATTCCGCCAACTGTTGGGTCATCCGAGGTTCCAACGGTTGCAACCAGTTTTCCACCACCAACAATCGGATTGTTATTGATGGAAACACCGCGCTGAACGTTGTCGAGTGCAGTGACGATTCCAGCGTAGTCGTTCACCATCAGACCATCTCCATCCAACGCAATGTCAGCAAAGATGGGGTGGTTCGGATCGTTGGCCAACAGCTTGATCACACGATCGGTATCGACCATGGTGGTGCCGGTCGTGTAACCCAGACGACTGGTGCGCAAGATATAACCACCGAGAATCAAGGTCGGGGTTTCCACGCTGTTCCAGGCAGCCGCTTCGGCAGCATCCTGGTAGTCGCCACTTGGAACCGAACGGCTGATGATCACGAGATCGTATTCGTTCAGAGCCGCCACGTCAGGAGTTCCTGAGGTTTGAACGCGGGTCACGTTGTGTCCTGCTTTACGCAACAGATCGGTGTAACCTTTATCAGCAGCTTCGGTGAAACCGGCTGCAGCTGCATCCGCACCAGGCTCATTGTCAGCAGGATGGAAACTCACCCATGCGATGTCAATGCCGGTAGCTTCAGCAATGGAACCACCTTCACGACCTGCGCGGAAGTGTTCTTCCACTCGCTCGCCAGGGATGGCCTTGTTGAAGATCGCCACAGCATCGATGGCACCTTCGAAGTGGTTGCCGGTTGCGTCATAGACACCACCACCACCGATGTGCACGTTGAAGTCAGCAGCACCATAATTGGCCGTTGCTCCCCCACCGCTGTTGATCAGCACACCATCAAAGTAGTTCACGATCTGGCCACCATCCGCGATGGTTGCCACGTGATGCCACTCGTCATCCGGGAATTCATAAGTGGTATTCAGAGAACCGCCACCAGGAGTCCAGATCTGAATGGTGGTGCCGTTGATGAATCCGTATTCCACGGTGTCATTTTGACCAACGATACCCACACGGCTCCAGCCATTGTCTTCACGATTGGTCGGCTTCACCCAGTATTCCAAGGTGAAGGAATCCAGATCGCTCAACCAGGAGCCTTGAGCATCGATCCAGATAGCATCGAGGTCGCCATTGAAGGAAGCGGCTTGGTTGTCTCCAGCAAAACCAAGGAAGCCTTCGCTGGAGTTCGGACCCTCTTCGGTGGTCACATCCCATTCGAAGGAATCGTCAGGACCCGCACCAGACATCCAGAGACCATCAGCATCGCTGCCGAGTGTTCCATGGTTGCTGGACACCTGACCGCTGTCGCCGTCAAAGGTGTAGAATACGATCGGACCGTCTTCCAGAATGATGTCGGTGTAGGTCACGATGTTGACGGTGAAGTCCTTGGTGGATCCGGCTGCAAGTGCGTTACCGAACAAGTCGTTCACACCACCAGCAGTCAGGGTGTAGGCTGCACCAGGAGTCAAATCTCCAGTGGTCAACAAGACCGTGCTGCCGGTAGCCTGAGCTCCAGAAACATTAACACCTCCACTGAGACTGAAGTTGCCGGCTTGTGAGCCACTGGCTTCATCAATGCGTTCGTTGAAACGAACGATCAGAGTATTGGCCGAAGTAGCTGAAACACCCACGATCGAAGGAGGATTTCCGTCACTTTCAACCGTCACCGTCGCCACATCACTGGTTGCAGTCACCGTGGGAACGGTCAAAACAACGCGGAATTGAACGCCTGTATCAGCAGTGGTCAACACCCCGGTATCCAGAGAGTCGGTGGTAGCACCCGCCACATCGCTAAAGTCGGAACTTCCGGCGGCAGCAGTCTGCCATTGGATTCCAACCGAATTGCCATAGGCGGATGTGCCGCTGGCGCCAATCGTCAAGGTGACGGACTGACCTTCATCAATAGTTACACTGGAAGGTTGTTGTTCAATCGTGACTTCAGCTCCGTTAGGATCGAGATAAGTTCCGATCAAGGAACCAGTCAAAGTAGGAGCATCGCCATCAGTTGGATCAGGATCCAAGCTGCTGATCACGGTCGCTGCCACACTGTCACCACCGCCACCTTCGGTGTGGATGGATTCGAGGTAATAACGTTCTCCGCCATTCAAGGAGATATCGAGCGTGGGCCATTCGCTGTCAATGAAGAAGTCGGAACGTTTGTCATCCACTTCGCTCGTTCCACCAACGGAGTTCCAACTACGGGCATTGGACCAACCTGATTCACGGGCGATGACAAGCTTATTGGCAGGATCATCATCGGTACTCAGGAAGAGATCGGAAGGATCGTCTGAGTTGGTAAAGAAGATGTAGTTGCCATCATCAGGCGGAACGAACCAGCCAACCAATTGGTTGCCGTAGTTGCTGCCGCTTTCATTTGATCCGTCCGGACCATATTCCCAGTAGGGTTCGAGAGACACCCATGTAGGATTATCAGGGAAACGTGGATCCGCACGCAGACCATCCAGATTGTTGGTGGTCATGTTTTCCCAGAACTTGTGCAAAACAACACCTTCCTGCCACACGAATGTGGAGAACTCCATGGTAGCTGCAGCGATAGCATTACCAAACAGGTCCTGAACCTTGGTAACTGTCAGATTCAGCATGGTGCCTTCGTCCTGTTTGCTGGTGGTCAATATGACTGTATTATCATTCGGCGCATCAGCAACAGTGGCATCGGTCACACTGACGCCCCCGGAGAGCTTGTAGTTGGAGGCATCACCACCGGTGGCTGCATCGACAGGTTCTGAAAAAGTAACCTTCACCACGGTAAAGGTTTCGGAACCTGTCACGAATGTGAGGGTAGGAGCAACATCGTCGCTGTTGACAGCAACAACGGCAGCATCACTAGTGGCCGAACCATCGGCACCTGTCACAGCAACCGTATAAGAACCGGCATTATCGGTAGTAACTCGATCAACGGTATAGCTTGCGCTGGTTGCACCATCGATATCTGTTCCATCCTTTGCCCATTGGAAGGAATAAGGAGGTGTCCCGGACACTTCAACGGAGAGCGTCACAGACTCCAAAGCGTCAACCGTAGTGCCAGCGGGCTGACCGGTGATAGTCAGGGGACCGGATGGAACATGAGAAGAAAGAAATTCACCCGGGATAGGCAGAAACGGATCAATGATGCCGTTCGGATCTTCCACGGCAACAGCGAGGTTGTCACCGCCGCCACCTTCTTTGACCAAGGCTTCAATGTAATAAGCCTGGCCTTGTTGCAAGGTGATCGTCGCACCGCCATCGGCGTTCGTGTCAGGCCACTCAGTGCCTGCGAAGGTGCTGGAATTTTTATCCTCCAAGGTACTTCCGCCACCAACGGATTCCCAATTACGAACACCGGACCAGCCAGACTCCTGAGCAATCAGTTTTTTATTGGCAGGGTCCGAATCGGTGCTGAGGAACAAATCAGATCCATCATCCGCAGACAACCAAAAGGTATATTCTCCAGTTGCTGGAGGATGGAAATACCCAAGAATCTGGGCTCCATAATTATCGCCGTAAGCATTGTTCGCCCCCACTTCAATGTCACCACTTGGATCCGGATTCCATTCGAAATAAGGAAGCCAGACCTGGACATCATAGTTGTCCGGGAACCTTGCATCTCCAGTGAGGTTCGCCACCGCCGTGCCGCCGATATCCAGCCAGGCACGTCCTGTGATGACCTCCTGGGGTGTTGATGGCTGTGCGACGGCCTGACCAACGGTCAAGACCAAGGCAGCCAATCCCGCCAAGAATTTGATTTTGTTTTTTAGTTTGTTCATATACTTCATTATGTTTGTGTGGCTCACGGGCGTCCCACCAGGAACGTCCACCCCTACACAGATCTGTAACATTGCATTTGCAATATTGGTCAACCTGTGCATCGACAATGAATTAAGCCAGCGAAGCTTATTTTCACGCCGGAATCAATCTTATTTGGTGATTTGTTCGTTATTTGGAGGATTTAGCTGTTAGCCGTTAGCTGTTAGCCGTTAGCGGGTTGGTTCATTTCGGTAGTGTTGGTGGCAGGATTTGCAGGTGGTTTTGATTTGTTTGAGCTTGGTGGTTGCTCGCTCTAACTGCCTGTCTTCCAGAGCGTCTTGAAGAACAACGACTTCCAGTTCGGCTTGGTCAAACCTTTTTTGGAGGTCCCCAGAAGCATCTGCCCCCAATAAACGCGTAGACTCGTGCAAAAGTTCGCGTAGAATGAGCGCTTCCTGCCCGGCGTCCAGATCTGCATGCGAATCCGGAGCTTTCCACTGGTTTGCTTCCAGAAGGAGCAATCGATCAAATACCCGATCCATCTTAGCCATCGATTCAGCCAGATCACCGACTTGTGCCGCTTCAACTAACTCAGGTAAAACGGCATCCGCATCCGGGGGGCGAAACGTTTCCACATCGCGCCACAGGCCTGCGTAATCACGACTGGTGCCTGCGACTTCGAGAATCCGACACCCCTCTTCAGGCCCCATTCGACCATCCGCCATGCAGGCAATGGCCGCTGCCACCGGTCCCCGATGCCGACCATGGTGGCAATGGATGTAGACCTTGCCGGTTGTTTCGCGCATCGCGTGGACAATGGATAGCGCCGCCTCCTTCTCAATCCCATCATATCCAATTGGAACATGAATATAACGAAGTCCCTGCTTATTCGCTCGCTCAAGATCAGGCCGAGCACCATCGACACTGATGACCGTGCGGATTCCCATTTCAGACAACTGCAGAAACGCTTCTTCCCCATGAGGTTCACCTCCGGAATAGACACGATCAGAAACTTGAATCAGGTTCTGCAAAACCCCGGATTCCCGGGCGGCAAGGATCAACTTTTTCGGTAAAGGGTCCACATCCGGATGCCATGCCCCTGATTCATGCCGACACCCCGAAACCAACAAGCAAGACAAAGCGATCACCACCCCGAGCCCCCCACCCAACCGCCACATCAAATCCAAATCTTTAATCGAACACATACGCTTCATTCCCAAACCACCACCCCACCGACTAACACCTAACACCTAACACCTAACACCTAATAGCTAACCACTACCAACAGCAAACCATGAAGCCCCGTTCGAAAATTCCAATCCAAAAAGTAATTTATAAGAGCATTTATTTGAAACTTGGGTCAGGATAGCGGTGTTTCTCAAGGCAGCACGTTCTCAACACACAACAGCAAACGATCATTATCATGGAACTTATTCAACCATCGTCCTCAACCCTGCTCAGCATCCTCATTGGCCTTGGACTGAGTGCATCCTGTGGATTCCGCATCTTTGTGCCACCGTTCATCATCAGCCTGGCAGCCATGGGCGGGCATCTCGAACTGTCCGAAAGCTTCGCCTGGCTGAACACCTGGCCTGCAGTGATTGCGCTCGGATCTGCAGTGGTATTGGAGGTTGGCGCTTATTATGTCCCCATTCTCGATCATTTTTTGGACACCGTCGCCGGTCCGGCCGCAGTGGTGGCGGGTTCGGTGGTGAGCGCTTCGATGTTCACGGATATGAGTCCGCTCATGACCTGGTCGTTGGCCCTGATTGCTGGGGGAGGCATCGCCGGTGCCATCCATGTGGCCATGGCCTTTATCCGGGGCGGCAGCACCCTGGTGACCGGAGGACTGGGGAATCCATTGGTTGCAACCGCCGAGTTGGGTGGTGCGGTTGGCACTTCGGTCATGGCATTGGTCATGCCCGGACTGGCACTGGTGATCGTGTTGGTTGTCGCGGGCGTGGGGATCCGATATTGGAGGTTAAAGGCAAACCCATCGGCCCAAACCTCCGGTGAAGTGCTGGAACACAGTTAATCCCACTCGGGCAAACATCGCTCAACAGCCATTCGCCGCTGAGCCTTCAATATTTTGTAAAAAAAAAACCGTCCTGTGCATTGCGGGACGGTTTTTGCATGTCACAATGGGATCGCAACAATGGCTGATAAATTTCCCATCCTACTTTGGTTCCGACGCGATCTCAGACTATCCGACCACCGCGCGCTGACTGCCGCGATGGAAACCGGACATCCGATCGTTCCTCTCTACATTTATTCAGAAGATGAAAAGCGGGCAACAGGAAGCGCCTCCAAATGGTGGTTGCATCATTCTCTGAAACAATTGGAAGCGTCCATTCGCTCGCTTGGGGGCAAGCTCATTTTGCGAACGGGAGAACCGGCCGATGTTCTTCAATCTGTTTGCAAGGAAACCAACGCACGATGCATCCATGTCTCCACCTGCTTTGATCCCTTCTGGCAAGGCATCGATCAATCTGTTGCAAAAACGCTGCAACCGCAAGGCATCGAATTCAAATGGTTTTCTGGACAGCTCATGTGGGATCCTCGTTCCATTCGCAACAAGTCGGGCAAACCTTTTCAAGTCTTCACACCTTTCTGGAAACATCTCTGCCAACACAATCCACCCGAACCCCCAATGGCTTCCCCTAAAACTTGGCCAAAGCAATCCAGCGCCAAGCTCAAGTCAGAACACCTGGGCAGTTTGCAGCTACTCCCATCCATCCGGTGGGACAAAGGTATCCAGAAAGAATGGAGGCCCGGGGAAAACGAAGCCATGGCTCAGTTGGATCGATTCGCGAACAACGCGTTCAGTGATTATGACATTGCACGCGATTTCCCCGGCACACAGGGTACTTCGAGATTGTCACCATACCTGCATTTTGGAGAAATCACGCCAGGACAGATTTATCATCGACTGGAAACGAAGCGACGACGAAGCAGAACCACGCAATCATCGGCGATGCATTCCACCTACATGAAGGAAGTGGGATGGCGTGAATTCGCCCATCACCTGCTGCATCATTTCCCCCACATGACCAAAGGTCCGCTGCGACCGGAATTCGAATCGTTCCCATGGCGGCATGACGCAACCATGCTGCAAGCGTGGCAGAAGGGCCGAACCGGTTACCCGATCGTGGACGCCGGCATGCGCGAACTCTGGACCACGGGCTGGATGCACAATCGGGTGCGCATGATTGTGGGATCATTTCTGGTCAAGCACCTCCTGCTGGATTGGAAACTGGGAGCTGAATGGTTCTGGGATACGTTAGTGGATGCCGACCTGGCGAACAACACCATGGGCTGGCAATGGATTGCCGGTTGCGGAGCCGACGCAGCGCCCTATTTCCGCATCTTCAACCCCATCATGCAAAGTCAGAAATTTGACGCCCAGGGAGACTACATTCGCAAATGGATACCCGAGATATCGAAGCTTTCCAACAAAGACATCCATACACCTTGGACGGCCGATTCGATGATCCTTCAGATGGCGGACATTGAACTGGGAAAAACCTACCCCTGGCCCATCGTCAACCACACGATCGCCCGCGAAACCGCTCTGGATGCCTACCACCGAATGAAAGCGAAGAACTAGGTCCTGTCTATGCAGTTTATCCGCAGATGTCGCAGATTTACGCAGATATAGAAGGAAGATCCATTCGAATGGCGACTGAAATTCGGGGCACTCTTTGGTGAATAATATTGAAGAGATCAAATCTAGCTTTATACCAAAAATCTGCGTTCATCTGTCATCTGTGGATTCCTAATTGAATGATTACGGCTAAATCAGGTGTGTGAGGTTTTATTTTTGCTTACCTTTTTGAAAGAAACACCGTATAAAGCGTAGGTCGATGAAGTATTATCTCGAATTTGAAAAACCGGTTGCGGAACTGCAAAGGAAGCTGGAAGAACTCAAACGCCATGAGGAAACCAGCTCCCTGGCAATCAATTTCCAGGAAGAAATCGCGTTGATCGAGAAGAAGATACAAGAAACGCGCGAACAGATTTTCTCCAACTTGAACGCCCATCAACGCGTCCAATTGGCCCGACACCCCAAACGTCCTTACACGCTGGACTACATCCAACACGTCTTTTCAGATTTCTCGGAACTCCATGGAGACAGGTTATTTGGAGATGATCGGGCCATGGTGGGTGGATTTGCCTCTCTGGGCGACCAGAAAGTCATGGTGGTCGGCACCCAGAAGGGACGTGATACCAAGGAGAATATCATGCGGAACTTTGGTTCCGCCCATCCAGAAGGTTACCGCAAAGCACTGCGCCTTATGAAAATGGCGGATAAATTCAGCCTGCCGATCGTGGCGTTTATTGACACCGCCGGAGCTTATCCCGGGATTGGTGCAGAGGAACGGCATATTGCCGAAGCCATTGCGGTCAATCTCCGTGAAATGATGCTCCTGGAAGTTCCCGTCATCGCGATCGTCATCGGAGAAGGTGGATCGGGCGGAGCGCTGGGAATCGGTGTCGCAGACAAAGTATTGATCCTCGAAAACGCCTACTACTCGGTCATCAGCCCGGAAGGTTGTGCCGCCATTCTCTGGAAGAACCAGTCCGCCATTCCCAAAGCCGCCGAATCATTGCGCATTACAGCAGACCAACTGCAGTCACTCAAACTAGTGGATGACATTATTCCGGAACCATTGGGCGGCGCTCAAAACGATGTGGACATCGTTGCCGATTCGATCAAAACCACCCTGAAAGCCACGCTCAAGAAACTTCAATCCGAAGGCACCCAGAGCCTGATGAAAAACAGATACTCCAAGTTCAGGGCATTCGGGCGTTTCGTGGAGGCATAACGGTTCCTTCGTTCTCCTGAAAGCCGATCTTTTTAAAACAGCAACACAGCAATTCAAAACAACCATCATGTCCTCAAAAAACACAGCCTCACGGCGACAATTTCTTGCAACGACTGCGAAAGGATCATTGGCCACCCTGGCCGGCAGCATGGTCTCCCCTTTCGGTCTGAACGCCGTCGATGCCTTCAAGCGCCCCGGTCAACCCAACTTGAAATTGGGGCTGGCAGCCTACTCTCTCCGTGACTATTTCAAGGACGCCAGTCATGCGCGCGAAAACCTGCCGCCCAAGTCACGTCAGATCGATTTGTTCGACTTCATTTCTTTCTGCGCCGACCTCGGATGTGAAGGAGCCGAGTTGACCAGTTACTATTTCCCTTCCGAAATCAATGATGCGTTCCTATTGAAACTCAAGCGGCACGCCTTCATGCGTGGCGTTGCCATCAGTGGCACCGCAGTGGGCAATCGTTTCACGGATCTACCCGGCAAAGAACGCGACGCGCAAATCAAGCATGTCAAACAATGGATCGATTATGCAGCCACGATGGGAGCGCCACACATCCGTGTTTTCGCCGGGAATGCGCCCAGAAACGGATCATGGAAAGAAGCCGTGGTCCGCTGTATCGAAGGACTGAAGGAATGCTGTGATTACGCTGCCACCAAAGGTGTCTTCCTTGGAATAGAAAATCACGGTGGCATCGTGGCGGAAGCGGATCCACTGATCGAAATCGTCCAGAGCATCGACAGCCCCTGGTTGGGCATCAATCTGGACTCCGGTAATTTCCACACAGACGATCCCTACGGCGACCTGGTCAAGTGCGCGCCCTACGCGGTCAACGTCCAATTGAAAGTTGAAATCGCTCCTCGCGGTCAGCAGAAAGGTCCTTCGGACTTGCCCCGATTGGTCAACATCCTGAAGGATGCCAACTATCAGGGATTTGTTGTCCTGGAATACGAGGCAGCGGAAGATCCCTGGCGCGCCATCCCACGCCATATAGAGGAATTGAAACCTCTGCTGAGTTAAGCCCATCTGATTGACCGCCACAACAAGACCATCCCCGGATGGCACTTTAGCTATCCCGATGCTTCCCATGGATGGAAGCTCGGGGTTCGTTTGTTTCTGAATGATAGAATAATACCCCCCCCTGAATGAACACACCTTCCATGCAGCCATTACCCGGCGAATGCCAGGTCGCCTATGTCGGTGATTGGCACCGATTCGAAATCCGTCCCGGCGAGCCTAAGCAAAAGCAAACCACCCACCAGGCATACCTCCGCACCAACCTAGGACGTGCCGACGTCCTGCGAAAAGAAATCATGCAGCGCACTTCCGGTGAAAATGCGCTGGCATTGTTCTCCTGGCAGGACATACCCATGCAGTGGGACAAGGATCGTTGGGTGGTGGAATTACCCTTGAGTCAGGTCGGATATTTTCAAGCCAAACCTTATCTGGTCGATGAGGGACACCGCCAAATCTGGCCCGAGGGCCCCAACACCGGCATCTCGGTTCACCCCAATTTTGCGCGTAGCGCCAACACCATCTATTGCGCCTGGGTTCGCCTTTTCGGTGAATCCAAACACAAAACCAACACCGAAGCGGAACGCGGCAACGAACACCTTCAACCGCTCGATGCGAAAGGATATTCGGTCATTCCACCTTCGGGAAAAATCAGGGATCTGATCGAAGAACTGCCCCACATTGTGGACAAACTGGGTTGCCGCATCATTCACCTCCTCCCCATCAATCCAACCCCGACGACCTTTGCACGCTTTGGTCGATTCGGCAGTCCCTACGCCGCACAAAACCTCATGGCCATTGATCCGGCGCTGGTGGAGTTCGATCATCATTCGACCGGGATTGATCAGTTTAAAGAACTGGCCGATGCCGTTCATGCCAAGGGAGCGCGGCTGTTCATAGATCTGGTTGCCAACCACACCGGCTGGGGAGCCGACATCCATGAGAACCATCCCGATTGGTATGAGCGCGAACCTTCGGGCAAATTCATCAGCCCGGGCGCCTGGGGAAATACCTGGGGGGATCTGGTGGAATTACGCCACAAAAATCCCGACATCTGGAAATACCTCGCGGACGTATTCCTGACCTGGTGCCAGCGGGGCGTGGACGGATTTCGATGTGACGCCGGCTACATGGTCCCGGTCGAAGCATGGCAATTTATTACCGCAAGGGTCCGGGAGGAATATCCCGACACCATCTTCCTTCTGGAAGGCCTGGGCGGGGCATGGGAGGCAACGGAATCCCTCCTGAAAGACGGCGGCATGCAATGGGCCTACTCCGAACTCTTCCAGGAATACCCCGGCCCATCGGTAAATCGATACATGAACCACTGCATTCACCAAAGCCCGCGCGTGGGCACATTGGTGCATTACAGTGAAACCCATGACAACAATCGACTGGCAGCCAAAAGCCGGACCTGGTCTCTGCTGAGAAACCGGCTCTGCGGCTTGACGAGTTTTAACGGTGGATTCGGATTCACCTGCGGCGTCGAATGGCTGGCTCCCGAAAAGATCATTGTGCATGAATGCACCGGCATGAACTGGGGAGCCGAAGAAAACATCGTCGAAGAACTGTCCAAACTCAACCGCCTGATCGGTTCCCATCCGTGTTTCTTCGACGGTTCTCACCTGACCGGACATCCATCGGACAACGAAGCTGTTTACGTTCTCGAACGTCTCTCTCCTGAAAAACAGGACCAGGTATGGATCATCGCCAACACCGACGACGGCCAAGCTCAAACCGCCACCTTTCAACCATCCTTTTTCGGCAAAAAAACGAAAAAGCAACCCGCACATGAATTGCTGGGACAGGACGAGGATGTGGAATGGGTGATCGAAAAGGATAGCTGGAAACTGATCCTGCCTCCGGGAGCTGTTTTTTGCCTCTCCCACCACCCGGCCCCGGCCATCGACACTGGAAAAAATTACCGGGCCAAACGCGCGCAGGCAGCTCTGGCTCTCCAATGCCTGGGTCAAATTCATTCCATTGATTCCACTCCTTTTCTGGATTGGGAAGAAGCAGCCAGGAACATCGGGCAATCGTTGGAATCATGGTTGTCCGAGATCGCCAGAAATAAGTTCCAACCGGAATCACAAGGCGAAGCTCTTTATCAAAACGTTGTGACATGGAACAGCGAGGATCGCCCGAGGATCACTCCGGTTCCCGTTCAACATTGGATCGTGGTCAAAGAAAAGCATCCATTTCGCCTGAGCTGGCGTCATGCCCAGGAAACAAATGCCGTCCATATGGAATCCGTCTCAGTGCAGGACGGACACGTTGCAGTGTACTGGGCCGATGCACAAGGCATGCTGGATCTGGAAATCCAAATTTACAGTTCACCACGGCAAACGATCCAGGCACGCTTCAGCATTTATGACGCCGACCGAATTCGGGAACTCAACACCGGGAACGATCATCGAACCCTGTTGACCAATGGTCGAGGCGCCATGGCACGCGTGCACGCGGGACTGGACGTCATTGAATCCAAGTATGACTGCCTGTTGGGAGCCAACCTGCATGGTTCATTGCCGGTCGATCGACATGTCTTGATCAAACGCGTTCGCATGTGGGTGAATGCAAACGGATTCATCACGCCCCTCAACCAGCAGGCCCTCCTGCGATTTGAAGCGGGACCTCCCGCAAGATGGCGATTCTTTGCGCCCGCCGGCAACGGACGTTCCGTGGAACTGGAACTCATCGCTGACATGTTGCAACACTCCAACACAGTGATGCTGCGCTTGTCCCGTCCGAAGGATCGCGTTTCCACCGGCACGGAACTCCCGGAGGAATGTAAAGTAAGCCTGACCGTTCGGTTTGATCTGGAAGATCGCAATTTCCATTCCGAAACCCAACGCAACGATGGCGCGGACCATCACTTCAATCAACATTGCAAACCCAACGCAAACCGCTCCGGCTTTCAATTCACACCCGCCGAGGATCGGCAGCTCCGCATCTGGTGTGACCGCGGAACCTACCATCAGGACCCGGAATGGGTTCAGGGCATCCCTCACCCCGTTGAACAAACGCGCGGTCAAACAGGTCACGGTGACGCATTCAGTCCTGGATGGTTTGAACTGCCGTTGACTTCGGATCGTCCGACGCATTTTGTCGCCTGTGCCGAAAAAGAAGTGCCGACGCAGGAAACCATCGAGTCATTCGTCCAAACCCGAATCAATCTTCAGGAGAATCTGATGGCACAATCCAATCTCGACGAACGTGACACATGGGGACGGGATCTGGTCAAGGCCCTGGAAGCTTTTGTCGTGAAGCGGGATGACGGGCGCACCGTCATCGCGGGTTACCCCTGGTTCCTCGATTGGGGACGTGACTCACTCATCGCTGCACGCGGCATGCTGAGCGCGGGTATGACTGAAGACGTTGTGAAGCTGCTGAAAGTCTTCGGACGCTTTGAATCCCAGGGCACACTCCCGAACACCATTCACGGAGAAAACGCGTCCAATCGGGACACATCCGACGCGCCGCTGTGGTATGGAGTTCTTTGTCAAGAAACCGCCGCTTTAAAGGGAGATGATTTTTATCAGACACAGGTGGATTCAAGTGGACGCACCATCCGGGAAGTATTGTTCCGCATCGCAGGCGGCATCATGAAAGGCGCCCCCAACGGCATCTGCATGGACGCACAGAGCGGGCTGGTGTGGAGTCCAAGCCATTTCACCTGGATGGATACCAACTACCCCGCCGGAACACCGCGCGAAGGCTATCCGGTGGAAATTCAAGCGCTCTGGATCCGGCTCCTAAGTCAACTGACACAACTCGCCAAGCAGGAAGAAGCAAGCTCTGATTCACCTCGCTACATGCAGCCCCCCAGCCAGACCTGGAATCATTGGCTGAACCTGACGAAAGAATCCTTCAACCACCTTTTCTGGTTGAAAGAAAAAGGTTGGCCTGCGGATGTGTTGATCGCCTCCAAAGGAACTCCGGCCAAGGAAGCATTACGAGACCAGGCACTGCGCAGCAATTGTCTCTGGACCGTCAGCCTGGGTTGCCTGGACCAGGACAAAGCCCGTTCCACCGTTGAAGCGGCGCGCAAGCACCTGATCATCCCCGGAGCACTTCGTTCCCTGGCCCCGCTTCCCGTAGTGCCTCACCTTCCGATTTATGGAAAACACGGCGATCTGTTGAACAACCCCGCCTATCCATATTGGGGCCGATACGAAGGAGACGAAGACACGCGCCGGAAGCCCGCCTACCATAACGGCACTGCCTGGCTATGGACCTTTCCCACTTTTTGCGAGGCATTGAGTGAGGCATGGCCCGATGATCCGTCCGCACAAAAAGCAGCGAAGGATTACCTGGCAAGCATGGTTTACTTCTGGAAAGAAGGACGATCCGGACAACTCCCTGAAATCGCCGACGGAGACGCGCCGCACACCCAACGGGGATGTGATGCCCAGGCATGGAGTGTTTCAGAGGCCCTGCGCGTATGGAAAAAACTGCATGGTCCGGGAAAACTCCGCAAGCATTCCAAAACGGAAACCGGAACCTCTGATTCCAGCTTGTTCCTGAGCTAAATCCTGTTACGCTACGCCGCCTTGTGAGTTTTCAGAAAGAAATTCAACGCCGACGCACCTTTGCGATCATCTCTCATCCGGACGCAGGTAAAACCACGCTGACGGAAAAACTGCTGCTGTACGGAGGAGCCGTCCACCTTGCCGGATCGGTCACTGCCCGCAAACACCAGCGTGCATCGACGTCGGACTGGATGGAACTGGAGCGTAAACGTGGGATCTCGATCAGTTCCACGGTACTGCAATTTGAATATGATGACTTCGCCATCAACCTCCTGGACACTCCAGGACACAAAGACTTTTCCGAAGACACCTACCGCGTGCTCACCGCGGTGGATGGTGTAGTGATGGTGATCGACGCCGCAAAAGGAATCGAAGCCCAGACCCAGAAGCTCTTCGAAATCTGTCGACGCCGAGGCATCCCCATCTTCACCTTCATGAACAAGTGCGACCGTCCGACCAAAGATCCATTGGAGCTTTTGGACGAATTGGAACGCGTGTTGGGCATCGGATCCTTCCCGGTCAACTGGCCGATCGGCACCGGTGTAGATTTCAAAGGCGTGTTTGATCGGCTGCAAAAAGAAGTGCATCTGTTCGAACGCACAGCGGGAGGACTTTATCGCGCTCCCGAATCGGTGGGCGATCTGGATGCGGACATCATCCGGAACCAAATGAACACCGAGATGCATGACAAACTCAAGGAAGAGGTGGAAATGTTGAATCTGGCGGGTGAATCCTTTGATATGGAATCCGTATTCACCGGCGCCATGACACCCGTTTTCTTTGGCAGCGCCATGAACAACTTCGGAGTGGAACTGCTGCTCAAGGGATTCCTGCAATACTCCCCGCCCCCGGCAGCGCGCAAGTCCGAAGAGAAAATCATTCCAACAGACCACGAAACCTTTTCGGCATTCATCTTTAAAATCCAGGCCAACATGGACCCGAAGCATCGGGACCGCATCATGTTTGCCCGTATTTGTTCCGGGAAGTTCGAACGCGACATGACCGTCATACACCCTCGCTCGGGTAAAAAAGTTCGGCTGGCCAGCTCCCACAAACTGTTCGGCAACGAACGCGAAACCGTCAACGACGCCTACCCGGGAGATATCGTGGGACTGGTGGGACTAAACGATTACGGCATCGGGGACACCCTGACAACCGATCCCTCGATTCAATACCGCGAGATCCCCATCTTCACCCCCGAGTGTTTCGCCTACCTGCACAATCCGAACACGGCAAAATTCAAACAATTCAGGCAAGGACTGGACCAACTCCTGCAGGAAGGCGTCATCCAGGTCTTGCAAGTCCGTGATGCCCTGACCCGCATCCCCCTGCTCGCGGCAGTCGGCCAACTCCAGTTCGAAGTCGTGCAATACCGCCTTGAAACAGAATACGGAGCCGAATCGCGACTCGAAACCGCCCCCTGGTCGGTCATCCGCTGGCTTCCGGTCGACCTGGAGGAATCCGACCTGGACAACCTGCAACTACCCACCGGCACAAAAATCGCCTACGATGGCAAAGAACATGCCGTTGCCCTGTTCGACTCCGACTGGGCAGCCAGCTACTTCTCCGAAACCAACGGCAACATGAAACTGTCCACCCTCCCCCCCGAGAGCATGGAGATCCTTACCCGTCACATGGACGAGTAAAACGATCGGTCTGATCAGTCCGATCCGACTGATCCGACCGATCCGAAAAACAGAAAGGACCAACATGCCACGCATCAGAAAAAGCGGCGGCTACCGAAAACTTCGCAGCTTTCAAACGGCCACGATCATCTACGACGCAACGTACTGGTTTTGCGAAAAATTCCTCAACACGCGCTCCCGCACAGTGGACCAAATGATCCAAGCCGCACGCAGCGGGCGACAAAACATTGCCGAAGGATCCCGAGCAGGAGCCACGAGCAGCAACACCGAACTGCGATTGGTGAATGTAGCCCGTGCCAGCCTGGAAGAGCTGCTCCTTGACTACGAAGACTACATTCGCCAACGCCGCCATATAATCTGGGATCCTGAGGCACCCGAGGCAAAAGCCGTACGCGAAGTAGCCAGAACCCACAACGATCGCTGGGAACAACTCACCGACATGGAACGCTTCGATCTGTATGCACCCTGGCTGGAACATGAAAACGCATTCGTACGCGCCAACACCCTGATCTGCTTGATCCACCAGACCAACTATCTACTGGACCAGCAGATTGAAGCGCTCGAAAAACAGTTTGTAGAAGAAGGAGGCTACTCTGAAACTTTGGCTGCCAAACGCCTGGAACACCGGCAACAAAACGCCACCACCAAAGACAACGCCTTGCCCCCCTGCCCCGAATGCAACAGCCCTATGGTCCAACGAACCGCAAAAACCGGCACCCACACAGGCGAACCCTTCCTGGGCTGCACCCAATACCCAAAGTGCAAGGGAACCCGCAAGCTGTAGGCGGAAGGTGATCGGTCTGATCAGTCGGATCGGTCTGATCAGACCGATCGCCCCCCAAACCATAAACTTAACCCCTCCTTGACAAGCACCCCAACACCATGCAGGTTACCTGCACTACATGGGGGCGTACTGGTTTCGACTGGGTAGATACGTCTGAGGTAGCATGCCGAGGATGGTTCGTTGGCCTCGCAAAAAATCGGACCAATAGCAATAAATGCTAACAATGAATTAGCTCTCGCGGCATAAAGCTCCGCGACGTTTCTCTGCTGACACCTGCTAGGTGGAAGAAACGCTGACAGCAGGTTAGGTTCGGAGCGGAGACCGCGCGCAAGGGACCGAAACTGATTTCATGCGGACTATGTGAAGTGACTCGCGCCGGGTCGTCATCACCTCACAGACACTCTATACCCGGACAAGCATGTAGAAGCTTCACGGCAAGTTTGCTTAGGACGCGGGTTCAACTCCCGCCGCCTCCACCAATATTTACTGGACTTTTTTGATTTTCTTG
>CAYPZD010000096.1:0-19038 GCA_964415055.1 uncultured Verrucomicrobiota bacterium | reverse complement strand
TTCCCTACCCTGCTTTTCAACTACCAAAGGAAACCCCATGGATATCCTACTCCCCTCATTTGCATCGCTTTTTTGAGCGATCAAATTGGAGGCAAAAGATTAAGATTATGAGTAAGATTACGATTAGGTAGATCGGGTCGTCTCGACGCGCACCTTGTGGCTTCCCTACCCTGCTTTTCAACTACCAACGGAAAACCCATGGACATCCTACTCCCCGCATTTGCATCGCTTTTTTGAGCGATTAAATTGGAAGCAAAAGGATTAAGATTATGAGTAAGATTACGATTTGGGTAGAGAGGTAAGATTCAAGGACTCTGCCCAACTCCCGTTGTCTCGCGCTTGTCTTTTCGGTTGGAATCCATACCATAAAAACCATGCTCAAACCTTGTCTTTCAGCATGGCGTCTCCTCACCCTGCTGGGTGCTTTTGTCTCTGGCTTCGGCATAAGCCACTCTGAACCGCTCCCTGGTCAAATCGTGGTGGACCCAGCTCATCCGCAGTGGTTGCGTCGTCACGGGGGTGCTCCAGTATTCATTTGCGGTCCAGGCGATCCGGAGGATTTTCTTTACCGCGGAACGCGCCAGCCGGATGGCACACGCCAGGGCGATCAACGGCAAATCATTCAAAAGCTGATTCAGCATGGAGGGAACTGTCTTTACATCCAGATGATCCGATCCCATGGAGGGGATGGCACACCGGACCACAACCCATTCGTTGATTCGAATCCTGAGAAAGGATTGGATGAGGACATACTGAATCAATGGGAACAGTGGTTCGACCTGATGGACGAAAGCGACATCCTGATCTACCTGTTCTTTTACGACGACAGTGCACGCATTTGGAATACGGGAGATCGGGTCGGCTCTGAAGAAAATCAATTCCTGCAAAGCATCGTCCGAAGATTTCATCATTACAAAAACCTGATCTGGATTGTGGCAGAAGAATCCGAAGAAGCCTACAGCACAGAACGCGCGCAAAACATTGCCCATGTCATCCGAGAAACCGATCCACACGATCACATCATCGGGAACCACCATCACTCAGGCATGACCTTCAAAAGCTGGAAACAAGATGGCTACCTGAACCACTACGCCATGCAATTGGAAGCAGATGTGGACACCGTGCACAGCAAAGCAGTCGAAGCATTCAAAAAATCAAAAAAACGATATCAAACCATCTATTCGGAAAACACCAAAGGAGAACCCACAGCCCGATACGCCTGGCGCTGTGCAATGGGTGGCCTGATGCCGATGTTGCTGGAAATGGATGTGGCAAGCACGCCCATTGAAGAACTGAACCGCTGCCGTATTCTCCAAGACTTTTTTGAACGCACCGATTTCAATACCATGTCACCTCACGATGAACTGGCGATCGGCGAAAGGCAATGGGTGCTGGCAAACCCGGGTGAAAGCTACATCGCCTATTCGGAAAACCTTTCTGAAAACATGCACATCCGAAACATTTCACCGGGTAACTATCAAGTGGAATGGATCGATTGTGCGAGTGGAATCCTGATCAGGGAGCGCAAGAAAATCACGGCTTCCGATGAGCCATTCACAAAGCCAAAACTGATCGGAAAATGGGGTGCTCTGTGGATTAAGAAACTAGAATAAACTTTGAAATAGAACAAGATACACATAGACTACCCAGCCATTAGCCCCCCTTATCAAAACACCCTGAAAGTTTCATATCACTTTTTGATTGTAAATGAGACGCATTCTCAATAGATTTGCATCAAGATAAAGATGATGGAAGCAGCAGCAGACAATGTCAGATCGGAATCCTGGTTACCGTTGCCCAAAATGGGGCGGGGGCAAAAGGTCCGTGTCCAAAAACTCGAAGGCCACGAATCGGTTTGTAACCGTTTGAGGGAAATGGGTTTTTGCGAGCTTTCAGAAGTCAAGGTCCTGAACAACAGCGGCGCCATGCTGTGTCAGGTTTGCGGCGCCAAAGTCTGTTTGAGCCGGCAAGTCGCCGATTCCATCCTCGTTGAACCTTCCGCCCGTTAGGCCACCGTTTCATGTCCCAACCAACCCGCTTAAGCGATTTGGAACAGGGAAGTTCCGCTGTCATCGAATCTCTTCCTACCGGAGATGCATCCTTGACCCGACTTCGTGAATTGGGGCTGCTCCCCGGCACACGTATCCAGTTGATCCGCAGGGCTCCAATGGGTGACCCGATTGAAATTTCCGTGCGCGGTTCACTGATTTCCCTTCGAAAAAAAGAGGCCGAACTGATTGAAATTCGAATGGTTTGATCTAGTTTTCCACCCTAGCGAAAATGTCTACGACACAGGTCAAAGAAGCTGAACAGCCCAAAGGGGAAATGACCTTTGCATTGGTCGGCAATCCGAATTGCGGTAAGACCACCTTGTTCAACGCCCTCACGGGCCTGAAGCAAAAGGTGGGCAACTATCCGGGGGTCACCGTCGAGCGTAAGGAAGGTGAATGCTTTTTGCCTCACGGAGAAAAGGTTCGGATCATTGATTTACCGGGCGCATACAGTCTCAACGCCCGTTCTCCAGATGAAGCTGTCCTGCGGGATGTCTTGCTGGGAAGACGTCAAGATACGCCGCGTCCGGACCGTGTCATCATTGTCCTGGATGCCAGCAATCTCGAACGTCACCTCTACTTGACAACCCAGATTCTGGAACTGGGCATTCCCTGTATCCTGGCCTTGAACATGATGGATATCGTGGCGGAACAGGGAGTCGAGATTGATGAGGAAAACTTGTCGAAAGCGTTTGGAGGCATTCCGGTGATTCCCACTCAAGCCAGCCAACGCAAGGGCCTGGTCGAAATCAAGCACTGCATGAGCAAACGCGAGATTCCGGCCCCCAAATTCAGGATTTCCTTTCCGGAAGAAATCGAGGCGGGATTAAAGCAATCCTGGGCTCGACTGCGTGAAACGGGAGTCCTGGCGAACGAAAGTTCCCTACTGGAACCGCTCTACCTCCTGTCAGACCGGGATCCGACGCACTATGGCATCAAGGACAAACAACTCGATGCCATCCAGGACACCCGCAAGGAACTGGCGGAAAAATTTCCCGGCTGGGAAGATAAACTGGTGGCGGCGCGTTATGATGCGATTTACGTGGTCACACAAGGAACCATCCAGCGTCCCGACGAAAACAACTCAACCCTAACGGACAAACTGGACGCCATCTTTCTGCATCCGGTTTGGGGATGGGCCACCTTGCTGGTTATTTTGGGTGTGCTGTTCACCATGATTTTCAAAGTGGCTGACGGTCCCATGGGGTGGATCGAAAGTTTCTTTGAATGGTGCGGAACCTGGGTATCCGGTCGCATGGCGGAAGGTGACCTGCGCGACTTGATCGTGGATGGCGTGATTGCCGGAGTCGGCGGGGTCGTCATCTTTCTGCCGCAAATCCTGATCCTTTTCTTCTTTATCGGCATGATGGAAGACACCGGTTACATGGCGCGCATTGCGTTCATGATGGACCGTTTGATGAGCCGTGTGGGATTGAACGGCAAATCCTTTCTGCCGCTGCTCAGTTCACACGCCTGCGCAGTCCCGGGTGTCATGGCCACTCGGACCATCGACAACCCAAAGGACCGGTTGATCACCATTCTTGTTTCTCCGCTGGCCGGGTGCTCGGCTCGATTGCCTGTTTATCTATTGATGATCGCCACCATGATCCCATCGGATGAAGTCCCGGCCATGACCAAAGCTCTGTTGCTTTTGACGATGTATGGACTGGGAGTAGGTGGAGCCTTCTTCTTTGCGTGGCTGTTCCACAAGCAATTGCTGAAAGGCGAAGGCGCGCCGATGATCCTGGAATTGCCCAGTTACAAGTCCCCCGCCCTGATGGCCGTTTTATGGCAAATGTGGGAGCGCACCCGCATCTTTATTCGTCGCGCGGGAACCGTGATTCTCGGCATCTCGATCCTGCTTTGGTTTGCGGTGACCTATCCCAAATCAGACAATCCTGATCCATCGGCCGCCATGGAACACAGCATAGCCGGCAAAGTCGGAAAGATCATTGAACCGGTCATTCAACCGATGGGTTATGACTGGAAGATCGGGATCGGCCTGATCGCTTCCTTTGCCGCTCGTGAAGTGTTTGTCAGCACCATGTCCATCATCTATTCGGTGGAAGAAAGTGAAGAGATCGAACCCCTGCGCGACCGTTTGCGAGCGGAGAAACGCCCGGATGGCCGGCCTGTGTACACGCCGAGGACGTGTCTGAGTTTGATGGTGTTTTACGTGTTTGCGATGCAATGCCTGAGCACGGTCGCGGTGGTCAAACGTGAGACCAATGGCTGGAAATGGCCCCTGTTCCAAATTGGCTACATGACCCTGGCTGCGTGCCTGGGTGCCTTCCTGGTTTATCAGGTTGGCGGTATGATGGGACAACTTTAACGAACATGAACCAAGATCAACAAAGCATCATCGCACTGCTGATCGTTGCCATCACGGCATTGGTTTTTCTGATACGCTACCTCAAGCAGAAACGAGCCGGTGGCTGCTCGGCGGGATGTGGTTGTTCACTTTCAAAACCAGCCATTCAAAAAAAACGAAGCAAGCAGCTCTAGCTGTCGGTTCCCCCAAAATCATTCCATCACTTTTTGTCGCATTTCACTGAAGAGAGAAAGTGTGAGAATTCCAAACAACTGGCTCTTGAGGCGGCATGAATAGTTGAAGTTTCAAAAAATCTTCAACCAGCTGTTGCCAAAAAGAATACTGGCGATCAAAAGTAATCTGAAGGATTCCCAAAAGGAAATCATGGGTAACTTAAAAATCCTCGGCATCGTGTCATTCCAAAGTAACATGAAAATGAACGGGACGAGAAAAATCCCTATGATAATGATTACTGGAATCGAAATAAACTCCACGACCTTCGGTGCGTCGAAAGCAAGTATCGGTGTCATAATGTATACAATTTCGTCTTTCTCTTATATTATCCTAATGTCATTCATCAACCACTTACACAGTTAAACACACATTGTAACGAAGATTCCAACCTCCATAACTTCGTGCCTCCGTGTCTTTGTGTGAAAAAAAAGAAATGCAAAAAGTTATCGAATGAAACCAATTACCGATCAATCCGAAGCCTCTGACCTGAGGTGCTTGATGAGTATCCCAATCGCAAGCGACCAAATCAAGATCGCCAGGAGACTCCCCAAATTAAACCATCCCTTATGCGCATGCCACACGATGGTGTATCCCAGGGCCCCGGGTAGAAGGGCATAATAAAGAAAGGCGGGAAGTGTTTTTCGAATCACCGCACCTTCTTTCCCCAGCAATCCCACCACCGCGGAAGCCGCCACCACGTTGTGGACGCATATAATATTGCCAGCGGCCCCCCCCACGGCTTGCAGCGCCACGATCCATGTGGGATCCACCCCGATACGCTGCCCCACTCCGAACTGAAAGAGGCTGAAGGTCATATTACTGACCGTATTACTCCCCGCCACGAAGGCCCCGAACCCACCAATCAACGGTGCAAACAGAGGCCAGGCGACCCCTGCCACCTGAGCGATGCCTTCCGCCAAGGCATTGGGCATTTTGGCATATTCAGCCAGTCCGCCATGGGAGTTGAGAAACACCTGAACCATGGGAACCGTGAATACAAGCGCCACGGAAGCCTTGCAAACGGTTCCGATGGAATCCTTCCAGGCACGTCGATATCCCTGAGCCGTCATTCCGTGCAACGCGAAGGTTGCCAAAGAAACAACGAGAAAAATAGTGCCTGGCAAATACAGCGGTTCAACCGATGCGGCAATGCCGGTTCCGAAGATTTCCTTCCATTCCAGTTTTACACTGCGCAACCAGCCAACCAGTGGCAGGGCTTTCAAACGGGTCAACACCAGCAACCCGGCCACCAGTAAATAAGGAAACCATGCTTTCCACATCGGCATGGGTTCGCGACCTGCTCCCGCCTGATCCTTCACCTCAATCAGACCATTCCATTCGGGATCCCATGCTTCTTTTGGACCAAACCCCCAGGGTTTCGACCGATCCGGCATCAACCATCCACGACGCGCCACGGTCACCATGATGGCCAGCCCAATCAATGAACCAAATAGGGAAGGAAATTCAGGACCAAGAAAAATGGCCACCAAGGTATAGGGAATGGTCATGGCGAGCGAAGCAGCCAAAGCAAAGCGCCAGCATTGGAGTCCGTGTCTCAGTGAGCGTTCAGGACCAAAAAACCGTGTGAGCAAACTCACCAGAAACAGCGGGATCAACGCACCGGCAATGGCATGCAACAATGCCACCCTCCATCCGATCTGCACGAGCAACGCATACAAATCAAGTTCTCCATTTGCCTGAACAAACCCCTGTGCGATCGCCCATTCCGCCACGGCGGGATCACCGGACAATCCGGTTTGCACCCCAACCAGAATGGGAGTCCCCAAAGCGCCGAAGGAAACCGGTGTGCTCTGAATGATCATACCGGAAACAACCGCAGCCATGGCCGGAAAACCAAGTCCCACCAACAAGGGAACAGCCACGGCGGCCGGCGTGCCAAAGCCTGCCGAACCTTCGATAAACGACCCGAACAACCAGGCGATGATGATCACCTGAATCCTGCGATCCGGTGAAATGGAGGTGAATCCATCCCGAATGGTCCGAATCGCCCCACTTTCCTGAAGCGTGTTCAGGAGCAGGATCGCTCCAAAAATGATGTAAAGCAGCGATACGGCTACGATCAAACCTTTGACGGACGCGGCCGCAACTTGAGCCACACTGATTTTCCACACCAGAAGGGCCAATCCGGCAGAGGTCAGGTACGAAAGCGGCATGGCCCGGCTGGCCGGCCAGCGCAGAATCACCAGAAAAACCATCACTACCAGGATGGGCAGAAACGAAAGCAGAGCAAGCACACCGGTTCCCATAACAATTAATTCATAAAGAAATTCAAAGGGTTCAACGCCAGACGATGGAGAAAAACCACCGGATGTTCAATGCAAAGTTCCAGGCTCAGAAAACGAAAGTAAACCTGCCAAATACTTGACCAGATACCTGACCAGGTTTAAGGTCGAGTAAATGGACAAGGTCAACATTCAAGAGGCTAAAACCCACCTTTCGCGTTATGCAAAGAAAGTAAAAAGCGGGGAAACGGTCATCTTATGTGAAAGAAACAAACCCATTGCTGAGATCAGACCGATCGAATCAGAAACAACTTATCCGCAGCTTTCTCCAAAACAACTCGTCATACGTGAGGCCATGAACACTCCTACGGAAGCATCCCATGCTGAATCTCCGCACACTTGCCTGATAAAGGATCATCATCTGATGGAGCGGTTGAACAGGGCAGCGACTCGGTCAGGTATTTCCATGGAAGAAGCAGCAAAAAAAGCCATTCAAATCGGGCTATCACACCTGCTGACGCCGCCAACGGCCAAACCATACCGGACCCAACCCAAACCAATGGGACTGAAAGAACCCTACAGCTATGACAACATCGCGGAGCTACTGGCACAAGCCGATGGAGAGGATTACAAGTGATTCTGGTAAATGCCAACCTGCTTCTTTACGCTGAGGATTCGCTCTCCCGTTTTCATGACCCAGCCCGTGAATGGTGGGATCAACAATTAAGTGGTTCAGGAACCGTCTGCCTTTGCTGGCAAGTGATCAATACTTTCATCCGAATCAGCACACATCCCAAGTTATTTCGAACGCCATTAAGCCTCGAAGAAGCCAATGCCACCGTCAACGGATGGATGCAACAACCGTGCTTGCGTTTGATCCATGCAACGGACGAACATTGGTTCTATTTTCAAAAAATGCTCATCAGCAGCCAGGCCAGGGGAAACCTTGTATCCGACGCCCACCTGGCAGCTTTGGCCATGGAACATGGGTGCGTCCTGTGCTCAACAAATAAAGACTTCACGCTTTTTGAAGGTTTGGAATGGGAGAACCCGATTGCTTCATCTTGAAATGCGTTTGCACGATGGAGTCATCAAGAACCGCACCTTCAATTCCTGGCCCATGATTTCATTGAGGTCGGACTTGAAAATACAAACCGAACCGGTGTAAACCATAGACAGCTCAAATCATGAAACACCACATTTTCTCTTTAGTTACCGCATGCGTCATCATCAACGCCAACCAAACCGCTAATGCTTCGGACTGGCCCATGTTTCGCGGACCGAATCATGACGGCATCTCCACCGAAACCGACTGGAAAATCAGTTGGCCTGAATCAGGTCCCGCCAAACTCTGGGAGGCTGCTGTCGGCACTGGTTTCTCTACTGTGAGCGTTGCCGATGGCCGGGTCTTCACTCTTGGCAATGAAGACAAGCAGGACACCGTGTATGCCTTTGACGCAAAGACAGGGAAAACCATCTGGACGCACGTTTACAAAAGCGACATCGGTTCCAAGTTTTATGAAGGAGGTCCGGGATCCACCCCAACAATCGACGGAGAGCATGTTTTTACCATCAGCAAATGGGGCGATTTGTTCTGCCTGAACGCCGCAAACGGAAACGTCGTCTGGAAACGTCAGCTCGAAAAAGAGGAGGGCCTGCGACTGCCTGATTGGGGGTTCAACGGATCCCCCCTTGTCCATGGCGACATGCTGATCCTCAACGTGGGCGGCGGTGGCATGGCGTTTAATAAAGCTTCCGGCAAAACCATCTGGCGTTCCAATGATGAGGAAGCCGGCTATTCCACTCCCCTGCCCTTCAGTCTGGACGGCAAACAATACGTCGCCCTGAGTTCAGGCAAAAGCTTTCTTGCAGCGGAAGCAAGCACCGGAAAGAAAACCTGGGAGATCTCCTGGCCGACACGCTATGGCGTCAATGCCGCCGATCCCATTGTGGTGGGCGAACAAGTCTGGATCGGATCCGGTTACGGCAAAGGCAACGGACTATTCAACATGGACGGCAGCCAGGCCGCCGAAGTTTGGACCAACACCGATCTGAAGGCCCAACAAAATCCTCCCATCCTGATCGATGGCCACCTCTATGGATTTGATGGCGATGCCGGTAAGAAATCACCGCTGAAATGTGTGGACTTCAAAACCGGGAATGTCGTATGGGAAGCGGAAGACATCCGCTATGGCGCCGTGGCAGCCGCTGGCGACCAACTCATTGTTATCAGCGACAAAGGCGAACTGATCGTGGCCCCAGCTTCCCCCGAAGGATTCACCCCTTCCGCACGGGCCAAGGTATTGGACGGCAAATGTTGGACGGTTCCTGTGATTTCAAATGGCCTGATTTACCTGCGAAATTCAAGAGGACGCTTGATCTGCGTGGATGTTCGTTCTTAAACGATCAACAGTTTTCCCTGGTTAATGCTCATGAACCAAAAGTCATCATTTCACTCAAACCGCCGGCGTTTCCTGAAGCAGGGAATGAAAGCGGGGCTGTTTCTTGGCGCCATGCCTTACATCAAGGCAGCGTCACCAACCCGCTATCGCACGGCGCTGATCGGCTGTGGATGGTGGGGTATGAACATCCTGCGCGAAGCCATGAGCGCGGAGCGGGCCAAGGTGGTGGGTTTGTGTGATGTTTATGAGCGTCCCATGATGGCCTCGCAAGATGAGGTGGATCAATTGACCGGAGACAAGCCCAATCTCTACAAGGACTACCGGGAACTCATCAAAAAAGAACGCCCCGAAATCGTCATCATCGCCACCCCGGATCATTGGCATGCCTTGCCGGCGATTGAGGCCCTGAAGTCCGGCGCCCATGTCTACGTGGAAAAACCAACGGCGCATACCATCGGGGAAAGCCGTGCCATGCTCGACGCCGCAAGCGCGGCCGGTCGTTCGGTTCAAGTTGGATTGCATCGAAGAATCGGTCCTCATCATGTTTCAGGAATGGAATTCCTGAAATCCGGCAAAGTCGGAAAGATCGGCATGGTCAAACTCTTCGTCAGCGGCGGAGGCAATGGCCCTGAGTCCCCCACATCCCACAGCAAAGCGCCCTCGGGAATGGACTGGGACATGTGGTGCGGCCCGGCTCCCTACCGCCCCTATTGCCGCCGGTTGACACCTGGCGGTTGGCGAAACTTTTTGGACTACGCCAACGGAACCCTCGGTGACTGGGGTGTTCATTGGTTGGATCAATTATTGTGGTGGACCGACGAAAAACATCCGAAGAGCGTTTACTCAACCGGCGGGCGTCCAGTTCTGGGGCCTGTCGTCTTCAGTGAACAGGAGGGCTCCACCACTGATGCCCCCGACACCCAAACCGTGACCTACGCTTTTGAAAATTTCACCGCCATTTGGGAGCACCGTAAATACGCGGGCAGCAATCAGGAGAAACATCGCATCGGCGCCTATTTCTATGGAACCAACGGTGTGTTCCACATGGGATGGCGGGATGGCTGGACCTTTCACCCAAAGAACAGCAGCGATCCGATCGTCCACGAAGACCCTAAATTCGACAATGAAAGGGACGGACACAACATCACACCTCTCTGGCGGGATTTCCTTTTGGCGGCAGATAATGGAGGCACGACCGTAGCCAATATCGAAATCGCCCACCGGTCCAGCGTGCTTCCCATGCTGGGCATGATCTCCTACAAACTGGGGCGCAGCATCAGCTGGAATGGAGACAAGGAAACCATTTCCGGTGACGAAGAAGCCAATGCGATGATTCGACGCAACTATCGAAAACCGTGGATCTATCCGGCTTCGTAAAACCTGACAAGGTAGGACACCGCTGTCGCGAGGCCGCGATCGCGCAAGGGTTATCGAACAACTTGAATCGATATGCGGAAACACCGGCTTACGCGCAGCTCCGATGTATCATCGGACATCCCAGCAAAAATGCATCCACTCGAACAGGCGCATCTCACCTGGTTCCCATCATGTCAGTTGAGCGGAGAGGTATATCTGGACTGCGGTAAGGCATTACCGCTCTGGATACGTCAGGGAAACGTCATCACTATCCAATGACCTTACCATGCAGTTTCGTCATGATTGCGTCGTAGCTATAAACTGAGTGAAAGGAACCTTTTGAAGCGCATTTCGTATTCGGTCTGTATCCAGAGCGGCGATATCTCGCACGCAGTCCAGATACTCGCTCGCAATGGACCTCGGTTATTGGAGTGAAATGAGATGCTCCCCACACGAACACTCTCATCGAAATCTTCGATGACAACTTGGCATTCTCACGGTAATGTAAAATCTCATGTCACGATTTGCGTTCATGTTGATCATCGCATTCTACGGGCTGGGTTTCATCTGGTGCCGGGAAATGTTTCCTCGCTGGCAAGAGGATGTCCTGACCTTAAAGACGCCCGACAAAGACACTGCTGAAAAAATTGTCACACTGCTTCTCTGGGGCCTCACAGCCATATTGATATTAGCCATGATATCGGTAACGATTTTCCTGGCCATTCAGTTTCAGAACAGTTTGTGAGATCCTCTTCGAATCTTATTGTTCCCATCTACCTTTTCACGTTTTCCAACTCGATCGAAAAATCCTGTCGTCGATACATGCACACACCGTTGATGTCCTCGCAGACATTATACAGTGCATAGCCGGTAATGGTGCTTGATGCCGAATCACCAACTTGTGTCATCTCAAACTCCAGAGATCGAGGTGCGCCATCTGTAGGCCGCTCGGGATTTGGAAAGGTGAGCAACGACTTTTCAAAGTTCCATCCCTCCGCTGGCTGCACCCAAACAGTCAATGGTTCCGCTTCATTATTCCAGTGCAGTGTTTGGATGGGATCAGGTTGAAACTTCAAATGCAAGCGACCCGCTTTCTTGTCCTCATACGTGGCAGCGACCCATGTGTGTTCCAGACGAATCCCCGGGCCTTCATCCCGGATGATTCTCCCTTCGGAATCGGGTTCCGACGTGGTGTTCTTGTTTAGATCTCCCGATTTGGACGGATAAGCAAACTCGGCTCCACCAGGTTCAACGCTCAGGGGATGAGGAGTGTCACCACGATCTACGATCTCTTCCCGTGCCTGATGAATCCAATCGTAAAAGGAATAAGGTTTGTCCAGGCGCGGACCGTATTGCTGTATGCGGCGACGCCAGATGTATTGGTTCGGATCCAGTTCCAGGGAAGCTTGCCATTGGCTGATCGCATGCCGAAACAGGTCCATATCGTTTTGATCCAGATCAAAAAGTCTTCGATAAGCAACTCCCAGGCGGAAATGCAACCAACCGTCCTCAGGAGCCAAGTCAACCGCCCTGGAAAAAGAATCCACACAACGACGCACCGATGCGTCCCCTCCCCATAAAAACAAATGCTCCCCAAGTGCGGCCCACGTAGCCGCCGTATTTGACTGCTCCGCCAACTCCTCAAGCCGCTTAGTGGATGCCACCGCCGCAGCAAGGTCTGAAGATTCTGCCTTTTCAAACGTTACAGGATCACTTTCCAGGAAAGCATCAAACGCATCCTCTTTTGGATTGATTGACTGAACCACACCGGCTTCATCAATGAGGAGAGTGTAAGGCACTGCGGCAACCTGAAGCAGATTCAGAGCATCCACGGCAATAGGCCAGTCCATTTGCTTCCACTGCATGAACAATTGGCATCGTTCAGGATGTTGTTCCTGAATGATTCCAAGGACCTTGATTTCGCCAGCTTTGCGATACGGTTCGGTGCGTTCGTGCCACCCGGGCACGTGTTTTCGGCAACCCGCTCACCAGGAAGCAAAAACATGCAGCACGACCTTTTGACCTCGGTAGTCGGTGATCGATACCGGTTCGCCATCCTTCAAAGACGGAAAAGAAAAATCAGGAAAGGCTGTGCCATTTTCGAATCCATGCGCCATGAGGGAAAGCATGAAAAAAAAGCCACGGGAAATCGATCGAAAAACGCGCGTTTGGTTGGACATTTTCATGATACCTCTATTTGGATCTAGTGTGAGCTTTCTTGGTGCGCCTCGTAGTAGGAACGAAGGATCGCATTAATCCGGCTCTGGTATCCTTTGCCCTGAGCCTTTAGCCAGGTCAGGACATCGGCATCGAGCCGGATGGTTAACTGCTTTTTTCCGGGAGGAATCACCAGCTTTGCGTCTTTCCAAAAGTCTTCGTCAAGCTCGGGGATATCGCTGTAATCGATATCCTCATCGCGCATTGCATCAAGACGTTTCAAATCGCTTTTGATAATTTTTTTGTTCACGGCTATTTGCCTTTCTCATTGAAATAATGCGAATTTTCTCGCCACGAGGCGTGTGAGCGATGACCACCATGCGCTCTTTTAAAAACCCGATTGTGATGAAGTGCGCTTCATCATATCTCTCTCGTGTATCCCGGAACGTCAAACATAGCCCATCGAAAACGGCGTCCACATCCTCAAAACTGAGACCGTGTTTGATCTCGTTTTGTCGCTTCTTTTCTTCGTCCCATTCATACACAACAAACCGCCTTTATGTAACTACAAAAATAACAACAACAATAACCAGTTGTCAACGGGTGTATCTATTGCCCAAGGAGTCCGGATGTGAAGTAATTTTTGGGTTACAACACTCAAAACAAAAACCAGGGAGCGGAACTTTTGGGAAGTTTGTAATTTGTGTGCCCCCAGTAAGTCACCACACCACATTTTGCAATCGTTCACCGTGACATGGTTTTGATGTAAAACCGCCCGGTCAAACAAAGCGCGGCCACCCCCAAACCTGCGGCAAGTCCGATCCAGATTCCAACCGCTTTCATTTCCATTGGGAAAGCGAGAAAGTATCCCAATGGGACCGTCACCAGCCAATAGGCCACAATGGCCACGATCGCCGGGGCTCTCACATCCTGCATGCCTCTCAGGAGAGAAATGGCTGTCACCTGCAATCCATCGAAAACCTGAAACACTGCGGCAACCATCAGCAGTCGAACCGCGAGTTGCCTGACTTCGTCTGAGCCAACAAATTGAGAAGCCAGGAATTCACCTCCAAAAACGAACACACAGGCAAAGAAAACCATGCCCAATGTAGACATACAAAATCCAATCGAACCAATGCGCCGTACGCGCCGGGTCAAACCAGCCCCCAATGCCTGCCCCACGCGAACCGAAGCAGCCAATCCAAAACTCAGGGAAAACATGAAGGTGGTGCTCGCGCAGGTAAAAGCAATCTGATGGGCGGCCAGGGCGTTGGCCCCAATCCAGCCCAGCATCAGAGCAGCAAAAGCAAAAGCTCCCATCTCAAGCAACAGTTGAAAGGCGACAGGCAATCCCAAGTGAAACAACTTCTTCAAAACAACACGATCCTCGGGATCTCCCCATACGCCTTGTCGAAAGCGATGGAGTTGTTTGGAGCAAAGGATCCAGCCAATGATGAGAACAGCCGAGACAATGCGGGCCAACAGCGTGGCCAGTCCCGCTCCGTCCAATCCCATTTCCGGACATCCCCAGTTCCCATAGATCAACAACCAGTTCAGCAGCACATTCAACAGAACGCTTCCCAACATCAGAAGAGTTGGGATCCAGGGATGATTCAGCGATTCACAATATTGTTTACCGGTCAAAGCCACCAACATGGGCAGCAGACTGGGCGCAACATACCACAGATAAGATCCGGAAGCTTCAACCACGTCTGCCGGTTGCCCCAGATATGGCAGCAACCACCGCACGGACATAAAAACCAGGGCCAGGATCAGGCCGGTGCAACACGTCAACCAGGAGGATGCGCGAAAAACACGTCCGGTCCCGACACAATCTTTCGCACCAAACGCGTTGGCAGCCAGAATGGAAACAGCGGAAAGCATCCCAAAACCAAAGACCATCGGCAGGTGAAACAAATTGATCACCAGCGAAGAAGCAGCCAGGGGCGTGACGCCCACCTGCCCCACCATCACGGTGTCAGCTATGCCCATCAAGGTCTGGCTGACCAGTCCCGCCATAATCGGCAGTGCCAGACGCACCAGAGATTTGATTTCACGCAGATATTTCCAGATCGCCCGAAGGGAGCTGTAGTTCACTCATCCCTTTCTATGCCGTTGGCATTTTGTGTTATTATCCGCAGATGAACGCAGATGTTCTGAAGATACAGGCGAAATTTGCAAGAACTTGAAATATCCATGAAATAACAGTCAGCTCGAAAACTAGTTGTTCCTTTGCTTGGATTGATCTGCGTAAATCTGCGAACATCTGCGGATAACGAGCTTCAATAGCCCCCATCAGACCGGTCTGTATGGGAAGCCACTAGAACCGCAAATCTCAAGCAAAGCTTTTTTTCAAATATTCGAGACTCTGAGTCGCGATGGCTTCAGGGCCTTCCTCGAATTTGAAGACTTCCACAGAGACGTAGCCCTGATAACCCACCTCCTTCAAAGCAGCGGCAATGGGCACAAAATCCACGTCCCCGAAACCGGGACCTTTGAGGTTGGCATCGTTGGCGTGGAAGTAGGCGAACTCGGGCCAGGATTCACGGATGATATCCGGGATGGGTTTCCCCATCGAGCACATGGCTTTGACGTCGAGGATGATTTTGAATGCGGGTGATGGAATGCGATGAATGAATTCAATGGCCTCCGCCGCGGTGTTCATGAAATTTGTCTCGGAAGGTGCCAGTGGTTCGAAACAAATGGTCACCCCTTTGTCTTCCGCATCCGCCACGGCCGGACGGAACACTTCCGTTGCCCAATCGGCTGCCTGAGCCAGTTCAACGCCTGGTTCCAGATTCCGTTGCATGGGCGAACCGACGACGATGGATTTTCCACCAAGATCACTGCAGAACTGAACCAGATCGCGAAAGTATTGCTGGGTTTTCGAACGAATGCCGGCATCCGGGTGGGTCATGTGCATCCCTTCCGCTTCCACCAGCACCCAGTGGATCCCGGTGATCTCAAGATCATTCTTTGCAGCAAGATCCTTGATCTGCGTGCGTTGTTCGGACGACACTTCGGTCACGTATTTCGAGCAGGTGAATGGCGCGATTTCAATGCCATCATAGCCGGTTTGTTTGACAAACTCGAAGGCCTTCTCGAAGGACCATTCCTTGAATATCTCGTTGCAGATGCCGAATTTCATGCGCCCATTGAGCCAAAAAACGAGTCATCTTGCCATTGGTTTTTTCAAGAAACATTCGCACGTGCCTACCGCACTTTTGACTGCGGTGGCTCGACACCGCTTTGGATACGGTCCGTCCAAACGAAAAACCAACTCCTGTTTAAAGCAAACCCACACCCCAGCATACTCAGTCTTATGGTATCGGGTAAAACGAAAGGTCCCTTTGGAAATCAGCAAACCATGACCTTGACCTGAGGTATCCAGAGCGGTGTCGAGTCACGCGCAGTCCAGAGCACGCTCACATGCATCCATACCCATTGAAAGGATGCAAATGAGTAGATCTCCAAGACCATCCTTTCTCTCAAATCCCCAGGATCAATTCCTCCCCCATTTCATCCTCAGTGTCAGCCTGGAGTCGATTGGATCCAACCACGTCACCGGCATCAGACCGATCCTGCCCCAGGTCCGTCCATGCATCCGCATTGTCCACGGCCCGGCGCATTTGTTCGAACCACCAGGAGGCGCGTTGCAAGCGGCGTTGAGAAAGTCGCTGCATGGAGCGTTGCGTGTTGCGGTGAGGATTCAATCCGAGTTCGAGTTGTTCTGTGTTCCATTTCATACGTCCCCACTTTGCCCAACACCCTGAGACATTTGCTGTCCAACGGTAAAAAAAGTGATTTTTTTGTGGAAGAAACTGCTTTTACCGTGCTCATGGCATCATTCATGCACATTTTTCTTGCATTCTCACCCAGCCAAGTGTAAACACAATGTAAATACACGACCGGCATATTTACCAAGGCATCACACAAAAACACCAAAATGCCGTTCGTTTGAACGATTCAAGCAAGGGCGGAAACTATGAAGCCAATAAAATACCTTCCAATGGCATTTCTTTTGATGGGACTCAACACCGAGGCCCAAATCACCATCACCCTCGACGACATGTTCATCGAGCCGGGCGAGTATTACCGGGCATATTCCAACGAACCACCCAACATCCTTGGTGAGCCCAATTCTGTTGTGGTGGCCGGTCTGATGGGTGAAGCCGGTGGCGGAAATTACTGGGATTTCAGCCAAGGGCCTACCGATGATGTGTATCGATACGATTACTTGCCGCGTGAAAAAAACATCGTCTGGTTTGATTACCCGGAAGCCACAGTCGCGGAACGCGCCTACCGGGAAAGCGAACCCGGAGATTATTCCTGGTTGTTGTATGATCCCGTCCCCGGTTTGGGGCGGAAATTATACGGATTCTGGAAACTGGACAGTCAGTATGTGAATCCATCCAATCCGTTTACCAACCCGGTGGTTGATTTCCCCGATGAGATCAATTTCGGCGACAGCTGGACCAACGATATTGAATATCGCAACAGTTATCCCACCGATTTCGGAAGTATCGGTGGTGGCATTGGCGGGGGTGATTTGGGCGGGTTGGACGATGTGCTTGGCGATCTGGGTGATGCCCTTGGGGGACTCGACGATATTCTGGGCGGCGGCGGCGATTCAACCGGGGGCGGAGGTGAAGGACTGCCCATGATCATCCGACATGTCCAATCCTTTGAGGTGGATGCATATGGTTTCATTGAACTTCCAGACGATCTGGGAATTTTCGAATGTCTGCGGGTGAATTCCCTTCTGGAAGTCACCGCATTGGTGGATATCGAAGGCTCGGGCTCTTTTTCACCTCTCGGCACTCAAAACACACGCGTTTACTATTGGCTGGTTCCAGGAAAAGGCATCGCTGCGCAAATGACATCAACCGCCAGTGCAGGCCCGATCCCCAACCAGTTCAACGAAGCTTCCATATTCCAACGCATGTTTGAAACCAACAAACAGCCGCGGGACGCAGGTTGTGCCGAAGCGGAACCCGTGACCGGTCTGGACATTGTCTATCAACCCAATCTGGTTCGACTCAAATGGGAAGAAGCAGCATGTGCTCAAAACTATCGAGTGCAGTATTCGCTTGGAGGACTTGGATCAGGTGACTGGAAAGATCTCACCAACGGATCATACACGGACACTTTCTTTATCGACACACAGATCAAAGAGAATAGAGTAAAGTTATATCGGGTGATTTCCGAAAGGAATTGATCGGTTAAAGGTTGATCCAGATCAGACGAAACCCCGGATCATAGAAACAAAGGTGAGGACTTATGAAAACGACTCGCTCGAGGCAAAATGAATTCCATCACTCCGCTCGTCAAAGCGATGCAGGGTTTACGCTGATCGAATTACTGGTGGTCATTGCGGTAATTGCCATCCTGGCGGCCCTGTTGCTGCCTGCACTGGCGGGCGCCAAATCCAAGGCTCGAGAAATTGCCTGCGTCAGCAATCTCCGTCAGATCGGGTTGGGACTCACCTTGTTTGTTCATGATAACGAGCATTATCCGGTCTATAACTTTGATCCAAGGGCCGGGATGAAAAACACCTACTGGGCGGACGCGCTCGCTTCTTACACCGCGGCATACTGGACCAACAAGCTCTTCAAATGTCCGGATTACAAAGGATTCACGATATCCGGAAATGATGACTCTGTCCTTTTGGGCAGCTATGGCTACAATTCCAACGGGACCAAATGGACGCCCAGCCGACTGGGACTGGGGGGCATGCTGGCTAAGGTGTTTATCGAGATTGAAGTCGACGAACTGACCGGCGGCATGTTGACCGTCAAAGAATCGATGGTCAAGAATCCAAGCGACATGATAGCTTTGGGTGATGCGCATTTGATCTACGTCTGGCCGGGGGAGATGATGGCTTACGGTCCAGAATACGCCAAAGATAATTACAGCGGCATGGGCTTGCTTGACATCAACAGTCGATACGGGGTTCAACGCCCGTTGTGGCCCGGGAGTGAAGGAATCATTGATGCCACAACCAAACGGCATCGGGACAAGTCCAACATATCTTTTGCGGATGGACATGTGGAGACCATTCGAAGCGGGGAGTTGTTCGAACAATCGCCTGAGGCGTTGAAGCGATGGAACAACGACAACCTGCCACACGCTGAATACCTCCTGCACTTGGCTCAGTAAGCACACGGGAAAAATCCTTGGACGTCTGGGTGTGGGGCGATCCTGGATGACGCATTTCTCCACAGGTTTTTCCAGATCATCTCGCGCGACGCGGACATGCGGCAGCATGTCCCTACCGGAGCTGT
>CAYPZD010000095.1:0-19337 GCA_964415055.1 uncultured Verrucomicrobiota bacterium | reverse complement strand
TGTCAGGCGATTTTCGGGACTACATTTTGGATCAGTTTCGGTGCTGTAGGTAATTCCAGTCCTAGATGAGCGAGCAGTTCGGCAACCGGTTTGTCCGGCTTCGCCACTGTGCGAAGTCGTAGTTGAGTACCGTCCTTGACTGGTAATACGACATCCAGAGATCGGATGGTGGACACTTCTTTGATGAGTTGTCGGCAGCAGTCTCCCAGTCCTTTACTTTTCATCCACATCTCCAACGAACGCCACATCGCCAAAGTCAGAAAACACACCAGAATGTGAGCTTCAACCCGATCGGTTTTTTGATGGTAAACTGGCCGCAGATGGAGATCGCTTTTTGATATGCGAAAGGCCTCTTCTGCTTTGGTGAGCTGGATATACCATTTCCAGATTTTCGCCGGATCTTTCTCCTGGCAATTGGTCCTCAACAAGTAGGCCCCTTGACTGAGTTCGGCCCATTGCTGATTGATTTCTCGCTCTGTGATTGCAAGACCAATGGCTTTGTTATTGCATGGGCTTTTGGTGACTTCCACTTCAAAGAGTCTTTCGGCAGTCGGGAATTTGCCCAACCACCGGCCAACGCGACGTTCTGCTTTCTCGATGGTGATGGGCTTTTTTCTTAGGCTTGTATCGATGGTTTTTAGCTTCTCCAAGAGACGTTGGCGTTTGAGTTCGAGCATGGAGTTTTCCTTTTCACGCCGCTCGGCGCTACGGCACATGATGTATTGCTCAGTGCCGTTGCCATCGGGATGTTCGACGAGTTTGACTTCCAGTCCTTCGTGTACTTCAACCCAGTTGTTTTTTTCGGTGAGTTGTTGCTCGAACTTTTTGAGCTGTGCTTTGGGTGTGCCGACAATATAGGACGCCTTCCGTTCGCGCAGAAATTCAAGATTGTCTTCACTGACCATGCCGCGATCCATCACCCAGACCCTCTGGGCTTGGCCATATTTTTCTTCCATCATCTGGACCATGTCTTCGACGGTGGTGACGTCGGCGGTGTTGCCACTAAAGATTTCGTATCCGATGGGCAATCCTTCAGGGGTAACCACCAAACCGATGTTCACTTGTTTGCAGTCCGGACGTTTGTCGCGCGAGTAGCCACGCTGAGCCTTGGTGTTGCCTTCGGCTTTTCCTTCGAAATAGGTGCTGGTGACATCATAAAGGAGGAACTCAAAATCAACTCCAAACATATCGCGATAGCGTTCGATGAGGTGAGAACAGAGGGCATCCTTGTGTTCGTGCAGGATATCCAGTCCGCGATATAAACGCGTGTCGTTGACTTTTTCCCATGGCACTCCCAACAGATCTTCCAAGGCGCAATCATGATACCAACGTTCGGCAGCTTCCAGTTCACTCTTGTTGTCGCAGAACCGGGCGATAGTCAGGATGCAAGCGACTTGATCCCATGCCACATGTTCGCCACCCGGTTCGATGAGTTCCTCAAGGATCTTGTGGAATCCAAGACGGCGCCAAAGCGCCAGGGCAAGGTAGACTTGCCCGAAATCGCGCATCCGTTCCACACTCATACCGGTGACATCCACCTGTGCCCATTGAGGGCGTGTCGGGAGTTCGGACGCGGTCTGGCCGAAGCGGAGTTGGCGAGGGCGTATTTGGGGATCATTTCCCTCCAATAAATCGATGATATCTTCCCAACCCCGGCGGCAACCTTCATCGAGTCCTGGAACTTTTCCAAGGCAGGCGACAACTTGATGACGAGGCCCCTTGGGTGTGCGCAAGGTTTGGACCAGATTCCAATATTCGTAGGTCTGGCCTTTGGCTTTTCGTCTGTTGCGCTTGAGGAACATTGCCAACAGTATCGCACGCCAGAAATCCTATTGGCAACAGGGTGTTCTAGACTACACGGTTGTTTTGGCTGATTTACGGGATTTTGCAACAGGTTACGTCGAAAATCGGAGCAAAAAAGTTACTTTCATCGTCCTTGGTGACGAACTTGGGTTAGAGCAGGGAACGTTTCTGCTATCCTTCCTGTGCTTATGAAAAAATCGTTTCTGCGCTTGTTTCGTTTAATGCCTCATCTGGGAGTGGTATGGGCGGCTCTGGTCGGGATTGACTCTCAAAGTCAGGCTGCCCCTGAACCAAGCCAAAACCTTCACGCCTTTTACTATCCCTGGTATGGCAATCCCCAAACAGACGGTGACTACGTCCAATGGAACCATGCCGTGGCTGTTCGACAAGGTCCGCCCAGGTCCTTTCCCGGGGGACACGACATCGGGGCCAACTTTTACCCATCCCTGGGTTGTTACAGTAACAATGATGAAGCCACCCTTGTCACCCATATGAAACAATTGAAGCAGGCTGGCGTGGGGGTGATCAGTGTTTCATGGTGGGGTAAGGATTCCTTCACCGACAAAGCCCTCCCGCTTCTCTTCAGAGTAGCTGGAGAACATGGGATCAAGATTAATTTTCATATTGAACCCCACCTCGGTCCTGGTGGACGCAATGCGACATTGGTTCGGGAAGGGCTGGTTTATCTGATTGATCGTTACGGGGCTGAAACCGCCTTTTACCGGGATCTGAAACGAGGCAATCGCCCCATGATTTATCTCTATGACTCTTACCTCACCAAGGCTGACGAATGGTCCACCATTCTGGCACCCGGCGGGAGTGACACAATTCGGGGAACCCCCTACGACACGGTTGTCATCGGTCTTTGGGTGAAGGCAAAGGAAGAACGCTTCTTTTTGGATGGTCACTTTGACGGATTTTATACTTACTTCGCCTCGGATGGATTCACCTATGGGAGCACCCCGTCCAATTGGTCGACCATGCAGGCCTGGGCCCTGGAACATCAATTGCTTTTCATTCCTTGCGTGGCCCCCGGCTACAAAGACACACGGATACGACCCTGGAACGGGCGCAACACGCGTCAACGGGAGCAGGGGGCCTATTATGATCGCATGTTTGAGGCTGCCATCCGGATCAATCCCGAGCTGATCGCCATCACCTCCTTCAACGAATGGCATGAGGGCACTCAGATTGAACCGGCTATTCCCAAAAAAGAAGGCGATTACCAATACGAAGATTACCTTCCACGCCCTTCCGAGTGGTATTTAAATCGCACCGCATACTGGCTAGATAAATTTGTTTCTCTGAAATAATTAGTCCGGAATTTTACAAGTAGAACGATGGAAAAAGAAGCAAGGTCGAAGGGGGGGCTTGCGACTGACGTTTTGGTGAGCCCTGAGCTGAATTACTTCAACTCCTGAGAGGTTCTTCGTTTGTCTCAACCCATTTTCGCCCGAGAGGAGAACCAGATCTGTAAACTTTGATTTGAATCTATTTCTCAGGCAAGCCAGAGTTACCCAACTAATCTTGCTTTAAGAAATGCTGAGACGAATCAATATAGAACAATATCTCTACGACTTTGGCTCTTTGCCCGTCGTGGACGTGCGCTCTCCCGGGGAATATGAAAAGGGGCATATTCCTAATGCCGTCAATATTCCAATATTCAGTGATGAAGAACGGGCGATGGTCGGGACTGCTTACAAGCAGGTATCCAGGGAGCGGGCTATCGAAATTGGAATGAAATTCGTTCAGCCCAAGCTTCAAGGTTTTGTCAATGATGCACGACGCGTTGCTCCGGATAAAACGCTTGTCGTGCATTGCTGGCGCGGTGGCATGCGTAGCCAATCCTTTGCACAGCATCTGGTGGACAATGGATTTGAGCGGGTATACGTCATTGAAAAAGGTTACAAAGCCTACCGGACCCAAGTCCTGAATGGGTTCAATAACGATGCTCAATTGGTTGTTATCGGGGGCTTCACAGGGAGCGCTAAAACCGAATTGATCAAGCACATTAAAGATACAAGTGATCAACAGGTGATTGATCTGGAGCGCCTGGCCAATCATCGGGGGTCCGCCTTTGGGGGGATCGATCAAGGTCCGCAACCCACCACGGAGCAATTTGAAAACAACTTGTTCTGGGAGTGGAAAGATTTGGATCTGGATCAACCGATATGGATTGAAGATGAAAGTCGCGCGGTTGGAACCAACGTGATCCCGCAGGCATTGTTTGAAAATATGAGACGATGTCGTTTGTACTTTCTGGACATTCCAAGAGAGGAAAGAGCCAGGCACCTGGTTAAAGACTACGGTGGAGTCAATAAAGAGGCATTAAAAGCTTCGATCATGCGGATCTCATCCCGATTGGGTGGGCTGAATACTCAACGCGCATTGCATCATCTGGAGCAGGGAGAAATGTATGATGTGGCAATGATGATGCTTGTTTATTACGATAAATATTATTCAAAAGGCGTTGCCAAAAGAGATCCAGAGATGGTGACAAGCATTCCATTAAAAACCGCTAATCCCATTGAAAATTCAATTGAAATTAAAAAAATCTTGAGTGATTTCCTCCTGCGGCTTTAGTCCCGTAGGATGAAGGCGCTGATCCAGGTAAAGATGGCCAATCCTACCGCGCACATTCCGAATGTTCCGTGTGGCTCGATTGATTGGTTGAGCAGGTCTGAAACGGAGCCACGGATGGCGAGGCCTGCAAAAATGAAGAAGATGGCTAGTCCAATTCGTCTTTTACTTGGTTTCTCCACGTTGTAGGCGGAAGCTATGGGGATGCAAAGAAATGGAAACAGACCAGCCCAATAATAGCAGGCTGTGGAACCAATCTTCGTCAATGCACATCCAAGAAAGGCCAAACCGGCAAACAGGCAGGTGGAGCAAAGGATGGATGCCCTCTTCTCATCCCTGTTAAGTGCGTGACGACCCAGTGGGTGAAACCACAATGTCGTGTTGAAGATCGACTGCCCTGCCCAGGCGGTCAGGACAAAAAGCATGTAGCCCGCTATCACGGCGATCAACAGAGGTCTGAGAGCTTCATTGCCTCCAAGGGCTCCACGAGCGAATTTGAAGAGAAGCCATGCTCCGATAATGACGCCCCATCTGCCTCCTTCGGAGAGTCGACTACACCAAACAAAGTATGCCAGGATCGGGCGATAAATGACGGATCTGGCTTTCAGCGCCTCTATGATGCCTTGCCGCGCATATTCGTTTCCGGGATCGATTCTCAATGACTCCTTGAAGTGTTGAATCGCCGTTTGATGATCGCCTTGTCTCAGGAAGTTCCATCCTTGGTTGGCATGCGTCCAGGGGTTTTCCGGAGCATGATCCAGCGTTGATTCGAGCGTTACGCCCGCTTCGTCATGGCGATTGAGCATCTGGAGCGCGTGGGCGCGAAAGTTATTGCAGGCGATATGTTCCGGGTCCAACGCCAGCCCTTGTTCCGCGAATTCCAGAACGGATTTCCAGTTCCTGCGAACCTGGAAGATTTGAGCGAGCAATGCCGGCAGGTCTGGATCCTCCGGATCCAGACTCATTGCCTCGCGGGCGGCTTCTTCGGCTTCTTTAACCTTTTTCAGTTCCAACAGGATTTCGCCAAGAACATAATGTGAGTAGGAAAAGTCAGGGAGCAATCCGACGCCTTCACGCGCCGCTGCCAGCGCATCGTCCGGGCGTTTTTGTCCCAGAAGTGACATCGCCAACTGGCTGTGCGCCAACCCGTCGTTCGGTTCTTCGGCCAGATGCTGCCGATAGGCTTGCTCCGCCATTTCAAATCGTTCCTGTTGTATCAGAAGATTTCCGTGTTCGAGGTGTGTGGACATGGTGTGCTTTATCGCATTTTGAGGTAATCAAGAATATCGTCGTAGTGCCCCCCCTGGTTCGAGTAGAGCGCGTAATTCTTGGCGGTGGAAAACCATTCTTTGACCGAAGGGTGAACTTGTTTCAGGCTCTTGAGCAGTTCTTTGGTTTGGATGGGAAGAATCTCCCCGGTTTCTGCAGCTTTTTCCAATTGTGCTTCGACCGCTGAGTCTATCACCGCTTTAATATCGGCTCCTGACAATTCGTTGGACCGTTTTGCGAGCGTTTCCCAGTCGATTTCACCCTTGGGTTTGTTTTTCATTTGTATCTGAAAAATGGCCTTGCGGGCTTCGTGGTCTGGCGGTGGCGCCAACAAGACCCGATCAAATCTGCCCGGACGGCGAAAGGCGGAGTCCAGATGCCATGGAGCGTTGGTCGCGGCTAGAATCAGCAAGCCTTCATTCGATGACTTGATGCCATCCAGTTCGTCCAGAAACTGATTGATGAGTTGGCGACCCGCGCTGCGTTTCATATCGGTTCGACTGGCCGCCAAAGCGTCCACTTCGTCGAAGAAAAGCACGCAAGGCCGATTAGCCCGGGCTTGCTCAAAAAGTTCGTGAAGATTGCGTTCGCTTTGACCGATCCACATATCGAGCACTTCGTGGATGCCGATGGCCATAAAGCGCGCTTTGACTTCACCCGCAGTGGCGCGAGCCAACAAGGTTTTACCGCAGCCTGGGGGGCCATACATCAGAATCCCGCCGCCAGCCTTCGCTCCGTAAGCTTTGTAAATGTCGGGATTCTCCATTGGCAGAATGATTTTGAGCCTGATTTGTTTTTTAACCTCCGTCATGCCTCCGACGTCCGCAAAGGTGATGGTCGATTCTTCAAAGGGAAGGTCACTGGAAACGGGCTTGGCTTCTCCCGTGACCGGTTCTGTCCATTCTTCCGCCTCCTCCGGGGCTGTGCGCAGGTAATCTTTGAGTGTTTCCTCCAATTCAGAATCGACTAGTTGAGGGTTGGTTGCCTTTGCTTTTGAAAAGGAAGCGGCTGCTTGAGCGAATTTTTCACTCGTGACCAAAAGCTGAGCGTGCAAATGCCAGGCCTCGGCGGGCACGTTGGGGGAATCAATAAATTGCTCGACAATGACAAAAGCTTCGCTCAGGCGTCCAAACCGCTCATACGCTCTGGCCAGAGCCAGCAAAATGCCGCTATCCTGGGGGGCAGCCTTGAGACATTCTCGGTACGTTTCTACCGCTTCCTCAAAATGTCCGTATTTCAGGAATGCATCCCTTAGAAGTTTTCGTAGCGGGCCATTTTCTGGTCAAACCCGGATTGCCTCTTTCAGTGCCTGCAACTCTGCGTTGACTTCGTTCATAACACTTTTACTAACAGAGAGTCAGCTAAGGCGACAATTGCATGCTTTGCGAGAAAAAAATCATGATAGTCTTCATGCGTCGGTTTGCTACTGTTGCCGAGGTGTGCCTACCGGGTCACCAGGTAGCTGATGATGCGAGGAGCCAATGTGAGCGTTGTTCCAGTTGATATTTCATCCGTGGTGTGTCCGTTCAGGTCGAGTGGCACGAATCTCACTTCCTGCTGGAACCGGACAGATCCTTCCAACTCCCGAACACGCCACGGATCACGGCCGATGTCGGTGATACGATGTAACCCATTCTCAGCAGGTTCAGTTTGGAAGTGGGTTGCTTTTTCTTCGCTCATGACCTGCAGTAGCATGCGTTTGCTTTCGGAGATCGGGCGGTTGTCCAGAGAAACGAGAACCATGTGGGCGAGATCCATAGGAGAACTTATGGTGATATCGCGCAACTTGATCGATTGACGAGCCGCCAGATTTCCTGATGCCCCCTGGACCCGGGCAGCGTTGATCATGAGAAGACCGTTCTGGTAATCGAGTTCCAATTGACGATGACTCGACGTAACCGTTTTCTGAGGTCGCTTGATGTACTCTTGCAAATCCTCAAGATGCATTTCACCGGCCTTGTCAGTGAACTCGACTTTTGTGCGTCCGACAAAATGAATCAGTGGATCAATCACCTTATCCGCCGGAATGGGGGCGTCATCCGGTACGTCTTGCAGACGGAGCACGTCGAAAGAGCCGTCTTGTGGTAGTGGGGTTCCTTTGAGCGAAAACAAATCCTCACGCGACAAGCGAAGCTCTGCCATCACTTTGCCGGGATCGATCAGTCCCTTCCGATAAATCAAGGCAGCAGCGGGAAACTGCCCCGCCATGGTGGGTGCCATGAGGGTCCAGGGTTGCATCCAAAATCCTGGTTTCACCGACCATCCCGAACCGTCGAAAGCGAAATGGACGATGGCGTCGCTTTCCTGTAGCGCGCCATAACATGCCAGATAGAGCGGAGCTTCTCCGCGGAAACGGTTGGGGCGGTTCCATGTCGTTTCCGAGATCATGGATGGCAATCCGTTGTATTCCACATCCATGACTGGATGCACGAACGCCTTGGGATCGCCTGGTTTTGATCCTTCAAAACGCAGGGCACTTCTGTTGGCAAAAACGTGCCCATTACGGATGGACCAGGCGGCGTTGTCTCCCTGGTGCGTTCCCGCAAAGTATCCGTGACGATCAATGAAATCGCCGACGGTGTAGCTCATGTTTTCAATAGGGCCCAGCACTTTGGCGTTGGCGGTTTTCCAATTGCTCGTCGTGACAAGTCCTTTGAATCCGAGATCGCGTAAGAAGGCGGACTGTTCACGGTAAAACCCTTGCTGTGTGTCGTGGAGAAAACGGACGGTGTCCATGTCGCGAGGTGTTTGATCCGTGAAGATATTGTAGAGGCCGCGAAATGCGATGCGTTCATTGCCAATATCGTCTCTTGGGAGAGTGCTGCCGTTCCATCGTTCGACGGCGTTCGCAAGGGATCCGTATCGTTCAATGAGCCATCGGGCAAATTGTGCTTCCAGCATGGCCAGTTGAGGTTCCGGCAGGTTTCTTTCGGCAAATGTCCAGAAGAAGAACGAATCCTCATTTTGAATTTCAGCGCCAAAGAGTGCCGGTTCATCAACGAGTCGTCTGCCGGTCTCAGGACTCGGGGTTTGAAGGAGCGCGCGCCACCATTCCCGGTATTTTTCCTGAAAGGCTTCATTGAACATCAAAGCGGCAAACGGATGTTTGTCTCCGTCGTAACCTTCCAACCAGGAGTTGTCCGGTTTGGGGCGAAACCAAAGAGGGAAATAGATGGAAAGATGACTATAGATCCCTTCCTCTTTCATGGTTTCCACAATGTCGATCACATGTCGCACTCGGGTCAGATCGGGCTCCCCTTGATCATTGAATACCTTGCCATGGATGCGAACCATGTTGACGCCCATGCCGGCCAGCAAACGGGCTTCCCGACGTAAATCCTCGCGTGTCTTTGCCGCCGAGGAAGGCCCGTTGACTGCCCAGAAACGAACGGGCTCATCCGTCTCTCCATGAACAAACTGCCCGTTACGGGCCTTGATGTAACCACCTTCTCCGGCAAATCGTTCGTTGAGGTATCGGAGGTTGGTGACGCTGTTTTCGGGCGCTGTGTCCGGGGGCGGATTAAATGCGAACCAGCCGGCATCGGCTTCTTGTTCGCGCCGTATTATTTTTTCCAGTTCGTCGGGCTTTGCCAATCCTCGTGGACGAAATCCGATTTCGGCAATGACGAAGCAATCAAGATATCCGTGATGGCTGTTTTTGCTGTGAAACCTGAAATGAAGGGTGTTCGGTCCAGCAGCCAAGTCCAGCGGACCGCCATCGACCCAGGCGATAAAACGTAGATCCGGCTTTCCATCCGCTGCAGCATTGTCACTTTGTATGCTTTGTTCGACATTGAGATGCTGCCATTTCCCATCATTGATTTTAAAGGACATGGCAGCCTGAACTGGATTGAGCCGAATCCAGAAAGATCGCTTGCCACCCTCTGAAACATTGAATGTATAAGAAGCATGTCCATCACGTTCACGGTTGAAATGACTCAGGAAATCGCCACCGGAGAACAGTTCGGGTTTGACCTGGTCATACCACGGGTGACGCACAACTTCCGATTGGGTGGGTGCCTCACCTTCAACCCAAATATATGCCTGGGCAGCACATAGCACCATCGACATCCATCCGCCAACAGCAACCGTCAACCACTTAAAAACCTTCATTCCTCCAGACTAACCTCTCCATGGCATCGAAACCAGTCCTATGAATGTGGAAATCGAATGCAGAAGTAGTTTTCGATATATTGGGAGTAAAGGAATGGGGGGGGCGTGCTACCAGTAGATTGGTCTCACAACGAGCAGCATGTTCGCTGTAAATAGGGAAATGAACAGGTATTTCATTTGGCCGGTTTTTGGATGGAGAATGTGAGAAAGACCGCTCGGGTGTTGACGGCGCGTAGGCCAACGCGGCCTTGTGGATAATGGCTGTCTTCGGTGGTGAGGAATTGTTTCCCGTTGTGAAAAACGGTGAAGCTGTTGCCTTTCGCCTCAACAGCGAGGCGCTGTGGTTGAGTGGTGTCGAATGTGGCTTTGGCGCGCGCCAGTTCGGTCCAATTGCGGCCATCGGTTCTGCCGATGACGATCAGGTTCGTTCGCGGAATCAGGCCAGCGAAGTAGCCGCGTTGTGCGTCGTAACCGACAGCCGGAGCGGTGGCTCGGAAGAGGATGCCCGCGTCCCGACTTTGCTTGCCTTCCGGAAAGCCAATGCTCACTTCGATGCGAAGATCATCCGGCACCGTGCGGTCGAGCATGACCTTTTCGCCGCTTTGGTAAATGTTGATCGCATGATCCGGGGACTGGCCGAGATGGAGCCCGTCGTCCCTGAAGGCGATGAGCTGGTGGTGTCCGTAGAGGCTCCAATTCGTGCCGGAGTCCGCATCCATTGAGGATTTAAACGGCAGTTCGGCTTTGGGAAACAGCTTCTCTCCCGACGGACGATTCAATGGAACATTCGGTGCCACCGGCCGGAAGAACATGGGGAATCCGTTTTCTCCGATTTCCATGGGTTGTATAAATATGCTGCGACGCCAGCCGTCGTTGCGGTCCCGTTTGGCGTGAAAAACATGCCAGAGCTGCGAATCGTCGGGAGAGGGTACAAAGCAGGAATGGCCTACGCCGAAGGTCTGGTCGGTTGAGGTGAAGACGGGGTAGTCATGTTTCACCCAGGCTTTGGGATCGAGTGGATTGCTGCCGGTCAATTCGAGCCGACCGAGTTTGTAGGTGGGTTTCCACGACGCGCCGCAGGAATAGATGACGAAGAGGCGTCGGTCTGTCTTGAGAACTTGCGGCGCTTCATTGAGGCCGCGTCCGTTCCCTGCATCAAGTGTGAATTCCCAGGGGAAGTCGTCGTTGGAACAAATCCGCACTCGGGGTGGGATGATTTCCGTTGGCGATTTCATGGCCGCAGCGTAGAGAAACTGACGATCGCTGCCAGGTTTGTCCCATCCGGACCAAATGGCGTAGTGTTTGCCGTCGTGCTCCAGCACGGTCATGTCGATTGCCCAGATCGGTTGCCCGGCGCGGTCGCCCGTTTCAAACGGACCACGCAGGTCGTAGTCTCCCAGCGGATCGGCTGTTTTGGAGACAAGAGCGTAGGCAAGGTGGTTTGCATTTTTCCCGTTGGAGGCCGCAAAGTAGATGTGCCATTTGCCATCGAGGAAGTGCAGTTCGGGCGCCCAGACCTCGCGGGAAAACGGGCCTTCTTCCGGCGCGGTCCAGACGGTGTGTTTTTCGCCCAATGACGTAAGGCGTTCTCCGGCATGAATGGCGATGGCGCGGTTGCCCTCGGACTGACACCAGAGGTAGCGATCTTCGTTCGGATCACGGACCACCCATGGATCGGCTCCTTCTGCGATCGGATTGACGAACTGGTGTGCGGGAAGGTGCCCGGGTGAAGCGGCCGCCTCGCGGACTTGATCCGGGTTTCGAACTTTGTCGACATGGGCGTCACCGTCAGGACTATTGGCCGCTGAAAGCGTAAAAGGGATAGAAGCAATCAACGTTGAAAGGACTATTGTGACACGGTTTAACCAGTTGTTTTTCATGATTTGTATTAGAATTCCTTTTGCGCTTCATCCAGACCGGGCGAGGCATAATGGGGATCCTTGGCCCGGATGTGGATTTCGCCGTTGTCGAGCATGCGCACGTCCAAAGGCACGATGGTCACGCCCTGCTCATTGATCGTTTGGGCGTTTTCACCGAGATCGCGATTCTGGATGCCCTTGAGTGGGACAGGGGGGATGTTGGCGTTGAAAAAAGCGGTGCACCACCAGCGGCCTTCCCGATCCTTGAAGGGCGTGCCATGACCAAGGAAACGACCCGCAAACTTCCTCGGACCGTAGGGGCCTGTGATCTTGTCCGCGACGCAGTAATAGAGATTGTAGGAACCTTTGCGGCCCTGATCCGTGGACCAGGCCGTGCCCAGATGCACGTATTTCCCCCCGATTTTCATCATGGTCGCGCCTTCGTGTCCGATGCGCCTGATCGGTTTGCCGTCCGGCCCCGGGCGACTGCCGGAAGGATCAATGCGGACCGGCTCTGCCGTATAACGCGAAAGATCTCGGCTCAGCGGCGCGACATAGGTGTTGCCCCAAAGCAGGCAGACTGTTCCGTCATCGTCGGTGAAGAGCGAAGGATCGTGACGGGGTTTCATGCCGCCGTTCATCGGATGCGTCCACGGGCCCTTGAGATCTTTTCCAGCGCTCAACACCAGACTGGAGTGTGTCCTAGGGCAATGCACCAACGCCCAGCGGTCGCCCATCCAATGCACTTCCGGCGCCCAGATCAGACGTTTTGCAATCTTCTGGCCGTTCCTCGCTTTCAAGGTGTCATCCACAGTGAAGATGGGACCGAGGTTTTCCCATTCGATCAGGTCTTTACTGCGCCAGGCCCGTACCTGATGCCCTACAATGCTTTCATCGCCCAGCCCGATATTGTAGGGGTTCTCGGCTTCGCGTGGATCGCCTTCGCGCGGTTGCGTTCCGGTGAGATAATAATAGTCGTCCGGTCCCAATGTGATGTAAGGATCTCGAATCCAACCGGCCTTGATGTAAAGCGCACGGTCATGGGACTTGAGCCCCTCACGAAGGGTCGTTGCATCCATGACGGGGCCGGGTTTGCGGTCGGTCTTTACCTCGCGAAACGCCGAATTGGGAAATTGATCGGCATTGTCCTCGTTCGCCACGGATTTGCGCACGTTATTGGACCCTTTATTCAAAATATCCTGGGCATGTGCAGCACCCGCGAGCAGAACGCCACCAACGATAAGAGTCAGTTTCTTCAACATAGGTTTCTTTTCCTGATACGGGTTCATTCGTAGCAAGAACGAAGGATTCCGTAAAAGTAAAACAGCTGGTGAAAGGATCTCATGACACGACCTTTGCCTGTTGAGTCTGACTTGTTGATTTCGAATGGGGTCACTTTTGAATGCTCAAGCATCAGGATGCTGGGGACTCAATCCCTTGAGTCCAAGCTGCGATTGAAGGCCTTGCGCAACCGCTCAACCCGGCGTCGGTTCGTTCCCAAATCCCAATAGCCTACTCTTGAGGCTGATCGAATATGTATCAACTGATTGGATGAATCCAATCGGCTTTGGAAATCGTCGACAAATTTAAGGAGCGGAGTGCGAAACGTAGCTCGCAAAGCGGCATCGTTGCTTTCAATGATCGTCGCCGTTTTTTCTTCTTTGATGATGTTCAGCCACTTTGCCCAGGCAACTTTTGCGGATCCTTTAAATCGAATGGGAGAAATCCAATGACCGTGATGTTGCCGATCACTGCATACGCAATTGGGTGAACTGGGGCAGGGCGGCAGCCCATTGGGATTATCGGATGTTTGATTCATTTTTGGAGCCTATGGTTTGATGTTTCGCATCTTGCTGAGAACCTCGATGAAAGCGAGCAAAAGTTTGCGGACACTACCCGGAACATGGCTGTTAACAAATGTGTGAGCAACTACTAAGTGATCAGTGAGCGTTGCAGGAGCGCAGGTCAAAATAGAAATCCATTATCGGAGGGGTAAGCTCCGTCATACGCCCACTTCAAACCTCAGAACTTTGGAACCATTTTCACGCTGCAATGGAAATGCAGCAGTCATTCGATTAACCTCAGTCGTCCTGCATGATACCATCTCTTTTGCTCAGACCCATTTTTGAGGGGGAAGTTTGGGGGCAAGTCCCGTGTGCGGGATCCCCCTCTCCATCGACTGAAAAATGAGATGCTTGCAACCCAGCAAATCCCAACCATTCACTCTTGCCAAGTTCATTGCTTAGTCTTTAGAATTTGAGCTCAGCTTGAGGTTACGGGGTTTCGGCCCGCCTCGTTGTATTACAACAGATTGAAAACATTGCAAATTTACCAACTCAATTAAGATCATTGCCCATGGCTGCTTCATCGTCAATTCTCCCGGATAAACTGCACGAGTACCCTCAACAAGATGTGATCGACGGATCCGGCGTTGGACCGGATTCGGTTCTCGATGATTGCCTGAACAAAAACGGCGGGGTATTGCAGCTTCTGCACCGTTATGCGGGCCGGACATTTTGCACGCCAGGGAAGCGTATTCGCCTTGATGCGGAGTCATACTATCCGGATTACATGGGCGGGACAGGACTGGATGAGCTCTGGATGTGCTGCACTGTGCCCATTGTGACCGGAGTCATCGACACCCGCACGAACAAGGCGCCGTTTCGTGAAGGGGAATCGCACGTTCTCACCCCGAATGGCCAGGTCATCTCGCTGCAGGATTTGATCGTCGCCAGCCCGGAAACGGTCATTGGGGAGAAAATGACGGCATTTTCGAAATCGATGTTTGGCGATCCGACCTGGCCGATCGTGTCGAAGAAATTCGACAATCTGAATCCGATTCCGCATCACCTCCACTGGGCAAAGTGGGAAGTGTACGACATCAATTCATACGACAATCCCGGAGTCAGCCCTTCGCATTATCACACCACGGCCATGGGACTGTACCCGTTTGTGACCAAGGACCAGTTCCTCGCCTGCATGAAACGTTTCGGGCAGGGTGAGTATAACGGCGTCCGGCATTTGTCGCCGCACACGATGATGCACATTGACAACGGCTTCGTGATGCCGAATGGAGTGCTGCACTCGCCGACCGACCTTTGCACACACGAATTGCACGTCACGATGGATGAGCACTTCCTGGCCGAAGATCTGACGCTTGATGGACGAATCGGAGCCGCCGATGCGTTTTACGCCTGCCGTGAAGAAGACTATCCGAAGGCCAAGCACGAAGACTGGGAATTCCTGGTGGATACCTTCGACTTCGAAGCGAATCAGGATCCGGACTTTGTGATGAAAAACTCTCGCCCCGCTATCACCGCCAACGAATTCGCAGGTGACGGAGTGGACGCAAAATGGATTGTTTATGGAGATTTCCTTGGCGACCAGAAGTGTTCCATTCTTCGTCTTATCGTGGCGCCCGGAGCCAAGACGAATTTCTGTCCGGAAAGTCCCGCGCTATTCCACACGAATGGCGGAAGCGGCCGCGTTGGACAACTCGAGGTGCGCTATCACCAGGACATGAAACTCGGCGAAATCTATCCCGAAATTGGATTCATCACCCAGGCCGCGCTTAACAATGGCGGTGTCGAAATTGAAAACACAGGAACCGAACCCCTCGTATTGACCTTCGACTTCCCGCAGCAGGCGCATTCTAAAACACCCGGTGTTGTCGTTACGAATTAGGGAACGTTCCAAGGTTTTTCTGTTGAATCTCGGCCAGCCTACTGATGCGTATTTGGCGTCAGTCAAAAGCTGTACGTTATCTGTTTACTGGGCCGATATAGCGGGAGGCAATGACCAGATTGTCGAAGTAGACAATGTTGGTTGGATTCTTTGTCCATCGATCGGTCACGTAGCTTTCAAGGGTCAGTGCATTGGCACGGAGCTTCGATGAAGTGCGCCATTGAAAGCCTTTCCAATGACCTCGCAACTCGCCATTGATCCAGAAAGCCTGCTCTCCATCCGCTTTGCCCGGTGTGTTGTGCTTCAGCATGAACTCTGCGCAGATCCATTCGTCCTTTCGGATGTTTGGTTGTGAATCGGGACGGAAACTGTTCCCCCAGAATTTTCCGTCTCCGCTCGCTTTCATTTCATGCCAGTAACTGTAGAAGTTCCATCGGCCCGGAGCGTCCCATCTTCCCCAGTTACCCCAGGGTTCCAATGCGGTCGAGAATCTTGCGTCGCCTTCAGGCTTGAGTCCGGCGCCGCCAAATCCGGACCATCGGTCACTGCCCGTCAGACCTTTGTTTGCCCGCAGGGTGACAAAATGGTGGATGTAATCACTGTCCTGGTCGAAGCGTGTGTAAAACCTGATGAAAAGAGTGTCGGCCGATTCGAACCATTTGGTCAGGCCGCCTCCGGTGTTCTTACCAAGCGTGGCCGTCACTTTGAGGCTTTGGCCGATGCCCTTGGTTTCGTCCGGGCCGACCAGTGAGAGCACCTTGCCACCGCTGTCCCGACTTTCATCCCAGTTCTTCTTGTATTGCTCCGACTCGAAGTCTTCAGAAAAGATAACCTCCGGCGCCTCGTTGATTCCTTTGTCCCTGACATAGTCAGAAGCCAGCCCAGATCCTTCAGGTAACTCAGAGTTCTCAACCGATATGATTTCCTGGGAAAAGACGGGGTATGAAATCGAACTCGCGGCGAGTGTTACAGCTGACAAGAATAGGGTGCGTATATCCATGATCGTTATTGAAAATGTTGCGAAAACTTTTGGCTTCAGTGTTTTGATTGCATATGTCTATTCCACGTTCAAGTAACCTTGCACCCACCCGCGTGAACCCTGAGGTGGTATCTGATCCGCGATGTCACTTCCGTCGGCGAGGGTGAACAATATGGCCAGGGGAAATTTTCCTTTGGGTGCGCCACGTGTGTAACGTCCTTCTCCCTTGAAATTTCCTTGGGCAACCAGTTCAAAGCTTGTCACTTTCTTACCGTCTGTTTCCACGGTTCCGCTCAGTTGGACGTCGAAGGTCCGATCTCCGGATTCAGTGGACAGTTTTGCATGACCCGTCACGCTGTTGTGATCCAGTCTGAAATCCACTTCGCGTAATTCCTTTGTACGCCACATGGGTGGTTCGCCCCTGGTATTGTCAATCAGGTGGAATCGTGCAATTCGGCGTTGCAGACTTCTGGGGAATTCCCCGCGGACCAGTAACTGATGCTCTTCTTTAGTCATCCAGAGATTGTCTCTGGAAATGGATTGTTGGAAAATTCTTCGCCACTTGGCTTGGGTTTTTTCGTATCCATTGATCACCTTGGTCTGCACGCGAACCACCATTCCGCCTTCAGGGGGAACCGGATTGTAACGTTCATCCGGATCACCTCGGTCAAGCGCCGCAACTTTCGAGGGTTGATACTGGTTTAAAGCCCGGGTCATTATTCCTTTAACCCGATCTGCACCACGATTGTTTGTAAAACCGAACAACTTTCCGTCAGGACCGGCTGTATACAATCCCTGGGTTGTGGACTCAAAATTGTTGCGAGGGCTTTGCCCGGCAATCTTGCGATAGAAATCGCCCTCGGCATCCTGTTGCCGCCGTTGATAAGCCTGATCAATGGCAACCGGCACGAAACGGGACATCAGTAATTCGATGATTCCTTTGTCAGCAAAAGTCGACGCACGGTCGAGCACACCATTGTTTCAGGTGCAGGTCAGTGGATGACCATCCATGGCCCAGATAAATATGGGTTTCTTTTCCTGAACGGCAATATTCTGTGCTTTGATCAGTGAGGTTTCCCATGGGATGGTTCTCCACGGCTCATCAAAGGAAGCCCGGCATGCCGTTTCGAATTGGTTGACTTCAAAAAGTTTGTTTTCAGCTGAAGCAAACACCGCAGAACAGAGCAGGATCATGAAGCTCCAATGGAAATTGTTTCTCATGGAACGAATCTCACAGATTCGCAGGTGAAGGTCAACCTAATGTGATTCTGAGGGCGCTTCTCTGGACTGCATATTCCGATGCATTTGAACTGCTCTGGAAACTTGTTGGCCAACCCAATGGTGTAAAAATGATTTGTGCAGCATCCAATTGCTCAAGCGGTTTTTACAGTTGGAAAATGGGACATCACCTGTGCCGTTTAAACCGGTAGCGTTGTCCTGAGGTATCCAAAGCTCCGATGTCCCGGAGCACTCCAAATAGCGCTTGCCCTATTCCAACCTTTCTGGAATGAACTAAGATGCTCCGGCGTTCTGATCGGTGTTGATGCCAATGTGCTAACCTGTTTTCTTTCTTTCTCCGATTGCTTAAGAAGCTAGATCCAGACATACTGCGAACCAATTGGTGGGACTTGATTTTTAAAAGTGTCCACCCGTTGGGGGCAGGTCAATATGAAAGCAACGAACAATAGGGGCGATGCTGTGACGCGTCGTCGTTTCCTGGCGGCTACAGGTCTGACGGCATTGGCCGCGTCCGTCTGTGCTCAAGAGCAACGTGCGCCACGCATTCTCCTGCGATCGTCCTGGCAGACGGTCAACATCGGGGATATCGCTCATACGCCGGGGGTTTTGAGGCTACTGGAGGATTACCTTCCCGAAGCTGAAATATACTTATGGCCCAGCCGCGTTGACAACGGCGTGGACCGGCTCTTGCTGCGGCGTTTTCCCACATTGAAGATTGTTCAGGGCGACAAGCCCCTGGCTGAAGCGTTTACCAGGTGTGACTTTCTGTTGCACGGTTCCGGGGCCAACTTCGTCGCTGAACAACACGTCGTGCAATGGCTGAACTCGCCCAAATCCAAAGGCAAACCCTTCGGTGTCTACGGCATTAGCTTTGCCCCGAAGCAATCGTGGAAGACGACGCCTGATCCGCCCGAACAAACCGCCCGCTCCATCGGAATCCTGAACCAGGCTCGCTTTGTTTACTTTCGCGATTCCCAGTCCATGCGGTTTGCACAATCCATGGGCTGTCGCGCCCCTTTGATGGCCTTTGGTCCCGATGGCGCATTTGCATGCGACCTGCGAAATGAAGCCAGAGCCGACGCATTCCTGAAAGCGAACAAACTGCATTCCGGCAAGTTCATGTGCTGCATCCCGCGAGCCCGCTACACGCCCAGTTGGTTGATGGCTGGAAAAAACTCCAGGAAGGATCCGGTTAAAGCCGCTCGAAATGAGGAGATGATGGAGCACGATCATGCGCCCCTTCGGGATGCGATTGTCCGCGTGGTCCGACAAACGGATATGAAGATTCTGATTTGCCCTGAAGACATGACTCAAATGCAAATCGGTCACGACATGCTATACGATCCTTTGCCGGCAGATGTGAAGAAACGCGTCGTATGGCGTTCGAACTATTGGCTGACCGACGAGGCCTTGAGTGTTTACATGCGTAGTGCGGGTCTTTTTGGAAACGAACTTCATTCCGCCATCATGTGCATTGGTAACGGTATTCCCGCTCTCATCTGTCGCTGGGCCGAACAGACCAGCAAGGGTACGATGTGGCGTGATATCGGCCTTGACGACTGGTTGTTCGATCTCGACGACGAAAGGCAACTCGAGCGTGTCGCTCCCATGGTTGTATCAGTTGCCAAAAATCCTTCCCTGGCACGCGAAAAGGTTCAAGTCGCCCGTGCCCGGGTTTTGAAACTTCAGGCCGAGTCCATGGCCGTATTGAAGGGTGAGTTGAAGCGTTGAATCGTCCGACAAAGATTCCTCTTCGGGCGAATCCGCCGTCAACTGTGAATTCGGGCAACATGGCCGAAGATTTACAGTTC
>CAYPZD010000094.1:0-19712 GCA_964415055.1 uncultured Verrucomicrobiota bacterium | reverse complement strand
ACGCAGATATTGGGTATAAACCAAGATTTTATCTCTTCAAAGGGATTCACCAAATAGTGTCCTAAATTTCAGTTGCCATTCGAATGGATCTTCCTTCTATATCTGCGTCATCTGCGGATAAACTGCATAGACACGGCTTAGTCGCCGAGAGCATCCAAAGCGGATGCCAAATCCGACAAACCTCCATCAGGTGTCACCTCCGGCTTGGGGGACAAGACTTGACGAATATAATCCAATCCGGTCGTCACGGATTTAACAGACTTGGGCAAGGTCGCTCCGGCGGCATTAGGATGCCCGCCACCATGCAATTTGATCGCAACGTCGCGGGCTTTTCCATTTCGACTGCGCAGACTCACCCCGTATTGATAAGGCGCTCGTCGTGAAACAGAGAGCAGCACTTGGTCCGCAAGGGCCGGATCCTTCAACAATTGATTCATGATCACATTGTGATTACCAATCGCAAGATCCACAGAGGACACACCGGGCGCCAGGGTTTCCAGATGACGCTTGGCCCAATCCAAACCAATCGGATCTTCCACGGATCGCTTCACTTTCATGACTTCAAGCAAAGGGTGATCCAGCAGGGACTCAAGACGACCTTCGAGCAGTTTCATCAACGGATGGAAATGATACGCCTTGACCAATTCGGCATAGTCACAGGCCATTTCAAAGTCGGGATCCGATTCCAGGAACAAATCGGCCACGTTTGTCAAATGAACCAAGCGTTCCAGTTCGGGATTTCCAATGCCTTCCTTTTCCAATAAATCGTAACAAAGTCTGGCAGCTGATTTCTCGGTGGAAAAAACATACTTGGCTCGCTTGGGCAAATGAGGCGATGGGTGATGATCCACCACAACCCAATCCTGACGATCCACTCGACCGTCCATACTCAAATCACATACCCAGGCAGACCGCTCGGTCATCTGCCTGTTTTGCCATTGCGGCAAATGATAGGCCGCCAGCGGCACATCGACTTGAAACAGGTGTTGGGCCAGTCGCTTTAGCAGGCAACCGGAAACCAATCCGTCCAAATCACTTTCGTGCGTCAATATGATATCTGGTTTAGGAAGTCGATCCATGGGGAGGGAACCTATCATTCAAGACAACATAGACCAACCTAAAAACATGAAACCTTGTCTCCTTTTCGAGGACCTGTAATGCTCAGGCATCATGAGCATTCGCTACACAGCCGAGTCCTTAAAAACTTTTGCCGGCAAACTGATGGTTCAGGCCGGTATTGATCTGGAAAAAACCGATGTCATTGCCGAAATCCTGCTCGAAGGAGATCTCATGGGACACACCACCCACGGGCTTCAAATGCTGGTTCCCTACCTCAAAAGCGTGGAAGCCGGCCAGATGCAATTAAGCGGTTCTTGTGAAACCATTCGTGACACAGGAAACAATCTGGTCATTGACGGTCATTATCTGCCCGGTCCATGGCTGGTTTGTCATGCGCTGGATCTTGCGGCAGAGCGCATGGAAAAACATGGCGTCGTCACCGTTGCCATCACACGCAGCCACCATATCGCCTGCCTTCAGGCTTACCTGCCACGGGCGACATCCAAAGGATGGATGATGACCTTGATGAGTTCGGATCCATCGGTGGCGACTGTGGCGCCTTTCGGCGGGATGGAAGCGCTCTACACCCCCAACCCCATTGCAGTCGGCATTCCCACATCCGACGTGCCCATCCTGTTCGATTTCTGCACATCGATCACCAGCAACGGTCAATGCATGCGTTCCCATAAAGAAGGCAAGCCGTTGCCGGGAGAATGGATTCAAGATGCCCGGGGAAATCCAACCAGCGATCCCGGCGCGCTGTTTACCAATCCGCCAGGAACCATCTACCCGCTGGGCGGAGCTGAATACGGGCACAAGGGATTTGCGTTTGGTCTGTGGGTGGAAATGATGACAGCCGCATTGGCCGGGCACGGTCGATCCGAGAAACCGGATAAATGGGGCGCATCAGTGTTCATTCAACTCATCGATCCCGGCGCTTTTGGCGGAACGGAAGCATTCCTTCGAGAATCAGATTTCTTCGCAAAAGCCTGCCGCGACACCCAAGCGGTCAACCCCGACCAACCCGTCCGGCTGCCCGGCGAATCGGCCTGGCGCAAACGCCAGGAACAATTAACTCAGGGCGTGCAACTCCACCCGGGCATTCTGGAGTCGCTTGGAGCCTGGGCTGAAAAGTGGAACATCCCTTTACCGCATCCAATCGACTGAAACACCATTCCCTAATCCAAAATCTCATGAATCTGCACTGGCGAACTCCCTTGCAGTTGACAATCCGTGTTGACTCCATGTCCATGCTGGGGTGCGATTAGATGTGCGGGGTGAATGGATTTTTGTTAACCACGGAGGACACAGAGAGCACAGAGATAACACTTTTTACACTAACTTATTGCTACTCTCTTTGAGCTCTGTCCTCTGTGGTTTTGATAGGTTTACCCCGTGGAAATAATCGCGCCCCCATGATGGAACGGCAGTTTCAAGATGTTGACATTTATAAGGTAAGACGCATAATTGGCTCCTTATGAATTATTATGTTCGGCAAGATAAGGAGGGCGAAGTGATGGGGCCGTTTTCTGGTTCAGTCATCGTCTCCAACATCGAGTCCGGCATTCTCTCTCCCGACGTTCTTGCCACCACCGATCTAGGCGAATCAAAACAACAGCTGGAACCATTTCGTCGATGTGATTGGTTTTCTGTTTTGAGGATTCCTGAAGTAGAACGTTTTCTAAACATCGAAGCGGATGATCCAGCCCCAGAAAACGCACAAGATAAATCTCGCATGCCGATTCAGATGAAAGCCATTTCTGGATTTTACATCCTGGTTGCCCTTGGCTACATCTGGGCCAATGTCATGCAATTGACAGGCATGGTTCGGGTCTCAAATCTGCCGACACCCATTTTCGGTATCCTTACTTTTGTGATGTGGCTTGGCATCGCTTTTTGCATCATCTCACGCGTTCGTTGGGGTTGGCACTTTTGCTTGGCCGCTCTGTCAGTGGAATTATTGAAAGGCATTCAAACATTCATTCACAACGATTTGGCAAGCTGGCAAATGAATGCAATGAGTGCCTTACTCCCCGTGATCATAGGATATTATCTACTAAAGCATCGTCGTTATTTTTCTGAAGCACCATTGAAAGGGCGTGCTTGAACATCACCATGGTGTTTGAATTCACCATTTTCAATTCACTATTCCACATTCTCGCAAAGCGAGCCTACCAGACTTCCACCGGACCTTTGGGAACTGGAATGTGCTCCCGCTTTGCAACTGCCGGTTGATCCTCCATGAAACTGGGCTGTAGATTGTGGGGCTGATAGCGAGGCTTCAGCTCACCGGTTTCATCCAGGAACTGCAAACGCCACTCGAGGTAATCCTCAAGAATCTCCTCAAACTCATCGCGCGTCTTCAACATGACCACCCGTTTGTTGAATTTGTTGGCGGGACCGAACTGCTTGGTATACCACGGCGCCACTTTTCGGAACATCATGCACCCCTTGCCTTCCCCAAACACCTCCACCATCAAATCCAGATGACGCCGCATCACGTGCAGCCTTTCATCGAACGTCGGGGTGGATGGCAGTTTACCGGTTTCCAGATAAATTTGGGTGTGTTTGAAGATCCATGGATTATAAAAAGCTCCACGCCCCATGGAAACACCGTGACATCCCGTACGATCGATCATGTGTTTGGCGGACTCGGGAGTGGTCACGTCTCCGTTGCCGATGACAGGGATGGTTTTGACCGCTTCCACCACCTTGGCGATACCGTCAAGATTGACCACCCCACTAAACCCTTGCTCACGAGTGCGTCCATGGACGAATACAGCGGCAATTCCGGCATCCTCCAACACGCGGGTTAATTCAGGAGCGGTCAGGTTCTCGTCATCCCAACCGAGGCGCATTTTGGCGGTGACCGGTATCTTTAAGGAGTCCACCATGGTGCGCACCAGTTTGGCGGTCCGTCCCAACTCGGTCATCATGGCGGAACCACCGCCCACACGCACAACCTTGCGCACGGGACATCCCATGTTGATATCCACCGAATCCACGCCCTGTTCCTGCAACCAAAGCGCCGCATCCCGCATCTCCTCGGGAACCGCCCCGAACAACTGCACGGCCAGAGGAGAATCGGCCGCATTGGTTTCAATCAACGCCAAAGCCTTGCGATTGCGTTCGATCAGGGAGCGCGCATTGACCAAATCCGTCGTCGCCAAATCAAGCCCGCCAATCTCCCTCACTGTCAGGCGAAAAGGCAAATTGGTGTAACCTGCCAAAGGAGACAGGAACAAATTCGATTTCAGTTGTAGCGACCCGAATTGCATGTACAGCAAAGAAACATCCACAAAATCCATTGGAATTCAAGCTCTGTAGTCCCTGAAAAAACGAAGCTTGGGAATGATCAGCTATACATTTACCTATTTTTTGAAATCTATAGGAACCATGGAGCCCCAACGGCAACCGATGAACCTCATTGTTTCACTTCATGTTGGATACAAAACAATTTAACGCCATCAACCTACAAGATACCGTCTTGGCATACAACGTCGCCACAACTGCACTTCCTTCCAGTCCCATCCAGTAAATCCTGTTAATCTCGCAGATCCCGCAATTGCGGAGGCTGTCTAAAAAAGACCTCCCATCCTCTCAGAATCACCATTATTGGCAATCGTCGAAAAATATGCCAAAAATAACAAAAATGTCATCAAATAGAACGTGGCGTTGTCACTCTAACAGGCATATGAGGTATCGATTTGGAAAATTAATGAGCATTGGGCTGATCTGGATGAGCCTGGCGGCGTCCGGACTGCAGGCAGCTGAGACCCAGGTTTCCTTGTGGTTGGACAAAAACCAGGCGGTCGCCGGAGGCTCGGTTTTGGCGGGTGTACATTTCAAGCTGAAAGAAGAATGGCACACCTACTGGCGTTACGGAGGGGACGCAGCTCAACCACCCAGCATCTTCTGGTCACTCCCTGAAGGCATCGAAGCCGGAGCCATTCGCTGGCCGTTGCCGGTGAAAGAGGAGTCGTTCGGTCTCTATTCCTATTCCTACCATGACGAGGTGACTCTGCTCGTGCCCTTGAACCTGTCCGGCGACCTGAAACCCGGTCCCATCGAAATCAAGGCTGAGGTGTCCTGGCTGGAATGCAAGGAATCCTGTGTCCCCAAAAACGGCAACGTGACGGCCACATTGACCATCGGTGATTCCGATCAGGCATCGAACCAGGCGGCGCCCCTGGCCGAGTGGAACACAAAGGTCCCCCCCACAGTCAAAGACCTCAAACTGAAAGCGGACTGGTCGGAAAACGTGGCAGAGGATGAGCGTAAATTGACCTTTGAACTGGCAACGGATCAGGACGTTTACTGGAAAGACTTTTACCCTCACGAAAGCGAATCCTTTGAAATCGGAGGAGCCACCGAGCTTGGCGCTCCGGACGACAAACCGCTCCGTTTAACCAAAACCCTCCTCAATTGGGAAGAAACCTGGCCCAAACAAATCAGCGGTGTGGCTATTCTGGCAAAAGTGGATGGTTCCGAAACCACAAGCTACGAGGTGACTGTTGAACTGGGAAAAGATTTTGCCGCAGGATCACCCGAAGAATCAGCAGCCCCATCAACGACTGAAGAGCAAGCATCCACCACATCACCACCCGCGACGGAAACCTCGGGCGGGCCGGGATATCCTGTCATGCTTTTGTTTGCGTTTATCGGAGGTTTCATCCTGAATTTCATGCCCTGTGTCCTCCCTGTTATTTCATTAAAAATCCTGGGCTTTGTGCACCAGAGTAAAGAAGCCCCCAAACGTATCTTTCACCTCGGTCTGTTGTATGGCATGGGAGTGCTGTTTTCATTCTGGATCATGGCAGGACTGGTCATTGGAGTGCAATCTGCCGGTAAATTGGCCAACTGGGGCATGCAATTTCAAAACCCCCAGTTCCTGGTGCTCATGACACTTCTCGTCACACTGGTAGCCTTGAACTTTTTTGGCGTGTTTGAAATCACCGGCGGACGTCTGACCGGAGCCGCCTCGGCGGTTGCTTCCCGGGAAGGCAACATGGGAGCTTTTTTCAATGGCGTTTTGGCCACCGTTCTGGCCACACCCTGCACCGCGCCGTTCCTGGGATCCGCCCTCGGATTTGCATTCACCCAACCTCCCATGGGAATCCTGCTCTTTTTCACAACAGTAGCGCTGGGGCTCGCGTTTCCATACGTGCTGCTGAGCTGGAATCCAGCCTGGCTGGGCATTCTGCCCAAACCCGGTGCGTGGATGGAACGATTCAAGGTGTTCATGGGTTTCCCCATGATCGCCACCGCCATCTGGCTGTATACCATCGCACGACTGCACTTTGGTGAAACGGGTGATTTATGGTTGGGCATGTTGATCGTGGTGGTCGCGCTCGGAGCATGGGTTTACGGCGAATTTGTTCAACGTGGCAGCAAGCGAAAAGGATTGGCCCTGGGAATCAGCCTCGCATGCCTCGCTCTGGCTTACGGTTGGATCCTTGAAAAAGAACTCAACTGGCGTCACCCGATCGATCCCAACGCCAAGGCAGATGCAAAAACAATCCAGGGCAAAAATGGCATCGTCTGGCATCCCTGGTCGGAGGAAGCTGTGGCAGGCGCTCGCAAAGAAGGCAAGGTGGTCCTCGTCGATTTCACCGCCAAATGGTGTCAAAATTGCCGCGTCAACAAAAAGACCAGCATCGAAATCGAATCTGTCCGCGAGAAGCTGGCCACTGTTGATGGCGTGACCATGCGGGGAGACTACACCTTTTATGATCCGGAAATCACCAGGCAACTGCAAAAATACCAACGCAGCGGTGTGCCCCTGGTGCTGATCTTTCCACCTGATGCGAATGCCGATCCAATCATTCTTCCGGAACTACTCACACCTGGCATCGTGCTGAATGCATTGGATCAGGCAGGCCAAAAAGGATAGACATCCAAGGGCGCTATGTATGTTCGGTTGTTCAGAGATGAGAATCGTAAAATGCCAGAAGATCTCAATCCTCAGGCAATCACAGAGTTAAAAATCTGGCACTGTAAATACCGAACGTTGGAACCTCTAAAAGCATTCATCAATCTTCGCACACTGATCATAGCCACCTACCCGGATGACAACCTGGATTTGTTAATTCCGTTAATAAATCTACGTTATCTCCGCATCTTGCATCTCCCCAAAGTGAGCGATCTTTCCCCGCTGGAACATTTGAAAGAACTGGAAACCCTGTCGCTGGAAACACTTCCCAGCTGGGATGCCTCTTCAAAAGCAACCGAAGTTCAATCCTTAAATCCCATCACCAAACTCCCAAAGCTCAGACACCTTCAACTCTTTGGCGTGCGTCCACCCGATCGCTCATTAATGCCCCTAGCAGAATGCCCCAACCTGACAACAGCCAGGTTCCACAAATACACCAAGACAGAAATAAAGCATTTTTTTGAAATGACTCGCATTGTCGATAAAGCAAATCAGGAAGCAGATTGTAGCAATCAAGATCCAAAACCGCCCGCTTCTTGGGGAAGAGATATTGTTTTAAAGAGAATGAAACACTGACGGTCCAGTCGTGTAATAGAATGTATTACCTATGAAGAATCTAACTTTGATCCTTGGTTTGACAGGAGTGTGCCTGATGGGCTGCAGCACACCGCGTTCTGGTTTGAACAGGCTCGAGATGGCTTCACCCGATTTCATCCCCCGCACTCAGGAGAAAGAGCAAATCGTATTGAAAGCAGAGGGCCAATCCGGTCAATCATATGTTGCGGATCTGAACGTAGACGGATTTCAGCAGACGCTTCACGCCAATACATCAGGAGAGATCCACCTCGAGGCGTGCGTCATCTATGGCACGATACAAAAGAAAAGAGGTTCCGGAACCCTGACTTTCACCATCCAGCCTGAAGGAGAGAAACCAACAAGAAGTGTAGGATTTGGCAAATTAAAAGGCCAGGGAGACCGACTTTACTTCGGCTACCACAACGGAGAAGTAGAAGTGGCACATTGAACACCCTCACGTGGAAATATATCTTACTCAGATCCCTTTGGGTTTAACTCTTTCACCTGATGTCCATTTTTGGACACGCATAGAGCATGCTTTCTCAGGAAGACGCGCTCGATTGCTCTGCATGAGCTCCAAACATTGCAGTGCTCGATGAACGGATATCACGTCTCGCCAAATCAATATATCCAAAATCCAAAGCATGCCCCTGACAGTGACACCCAGTCGCTTTGCCGCCAAACGCAAAGCTCCGTCTCCAGTCATGAGAATGGCCCCAATCCGTTGAGCGTATATCAAGGAAGCGGCATCGGCAAAGCTCACTTTATGTTCAATCATAATTCTTTGAACACTGAAGAGCCAGGATGCAGCTTCATCTTCTTCAATCGAATGCACCTTTATCATCCCTTGATCAATCAGGGATAAAATGATCGCAGCCTGGCTTCCGATCCGCATTTCATTCAATACCGAGTCGGTCACATGCGTTTCAATGTTCAGATCGAACCATTCTTCAATCAAGCCACCATGAACCAGATCGATGAGAACACTGGAGTCTTTGACTGCGATACAGACGGAATCCACTTTTACTTAAATGTCATTTTATCCAAATCATGGTGAAGTTCCGCGATCGATTGGTGCAGGTAGGCCGCCGCTTTGGATTCGCTGATTCTTTGCTCTACGACCCCCCTATGGACCAGTGTGCGAAAACGTGAGTAAGATTCCGACCCCGTGTAAACAGACGCCCCCGGTTCACCTACCCGGCGCCAACCTTGCGCATTTGCATATCGAAAAAAGGACCGATAAGCTGAGTCAGTGATCAATTCTAATTGTTTGGCCCGATAAACGATAGCCATCATGGAAGCGCCAAAGTGAGCTTTAAATTCGAGCAACTCCGATAAGTCAATGCAGGTACGCTTCCCAAACGCGTCTCGGAATGATTCCTCGGGTAGTAACAACTCACCGGCAAATTGCCAAACGATTTTTTCTTCTTCTCTTTCACTTACTTCATCAGGGATTTGAAGAATGATATGGGCCAGTTCATGGACCTCCGTCATGCGTTTTCTGGGAATGTCCTGATTGAGCCATCGAGCGATCACGACTACTGGGCCCTGAGTGGTTTCAGCGGAAAACCCATCAAACGTTCGATCAGAGATGGGAAGTTCAAATACCTTGATCCCTCGAAGTTCCAATAGCTCATGCATGTTCGGAAGAGGATCAGAGCCCAACTGCCACACGGAACGCAGCCTTTTTGCCAGACTCCTCACATCATCCGGTTTGGTTACTTTTCGGTTTGGCAAAGGATGACAAAAAGGCCTGCGGGCTTCCATGATCTCCTCGATTTCCCAGTATCGCTCAAAAAAGTCCAATGCTTGATCCTGAATGGCCCTTGTCCTGGAAATAGAAAGTTTGGAATGCTTTCTGTAACGCACACGATCGAGAGTTACGTGGATGGGTCTGACAAAAAAATCCAACGGCTGATGCAAAGCTTGAGACAAGGCGTTCAACGCCTTGCTACCAGGAAGCATCACACCTTTTTCATATCTTGCAATGGCATTATGGGACACCAAACCATCGGTAGCTTCAGCAACTCCCCGCAGCGATAACCCAGCCATACCACGCGCCTGTTTGAGTCTTCGCGCAAAGGTAATCTTGAGTTCAGAATCCATGTTTACAAAATGGATCTTTTTCGAATTTTGTCAACACATACCAACTGATCAACATTTGTTGTCTACCTTTTCCTTGAAAGATATCTCATTAAAAGACACCATCACATAGTCATGCAGAACCAACTCATAGCATTGATCATAGCGAAGTTTCTCATTCTCATTTCTTTCAACATCAGCATCCAAACTCAGGGCCAGAATACCCTGTCAAAAGATTGGTTACTACCAAAGATAGCTACTCAAATGCTTCGTGAATCGGAGTATGAACTGACAGTGAGCGGTGGAACAGGGAGTATCGGTAGTTCCAAAATGGCAGATCAGGAACTCGGCTATCGAAGCTCGATCAGCTTCGTAGAGTGCGAGAAAGGTTTCATTCCAGATTTGGTGAAAAAAGCATTCTCGGACGGATTCGAGAACGCACGTAAAAATGGATTATTGGACGGAGACATCTCATGCACCAGCGCGGGAAGTGAAGATTCCCCCTGGGTTTCGCATCATTGGCAATACATGTCTTCTTCCAAAGGGATTATTGGATCCCTGATTGTTTGGTTTCCGGATACCAAGCAGGAACGCATGAAGATGATCATCGTAGTAGACGAACGCCGCGCCGACCAGTAATTCACTGCTTCAACTCATCCATTTTCGACAGGAATTGCGTTGCCTGTTCGGATCCGCCCTGGGAGGCGCGTTGAAACCATTGACGGGCTTGTTGGAGGTCTGTTTCCACCACGTCTCCTTCAACATAAAAGGTCCCGACCGCACATTGTGCATCCACAACGCCTTGTTCGGCGGCTCGTTGATACCACTGGAATGCGAGCACTCGATCCTGCGGGATGCCCAAGCCTTCGTCATATAAAAGCGCCAGATGAAACTGAGCTTTGGCGTGTCCCAGATTGGAGGCGTGATCATACCATTTGGCGGCTTCGATCAGATTTTTGGGAACACCTTGCCCAAGTTCGTGCAACACTCCCAGATTGAACTGGGCGACCAAATTCCCCTGCTCGGCGGCCTGAATGAAGAGTTGAACAGCGCGCTCGGGATCAGGCGTTATCTGTGTGCCTTCAACGAGTAAAGTAGCGACTAGCATGCATGATTTCTCATGTCCCTGCTCCGCGGCTTTGGTCAACCATTCTGCCGCCTTTTCGGCATTGGGAGTCATGTCACCTTGCATGTCAGCTTTGCCCAGCAGCATCAATCCCAGATTGTATTGGGATGCAATGTGACCATTCTCAGCGGCGACGGTCGTCCATTGAATGGCTTTGGCGGCATCGGCAGGCACCAGCTTGCCTTCCTGATAGATGGCAGCGAGTCGCAATTGTGCAGGCCGCACCCCTTGTTCGGCAGCTTGTTGATACCAGGCGATGGCCTGCTCGATATCCGCTTTGGACGAGCTTTGCTCAAAAACAAAGGCCAAATTGTAAAGCGCCATGGGGTCTCCCTGAGCAGCGGCTTTTTTAAGGTAATCGACCGCTTTGCCAAGGTCCTGTTTCACCCCTTCACCTTTCAGATAACGCCATCCCACTTCAGCCTGGGCACGTGGATCATCCGCATCGGCGGCTTTTTGAAAATGTTTCATCGCCAGATTGACATCCCGGGAGATTCCTTTGCCATCGGCGTAAATGCGTCCCAATCGATAAGAGGCGTTGATGTTTCCCTGGTCGGCGGCCTTGCGATACCATTCCACCGCAGCTGCAGGATCGGCTTCTCCTCCCTCGCCGGATTCAAGCAACAATCCCAAGTTAAACTGAGCCCTCGTATCGCCCCGGCTTGCAGCCAAGTGAAACCATCGTTGAGCTTCGTTGAGGTCAACGCTCACACCCTCGCCCTTGGAGTAAACCACGCCCATTTTGAACTGAGCAGGCAAGATCCCCTGTTCGGCGGCCTGACGATACCAGTTCACCGCTTCCTCCATATCCTGTTCCACCCCTTTGCCTGCCTCATACATGTTCGCCAGGTAAAACTGGGCTTGTATGTGTCCCTGGGAAGCCGTCTTGCGATACCAACGGGCTGCTTCGGCAAAATCCTGCGCCACGCCCTGACCGGAAGCATAGGATTGCCCCAGCTTGAGTTGGGCTTCTGGGTGATCCTGATCCGCGGCGGCACGGAACCATCGGATGGATTCGGCGGCATTGGTTTCCACTCCGTGTCCGGTCAAATAACTGAGTGCAACCTGATATTGATCCTCGGCATCCCCGCGTTCGGCATTGAGCAGGCGTCCCTTGAACAAATCTTCAGGTGAAATTTGCAGCAACAACTCGTCCAGCAATGTTTGCGCTTCCTTGTTGCCCTGTGCGGAGGAGAGTTTGATCCATAAGTAAGCCTCCGGAACATCCTGCTGGATGCCATCGCCTTCAAGAATCGATCGTCCCATATGGACCTGCGCCCGTGCATCCCCCTGAGCAGCGGCCAGAGCGAAATAACGTAGGGATTTGGCAGGATCCTGACCAACTCCCAGGCCGTTACGGAAAAAGATTCCCATGTTATACTGCGAGGTGACATCCCCCTGATCGGCAGCAGCCTGAAACAAGCGGGCAGCTTCCTTGTAATCCTGTTCCACGCCAAATCCTTGCACATACAAAACACCAAGATTGTACTGAGCGCTCAAATGTCCCTGTTCGGCTGCCTTTTCGAACCATTGAGCAGCAAGACGGAGGTCTTTTTCAACCACCCGACCATTGAAATAAGCCAATCCAAGACTGAACTGCGCACGCACATCTCCCGCCTCTGCCAACTCCCTGAGTTTGGCCGGGGTGGCTGCGGCGATTTGGGATTCGGTCATTTCCGCACCTGAAGCTTCCTGAGCAACAAGATGCATCTTGCCCACCGACAGCGCATGGATGGCAATCATGGCAAGCAGCACGGACAAGCACCTGAGCCAGGTCTTCCATACTGATCGATTGGGCTTATTGCCGTTATTTTGAATCATGTGACTTTAATGTTTGAATGATAACAATCCCTTACGCCAGGAACCTCTCAACAAGACACGATTCACGGAGCATTGGATGCCACCTTTGAATCACAAGGACTACCATAACCGCCTCCGCCCGGGGTTTCAAGGATCAGCCTGTCTCCAGGTGAAACTTCCGTACCACAGACCGGGGCCAGTTCCACCTCCCCACCCTCCTGACGCACCAGTCGCTGACGCCCGGTTTTGCCAGCCAAACCGCCGTTCATGCCATAGGGTCCGGATGTTCGATGCTGAGTCAAAAGCGAAAGAGCAAGAGGTTCCAAAAATTCCAATGTCCTCACAATCCCATCCCCTCCCTTGTATTTGCCGTCTCCTCCGGAACCAGTTCGAATTTGGAATTGGTGCAAGCGCACGGGATATCGGTTTTCAAGGATTTCCGGATCGGTGATGGCTGTGTTGGTCATGTGGGTATGGACAGCATCCGCGCCGGCTCCCTGAGCGCTGGCTCCCGCACCGCCACAAACGGTTTCGTAGTAACTGACCTTGTCATTACCAAAGATGAGATTGTTCATGGTTCCCTGCGAGCATGCCATCACCTTCAACGCTTTGAGCAACAAGTCCACCAGCCGTTGACTCGTCTCCACATTGCCACCGACCACCGCCGGACACCGGTCCGGTTCCATATCGAACACAGGATTCAGCATGCAGCATGGCAGTGTGATTCTCACGTGTTGCAACAATCCTTCGTTCAAAGGAATGCTGTCTGTCAGCAGCAACCGCAACACGTATAACACGACGCTATGCACAATGGCAGGAGTCGCATTCAGGTTACCGGGATGAGTGGACGATGTCCCGGTAAAATCAAAAGCGGCCCCCATTTCGGACAAGGTGACCTTCACCTTGAGCAGCGCCCCGTCGTCCAAGGATTCTTCCGCTTGGTAAACACCCGGTTCAAACATGGCCAACCGCTCGGAAAGCAATTTCGACGCATGTTCCTTCACCGCTCGCATGTATCCCTGCACCGTTTGGAATCCGTATGTATCGACAAGAAATTGAAGCGCATTACCCCCTTTCCGGTTGGCGGCAGCCTGGGCTTGCAGATCGGCCATGTTATCTCCGGGGCTGCGCGAGGGGTATTCGGACTGAATCAAAATGCTCTCCAGTTCTTCAAAACAAGGTCTTCCCTCACGATACAGGTAGGTCGGAGGAATCACCACGCCTTCTTCCCCCAGGTGACCGGCATTGGGTGGCATGGATCCCGGACGGATGCCACCCAGTTCCGCGTGGTGCGCCCGGTTGGCCACAAATCCAATCAGGACATTTTTACGATCAAAAACCGGACTGATCACCGTCACATCCGGCAGGTGAGATCCACCATAACCCGGGTGGTTGGTCACGATCATATCTCCCGGCCTCAACTCAAAATCGGCCGCAACACGGCGCACGCACAAGCCGATGGCTCCCAAATGAACAGGTATGTGAGGTGCGTTCGCGATCAGTTCTCCCTCCGCATCCAGGAGCGCGCAGGAAAAATCCAACCGCTCTTTCACATTGGTGGAAATGGCCGTGCGCTCGAGCATCAACCCCATCTCCTCCACCAATTGGAAAAACCGATGCGTGAACAATTCCAATTCCATATCCCCGGCACAGGAAGAGGTATCCGCTGCCGGATCCTTTTGCTTTCCCACAACACGGTCTACTCGAAGGGTGCCCCCCGATCCCACGGACGCTTTCCAGTGGTGATCGATGGACAAAGTGCTGAAACGATCCTGAACCAAAGCCGGTCCCTGAATGTCATCCCCCGGAACCAACACGTCCCGACTGAACACCGGAATGCTCTGCCATGTTCCGTCGATGAAAGTTCTGATCGTCTTTCGTGGTTCAGCTGGACGAGATGATGCAAACACTTCTGATTCCACGTCAGGAAGACGCGTCGTGGACACGACACGAATGGAGACGATTTCAACCGGTTTGTTCTCGGGCAAATATCCATACACTTCCTCATATCGCTCGAGAAATGCCTGAATCAAATCCAGATCCGGATTCCAGTCCACAGACTCCGCTGTTTCCTGTCCAAGCAGACGCACTTGCACGATACAACGGGAAATCGACACCGAATCGGGATCCAATCCTTCCTTCAACAACGCTTGCCTGGCCTGCTCCTCCAATTCGCTCACAACATTTTCAAAGGAAGTTTGAAAGTCATCCCACACCTCCAACACCTGCTGTTCGACAAACCGTTCCATGCGGGCATGGGACAGACCATAGGCACTCAGCAATCCCGCTTCCGCCGGAAACAGGACCCGGTCCACGCCCAGCATCTCAGCGATACGACACGCATGTTGTCCGCCCGCTCCCCCGAACGCAGTCAAGGCATATTCGGCAGGATCATACCCTTCCCGGACGGAGATGCCTCTGATGGCATCGGCCATGCGTTCATTGGCAATTTCCAAAAAGCCCTGAAGCATGCTTTCGAGATTCAACTGACGTCGACGATCAGGATCCACACATTTAAGAACCTCCATGGCTGCGTGTGCCGATGCCTGCACATCGGCCGGAATGCCAAACAGGTCCGGATCTATGCGTCCCAGAAGCAGATTCACATCCGTGATCGTCAAGGGGCCACCCGCGCCATAAGCCGCGGGCCCGGGTGAAGCGCCGGCGCTTTCGGGCCCCACTTCAAAAACCCCATGATTGAAAGAACAAATCGATCCCCCACCAGCCGCGACGGTCTCAATCTTGAGGGAGGGTGACAGCAGACGCACCCCGCTGATGTGCTGTTCGAACTGGTAATCATATTTCCCGTCAAACCGCGCCACATCCGTGCTCGTCCCCCCCATGTCGAAGGCAATGGTCTTCTTCTCCCCGCACTGTCCGGAGACGGTGGCGGCTCCGACCAATCCACCGGCTGGACCGCTCAACAAACTGTCCTTGGCCGTGTAATCCTGTCTTGAAACAAATCCCCCCGCACTGGTCATGATGCGGAACGGCCCATCGCCCAATGCCTCTTCGACCTGATCGAGATAACGCTGCATCAGCGGGGTGAGATAGGCATTGACGACCGCTGTTTCGGCACGTGGCAGCACTTTGACAAAAGGCGCCAACTCAGAAGAACAGGAAACGTAGGTGATGCCACTGGACCGGAGGTATTCGGCCACCATGGCTTCATGCTGAGGATTTTTCGACGCATGAAGAAAAGCGATGGCGACGGTTCTGATTCCCTGTTCGATCAAGCGTTCAGCCATGGGCTTCAACTCGGACACCACAGGCGCTCTCAGCACATGCCCCCGGGCATCGAGCCGCTCGTCGATCTCCATTACAATATCATGCAACGGAAGTTTTTTTTGAATCAGTTGATCGAAGAGATGAGGTCGTTTCTGATCACCAATCCTCAACAGATCCTTGAACCCCTTTGTCACCAGAAAAGCCGTTCGATCTCCCTTCCGTTCCAACAAGGCATTGGTGCTTTTAGTCGTGGCCAAATGAAAAACGCAGGGGGGAAGTTTTTTGGAGAACGGGGTCAAGGTCACCACACGCGCAGCCAGAACAGGAGCTTCTTCATCAAAATCCAGTTCCACCAGATCGCCCATTTTCAAGGACCCTTTGGCTTGTTCCATCAGGTGACATGTTCCGTTCGCTGCGTGATGGGATTTGACGGTTCCGACCAGGGCGCTTGTTTCGGGCACAACCAGCCTTGCGCCATCCAGAAAACCATCGGGAACCTTTGCAGAAATACTCAGGCGAACCGAGTCGCCGTCGATCCCCCGAACAACAACGGCACGCAGCCGGCCGCTGCTCAGGACTTTGGCGCGTCGAAGGCGTCCCTCGGGGTTGCGGGCAAGGCAATCAGTAAAGGTTCCCCCCGTATCCACCCATATATGCCAGGTTTCAGTTGCTTTTTCCATGAATCGCGGACGCTACCGGGCGATGATTTCAAATGACGTTCTCCAACAGGACTGCGCCGAATGGATCAGCGCTCCGAGGTCAATGAATTGTAGACGATCTCAATCCAGCGCGATGTATTGATGAAACCCACACCCCAGGTCTTGTATTTTTCGTTCACTCCCGCTGCTTTGATTTGATCCAGCGATTTCCCCAGACTGATGGATTGCCGAACAGGATTGATGGTGTCCGACAACATGGTGGCGAAGCGGTCCAGGTCGTCCTTCGTCGCCAAATCGCCGTGTCCAGGTATGATCTTCACTTCCTCAGGCAAGTGATTGAGAACGGTGTTGACATTCTTCTGATAACCATCGGCACTCCCGCCACTTCCCAGATCAATAAACGGAAAGCGTCCGTTAAAAAACTGATCCCCCATGTGAATCACATTGGAACCGGTAAACCAAACAATGACGTCGCCATCCGTATGCCCCGGACCAAGATGAATCAAACGGATCTCTTCCCCGTTGAAATGCACCGAAGAAGCTTCACGAAAGGTGATGACCGGTAAGGCGGTTTTGGGAGTGTCCTTTTTCCCTTCCAATCGTTCCCGCACATTTTCGTGAGCAACGATGGTCGCCTTTTGACCGAAATGGGCATTGCCGCCGGTGTGATCCCCGTGCCAATGAGTATTGAGCACAAACTTCAAATCCCCCTTGCCCAGGTCCGCCAGTTTGGCTTCGATTTGAGGCGCAAGATTGGCGAACTGGTTGTCCACGATCAACAATCCGTCCTCCCCCACCGAGACAGCAATATTGCCACCGCGTCCTTCCAGCATGTGCACACTACCGGCGACATGGGTGGACTTGATGATCACTTCCTGCTGGGCGACGCACAGATGCGTCTGGAGAAAAACCACACAGCCCAAACATAGGAAAAACCTCAGAAAATCCCTGCTTTTACGTTTCAAAAACATCATGGGCGAGACCATACCACACGAGATCTGAAAGCATAGGAGAATCTCGGATTACAAATTGGCAGGAGTGCGGACAAGCTCCCATTCCAGCAATGCACTCCACTCGCCGACCAGGAAAGTTCGGGCTTTGATGGTTTGAACCGATTCAGCCGCGTTGATCGGACCACCATAACTCAGCGCAGTGGCGCTTTTTTCTCCCCCGATTTTTCGGGGATCCGATCCGTCCAGAGTGTAAACAATGTCACCGTTTGGAGCACTCAATGTCCATTGAGTATCCGCCCCCTCTCCGGATCGGGAAACGGTGGGGGGTTCCAGATCGGGATACAAACCTTGAGCGAACAATTGAGCCAGGACGATGTCCGATCGTTTCGGCAGATATTCCTCTCGAGTGTATTCAACCACTTTTCGCCAGTGCTCATCCCGACGCAGGGGAAGATCCTGATTATCACCGCCTCCGCCAAAAGCGGACCCCTCGGATTCTCCCCAGCGAGCGGATTCAGCGATGACCGCATCTTCAATTTGCTGGATCCGAAAATCAAACCGCTCAATCAAGCGATCCACGGTCAACACTCCTTGGTTAAAGAAATGTCGATGAATACGGTCAGCCACCCGCATCCTGCATTCAGAGTTTTCCAGGCATAGCTGCCAAATGTAAGGTGGATTGGTCGATGAAAAATCCTGTCCTGCCTTCAGGGAGTCTGACTGATCGATCTCTACATCCACTTTGGCCAGGATGGGCTCCGCATCACTGACGATGAACCGGAATCCATTCCTCTCGTCTCGATTGCGAAAAGCATACCAGTTATCAATACCACGAATCCCATCGCCACCTGACACAGGGGCGCCATCGTTTCCGGACCATTTGGCAATCAGCATGAAATCAATCAGATTGTCCACATCCAGCAAAACAATCCCTTCCGGATCATCCGTTCCATCGGGGTGTTTTCCCTGTAGCTTGAAATAAGCTTCATTGGAAGTCATACCCTCTTTCAGAGCGGCCACAAGTTCCATCCAGGCATCCATGTCCCCATCGATGGCAATCGTCTTATCCTCCTTTTTGCCGTGATTGACTTTGACCACATCAAAGTCTTTTTTTCCTCCCGGCAGGTGAGCCGCCGCAAACGAAGCCTCAGGTCGTTCACAAGCATTGTAAAGCCCCCAGTAAACACTATTGATAAACAAGTGACAAAAATCTCCACGAGGGGACAAATGACCCATGGCGCGTTGGAGATCACTATTGAATTGGTCGGTGACATACAAACCAGTCTCTCCACTCTCATCAAGTTCCCAGCTGTCAGCCAGGGAAGCACGAAGATCCAGAGTGTCGAATTTTTTCACGCCGACTTCCCCGAACATAGGGTAGGACAGTTTGGATGGTCCGTATTCATCTCGAAAAAACAATCGAAATGAATGCTTGGGATGGACGATAGCCGGACGAATGCCACCACGAATGCGAATCCCGCAATCGACCTGAAATCCATCCGTTCCATCACCAATAAGATATTCCACCGAACAGGCTCTTTCCCACTGGCGCCTGCCTTCTTCTGCATGATGATAGATACCGCCATCCTCCCCAAACAAATCCTCAGCATCGATAACAATGGACATCGCCGGCAAATCGCGCAGCCCCTTCAGCAGGCGTGTTGCGACTTCGGGATTCTTCACCATTTCTGGATCCATCTGATAATCCAACGCATTCTCTCCACTTTTATCGAGACTACCAACAAGAGGCTGGCTGTCGGGAGATTGCTTCATCACATCATTCAAAAAGAGAAATGTAAGTGTTTCCATGTCCGAAGGATGATAACCCTCCTTGAAGGGCGCCACCCGAAACACCGTAGTGTGGTTCACTGGAATGGGAGCTTCGTAAATCATCCCATGATCGGATCTTGGTTGTGAACCATCCAGTGTATATCGAATCACAGCATCTGCCGTCGGCGTATTGAGCGTCCATTCAAAGGGTGCGTCCATGAATCCATGGTCATGACTCATTTCAACATTCTCGACAAATCCGTACAGGATATCACCGTTATCAGCCCCGGGGGTTGGCTCCAGGAAAAAACTTTCGTAATCCTCCAAAAACTCTCCGGGTTTCCAATCCGAGGCGATGCCATAGGACACATCACTCTGTTGAGACGGATAGGTCGTTCCAAAACCATGCACCACCTGACGAGGTTCCACGGACACCAGCGCGAGAAACTCTCCCTCATTGCTCAATTTGAAATCGGCATGGAGTTCCCCTCCCGCTTCTTGCCGATCCTTTCCGGAAGCAAATATCA
>CAYPZD010000093.1:4360-19826 GCA_964415055.1 uncultured Verrucomicrobiota bacterium | reverse complement strand
TTTCTGAGCAAAAGGAATGGAACGCGGGGAGACTATTGTTAATCGAATGACTGTGACGTTTCCATTGCAGCTTGAAATGGGTTCCAAAGCACTGAGGTTTGAAGTGGGTGTAAGTCGGAGCTTACCCCTACGTTTAAGGATTTCTAATTTTTGAACTGCGCCCTTCGAAGTCACTGCGCTAATCTGCGATAAAAAAACGCCCCGGAGTCGGCCTGACTTCCGGGGCGTTTGGTTTAAGGGGTGTTTTGATTAGCGCAGGGCTTTGATGCGGATGTTGCGGAAGGCGACGGGGTCACCGTGGCCGGCGAATCCGAAGAAGCCTTCGTAGCGTTCTTTCCCAGCGTGAGGGCGTCCGCCCATGTATTCATTCACTTCGCGTAAGTCGCAATCCAGAATGGTTTCGCCGTTGAGGACGACCTTGATTTTGGACCCCTGCACGGTGACTTCCTGTTCGTTCCATTCGCCAACAGGTTTTTGCGCACCACGTTTGGCTGCCACCATGCCGTAGGCGGAACCATGGTATTGGCGGGCATCGAGTTTGGCATATTTTTCAGCCGTATTGTCCAGAACCTGCAGTTCGCACATGCCGTTGTAGGCGGTGTCGCCCTGACCTGGGTAACGAATGGCGAGTCCGTTGTTGCCGCCAGGGGGAACCTTGAACTCAAGCCGGACCACGAAATCGGTCAGATTCTGGTGGTAATAGATGGTGCCACCGTTGTTGGGTTTGCAGACGATCGCTCCGTCCTTGACCTGATAGTTCTCGACCGGACCTGCCCAGCCGTCGAGGTTTTTGCCGTTGAAGATGGGTTTGAATCCGGGTTCGGCCAGCATTTGTTCCACTTCGCTGTCAGGGATTTCACGAACGAAAATGTTGCGCCAGCGGATTTCTCCACCGTGGGTTTGCAATTGGATTGGGCCTTTGTCCCAGAGGGGCTTGGAGCGATCCCAGAAGTTTTCCATTTTGGCGTGGTCGACCACCAGTTGATCATTCAGATAGACGGTGGTGTAGTCTTTGACCTGGATGATGCGGAAGGAGTTCCAATCCCCAAAAGGTCTGTCGGCCAGGACGATTGGGTTTTTACCGGGTGCGCCAGCACTATTGTTCCAGAGACCGCCGGAGCCTTTGTCGGCGTCGATGTTCCATTTGCCGCCTTCTTTGGTGTAGTCCCAGATTTGCACCTGAGGATTGCCACGCAGGTAGATGCCGCTATCCGCTTTGGCGACAGTCTTGTAATCAATCAGGAACTCCATGTTGCCGTAGTCCTTGTCGGTGGTGAGGTAAACGCCGTGGCCGTCGTTGACCAGTTCGCCGTTTTCCACGGTCCAGTGTTGCTTGGCGTCTTTGAGATCGGCTTCACGCTTGGCTTTACGTTCTTCATCGCTCATGGCCCACAGTTTGCGGGGATCAAAGTGACCCATGCCGTGCCATCCGCTGAGGTCTTTCCCATTGAAAAGGGCAGTGAAACCGGTGGGGGGGACGTTGAGTTCGCCCGCCTGGATTGCCTGGAAGCATCCCAGTCCGAGGGCGCATGCGCTTAATAAAACGGTTCGGATATTCATTGTTCGATCAATTGTCTGCTGTTTATTGCAATATTAGGAAAGTCGTATTGTCCAACATGGTGACAGAAAAGCGAGTTCAAAGTTATGGAAGCGCAAAGGCCAGTATGCTGTCCCCGTAACGCGTTCCCGGCTTTCCACCTCCGCCTGCGGCAATGACGATGAACTGTTTGCCATTGATTTCGTAAATGCTTGGTGTGGCGTATCCTCCTGCCGGCAAGGGGTGTTCCCACAGGATTTTTCCCGTGTATTTGTCGAATGCCCGGATTTTTTCATCCGGCGTAGCCGCGATGAAGATCAGGTTTCCGGCGGTCAGAACTGGGCCTCCAAAGTTTTTGGCTCCGGTGTTTCGGATGCCTTTCCTGACCAGTTCGGGATATTCCCCCAGTGGAACTTTCCACAGGATTTCACCACGACTCAAATCAATGGCATTCAGGGTGCCCCAAGGCGGGGAAATGGCTGGATACCCATCCTGGTCCACGAAGAACGGCGCAATTTGCGCGTAATGAGGGGATCGATCGGATTCCTCAGCGGTGGAGTCCGATGTGTTGCTTCCACCCCCGGAGGGTGTTGGAGGCTCTTCAAATAAATAAGCGATCAAGTCGTCCACCTGTTGTTGGTTCAATTGGGTGAATGCCGGCATGATGCCGTTCCCGGAGCGGATGAGGGTTTTTACTTCTTCCGGTGTTTTCGCAGGTTGCTCAAGCGATGGGTAAAGTGGGGGATTTCCTTTCTTTTCCAGCCCGTGACAAAAGACGCAAGAAGCATGATAAAGTTCGTAGCCTCTGCCATAAGGGGAATCGGACTGGGTGTTTTCTTCGTCCAGAGGCTTTAGCCGACTGATGGTGGGGGCTTCATTGGCATTGACGTAGAGCACATTGGTTTCCGGATCGAATGCTGCGCCACCCCATTCGACACCACCCAGGTGTCCCGGAGTGGTGACGGTTCCCTGAAGGGATGCCGGAGTATAGAGTGGTCCTGTTTTGTATTTACGAAATTCCTTCAAGAGATAATCAAAGGTTTCCGGAGTAATACGGCTCAGGTCGGCTTCGTAGGTGACCTGACGCACCAATGGTGGTGGCAACAACGGAAACGGCTGGGTCGGCCAAGCTTCTTCGCCGGGGACGTCCGAAGCAGCGACCGGCATTTCAACAACCGGAAACACGGGTTCGCCCGTCTGTCGATCCAGCACAAATGTCAGCCCCATCTTGGTCAATTGCACCGCCACATCCCGGGTGCGGTCCGGTTCTGTGATGGTTGCCAGCACGGGCGCCGGGGGATTGTCGTAGTCAAAGATATCATGATGGATGGTCTGGTAATGCCACTGACGTTCCCCGGTCAACGCATCCAGCGCCAGGACACAATTGGCGAAGAGGTTCTGACCTTTTCTGTTGCCTCCGTAGATGAAATCACCGGCAGCGGAACCGGTCGCGCAAAAGACCCATCCGCGTTCCTCGTCCAGTGAGAATCCGCCCCACGGGTTGGCGCCGCCATAGGTTTCACCTTCCTCCCAGTCCCATGTATCGTAACCCAATTCGCCTTCCCGGGGGACGGTGTGGAAGATCCATTTGAACTCCCCGGTCAACGCATCGTATCCGCGAATGTCTCCCGGAGTCGAAAGGTTGCCTTCTGGGACGCGTGATCCGACGATCAGCATATTCTGGTAGGTGATGCCCGGTGTGGTGGTTTCAATGGACATTTTCTCGGGAGGATATCCCAGGTTTTTGCGCAGATCGATGAATCCCTGTTCTCCAAATGTGCGAATCATATCGCCCGATCTGGCATCCAATGCGATGACCCTGTCTTTGACAAAGAGCAGGATGCGTTCATGATTGCCGCTTGCGTCTTCCCAATAGACCACACCACGATTTCGACCCCGAAACACTTTTCCATTGGCTGTGTGAGGAGCAGAATTGAATCGCCAGACCTGATCTCCCGTGGATGCATCCAGGGCAATCACATCCAGGGTGGGCGTGGTGAAGTATAGGAGTCCATCGACGATGATGGGGTTGCTGTACATGGACGGGCCGGATGGGTTCCCGTGAAGATATTCCCAGGCAAGTTTGAGCTGATGAACATTACCGGAATGCACCTGGTCCAGTTCGGAGTACTGGATGGCTTTCTTATCGCCTCTGTAAATGCCCCAGTCCTTGTTGTTATCCAGTCGATCCGTCCAGTCAGCTGCGGACAACGAACTCAAGAGCACGAGGAAGATGAGCAGAGTAGGGGGGAAGGGAAGGTGCATGGTGGCTTTCCAGATATTCAATGATGGCAGTTGCTACATTTCAGTTTGATCCAATCAAACAAAAGGGCAGCCATTGTAGCAACGGCTGCCCTTTTTACATAGCTTTAGAGGAAATAATTACTGATCTCCGCGCCGTTCGTGAGTGGCCTGGCGGAATTTCTCCAAGTCACGGTCGCCTGCCATGGTGCGTGTATCGAGTCCGGTGACTGCTGTTGCGGTGTTCTCCACCCAGCGCCAGTTTTCAACATGACCATCGGCAAAGGAGAGATTCCCCCCATTCCCGTGTCGACTGGCTGGTGCATTTTGCCAATGGCCGACATTTGGGCCGAATGGATCGCGGACAGCAAAAAATCCATCATCGATGCTATCCTTGTCTTCGTCGACAAACACAAATGCTCCGGATGGCCCAGGTGTCACGATGGACGATTCTTTGGTCCAGGTCTTGAGGTTCGGGTAAACCCAGTCTGCGTTACCATTCATACGTCCACTCATGGAAAAGCTTCGCACGCGAATCACATTGCGAGTTCCGGATTTGAAGGCAACATCAGACGGGCATCTGTAAATTTCCAATGAGGAGTTGTAGGCATATAGTGCACCTTCGGTAATGTCCAAACGGTTTGTCCAGCCCGGGGAAGATGAAACATTGCCACCGATCCACGAATCGCGGGTGCCCAAGTGGTTCAATATCAAATTGCCGTCGTTGTCGGTGGCATACATGATCCAGCAGAGCTGCATTTGCTTCAGATTGCTCAGGCAGGAGATGCCTTTTGCTTTTTGTTTTGCCTTGCTCAGTGCTGGTAACAGCATGCCGGCAAGAATGGCAATGATGGCGATGACCACCAGCAATTCAATCAATGTGAACGCTCCGATACGGCGCACGGAGTACTTTTGACAGGATTCATGAGTCCTCATAGGTTGATAAACTTTCGTTGGATTGGGGCTTTTCTAACGAAAATGCATTCCGGGGTCAATGAGTATTCGCTGGTGTTGTCAAAATCATGCGTGTTCGTAAGTGCGTCCGCACCTCGTAATGGTCCTTTTGAATACCTCACCGCGCTCGCGGACGCGCGGCAGCGCGTCCCTACCCACGCAGAGGCTAAGGCTTCCGGTAGCTCCGCTGCCGCGGGGTTTCGAGCACGGTCCTGATGTATCGCTGATGTCCCTACTGTGAATTAATTCCGCCCAACTTGAATCACACCTGTGGAAATCATGCGGCGCCCGGCTTGGTGGAGCGTGAACGTATGGATTTGCATCATCTTGCGATCGAGTTGCTGCGGATGAAAATGCGCTGATTAAAATTTGTGTGAAACTTGCATTCCGACTTATCGCTGGCATCGATTATGCTACTTGCTGAGTGCTTGGTGACTGACTTGTTGGACTGAATACTTCGATTGATATGAATATGCTTGGTTATTACTTGTTTTTTGCGTCGGTGATTGTTTTGGGGATCATTGGCTTTGAAATACGGCGAGTGGTGATGAAACGTCGAATGCAGGCCCAGCTTCTTGCTGAAGAAGCCTGCAAAGCGGCTGAGGCTCTTGAAATTCAGGAGGCCGAACCGGTGAATCTGGGATCTCCCGGGAAATATATCATGACCTGGCACCATATTTCGCCCGAAATTAAAAAGGGGCACGTGGTTCGTGTCTCGGGGCAGGTCGAACCAGATGTTTCCTATGAGATGGTATTGGATCCGAAGGAGAATTTAAGTCTTGAGATCGTCTCTTACTGGCATGGTTCATCGGACATCCGCTCGCAGGTGGGGGAGCCATGCCTGATCTGTCTGAATCAGGGGATGCATGCCGTCCTGCGGCAGGATGAAGATGGTTCTTCCCACCTCGTATGCGGTCCCAGCGGAACGTTCAAGCAGGACACTTTCTGGCAGGATCAAAGCGCGTTGTTGGTCATTGAAAACCACGTGCCCAAGCGCCAGGTCGGTGAATTGAGGGTTTATTACAAATTTGCGGAGCCTACGGTTTCATTTGTTGGATTGGCTCCTGCCGTATAAAGGGTGGGGAAAAGTTGGCGGCGGTGGTGTTTTGGTTGCTGGGTACCACCGCCGCCACTATTCAAATAAGGTGCGTGAACATGCCGTCCCGGAGCTTTGGTTCAAACCAAGTGCTCTTGGGCGGCATGATTCCGCCTTCGTCCGAGATACACATCAAATCCTCGATACGGGTCGGGTGCATGGAAAACGCGATGGCGTATTGCCCGCTGTCCACCATCTTGACGAGTTCACCCACTCCACGGATGCCTCCCACGAAACTGATCCGGTTGCTTTTGCGCGGATCTTCAATGGCGAGCAGGGGAGATAATACGTGGTTCTGTAAAAGTGAAACATCGAGCTGATCCACAGCCGATCCCTTTTGCGCGACTTCCTGACTGAAACGGAATCGATACCATTGGTTCCCCATGTAAACACCTAATTCATTCTTATTGGCGGGATCCACTGGTGTGTCGGATTCCTCCAGGTCACCCAACCCTTCCAGTGTGGACAGGATTTCTTCTGGGCGACGTCCGTTCAAATCTTTCACTGCCCGATTGTAGGCCAGGATCTGCATTTGATCGTGTGGAAAGACCACGGTAAGAAATCCTCCCGAATTGCCCGATCCCTGGCGGGATTCAAAAATTCGACCGGCCGCTGCACTCCGATGATGACCATCGGCGATGTATAAAGTTTCGATTTCTCCGAACAGCGATTCAATTTGCTCGATCACCGCGTCGCTGTCGATGGTCCAAGCTGTGTGGCGAACGCCGTCGGGTGCTGTGAAATCCACGCAGGGATCCTTGTCCGATTGCTCTTTGAAGATCTTATCCAGCTCAGGGCGGGACTTGTAAGTCAAAAAGACCGGGCCGGTCTGGGCGTTGAGGGATTCAATATGACGCACCCGGTCGTTCTCCTTGTCGGGCCGGGTGAATTCGTGCTTTTTGATCACTTCGTCCAGGTACTCCCGGCAACTTGCGGCAGCGACCAATCCGGTTTGACTGTGTTCGCCCATGATTTGGCGATAGAGGTAGAAGCAGGCTTTTTCATCCTGATAGAGAGCCCCCTGGCGCAACAGGTTTTGGAAATTCTCCGCACCTTTTGCGTAAACTGCGTCGGAATAAGGGTCTGTATCCTCCGGGAGATCGATTTCAGGTTTGCTCACATGGAAGAAACTAAGAGGGGATCCTTGAGCTGCTTCACGTGCTTCGGCTGATGAAAGCACGTCATAGGGGAGTTCGCAGAGTTCGGCCGCCTGTTCCTTCTTGGGGCGGACTGCTTTGAATGGATTTAATGTCGCCATAATGCGGAAGCACCTAAGCAAACCAACCCAGATCAGGTCAATGGTGGACTGGAAAAAATCTGTGACGATTGTGTTTCGAGGAGACAGATTTGGCTGCGAAATCAAAAAAGAAAATAAAAAGCTTGCCAAATCTGGGTAAATTCAATTAATTGCCGGAAAAATTAGATTATGGCCATTTGCATGGAATCGTAAGCGGATATTTTAAACGACAGTTTATGCGTTTCTTCTTTGTTAAAACCCTAACCTTGCCCCTCTCTTGAGTTTCCCAAAACCCTTCAGAAATCGGGGGCGTTACCAACCCAAAACGCGTATCAATGAGCGCATTCGCGCCAGAGAAGTACGCGTGGTCGACGCCGATGGAAAACAATTGGGCGTTCTTGCCAAGCAGGACGCCATTAACCTGGCCAAACAACGAGGGGTCGACCTCGTGGAAGTGGCCGCTACCGCCAGGCCCCCCGTCTGTCGATTGGTCGATTTCGGCAAATACCGTTACGAGCAATCCAAAAAAGAAAAGGAGACCAAAAAGCATCAGCATTCCAACAAGGTGAAGGAGGTCCAGCTTTCGATGAACATCGATCCGCATGACCTGAAGTTCAAGTTGGACCATACGGTGGATTTCCTGTGTGATGATTTTAAAGTGAAGATTACCTTGAGGTTTCGTGGGCGTGAAAATGCACATAAGGAAATTGGAGTCGACCTGGTGAAGCGATTCATCAGCGATCTCAGCCGGTGGGGATCACCGGATTTTCCACCCAAAGTAGTGGGACGAGGGCTCAATTGCATGGTCTCACCCCTCCCCAAAGTCAAGCGCGCGCCGAATCCCAGAGCTGCCGAGAAAGCGACTCATGCCGAAGCGGCTGAAACAAATCCATCCGCCCCCAACAAACCCGAGCGTGTCGCCACCCGCGCGGCGGAGGAGGCTGCGCCTGAAGGCTTTGAATCCAGTCCTTTCGCTGGGATCGAGTTGGAGTCTGCAACAGGCGAAGCCTGATTCAGAACAGTAGCCCCCGGTAGAAGGGCCCCGCTGCCGCGGGGCCGCGAGCGCGTTGGGGGTGTGGGGATGTTTGTGGCGTGGTCGGACGCTGTGGCGGACGTGCGGTCCCGATACTATCGGGATCCCTACCTGTCCAGAGGCTAAGGCCTCCGGTTGGGTTCCGCTGCTTGGGGCGCCGCATCCCGTCACCGGCTCTATGCCGCTGATCCTCCCGGGCTTTAATCATCATTCGCAAATTGAAGCAACCATCGCCGTGCTTGATCTCGCAGGGGCAATTCGCAAAGGGTCCACCTGGCGCTGTGGTTCTTGAATGGGAGCGAGTGGAAGCTCAGGTTTCCTTTAAATCCGGTGGCTTCGATCATGGATTGAATGGGGCGAGTGGACCTTTCATGACTGATCCATTGGGGGCGTTTTCCCAGTCGCTGCAGTCTTGTAGGCCAATCGGGTTCATCGGCTGCCGGATGTCTGAATTCGCCCTCATAATGGCTGTGGCAAATCATGCCGCACCAAAGCGCTGCAATATGATCATCATGAAGCCCAATATAGTTGCAGGCAATGGCCCCCCGTGAGAATCCTGCCAACAAGACCCTTTTGGGATCACCATGATACTTGGCGCAAACTTCCCGAACGGTTTCCATGCAATACCGTTTGGTGCTACTGACATCTCCCCACCATTTGATGGCGTGCCGGCCTGTTGCATCCACAAAAGGCATGGATATCCAGATGAAGCCGCTGCCACCCGATAATCCAAATCCCATCATGCAGCCTTCCAACGTGCCGTCGCTGACATCGCCCAGCGCATTGGAATAACCACCATTTCCGGGGTATTCCACAATGACAGGCCATGCGGTGCTTGGATCCCAATCTTCAGGTAGATAAAGAGCATGATAAACCGCAGTTTCCTCCCAACCAGAGGTGGTTTCTCTGATTCTATTACCCGGCGCTGGTTCACCGGTTGTGACCTGTGGAACTTCCAGGATGGTGGGAATCTGGTTCAGGTTGCTTTGTGCGTGCAGGTTTCCCTTGAGGATGGTGCCAGTCCAGCACTGGAGCAATGCCGCTAAAAGGATGAAGAAATCATGCCGTTGGGATCTAGCGAGAATTCGGTTCATAAGTGGGGTTCGAAAGTCGGAACATACGTCCTTTAGCAGGGGAAGTGCAACACAAACGACCCGGCTCCAAGAGGCAATTAATACATTGATTCTCTATATTGGAGGGGCAAGCTCCCGCTTGAACCCAAACTTCTTCCTCGAACACGTTCCTGAGCAAAAGAAATGGAACGTGGGGAGTCTGTGGTTCACCTAAGGGCTGTGATGTTTCCATTGCAGCGTGAAAAGGGGGGCAGAGCTTTGAGGATTGAAGTGGGGGGACGACGAAGCCTCCCCCTTCGGTAACGGGTTTCCATTTTCTGATCTGCACTCCATTTTGCCGATGCGCCAAGAAACTCCTTGCGACGAAAGCGGACTGTGGTCAAAGTCCCTTACTGCACTTATTCAATGGCTAGAAAACTATGAGAGGTCATATTCGCAACTTTTTGTCACTGAGCTTGCTGGTTGTCGCAAGTTTCGCTCAACCGGTTCAGGGAGCTTCCTGGATCTGGCACGCGTCGGATGAGAATCAGGATTCCGTCACCGAACCCCGGTTTTTCCGTTATACCTTTACCTTGCCCGGAGGTTGGGAAAGCGCCTCCTTTGAGCTGTCCATCGACAATGATGGTTCCGCTTATTTGAACGGCGAACGAATCGCCAGTTCCAGAAACTGGCAGCGTCCGGCTTTTGCTGATGTGACCACCCGTTTGAAACAGGGACGCAACGTGCTGGCCATTCGGGCCATGAACCGGGGTGGTTCGGCCGGGGTGATGGCGCGCTTGAATGTCCAACGCCCGAACGGTCCCAATCCAAATATATCCACCGATGGATGGTGGCTGTCGGCAAGCGAAGCACAGGAAGATTGGATGAACCCTGAATTCGACGATTCCGGTTGGGCGCGCGTTTCCATTGAAGCACAGCTTGGCGATCAGCCCTGGGGGAACGTCTTCACGGGGCAGGAAGCCACCGCAGCCGAATCCATTCAGGTTCCCGAAGGATTCAAGGTCGAGCGCGTGTTGTCTTCCGGTAGGGGACAGGGGTCCTGGATCGCGATGACGTTTGATGATCAGGGCAGGGCGATCATTTCACCTCAATCGGATGAAGATCCGTTGCTTCGGATCTCTCAGGTGGATTCCAATGCCCCCGTTGTAGAGACCTTTGAAAACACCAAGGTCCGACATGCCATGGGGCTGCTTTACGCGCACGACAGCCTTTACATCAATGGGCACGGCCCGAACGGGACCGGACTTTATCGCTGGATCGATCGCAACAAGGATGATCAGTGGACGGATGACGAAACGGTCTTCCTCAAATCCATACGAGGAGAAGGCGAACATGGGTATCACGGATTGCGCCTGGGGCCAGACGGGATGATTTACATGATGAACGGCAACCACACCCGTGTTCCCGAAGGGGTGGCGGATCACTCCCCGCACCGGAATTATGCGGAGGATCATTTACTGCCTCGACAATGGGATGCCAACGGTCACGCCACTGGCGTGATGGCTCCCGGTGGGTACATCGTACGAACGGATCCCGAAGGAAAAAATTGGGAGTTGTTATTGGCTGGTTATCGCAATTCCTATGATTTCGATTTCAACGCGGACGGTGAGATTTTTACCTACGACAGCGATATGGAATGGGATTGGGGCACTCCCTGGTATCGTCCTACCCGTGTGATTCATTCTGTGATAGGTGGGGAATATGGTTGGCGTTCGGGCACGAGCAAGTGGCCGGATTATTTTGAAGACAGTCTTCCCGCTCTGATTGATGTCGGGATCGGTTCCCCCACGGGAGTCTGCTTTGGATACGGAACCCGGTTCCCTGAGCGCTACCAAAAAGCATTGTATGTCATGGATTGGTCCTATGGCCGCATTTTTGCCATTCACATGATGCCGAACGGCGCTGGTTACTTTGCTTCCAAGGAAACTTTCGTTGCCGGGCGACCTCTCAATGTATCAGATATGGAAGTGGGGCCTGATGGTGCGCTTTACTTTGTGATCGGTGGTCGTGGAACTCAGTCCGGACTTTACCGCGTCACCTACAATGGCGAGGAAAGTACTGAATTGGCGGACTACCATGATCGCAAAGAATCGGATGCCCGGTTATTGAGGCATCGGCTGGAATCGTATCACGGAAAAACGCATCCGCAGGCGGTCTCGTTTGCCTGGCCGCATCTGCGCAGCAAGGATCGGTTCATCCGCTACGCAGCACGCATCGCCATTGAAAGTCAACCCATCACCGAATGGAGCGATCGTTTGTTGGATGAATACAGTGTGCAGGGGAGTTTGACGGGATTACTGGCGCTGGCACGAACCGGCAACAGTGCCTGGCAAGATGCCTTGTTGGATAAGTTGCAGGAAGTGAGTGGTCCGAATTTGACAGAAGAACAGCAGTTGCAGGCGGCACGAATCCTTCAGTTATGCTTTATTCGTATGGGCAAACCTTCCGCCAACACATCTCAACTCGTTGCCGGTGCCATTGACCAGCTCTACCCATCACCGAGTGAAAAAGTGAACAAGGAATTGTGTCGCATTGCTGTTTACTTCAATGTGCCCGGTGTGATTGATGAAACCTTGGCCCTGGTGGACCAGTCGAAGTATTTCGAAGATCAATTGCATTACATCTTCTGCCTGCGCAACGTGTCAACTGGTTGGTCACTGGATCAGCGTCGACGCTATTTCAGTTGGTTTAACACCGATCTGAACAGTATCCAGCATCCTCCACGCAAACTGAGTTGGTTCCTGGAAGCAGGGCGTCAGTTCTCTTTTGGTGCGAGTTTTAATAAATTCATGATCAATATCAAAAAGGATGCCCTGCAGCATTTGACCGATGCCGAAAAGAACTCGTTGAAAGACATTCTTGAAGGTGGGCTCCGGGTGAATCGGGATGTGCCGCCGAATCCCATCCTGACTCGTGGTGAATTTACGGAATGGGGCATGGATGACATCGAATCTGAACTCGATAAAGTAGGCTCTGGGCGGGATTTTGAACAGGGGCGTTTGGCTTACGAAGCGGCTCAATGCAGCGCCTGCCACCGTTTTGGTGATGAAGGTGGATCGGTCGGACCGGAACTGACGGCGATCAGCAGTCGTTTTTCCAGATTGGATATACTCGATTCCATCATGCATCCATCCAAAGTTCTTTCCGAACAATACGTTTACGAGAAGGTTCAAACCAAGAATGGAGAGCAATATATAGGTCGATTGGTAGGTGAAACTGATACTGCGTTGAATTTGCAGGAAAATCCATACGACTCCAGCACAACGACCATTCAGAAATCCAATATCACTTCACGGGAACCATCCGGTTTGTCCCCCATGCCGGAAGGTTTGTTGCAAGTATTGAAAAAAGAGGAAATATTGGACTTGCTCGCTTTCTTGGAATCCGGTGGCGATCGGACAAAGCCACAATTTAGTAAAAAACCATGAGTCAGATGAAAAACGTCTTTGAAGCCAACTTCAATGACCACAGAATTCAGTTGAGGGTGATCATGATGGGGGCCATTGCGGCCCTAATCCTGGTCGCGTTGTTCACCATGTTTTACACCGTGCAAGCCGAGTCCCAGGGCGTCGTGCTTCGCTTTGGCAAGTACATCAAGACGGTTGATCCGGGGTTGAGGGTCAAGATGCCGTTTGGCATTGATTCGGTGGAGATTGTTCCAGTCAGACGCCAATTGAAGCAGGAATTCGGGTTTGGAACCGCCGGTGCAACGAACCCCAGACAATATTCTTCTTCGAGAAGCTGGGAGAATGAAAAGAACATGGTTACCGGAGACTTGAATGCGGCAACGGTCGAATGGATTGTTCAGTATCGCATCAACGATCCCAGGCAGTATCTTTTCCAGGTGAGAGATCCCGGTGATACCTTGAGAGCTGTCTCCGAATCCGTCATGCGTGAGGTGGTCGGAGACCGGACAGTGGATGAAGTCATCACGGTTGGTCGTCAGGAAATCGAAGTGTTCGTTCTGCAACGGTTGCAGGAGCTGGTGAACAAATACGAAATGGGATTGAGCATTGATCAAGTTCAACTGAAAGACGTCAATCCGCCGGATCCCGTTCGTGCTTCATTCAACGAAGTCAACCAAGCCCAGCAGGAGCGAGTGCAACTCGTGAACGAGGCCAATCGGGAATACAATAAGGTGGTGCCGCTGGCGCGAGGAACAGCGGATCAAAAGATCAAGGCAGCCGAAGGTTACGCCTTGAAACGAATCAACGAAGCAGAAGGGGACGCCACCCGTTTCAATGCCATGTTTCTGGAATATGCCAAAGCGCCGGAAGTCACGCGTATGCGCATGTATCTTGAAACCATGAAGAGTGTGGTGCCGAAAATGGGCAAGAAAATCATTATGGACGCGAATGCCAATCAGGTGCTGCCGCTGTTGCAGCTGGACGGAAATAACTAATCAGGAAATATCATTATGCAATCAGCCAAAGTTACATTCTTTGCAATACTCGTGTTCGTCGGCGCATTTCTTGTTTTCAATGCCGCTTATACCATTCACGAAACGGAACAGGCCATCATCACGCAGTTCGGTAAACCCATCGGGGAACCCGTCACATCAGCCGGTTTTCATTTTAAAATCCCATTTATCCAGAATGTGAATCAACTCGAAAAACGCATTCTCGCCTGGGATGGACAGTCCAACGAAATGCCCACTAAGGATAAGACCTACATTGTGGTGGATACCTTCGGTCGGTGGCGGATTAAGGATCCTAAACAGTTTTTCCTTCGTTTGAGAGATGAACGCAGTGCTCAGTCTCGTCTGGACGACATCCTTGGGAGTGAAACGCGAAATGCGATTGCCAAGCATGAATTGATTGAAATTGTGCGCACCACAAAGGATCGCGAACCGGTCGTGGACGAAGTGCTCTCCGATGCCCCCGGGAACGTTGGACAGCTGTATCCGATCACCAAGGGAAGAGCCTTGATTGAGGAGGAAATATATCGGAAGGCCGCTGAAAAATTGAAGGATTTCGGTATCGAATTGCTGGATATTCGCTTTAAACGAATCAACTACAATGAGACCGTGCGCCAGCGTATATACGAGCGAATGATCAGCGAACGTCAACAGATCGCTGAACGTTTTCGTTCCGAAGGCGCCGGTGAGGCGGCTCGCATTCTCGGGAACAAAGAACGTGATCTACAGCAGATTGAATCTGAAGCTTACAAGCAGATCCAGGAAATTCAGGGTGCCGCGGATGCCAAAGCTACCGAGATTTACGCCAGCGCCTACAATCAATCCAAAGAATCAGTGGGGTTTTATGAATTGCTGAAGACGCTTGAGACCTACGAAACGGTGATCGAAGGTGAAACAACCATGATCCTTTCGACCGACAGTGATTTGTATCGGTTCATGAAGAACAGCAACGCCAGTTTGGAATAGGATCAAGTAAGGCGATCTTTCTTGCGGTCAAAAAGCTTCTGTAACTCCCGGGCTACAGGGCCGGTTTGTCCGTGTCCGACTTGAATGCTATCGAGTGAAACGACCGGCCATATTTCCACCGTAGTTCCGGTGAGAAAAATTTCCGTAGCTTTTTTTAAATCGGAAATCGTGAAGGCATCCTCCGAATACAGAATGCCTGCTTCTTTGGCCTGTTCGATCACGACACGGCGGTTGATGCCGTTGAGGATCCATTGGTTTGCGGGGTGGGTGCGCAGTACGCCGTCCACCACCGCAAATACATTCGTGTGGGAACCCTCGGTGACGACTCCTTCCCGATGCAGAATGGCCTCGTTACCGCCTTTGTCTTTTGCTTCCTGAGCGGCTAACACACTTCCAAGCAGCGCAATGGATTTGATGTGACAGTTCGACCAACGTCGGTCCTCAGTGGTGAAAGCTATTGCGGCTGGGCGAGATTCCAGATCCGGAACAGGTAGGGCCTGGATGTAGGCATAATGACTTGCCGGGATGGGAGGATCGGGGAAGAAGTGTTTGCGGGGGGCTGCCCCCCGACTGATTTGGTAATACAGCACGCCATTGCCATCCGGTAGTGATTGACGGTCCAATAACTCCCGGGCGAAACCACCCATGCCTTTGAATTCGGGAAGTGGCAACCCGATCGCATTTGCGCTTTCTATCAAGCGTTTTTCATGAGCGGTCATTTCATAAAATCGTCCTCCATAAATACGCACGACCTCATAAACCCCATCCCCAAAGAGAAATCCCCGGTCATCGGGCGAAACGTTCACCTGATCTTTGGGGAGGAATTGTCCATTCCAGTAAACAATCATAGCAATATATTAAACCGATAACGAAAAGAGTGCATGTTTCGGACAATTGATCAACAGGTTAATG
>CAYPZD010000093.1:1463-4260 GCA_964415055.1 uncultured Verrucomicrobiota bacterium | reverse complement strand
TAAGTGAACTTCGTGGCGCCCATTGGTTTTGGATGGATGATCCTGACATTGACCTTCAGGTGCCATTTCAGTAACAGTAAGGGATGCATGAACCATTGTCCGATTCCATCGAGAAATCCGATTCCGCAACGCCAAGCATGACTCGTCGTCATTGGCTGCGCCAAGCTGGAATGATGTCGGCGGCCGCGCTGGCATATCGTTCGGCAGATCTTAATGCGGCTTCAAAGACGATGAGTCCCTTTACATTGGATCTAACGGTGTGGAAGCTGGGTATTCCAGGCAAGCAAGACGATGCCATTCGGTGGGCAGCGCAGTTTGGATTCGAATCGGTGGGCGCGCACACGGGGGAAGTGAGCCAATGGAGCCAAAAGGATTTCGACACCTACGCGGAAACGCTGGCCGATAAAAAACTCCAATGGGGCACCTCCAGTATGCCGGTCGATTTTCGCGGTGATGAAGATCGTTTTCAGGACGGTATTCGAAAACTTCCCGGACAGGCTAAAGCCCTGGCCAAGGCCGGAGTGAAGAGCGCCATCACTTACATCATGCCATGCCACAATGAACTGACCTATCTGGAAAACTTCAAAGTGCATCGTCGGCGCCTCGCTGAAATTGGACGGATTCTGTCGGATCATGGACTTCGTTTTGGAATGGAGTATGTCGGAACGGAATCACTTCGAAACCGCCGGAAATATCCTTTCGTTCACACACTGCGTGAGGGGTTGGATCTGATCGATGCCATCGGGTTGGATTCGGTGGGATTGGTGATGGATTGCTGGCACTGGCATAATGCCCAGGACACAGTGGAAGATCTCAAACTCCTCGAACCCAAGCATGTTGTCAGTGTGGAACTGAACGATGCTCCGGTTGGAATCGATCGACCCTTCCTGCAGGACGGAACCCGTGAACTACCGGTTGCAACGGGTGTGATTGACACGGCAGGATTCCTGAACGGGCTCGCTGCCCAGGGTGTGAAGGGGCCATTGATGGCGGAACCCTTTAACCGACCTTTCAGAGACATGCCCAGAGAAACCGGTCTGGCGGTATTGGCACGATCGCTGCGCAAAGCCATGGATCTTTTGGCGTAGTTGATTGAGTGAGCCTTTGATGAACTGGATTGAACTACTTCATCCCGGCACACTGATTCCCTGGATGTTGGGAATGGTGTTCGGCATCTTTGTGGGTGCCACTCCGGGGCTGACCGCAACCATGGCGGTGGCCCTGATCGTGCCCATGAGCTATTACCTCCCCGCCAATGCCGGACTCGCCATGATCATCGGGGTGAGCTTTACCGCTATTTTTGCCGGGGACATCCCGGCGACTTATTTGCGTATACCCGGCACCCCGGCATCCGCCGCTGCCACCTTGGATGGTCACCAGATGGCGCGCCGAGGTAAAGGCGCGGCCGCTCTGACACTGGATTTATGGTGTTCCTGTATCGGGGGAATCATCGGTGTGTGCCTGCTCATTTTTCTGGCGCCCCAGTTGGCCCGGTTTGCGTTGAAATTCAGTTCATTCGAGTACTTCTGGCTGGCTGTTTTCGGATTAAGCATGAGTGCTGTCGTCAGCGCCGGCAATACGGTCAATGGACTGTTGGCTGCCTGTCTGGGATTGTTGTTGTCCACGGTCGGTCTGGATGTCATCAGTGGCGCTCAACGTTTTACATACGGTAAGATTGAATTGATGGATGGAGTTCAATTTATTCCAGTAATGATCGGTTTGTTTGGTCTGTCGGAAGTGCTTCGTAATATTTGGAAACCCACCGTCACCACCGATGCGCACGCAACGAAAAACAAATCTTCAGACGGGAAGGTGCCTTTTGTTGAGTTGTTTCGAACGCTTTGGAAAAGAAAACGACTCATCTCCCAATCATCCGTTGCCGGTACCGTGATTGGCGCTTTGCCCGGAGCGGGGGCGGATATTGCCGCCTGGGGGGCATATGGATTGGCTCAGAAAACGTCCAAAAAGCCGGAGGCATTCGGTCAAGGTTCTGAAGAAGGTGTCATGGCTCCCACCAGCGCCAACAATGCGGCCGTTGCCGGAGCATGGATTCCCGCGCTGGTGTTTGGTATTCCCGGGGATGCGGTGACGGCCATCGTGTTGGGTGCCTTAATGGTTTATGACATCAAACCGGGACCGATGATCTTCGAACAAAGCGGAGACCAGGTGAAAGCCATTTTTGGAATCGCTTTGATCACCCAATTGCTCCTACTGCCAGCCGGATGGATCGGCATCAAGACCTTTGACAAACTCCTGAAGCTTCCCCGGCATTGGGTGTTGACCGCTGTAGTGATCTTCTCCGTGGTGGGTGCCTACGCTTTGCAGAACAGCATGTTCGACGTTTATGTGATGGCCTTGTTTGGGGTGATTGGGTTTGGACTGGAACTGTTGGCTATCCCATTGGCCCCATTGATTCTGGGGCTCATCCTCGGTCCCATGGTGGAAAAGAACCTGCGAACCGGACTTATCAAGACGGAAGGGGATTGGATGCCCTTTCTGACGCGTCCGTTCTGTGCGGTCATGGCAAGTATGTTGGTCCTCATGCTTGTCGGCCCTTTAGTGCTTCGGTTTTTCAAAAAACAAAAATCATCATGATCAAGTGAAACAATAATTTCCCAGGCGGGTATATGATTACAGTGTGATATCACATTGATAACGGAGAAAAAATATGACAACGACCCAAAAGTCTCAACCCAGTCGGGAAATATCAATCAGCACCATGAGTGGATGGCCAGTTCTGTTTGTTATCCTTTTGCTGATACCGGGTTCCATCTTTACATTGATTTGGAACGCCAAC
>CAYPZD010000093.1:0-1363 GCA_964415055.1 uncultured Verrucomicrobiota bacterium | reverse complement strand
GAAACCACGCTGCGAAGCGGACGTGAAGAAGTGGCCGAAGAAATGCAGAAGGAACTGCAGGAACGTTTGGGGAATGCCGGAGTGGAAGTCCTGGAAGCCAGGATCACCCATCTTGCCTATGCTCCGGAAATCGCTCAGGCCATGCTGAGGCGCCAGCAAGCCGAAGCCATCATTGCCGCTCGAACCAAGATTGTTCAGGGCGCTGTTGGGATGGTGGAAATGGCTCTCCAAAGTTTGGCGGAAAAACAGGTCATCGATTTGGATGAAGAACGAAAAGCCAGCATGGTGAGCAACCTGCTCGTCGTGCTTTGTGGTGAATCGGAAGTCAACCCGATCATTAACACCGGCACCTTGTATTCTTAGGAACACTTCGTGAAGACGAAATATTACAGTGGTTCATTTGACGCCCCATGGAGTCCCATGTTGATGTGGATTTCATGGGGCATTACCCTGATATTCGTTGGATTCTCCATCTTTCTCCTGAGCGTTGGGAAACCGGGTGTCTGGTTCCCAATGGTCGCTATGAATTTCATTTGGATGTTCACCGCGCTTTTCACCGTGAGAGGTTATCGTCTGCACGATCAGTCCTTGTATATTCAGCGGCTGATCTGGGAAACCCGTGTCGATCTTCAGGGACTGGAAAAGGTGTATCAGGAACCTGAGGCTTTTCGTCGTTGCCTTAAAACGTTTGGGAACGGTGGGTTGTTTTCTTTCAGCGGGTACTTTCGATCCAAGAAATTAGGAACTTTTCGATGCTGGGTCACCGACAAAACAAAGTCGATTGTGCTGGAAGTCAAAGGGAAAAAACTCGTGATCAGTCCGGATTCACCCGAAAGTTTTATCGCTGCGTTGGAATGTGAAAAGAGCCGTTAACTAAAAGCCAACACCTAAATGCTAAAAGCTACCAGCTAAAAACTAACACCTAAAAGCTAAAAACTAAAAGCTAACACCTAACAAAAAATGGCACATGGCTAAACGTAAAGCATTTCTCCTTCGTATGAATCCCAAACTGTGGGATGACCTGGAGTCTTGGGCGCAGGAAGACATGAGGAGTGTGAACGGTCAAATTGAGTTTCTTCTGAAACAGGCCGTGAGCAAGCGCAAGAAGCAAGAGTCACGGCACGAGGCAAGTGGTGAATGGTGAATGATTTGTAAGGGTCTGTGTCAATCTTTTTGATCTGTGCTTGGAAGTCAAACGTTCAGTCATCCCTTGAGAAATCTTTTTTGCGACGGGCTTTTGTTTCGGAACGACGACGTTTGGTTTCGAGGATGCGACGTTTGACTTTGGGGGGGCGGATCGCTTTTTGACGACGTTTCTTTTCACGCTCGTTTTGTTGCGCCAATTTGCGTTCACGGGCGCGTT
>CAYPZD010000092.1:0-20061 GCA_964415055.1 uncultured Verrucomicrobiota bacterium | reverse complement strand
GGCTCATCTCATCCGTTTATATGCGAAGTTGTGATTGGCTTTTTTGACACCGTTCTGTGACTCTGTGGTTGCATCGCGGAGATTTTGCACGCGGCAGCATTTCGTTGGAAGAGTTCGGATTCGTGCTGGGGGTGATGAGCTGGGCTTGTTTGGGGCCGGGCATTTTTCTCGTTCTCAAATACAGAAACATGGTGGCTTCCATGTGGCTGGCTTGTTTATTGCCAATTGGTTTGGCCCTTTTGATTGCGTATCCATTCAAAATCAACGGAGTATCCGACAGCGTCACAGCAATGGCGGTCGGAATCGCTGAATGTCTTTATGGTGCACTGGGCTTGTGGTTGGCCTGGCGCACGTTTTTGAAGTGGGAAGCAAGCGGGTGCGGATCGATGGAACTCACACTCCCTAAACGTCGGATTAAGGCACAACAAAAAAATAGAAATGCCACCTACTATTATAGCCCAATCAAGGCGAGTATAAATCGTGAATTCAGACTCCAAAAGACCAACATGATGTTGGCAATGGCTTGTGTGCTTTGTGGAGTCACCCTCTTGGTGGTCCAAAAGGTATTTCCGTTGGGAGATTGGTTTGGGAAGGAACTGGATGCTGCGCTGAATATGTTACCTCAGTTCTTTTAGTGGATCATTTGCTTGATACCTTGCACCATGGCTTGTGTGACCATTGCTGAAAGCCGTCGAATGGATGTGCATGTTTGTGAATTAGTCTCATCTTCGAGCCGCCGAATGCAAGTGTTTATCAAAGTGGTGATGGCCCTGGTCTTGGGATGGTTGTGTGCCGTTGTCCTTCCTTTGCCCATTCTATGGCTTTCTAAAGAAAATCCGGACAGGCTTGCTCAGTTCATCATTTTATCTTCAATGATCACTCTAATTTTTTCTGCTGTCGGGTTCTATGCGTCCTCCATGTTTTCTGGTTTTCTGAAAGCTTTCAGTGCTTCGGTGATCTTTGTTTCGATTCTTTCTGGAATGTGGTTTTCAGGGCTTAGAATGGGTATGATGTACAAGGGATGGCTGTCCTTTTGGTTGCCTTTCCTCATCATGATGGTTTTCTTGATTAGGAAAACGTACGTCAACTTTTGCATGCCGATTCCGCGAGGTAATACAGTAAGATGGAACTTGCTGCAAAGTCTATGCATGATTGGTTTTGTCCTGTCCATCGGATGGTTCATTGAAGATCGATTTTGGGAACGTTGGACATTGGTCGAACCCAAAAAGGAAGACTCCATTTTGAAACCGGGTGTCCAACCGTCCCTTCATCTTTACTACAGTCAATATGATATTGCTTTGTCACCGGATGGCACCCTTTGGCGCTTGGGGGACAATACGGATGGTACCATCCGGCGTAGATCAAGGCCATTTTTACAGAACAAGAGAATTCCAGTCACCCCCCCGGAAGGCTATTGGATAAGCCTGGTGACAAGTGGTGGGCACCGGTTTGTTTTAGATTCCGAACATCGCCTTTGGTATTGGGTGATTGATGACGAATACCACTGGGTTCGTTCACAAGCTCCGTTTCCGGCGCTGGTTGAAATTGGGGCTGGTCGAGAATGGGTTCAGATTGCTGGTAGTATCCGGGGATATTCACGCGTAGTGGCTGTCGCGGCAGATGGAACACTTTGGTCGGGGGGGGAGAGCACAAGAAAAGAAACGGCCTTGGCGGAACTGCCCGAAATGGTTCAGGTAGACACTGTATTACCTCGCATGCGCCTTGTTGATGGTAGCTATATCAAGTCCGATCCTCCTACTGATTCTCGTTCAGATTGGGTTGATTGTCTTGTGCAGGGACTGACAAATTTTGCGCTGAACTCCAATGGTGATTTGTATGCTTGGGGAAAATTCGATGGCATTTCTTCATGGGGGCGAATTCCAATGGTTTCTGAAAACCGAATCACACAGGTTTTTTCCGGTGATGCAAAGTTTGTCGATATCACCGGCAGTGAAGACAGTGCGATCCTTTTGAGCACCGAAGATGGGTCGCAATGGATTGCTGCAAAATCGGTGGGAGCACCTGAGAAACATTTGAGGGGGGGGCATTTAAATAACGCCCCCACTCTTTATCAGATTGCCCCCACAATTCCCGTCCGAGAAGTAACCGAAACGTTTTATAGAGCTCCGGGACGGAGGACATTTCTTAAAGAAGACGGAACTTTATGGGAGGGAGGACCGTTCTCATCATCGGCAAAACCCAATCCCTCCGTAACGAACACCTTTAAAGGTGGCACTATTTCATTGGGTGGTAGCCCTATTGGTCAACGTGATGATTGGGTTGCCAAGACACAATGTATGGGTATGACAGCCGATGGTAAAATATGGAATTGGGACAATTATGTGTGGACTCGAAATCGTTCCTTGTTCGACACCATGTTGCCTCCCCGTTTTCGTCACAAGGTTGTGGCGGATCTGGATCCGTGATGGATGTTAAAGGGATTGGAGGAAATCCATCAGCAAGTTGAGTTCCTCGGGTGTCAGGTCTTGCTTCAGCATGTGTTTGTGTTGGGTGAAAACGGACTTTAGATCTTTGGCTCTGCCGTCGTGGAGGAAATGGATTCGTTGTGAGACACCCAGCAGGGATGGGGGATTAAAGGCCACTGTGCCGACTTCATCCTTAATGCCTACATCGTAGACGTCTTCATCGGTATAGGTTGGGGGAAGGTGGCATTCGTCGCATCGGAGTCGTTCGAATAATTCCATTCCTTTCGATGTTCTGGCGACAGATAGATTGGGCTTGAGTGGTGGTGCGGGGGAAAGGGTTTCCATGTAAACGCGCAATGCGGTGGCTTTTTCGTCCGATGGTATTTCCCGCATGGTGGTTTGAATGGACCGATGCACCTGCCGGGTAAGATCACCCCGTTTGCCCAACCAACTCCAGGGGGACGTGTCGGCCACCCCCAATAGTGACAGCACCTTTTTCGGCGCTCCAAATCCTCCGTCGGCTTCGTTGTCGTTCAGCATTCCGTTGGCGTGACCGTCCGTATGGCAGCTGTGGCAGCTATACCATCCGTGAAAGGATTGATGCGCGTCGAAGAACAAGCGTTCTCCTTTGGCCAGTTCAGATAGCTCTTTCAATCGACCCAGTCGAATCGTGGAAACCAGCTGCGGGGATGGATCGAGTCTGAGCACGGAAATGGAGTCCGACAAGGTGTTCGCGATGAAGGCTCGCCGGTTTTCCCGATCATAGGCCATGGAAGTCGGGCGCCGGCCCACTCCGAGTCGATGCACCTCAGTGGTGTCGGGATGCAGCACCGCCACTTCGCCCACTCCCGCCAGGGCCACCAGTAATTCGTTTTGATCCGTCCACAACAGCGCTTCCGGATCTCCGGCCGCATTCCCGGGGCGTTCCAGCTGTCCTTTGGGTTGGATCGGGTCCGTGCTGATGTAGTGATGGGGCAAATCGTTTACGGAAAATCCATTGACGTTGTTTTCCATGAGGAATCCCCACTGGATGTCACCGCGCAGTGTGGTGGCATTGGGATGCAGTGTTTGATGGGCCATCCAGAGGGCCCCTCCATCCGGTGACAGTGCCAGGTCACGGATATTGTGGATGGAACGGTTCACCGTTTCCCGGATGCGCCCTGTGACCGGATCCAGAATGGACATGCCACCGCCAAAAGCGGCTGTGATTACCCAGGAATCAGGTGATGGAATAAGCGCCTGATTTCCGGGCGCAAAGGGAAGGTCGATGCTTTGTTTGATCTGGTAGGACAGGCCTTCTTGAGTTGTATCCACACTTGTTCGTTCAAGCATGGTCGCCTGATGGTTCCAACGGTGGAGGACATACAGGTGTTTGCCATCCGTTGAGCTGACGATGTTTTCGGCGTATGAAGGAATCTCGATGGATTCAATCTTCAGGGACTGTTCCTGCCGCTTTGTATCGAACAAGAATATCCTTCCAGGCGAGGATTGGAGGGCGGCCAGGTGAGATGTTCCGGGGATTTGCTTGAGATCGCTTACTTGGGATTCGACCTGAAAGGCCCGTTCCCAGGCTTTTGAATCAACGTTGATCCGGATGACGCTTCGATCGTTTTGAGCAGCCGTCCAGAGAGTTTGCGTTTCCTCCAACCAGACCAGGGCAATGGGTTGCTTCAGTTCGGACATTGCGCCGGAGCAAAGCGTTTGAATGCTCCATAACAGGACGCCCATTGCCAGGCCGGTTGGACGGATTGGATTCATTGAATGGATTCCTCGGGATCGAGGTTGACGTCACGGATCGGAGTCAGCTTCAGCACGGCATCGGGGCCGTTGGTCACCACGTAGATGGCTCCGTCCGGAGCGCTGTTCACATCGCGAACGCGTCCCGCATTCTTGAGCAGGATTTCCTGATGCATGACCCGGTCGCCATGGATGTCCAACAGACGCACCTCCTCGAACTTCAGGGCGCCCACCAGCAGTTTGTTGTTCCATTTCGGGAAGAGGGAGTCTTTGACGAAATGAATGCCGCAAACGGCGATGGATGGTTTCCAGTACAGCGCCGGAGCGGCCATGCCTTCACGCGTGCGGAAGTCGGAGACGATGCCGCCATCGTAATTGCGTCCGTAGGTGATCGATGGCCAGCCATAATTGATCCCGCCCCGAATGAAATTGAGTTCGTCGCCACCCATGGGGCCGTGTTCGGCTTCCCAAACCTGACCCGTTACGGGATGCACCGCGAGGCCTTGGGGGTTGCGGTTCCCGAATGTGAAAATGGATGGGATGGCGTCGTCGCGTCCGACGAACGGATTGTCGTTCGGAATGGAACCGTCCTTGTGGATGCGGTGGATTTTTCCATTGGGACGGGTGATGTCCTGGGCCTGCTGGGAGTTGCCCCGGTCCCCGATGGAGAAGTAGAGGTATCCATTGGGATCAAACACGATCCGGCTGCCATAGTGGTGCCGTGTGCTCAGGTAAAGATCGTGAGGCGCTTCGAAAATGACCTCCTGATCCACCCATTGATGATCCTCCAAACGTCCGCGCACGATGCGCGTCATGGCGGGTTTGCGATTGCCTTCGCCATCTTTCAGCAGATGACTGTAGGAAAGGTAGATCCATCCGGTGTTCGCGTAGTCGGGATCCACGGAGACATCAAGCAGTCCCCCTTGTCCTTCGTGCACGACTTCAGGGATGCCGGCGATGGGAGTGGGATGCAGTTGACCGCTGGAAATCAGACGGACTTTGCCCGGTCGTTCGGTGACCAGGGCGCGGTGTTCGTCGAGGAAATCGATGGCCCAGGGGATATCCAGACCTTCCGCGACCTTTTCCACCTTCACCTCGTAATCCAGGGTGAAGAGCTTTTCGGGAGCGGGTGGTTTTTTGGCGCCGGACGTTTTTTCGGATTCGAAGACAAAATCCAGCACCCTGTTGATGGCGTCGTCGGACAGGGCTTCCTCGAACGCGGGCATGGCAAAATCGGAGATGCCGTATTTGACATTTCTAAAAATGTGACTGCGACCGGAACCGAACTGCCACACAGCATCCACCAGACTCTGGGCCTGGCCTCCTTGCAATTGTGCGCCGTGGCATTGTGCGCAAGCCGTGGCGTAGAGTTCGGCTCCTGAGGGTTGTTGTTGGGCGAACGTGGTCAATATGGATGCGCCATACAGAACAGAGAGTGTGAGGATTTTCCGGAGTAGCTTTTGGTTCATAAGTTATAAAGTGATCTTTGGGTGCAAGGTATATTGGGAAGTAGAACTCGGTTACGTTTGGATTTGCGGGACCTTTTTTATTAACCACAGAGGACACTGAGAGCACAGAGTAGAAAAAGAAAAGAAAGGATTTATCTCGGTGCTCTCTGTGTCCTCTGTGGTTAATTATTTCATTGTTTCCAGATCAATACCCTCCACCTCCCAGCTTGGTTTGCTTCTTCTTTCGGGTGGGTTTGGGGCCGTTTTTCTTTTCTTCGCGCAGGCGTTGCTTGTAAGTGTCCAGCATGACCTTGGTGGCGGTGGCTCCGACGCGTCGCACGCCGAGGTCTCGGCAATGAATCAATCCATCCAGATCCCGCACACCGCCTGCCGCTTTGACTTCGACTTTAGGGGAACAGGTTTTGCGCATGAGTTTGAGATCTTTTTCCGTGGCCCCTTCGTAGCCGTATCTTCCGTCTTTTCCTTTGACGAACCCGTATCCGGAGGAGGTTTTCACGTAATCCACCTTGGCGCTTTCGCAGAGTTCGCAGAGTTTGCGTTTGATGCGGTCGTTGGGCATGAAATCATTTTCAAAGATCACTTTGACAATCGCGCCCTGTTTGTGTGCGGCGCGCACAACGGCCCGCACGTCCTTCTTCACGTAATCCCAATCACCGGACAAGGCCTTGCCGATGTTGATGACCATGTCGATCTCGGTGGCGCCGTCCTTGCAGGCTTGTTCGGTTTCGAACACTTTGACAGCCGTGGTGTTGCCTCCCTGCGGGAAACCCACCACCGCTCCCACGGCCACGTCTGTTCCTTTGAGAAGTTTTGCGGCCATTTTGACGGCGTAGGGTTTGATGCAGACCGACGCCACTTTGTAGCGCGCCGCCAGTTTACATTCTTTCTCCAGCTCCTTGTCCGTCATGGTCGGGTGCAGGAGGGAATGATCAATCATTCCTGCGAGTTCTTCGTAGGTGTATTTCATGTGTTCAATGTCTTTGGGAAAATCCCCTTGTTCAGGGCATGAATTGTTTCAGGTATCGGTAACTCTGAGCCAATGCCGCTTTGCGAGCGGTCACGCTGCCCTCGTATGCGCGGTCTTCCACTTCCACGCAGACCGCGCCCTTATACCCTGCATCCCCCAGAACGGAAAAGAATTTTCCCCAATCGACTTCACCGAGTCCTGGCAGTTTGGGGGCATGGTAGGAGAGGGGCGTTGCCATGATGCCGACATCGTCCAGACGTTCGCGGTCCACCCGGACATCCTTGGCGTGGACGTGCACGAACCGGTCCACGAATTCCCGGATGGGTTTGAGGTAGTCCATGTGCTGCCAGATCATGTGGGAGGGATCGTAGTTCAAACCAAAGTTCTTGGATGGGATGACGTCAAACATGCGTCGCCACATGGCGGGTGAATGGGCGAGGTTTTTTCCGGACGGCCATTCGTCATCGGTGAAATACATGGGGCAGTTTTCGATGCCGATTTTGACTCCATTGTCTTCCGCCAGTTTGATGAGCCCCGGCCAGATTTTTCGAAAGGCCTTGAAATTGGTTTCATCACTCGCGCTTGGTTCGGCCCCGACGAAGGTGTTGACCACGTCCACTCCGAGCTTAGGGGCAGCCTTGATGAGTTTTTTCAAGTGTGACAGGGCTGGGCGCGCGTGGCTGGTGTCTTTGCTGAGCAGGTTTGGATAGTACCCGAAACCTGAAATCGAGAGGCCTTTGGATTGCAGGCTGCCGACGATGTCCTGCGCCTGGGATTTGTTCAGTTGGGTGATGTCGATGTGCGTGATTCCCGCGTAACGGCGTTCGGCTTTGCCGGGAGGCCAGCACATGATCTCCAGGCATTGATAGCCGATTTCCGAGGCGGTGTCTGCGACCGAGGATAGTGACTGGTCGGGTAAGATGGCGGTGACGAATCCGAGTTGCATCATGGTGCTTGTTGCTTGTTTTTTTATCCGCATCACCGCAGTCGCGGGATCTTCGAGATTGGGCAGATTAACGCAGATTTTTTTGATTGAGTGGTTGTGAGTTAGTCGAGGTTTTTGAATGGGTATTTTTCCGAGGGTACGCGGGCTTCGGTCATGAGTTTTTCCATTTCGGATAGGATGGACGGGTATTTGGATGCGAGGTCGGTGCTTTCCGATGGATCGGCTGCCAGATCGTAAAGTTCGGTCTTGATGCCGCTTCGAATGATGTTTTGCCGGACGGCTTTCCAGTTGCCCATGCGCAGGGCTTGTTGTCCTCCGTAGGCCGGAAATTCCCAGTAGAGATAGGCGTGGGATTTCTGATTCTGCTTTCCAAGTAGCGTGGGAGCCAGATTGATGCCGTCCACTCCTTGTGGAAGGGCTTCCTTGTTGCCCGTCATGTTGAGGATGGTGGGCATGAGATCCCAGAAAGCGGCGGGTTCTTCGGTTGTTTGTCCCGCTGGGATCCTGCCCGGCCAACTGGCCACCATGGGCACGCGGATGCCGCCTTCGTATACGCTGCCCTTGAGGCCTTTGAAAACGCCTGCGGACTCGAAGAAATCCGAGTCGCTGCCTCCAAGCCGATCGTAGGTGGGACCGTTGTCCGAGGTGAAGATGACCAGGGTGTCTTCTTCCAATCCAAGCGCGCGGAGTTTGTTCATGATCAATCCGACCCCGTAGTCCAGGTAGGTCACCATGGCCGCGTATCCGGCGCGTGGTTTGGGATGCTTCAGGTAGCCGCGATGTTCGTATTCCTCTTCCTCAATATCGTCCGTGTACCAATCCACGGCCCATTGTGGCACCTGGATGGACAAGTGCGGGATGGTGAAGGGCATGAACAGAAAGAAGGGATCATCCTGATGTGCATCAATGAAGCCCACGGCTTCTTCGATGAATCGATCCTGGGAGAAAGTCTCCCCGTAGAGTGTGCGGTCGTTGCCGGGCAGGATTTCCTTTTTGCCGTTTCGCCATAGGAATTTAGGATAGTGATTGTGGGCGTGCACCTGGCAGTTGAATCCGTAGAACAGGTCGAATCCCTGTTTGTTGGGATCTCCGGTCGTGCCAAAATGACCGAGCCCCCATTTGCCCATGGCTCCGGTGGCGTAGCCTTGCGACTTGAGCGCTTCGGCCAGAGTGACTTCTTCGGGGGGGATGGGGTATTGTCCGGGGAATTCCCATTGGTATTTTTCTTTGATGTCGTCCAGTCCTTTGGGATTGCGATTGTCCCGCACGTAGGCATGACCGCTGTGCTTGCCGGTCAACAACATGCCACGGGAAGGAGCGCATACCGGCGATGCCGAGTAGAAGTGAGTCATGCGCATGCCTCCGGCGGCAAGCGCGTCGATGTTGGGGGTTTTGATGTATTTCTGCCCGTAACATCCAAGTTCCTGATAACCTAAATCATCCGCCAGGAAGACAATGACATTGGGTTTGCGCGTGGCTGCCTGAGATTGGAGGGCGATCACACACGCACAAAAAACTACGGCGAACACACAGCTCCGCCGCCAAATGGACAACAAGGATTGCATGCGCGAACCTTAAGCCGCCGTCGCGAAGCGGACAATCAAAAAGAAGGAATGCGTGTTTGATCTCGCACGAAGGCACTAAGACACAAAGGTCCTTTTGCTGGAGGAATCATGCCGTTCTCTCCTTAGTGCCTTCGTGCGAGATCAAACTCTAATTGTTTATCTGTCGTGTGATTTCCAGGGCGAGGTCGAGGGCTTGTTTGGCGGAGGCGCCGCTGACGGCGGGTTCGCTTTTGGCCCGGACGCATTCGATGAAGTGGCGGAGTTCGAGTTTGAGGGGTTCTTCTTTGTTGATGGGGACGGGTTCGCGCACGATTTTCTTGCCTGCAAATTCGCTGACCACTTTGAAGTCCTTTTTCTTGGAAGCCAGCAGTTGGGTCCAGAAACTGGAGGGCGTCTCACCCTCGCTTGCCACCCGGTAGATGAACCCCTCCTGTGCCCGGTAATCGAGGGAGACATAGCTGGCGTTTTCCCCGCCACTGAACACGCGGATTTTTCTCATGCGATCCGGGCTGATGCGGCTGACGGTCAGGTTGGCCACGCAACCGTTTTCGAATTTCAATCGTGCATTGGCGATGTCTTCCGAGTTGCTGAGCACGGTGACACCTGCCGCGTCCACTTGAACGACGGGTGATTTGACAAATGCCAACACCACGTCCAGATCATGGATCATGAGGTCGAGTACCACGCCGACGTCTGTGCTGCGGGCAGGGTAGGGGGAAAGGCGATGTGTTTCGATGAATTTGGGCTCTTTGGCGGATTCATTGAGGTAGGCGAAAACCGGATTGAATCGTTCGACGTGGCCGATTTGCAACACACTGTTTTTTTCCTGCGAAAGTTGAACCAGTTGGGCGGCTTGCTCGGTGTTGTCGGTCATGGGTTTCTCGACAAGCAGGTGTTTGCCTTCCCTGAGCAGTGTACTGGCAATGTCGAAATGGGTCGTGGTCGGTGTCACGATGCTGAAAGCCTGCGCCTGACGGGTGGCTTCTTCCATGGATGGGAGTGTGGGAAGGCGGTGTTGGCCGGCCACTTCTCGTGCGGCGGATTCATTCTTGTCAAACACGCCCACACAATCCACCAGCCCCTCCCTGTGCATGTCCGCATAAAGCCTTGCGTGATGTCTGCCGAGAGCGCCTGTTCCGATCACTGCCACTTTGATCTTTTGATCCATCGCGGTGAGACTAGGCCACAAGTCCAATGATGGCGAAACAAAAACGAGACCTGTCCACGGCTCGCGTTGACTCAAATTAAATGACACTGGAGGGTCGGGTTCCACCCCGAACCCATACTTCTTCCTTTTAATAATCTTGAGCAAGGGAGATGGAACGCGGGGAGACTGTAGGTCGCCGAATGCTTGTAGCGTTTCCATTGCAGCTTTAAAAGGGTTCCTGAGCACTGAGGTTTAAAGTGGGAGTAAGTCCCGCGTGCGGGATTACCCCTCCCGGAGGTTTGTGGGCTGTTATTATATTGCTCTTGCCTTGTGTATGGCTGCTTGAAATGATTCATGGAGTTTAAGCCGCATCCGTGATTAGATTTAGGATTGATATGTTGACACTTTCGATGAAAACAGTGGTTTGTAGCTGGATGATTTTTCTTTCGGTTCTGCAGACTGCGGGCGATCAGTCGGCGACTGCCGCAGCGCAATCGCAACTCGCCATCAGCCGGGGAGATGTGCCTGCTTGGTGGAATCCTGCTTTGCCGGAGGAAATTCGCCAGCAGGTTCAAGCCAAAGCTGAAGAGTTGACGGGGAAGCTGTCTCTTGAAACCTCCAAGGTATCCGGTGTGGTTTCCGTGATTGAAGAACATTACGCACGTGTGTGGGCGTGGCATCAGGCGGTGGATGCCAAACTCGACGCCGCCTGGGCCGATTGGGATGTGGCGCGCAGCAATCGTGACGGGAAGGCCAAGGATGAACTACGCGCTCTGGCGATCATGACCGAGCGTATTGATCCCATCTACGCCGAATTCACACCGCAAATTCTGGGATTCTTGAAGAAACTTAGAAAGGTGATCGGTGACGACAAAACGACCGCCTTGTTGGATGCGATCACGCGCTCTCCGGGAGCAGAACGCACCTTCAATGCCTACGTCGATATGATTCCGGAAATGACCGATGAGCAGAAATCAATCCTTTGGGGCCGGATGACGCAGGCGCGCCGAGATTCCCTGGCCGCTTGGTCGAACAAGAGGATCATCAAGATTTTCAAGAAATACAAAGTGCGCAATGAATTCTCCATTGACTACTTTGGTTATAACTATCGTCAACGCTATGAAGCCTGGGCGAAGTCTCTGAAATCCAATCGATGATGCATGTGAAAGAATTCTCCGGAATGTCGAAACATCTGATGACTTTCTTGTGCTGGTGCGTTTTATGGTCGACACCGGAGCTCTCAGCACAGACACCCTTACGTGTCGATATCAATGCCAACGGTCGTTCTGACATGCGCACTGAAGGTTGGCAAAACTGGTTCCCTTCAAGTGACGAAACCTTGTCGCAACGTTTCGGTGACATCAAGGTGACCTTGAAACCGGGTGATCCTGAGAAGCCTGTTCAACTTTTTGGTAACAAAGCCTGGGTGGTGGACGGGGTGACATTGGGGGCTGATGGAGCAAGGGTGAGCGGAGCCGGTCGGGCGATCATGGAAATTGTTCTGGAGGGGTTGTCTGCCGGTGAACATCGCTTTGTCGGATACCATCATTTCCCGGGAAGCCAGACGGCGGTGTGTCTGGTTCATGCAGAGGGAAACAGTTCGTTCACGACTCAGGTTTCACAAAGGGCGATGCACAACGATGAAGTGGCACAATCCTATGTGGCATTTGTTGCCAAAGAGGGAACACCGGTCGTTCTGCGGCTTGAACCAGTAGACAGTGATTCCGTTGTTTTGAATGCTTTTGCACTGGATGTATCAAATCCCCACAAGAAAGCTCTTATGCCAACCCCTCGCGACCTGGAACGTCATGCGAATGGTGATGACGGTAAAGTTCTGTTGTCATGGAAAGCTGCCGACGGTGTGGTGCGTCATCAAGTGTACGTGGTCAGTGATCGCGATCCGCAAATTGCCGAATCAAAACTCAAAGAAGTTTCGCCTCATGAACAAGTAACCGGAAATGAGTTCGCGTTGGAGGTTTCCAGGGATTCCTTGTTGCATTATGCCTGGCGCGTGGATTCTGTCGATGAAGATGGAAAGGTGACGGAGGGGGATGTCTGGCGGTTTCGTGTGCGGCACCTTGCATTTCCGGGGGCGGAAGGATATGGGCGGTTTGCCATTGGCGGGCGAGGGGGGCGTGTGTTGCATGTGACCCATCTGGATGATTCGGGACCTGGCTCTTTGCGGGCTGCTGTGGAGGCAAGTGGTCCACGTACCGTGGTGTTTGATGTTTCCGGACTTATTACGCTTGAATCGAAACTCATTTTCCGAAGTGAAAACGAGTTCCTGACGATTGCCGGGCAAACCGCGCCGGGCAAGGGGATTTGTATTCGCAATTACACTTTTGGCGGGCTGGGTGCGAGAGATGTGGTGGTTCGCTATGTCAGGCTGCGACTGGGAGATCTGGCCGGAGAGACCATGGATGGCATGGGGCTGGCGTCTTGTGATCATTCGATTGTCGACCATTGCTCCATCTCCTGGACGATTGATGAGGCGTTCAGTTCGCGTGGAGCCAAGAACATCACTTTTCAAAGGAGTTTGATTTCCGAAGCGCTCAACGTTGCTGGACACAGGAAGTATAAAGAAGGAACCGCTCATGGATACGCCGGGTCGATCGGTGGTGATATCGGAAGTTTTCATCACAGCCTCCTGGCTCACAATGCCGGGCGTAATTGGTCGCTGGCCGGGAGTATTGATCAGGCCAATCGTCATGCCGGACGTCTCGATATCCGGAACATGGTCGTTTATAACTGGCATCACCGCACAACGGACGGAGGGGCGCGTGAAGTGCAGTTCGTCAACAATTACTACAAACCCGGGCCCGCTTCCAAAGTGTTGACTTACCTGAACCCGCATTTTGAGAATCCCGCCTTTGGGCCTCAACAATACTATGTCGAGGGCAATGTCATGGAAGGAGTGTCCGGCCCCGAAGGGCCGGCAGGCCCGTTTGCCGGAATGCGGGCAAAGGGCAGGCAGGATGCTCCGGTCACGGTGATGGAACCCTTTTTCGAGCCATACATTCGGACGCATACTGCTGAAACGGCTTATGAAAACGTGTTGAATGATGTGGGGTGTAATGTTCCCATGCTGGATGATCACGACACACGTGTGATTGCCGAGACACGGTCTGGAACGGTGTCCTACAGAGGAAGTCGTTCCAGTCTGGCAGGATTGCCTGATTCACAAGCGGATGTTGGGGGGTGGGAGGTTTACCCGGAAATGCATCGTCCCGCTGATTGGGATACGGATCGAGATGGCTTGCCGGATGCATGGGAGGTTGAACGTGGCTTGGACCCAGGTTCCGCTGAGGACGCTGCATCGGATCCGGATGGTGACGGATACACTTGCCTGGAGGATTATCTGAACGATCTGGTTCGTTCAACTGAATGAAAAGGAACGATTGCAGGCGTCAGGGATTGATTTCTTCTCTGGCCAAAGTGCGTGTTCTCTTTAAGACGGTTTCCTTATTTTTCCAGAAATTGGCGGTTTGATTTCTTATGTGCTGTCGATCGATGCTTCGCTTAAAACGGACGGTGAGAAATTCTCTTTTGGAAGCCAAGGTTAAAAATCTTTTCAGGAGAGATTTGATCAAAGTGTTTTCGTCAACAGGTGAGTGGGATTCGTTTGCACGCAGGAGCACGTGGAGGCATTTGTTGGGCATGGTTTTTACTAATAACGCGCCGATGATGCTGTCCTGGTGTTTGATGACAGTGGATAGTTGTGGATTGAAGGTCGATGGGACCATCATGGTTTCGTTTGGGAAATCCCATTGAACCGTCGACGGGGTAGTCGAGGAGTGAGGTGTCTGGAGCAGTTCCATGATCTGAGGCCAATCTTCCTCCACAAAGGCTCGCGTAATGATCCCGGAACAGAGGAAGGTGCCCGGTGCAGGGCGATTCCGTTGTTGCTTCCAATGGCAGAGTGGTATTTCCAGTGTTTCCTCTTCATGAACGATTCGGAAACCGTTTCTTCGGATGAGGTGGTCTTCAAGCGAGTCCTGTTCGACGTTTGCTGTCAGACGGGTCAATCTCATCTGTTTTGCTTTCTGCATGAGTGTGATGAAAAGGCTGGTCTCCTGGCGGTGATGTGCCACGAGGGGATTCACCGAAACCGAGATGTCTCCTTCCCGGTTGCCTTTGGGTGTCAAACACCCGAGACCGACGATGCGCTCAGGATGTGAAGCGGTTAGTGTCCAGAAGGAAGAGTCTCCTTTCTTGTTTCGCATGGATGCAGTGATCCATCTTTCCAGCCGTGCTTGTTCGTCCTGCCAAGGTTGGCGTATGGACAGCCAGCTGTATGGACAAAATGGATCTCTTCCGGAATTTGGGGTGGCAGGCTGTGGGACTTTGGTGGAATGTTTGGATGCATCGGGCAAAGTAGGTATCAGGGGGACTGGGAGAGGGATACTTGGGGATGCTGCCATGGGGCGGGATGCTGACGGGAGTTCCCTGAGCACCATGGGGGGCGTGTCGTCGCGCAGTTGTATGCGTTCCCGGATCCAAAATCGTTTCCGGAAGTCGGATTCCATTCTTATCTGATTCAATTTTTTGTCATGCTTCAGATGATCCATGGAGGGGCTGATTGACTCCAGAGGAGGAAGGGCTTCCATCAGATTCAAGGATGGCTGATCCTGGGGTGGTGAGGGCGTTTTTGTTTCTGTGAAGATTTCAATGTTCAGTTGGTGGGTAAAGAGCTCCGCCAACCTGGTAGCAGCCGTGTCGTATCGCTGGGTTTTAAGTAAACCGGCAACGATTCCGAACTCCTTCGCCGCGGTGTCCGTTTCTTCTATAGCTTGTTGACATCGTTCAAAAGCCTGGTCGAAGCGCAAGGACTGTATGGCGGCCATCACCTGAATCGCCCATTTCAAGATAGGGTGGAGGCTGGGGCCGTTGATCATATTCAAATGCTCTCTACCGGATTGCCACTCACGTGTCTCAAGACTCAGCCAACACAATTGCAAACTTGTTTTGGTGCATGACGGGCCTGCGTCTTCCAGTGTTGTGGCGGTGGATCTGGATTCATGGATCAGCCCCAGGCGCGCCTGGACCAGTGAAAGAAGAAAACTTGTATCCGAACATTCGGGGTAGTGAAAGTAGGCCGCCTCCAACCATGGTAGCGCGGATTCCCATTTTTGTTCCCTGTACAGAGTTAAGCCGGTCTGTTGAATGTCTTCCCACTGAAAAGGCAAGCCTTCACCGTAGATAGGATGCGTTGGAGGCCCGCTGCATCTTTCATACGGTTTTGTCCCTTCAATAGTTGAAGATCTAGAATTGAATTCCTTCTCATGTTTCATGGACATGACGGTTGGATTCATTTGGAAACGCATACAGTGGATTTCTTTTACCTGAAGTAGGTGTTCCCTAAAACAAAGCGGATCGTGCCTGATGAATTGATCGATGAGGGCCAAGTCTGGCAAAAACAGATCCAATCATGCAAGCATTATTTGGATATAAAAAATAATTATTAAAATCCGACATTAAAGATGAAAATGCGACATCAATAACGAAAACCCGACAATCGTTATGAAAACCCGAAACCGGTGCAAAAATTCAAGAAAAAGCGTTCGCAACACACTAGAAGCGGGTACATATTGGCCGAAATCTTTCGCTATTTTTCGTCGTATGACTCCTTTTATATTCCGTCGGTGGGTGAATCTCTTTCGAAGTATTCTATGTTTTTGTATCATTGTCATCTTTCAGACGCAGGCATCCGTTGTTTCCTTCAACGAATGGACGATTGGCTACGATCCGTTTGATGCCGATTTCTCCGGGACAGCTTCCGCAGATCAAGCAACCTTGTTGGCTGCGTCGGGAGAGATCACCGCGGGAACGGATATTGCCTACTTCAGTGTCAACGGTGCCACGGTTGAATCCTCAAGCAGTGGTTACGGCTTTAGCCCGTCCTCCAGTTTCAGTATTGCGATTGACTATGATTTGTCTTTTTCTTCTGCCAACGGAGTGCTTGGTATTGGGTTTGGTATTGGTGAAGGCACTTCCGGTGATCATTCGGCGGGGGTCGGGATGTTGACGTATAACGGATTTCCAACTTCCACTTTTACAGCCGTTGGGAGAGTCGACGGTGTGAATCAAAGTTTTTCCGGGAATCCGCCCGGATCGTTGGGATTGGCGGCCGCCTTGTCCGGATCTTTGTTTGTGTCTTATGATGCCGGTTCGGGAGATGTCACCGTGGGGGCATCTCACACGAAAGGTGCGTCAACAGCTTCTCATACGTTTACCATGTCCGGCATCCAAAACGACTGGAACGAGGCTGATTTGCTGGCTTCCTTTTTCCTGCGTTCAGAGAGCATACCCGGTGTCGCAAGCGGGTGGTCCAGCGGTACTGTTGATGCCGTTTTTTCTAATTTTCGGGTGCAGGAGGGAACCCCGACCGTCGTTCCGGAACCTTCGGATTACGTTTGGGTGATGCTGGGATGCATGGGATTGTTTGGGTTGGGGCATCGGCTTAAAAGAATATAAAAACGAAGGCAAATCCCATGTGCGCGAGCGCCTATTCTTGTTAGGAATGCTTACAGGAATCCAGGCTTAATGAGTCTGGGGATGACGAGTGAGCATTCAGGAAAGAAAATCAAAAGACCCAGGATCAGGAGCATGGGGAGCAGGATGATAAACACATCCTTGAGTGTTTCGATTACCGATGTTTCACCGATAGCGCATGCGATCAGTAAGCACAAACCATACGGAGGCGTCACCAGTCCAAAGGCAAGAGAGACGACACCGATCATGGCAAATTGAATAGGGTGTATTCCGGCGTTTGTTGCCAAAGGCATCAGGATGGTTCCGAGGATGATGATGGCTGGTATCGCGTCGATGAACATACCGATGAAGATGAAGGCACCAGCGATCAGGCATCCGGTGGTGATGGGGCCAGTGGCCCATTGCGAGACCCAATCCACCAAAGCCTGGGGGACGCGAAAGTAGGCCAGCAACCATCCAAATGCCGATGCGGTGCCGATACAAAAAAGCGAAACGGATGCAAATCTGGCCGAGTCATAAATCACTTTGGGGATTTCATTCAATTTGAGCGATCGATAAACCCATGTTCCAAGAATGAATGAATAAACCACTGCCACCACCGATGCTTCGGTAGGGGTGAAGAGTCCTCCTACGATGCCGCCCACGATGATGGCGGGGGTGACTAGGGCAAGAGAAGCTTTCTTGAGTGACTGAGTGAATTGTTTCAAGGATGCTTTTTCGCAAGTGGGGTATTTTCGGATTTTGGCGTAAACCCAAACTGTTATCATCAGTGACGAAGCCATCAGTAATCCGGGAACAATGCCTGCTAGGAACAATCCACCAATGGACACCGACATCAATCCGCCCCAGACAATCATGATGATACTGGGCGGTATGATAACTCCCATCACGGATGAACACGCGGTAATCGCCACTGAAAAGCGTGCGTCGTAGCCTTGTTTTTTCATGGATGGAATCAATAGAGATCCAATACCTGCGGCGTCCGCCGTCGAAGAACCGGATATCCCAGCGAACAACATGCTGACCATGACATTGATGTGACCCAGTCCCCCTGGAAAATGTCCTACTGTGGCACGGGACAATTGGATCAGGCGATCCGTGATTCCCGCTGCGTTCATCAGGTTTGCGGCCAGTAGAAAGAAGGGCACCGCCAACAGAATGAATGCATTGTATGATTTCCACATCTCGGAAATCAGCAGGATGGGAGTCAGGCGTTCTTCCAACAGAAACACAGGTACACAGGCAAGCCCCAACGCAAAGGATACGGGAACACGCAAAAGAATCAGCAGAACGAATACTCCAAACAACCAGGCGGACACTTCTCCGGGGCTCATGCGTTTTCCTTTTGCTTTGCGGATCGGAAGGTCCCCATCTCGCGGAGGATCTGTTCCAGCAGGAACAGCATCCAGGTCACACCCGCGAGAGGAAAGGCGATATAGATGCTCAGCATATTGATGCCGATCATTTCAGATGTCTGTGCATGACCGAGCCGGGCAAAGGATTCTCCATAGATGATGAAGACAAGCGCCAGTGCAGCCATCCAGCCCAGAACACACATTCGCAGGATCAGGTGGATGATCGGTGATTTGACATGCTGGAAAAGATTGACCTCAAAGTGCGCGCTTTCGCGGACGGCTATCATGGATCCGATCATAATCATCCAGACAAAACAAAATCGGGCCGCTTCTTCGGTCCAGATGTATCTGGGCACAAAGCTCACGTGCCTGGATACAATTTGCAGCAACACAGGAATGATCATGAATCCCAGCAGAAGAGTGAGCAACCATTTGAGCACTTGATGGTAACCCGCGTTGAAACCGAAAAAAATTGTGATCAATGGTTTCATCTGGATATCGAGCTCAGTGGGGGGGATGATTCAGGTTTGTTGAATCATGGGCAATAAGACATGAGTGGATCATTCAACCGCATTGATACGGTTGAGGACTTCCTGGGCATTGATTTGTTGGGCGTAATCCTGCTTAACCGGTTCGGCCAGTCGAAGCAATGTATCCCTTTGGGTGAATGGATGTGTCCGAAGTTGTCCCGCTTTCTCCATGGAGGCAAGGGTCTCGGCGTCTTCAGAAGACTCGATCTGGCGTCCATAAACACCCGCTTCCCGCCCTGCCTTGATGATGGCTGCCTGGAGATCCTGAGGCAGACGGTTGTAGGTCTTCGCACTGAACATCAGGGGGCGCACCGTAATCGCGTGTTGGGTCAGGGAAATCTCCGGGCCGACTTCGTAAAATTTCATGTGTCGAATGCCAGCTGCCTCGTTTTCAGCGGCGTCGATCACTCCTGTCTGAATGGCATTGTAGACTTCGCTGTAGGCGATCACGGTGGGAGCGGCATGGATGGCTTGAAAGATTTTGGTTTGGATCGTAGCACCCATGACGCGGATGTTCAACCCCTTCAACGCACTCATGTCGGTGACCGGTTTGTTCACGATCAGATTTCGTATGCCGCCGCCCGCATAACCGATGAGCATGACATCGGCCTTTTTCAGTATTTCATCCGCCAGTGGATCCAGCGCATCGCTGTCCAGTACCTTGTTCCAATGATCCAGGTCGCGAAACAGGAAAGGTGTATCCATCAGAGGCGCGGATGGAACAAAAGTGGACATATGAGAAGGGGAGACGATTGCATAGTCCACGGAAATCCCCTGATTCATGTAGGCAAAAAAATCTTTTTCAAGTCCAAGTTCGCTGTTCAGGTAGAGTTCAAATTCGACGGGCTTTCCGTAGTAGCTCCGAACCAGTTCTTCGAATTTGCGAAGCGTTTTGGTATGAGCATGGTTTTCGTCAAATTGAGCGGCTCCCTTGAGGACAATGGACTTGGTTCGGGTGGCACCGCTACCATCTGTACCGTCCGAACCACCGCATCCAATCAAGGAGATCCAAATAACGCATTGCACAACGGCATAACCGATTTGTTTCGCAAGATTCATGATTCTTTCCGCTACATCATACCTACTACGAACTCATACCTCAGGGGATGGCTCACATTGTGATGGAAAGCAGCAGAGGGATCAAGCTTGGAGCTCAACAATCAACAGCACTGGGTGCAGTTCAATTTCTGTTAAAGGAGGGGCAAGTTCCACCTTGCCCCAAATTTCCCCCTCAAAAACGTTCCTGAGCAGATGAGATGGAACGTGGGGAGACTGTGGTTAATCGAATGACTGTGGCTGTTCCTTTCCGAGTATCCCTGTGAATTAAGTATTCATTTATTAGTGCGCTGATATTTCCGGCAGGCTGGCTGCGGCCATTGCCTGGCCGTGGCGTTTTTCTTTTTCTCCGGGGCGGTGGAACATGATTT
>CAYPZD010000091.1:0-20063 GCA_964415055.1 uncultured Verrucomicrobiota bacterium | reverse complement strand
TCATCTTGCTCAAAACCCCGTTTCTGCCGGAACTGCGGGCTCAGAACAATCCATTCAATTTGTTTTGAAACAGGCTCACCATTGGCAAGGGATTCCATCATGGCATCAATCAATTTCCGATCAGAGAGCTGCTCCTTGCGTCCGAGCGCATAACCAATGAGCTTGGTGCAGAAGGTCCGGTGAAACAGATGGATATGATCCTCCAGATAAGAGCGAATGCCATCAAATCCCTTCACCACCGTTCCATCACGCAACTCCCCGAAGTCTTCCACCGGCAAACCATTCTCGTACTCACTTCGAACCTTTCCGGTCACGTCATAAATTTCCATCGCAAACCCTAACGGATCCATCCGGGCATGACAGCTCACGCAAGCTGCTTCCTTCTGATGCGCCATCAACAATTCACGCATGGATTTTGCCTTGGCGGATTCTCCTTCGGTCGTTATGGAACCGGCATTCGCAGGTGGAGGCGGCACGGGCGTTCCCAGAACACGTCGCAACACCCAATCACCACGCTTGACGATGCTGGTTCTTAGTGGAGCAGACGTAATGGCATGCACCACCCCCAGTCCGAGCAGTCCACCGCGTTGGTGTTCCTGCAAATGACTGACTCGAATAAAACCATCCTCTTCAGTCGAATCACTCCACGGGATCCCGTAATACCCGGCCAGTCGGTGATTCAAAAAACCATCATTCGCCAGCAGCACCTGGTCCATCGATGCATCATTCTGAACAAGATGCGTGAAGAACAGGTTGGCTTCCTGATAAAGTAAGCGACGGAGCTCTGAATTCCAGTAGGTAAAATACTTTTCATCCACTCCATTGAACTGCGGAAACTGATAGTAACCGAACCATTGACCGAAAAACTCTTCTGCAAAACGTGCCACCTTGGCGTCTTTCAACATTCGCTTCAGATGACCACGAAGAATCTTCTCATCCTGAAGCCTCCCCGCAGAAGCATCCTGAAGCAGCGCCGGGTCCGGTAGCGACGACCATAAGAAGTAACTCAAACGTGTGGCTAATTCGGGTGAAGACACAGTGGTCAGTTTTGAACTCGGAGCTTCCAGACGATAAAGAAAGGAAGGCGACGTCAGCACACGACCGATCATCGCACGAATAGCGTCCTTATGTGATAACTCCAATTCACTGCGCACACTCTGATAAAAGGCGCGTAAGGAATTTGACTCCTCCTCTGTCAACTCACGCCTCCAGGCACGGGCTGCGAACTGAAGGCATTGTTCCACATGAGCCTCATACCGCCTGGACATCACCTCCTTGATCTCATTGTAATGCCTTTTGAGAGGACTCACCCATCGACGCAATGCTTCAGACATTGTTGCGATTTGATCATCGGACAAGGATGCCATATCGGAAATCTCTGTTGCGTCTGGCTCAAAATGCAGTGTCAACAGATTCAGATTCTCCTGATGATACCCAAAAGAATCGTACAAATCATTCCAGGCAATCTCCAAATCCAGAATCGTTTCCGGATCCAGTATGTGTTCAACCAGGAAAGCATCATAGCGATGGTATTTCACCTGATAATGAAACGCGTTTCTTTCGGCGTTGTTATAACTATTGTCATAAGGCGCCGGTATGGGATCCCGATCCGAAGGAGCAGGTTCGCGTTGGGAAACACTTGGAAAATAACGAGCAAATTCACTGGCCGCGGTGTCCGCTTGATCGGCCGATGCGTTGGAATCCAGCAAAGCCGATTCCTCAACATGCCTGGCTTTTTTGGCAAACTGTTTTTGCCAATCCTGCACTTTGACAAACACCGCCTCCGCGAAAGGCATGATTCGACGCCTTTCTGCTTCAAGATCCATCCCGGTGGGAGCCGGCAAAGTCTTCCATGCATCCTGAATGACTTTCAAAGGTTCCTGCGCTCCCTGCACTTCCATGGCATGGGAAAGATGCCTTGCGAACTTGCCCGGCACACCAGCGAATTCAGCAGCATCAGAAAGGGACCCATCCCCCAGCCCCAGCGCATCACGGTGTTGATCCATCCAGAGAGCAAAGAAGGTTTTTGGAAAAATTTCCAAACCAAAAGGCTCCGCGCCTTCTCCAGCGCCAGCACGAAAACCATGCTGACGATAGATCGCCTGAATCCGCTCGATCGCCGACAGTTCTTGTCCGGTTTCACCCGGATCCCTGAAAAAGGAAAGATCCCCGGCGCCGATCAGAGCATGAGAGGCCACTTTATGCGCCACCTCAAGGTAGCGTTCAATGGTCGAGTCTTGAGTAAATTGCACCTCACCGGTATTGGCGAACCCTTCCCCACCCACCGCGTCATCAGGAAGCAAGGCCCGAAAGTCAAATGCCAGTCCCGTCAAATCCTCAATAGAATTCAAATACTCAGCCTGAGTCAGACGACGCAGCAGCACATTCCCCGGATCACCCGATTGTTGTGTGGATTGACGTTCAATCTCATGTTGAACGGAACGGGTAATGGAGGATCGATCCTTGGTAGTAGGTTGATCTGCTTTATCTGGCGGCATATCCCCTGCATCCAACTGCTCGACCACCAACTCCCATTCCTTGAAAAACCGTGCGAACTGCCCGGGAGTCAGCATCACTTCAAGGTCGATGTCCCCTTTCTGCTTTTCACTGGAATGACATTCGAGGCAGTAACGCTGGATCACCTCTCCAACGTTATCTTCGAAAGAATGCGCCGCAGCACATAAAGGAGGAGCAACATGAAGAAACGAGCATCCCAAGAAGAACAAACCCAACAACCGCAGGGGCCGCATGTACAGCCATCGGTAAAAAGATTGTCCTTCGGGAATCATGCCCCCGAACATGAAGAAAAACCATGAAAGATTCAAGTCCTCATGTCACCCAATAGGTAGGACGGGGCGTCCCTGCCACGTCGCCTTGTGGTCTATATCAGTTAAGTTGCTTTCCGTTTTGGGAAGCCTTTGGTATTCGCTCGCCACACATCCGCATAGCTGGCAATAGCAGGCAAATCGAGATCCACGCAGTCGCGGGACAAGCTGATTCTATCTATCTAATCCTTCCCCAAACCGAATGACATCCTGTTAATCCTGTCAATCCTGTCCAAAAAAATTAAGCAGGCAGAAAATTCAAAAACTTGAAATCGTCGGGATTATCCAATTGACCGATGGAATACCCGGGCATCAACTGATCCATCATCGCCGCATCATCTCCGAAATGCCGTTGAAAGATTTCGCCGAACACAGCGCGAAAATCAGTGCGTCGGGCAAGATAGCGACTACGCGCATTGAACATGGCGTTGTCTTCCCAGGTGTTCGCATCGCAATTGTAAACCCCGCCTTTAACCCCTCCGCCAGCCACAAACATCACGCTGGATTCCGCATGATCCGTTCCGCTGCTACCGTTCTCCTTCGATGTTCTCCCAAACTCGGTCATCGTCACCACAACCAAATCCTCCCACTGGGATTGCAGATCAAGATGCAAAGCCCGTATGCCCTGTGCCAGTTCAGATAACAAATTGGGGTGATTACCATTCAGCTGCCCCTGACGTTGATGTGTATCAAATCCTCCTCGCCGCAAACCAATGACTTTCACTGGAGTTCTTTTCATCAGCATGGCTGCTTCCATGAGTTTGTTACCAAAAGAACCATCTGGATAGTCAGCTCCATTTTCAGGAGTGTAATCCCCACCTGACAAAGCATTCTGAACGACCATCATGGTTCTCCCCAAGGCCTGACCTGCACCATGAACAAGATTGCGGTAAGGTTTGTTGGGTTGCCCCGGGGCCGCACCATAGAGCCCCATGATCGCCTTTCCATCGGAAGCATTAGGACTACTCGGCAAGTTACCCAGAAATTTATTACCGGCGGGAAAAGTAAAATCCCTGCTACGACTAAAATTCGGAATCATATTGGGCCCTTTAAGAGCAACCAACTGATTAGAACTTAATCCTGCGGCAACAAAGGCATTGTCCGGGTGGTTCAGGTTAAAATTGGCGTTGATGTGGCGATAAATCATTCCTTCCTCGGTTTCAGCATCGCCTGGAATTCCATTCTGCCAAAAATGCTGACTATCGAAGTGAGAGCGGGATTGCCCATCATAACCAACACGATGCAACACTGCCAAATTTCCGGCCCCCTCCTGACCATTAAGACTGGAATGGTTGTATACTTCCATCAAAGGTTCCAGTGATGGGTGGAATTGAGCAAAACCATTTCCTGAATCAAGCGCTACGCTCTCAGGAATAAAAAGATTGGGACGATTGCTTTCATTGTAATCCCGGTCCCCACGAGGAATAACCGTATTCAATCCATCGTTTCCCCCCTGTTGAAAGATGAAGATCATCTTTCGTTCCCTGGGCAAGGCCGCAGCCTGCAAGCGCCGCTGAAATAAGGTGGGTGTCACCATGTTCAAACCGATGGCAGAAAATGCCAGGGCTTGTTTTTTTAAGAAATCGCGTCGGTTAAAGATTTGCATGACAAAAAAAGTTTGTTGTTAAATTGCTTCGTTAAATTTGAGCCAGTTTTCGCTTATTGATAATGCATTTCGGGTAATGTCATGATGATGCTGATCAGTTGACCAACCCGTTCGAGATAATCACTGCGACGGGGATCGAGGACTCGACGACGTCCCTGATCATCGGTCAAAGCAAAGTTTAAAATTAAATCTCGAGTTTGTTGCGAAAGATTCCCGTTGAAGAGCAGTTGATTGAAATGATCAATGATTTCATCAGAGGTCTCAAGGTTGTTGTATGTCAAATAACGACGCACGGACCATCGCATTAAAATGTCATTATTTGGATATTTGCCCAGGTGAGTTGCAAAATTCATCCGCTCGAGCATGGCTCCGGTATTGATCCAATCAAACCCAAATTCAGACCATCCATCAGGATCATCACGCGTAAACAAATGCATCCCCATGGCCTCGTTGAAATCAGGGAGTTCTGACAGATCAACTTGCCAATCCACAGCGCGAACAAGGCTGTTGATATATTCGACGGGCGTTTTGACTTTCGATTGATAGACAGATTGCGTCCAGAAAACGTTATTCTGATTAGAGCGCTCAAATATAGCTTCCAAAACCGTTCCAATATGCCCAACCGGCTCCGCGTCCTGCCAGGCCTGTATGGCCCGATCCACCATTCCGATCAGGTGTGAAGGCGCGGAACCATCCTTGTAAGTGCGCAAAGAAATTTCATCGGCTACAAATTTATTGATCAGTTTAACGCAAATGAATTCCCGTGTGGAAGGATGATTCGCCATCATTCGAATCACATCCATAGCATCATTCAATCCTTCCAGGCCTTCCCGCCCTTCAGGTATCTGCATTTCCCATTCCGTCCCTTCGAATAATGTCTTTGCGCCGTAATCATGGGCTTCAGGATTGAAACGAAAAGCCCACTCACCATTTGTGTCATCAAGCTCGATGCTGCTTGGATCAATCTCCCTCGAAACCAATCGAGGCAACATGGACAGGTCACTGCTGGTGCGATTTACATTGTGAACTTGGATGGCAAGAATGTTTTCTTGAGGAAAAGGATTAAAAAAGCGCCCGTACCTTAGCAGACTGACCTCATCTCCTTGTTCAGTCACTTCGTGATTGGATGAGGCTGTTTCGGTATAGCGAGGAGGATTTCCTGCTTCTTCCATATTTGAACTTCTTGCAATTTCCCTTCCATTTAAGAAGGCGACATATCCATCATCGTAATTGATCGACAAAGCCAATTTGGTAAGATCTGTGTTCTCGGGAAGCACAAACGAACGCCGGAGATATACACTACTATAATTATTCCGCATATCACGCAAAACAGTAGCGTCATCTCCATCGCCATACCCAATTCCGGTAGAACCATTCAACCATGAAGCATCATCAAACTCCTCGGTAGTCCATTCTGGGGTAATCGTTCTTCGGTATCGGACAGGCTCTTGAGTTCCTTTGAAGTATTTCCATCCCGGCCCCAGATCTACGATGGGTTCACCTACTGCGCTCACGCTTGCCCAGGTGGGTGGCTGAGTAGCAGATTCAGGAAAGGCAGGAACTTGATCAGGGCGGACCTTACGGATCTGCCATCCGGTAAAACAGCGGGACAACTCCTCGATGTCTCGTTGCGTATATCGATTATCAACCCCAAAGGCAAAAAGCTCCAGGATTTCGCGAGCGTAGTTCTCATTGGCTTCCCCCACTCGATTCAACACATTATCCAGATAGATCAACATGGCCGGACTCGTGGCACTGTAGAGCAGCAAATCGCCAAAGGCGTCGAATGCGTGTTCGTAAAAAAACTGATATTCTTTGTATTCCACTTGAGATGCTTCAAGAGCGGCTTGGAAGTATGGCATGGCATCACGCCCAAACGAATCCTCAAGATCATCCAAAAACTCAAGGGTCTTGTCGTAATCGGTCGTGAAATGGTTCTCCCAAAACTCACCCATGACTGCCTGTAATTGACGTTTACTGTACATCCCGCGGGCATGAATAAGTTGCTGAAGTGATTCAATATCATTGATCCGTTGGTGCTCCAGTCCAGGCAGATAATGTCGATTGATCAGTTCGGGGAGCAGAATCGCATCTGAGCTGTTGTATTCGGTGTTATGCAACTCAATAGCTAAAGTGTTAGTGCCTGCGACCAACAACGATTTATCACTGGTAAGGTCAAAGATAGCGAAATCTGGATCACCTTGTGCGTTCTCTGCTTTTGCTCTATAGGATGGACGTATGGTCGTTCCCATGTTGGCACGTGCCACTTCAGTGCCATTCAGATAGGCTATAAATCCATCATCAAAAATGATGCGTAAAAGCAATCCCTCGATTTCATTGGGATCCACAATTTCAAATTGATGTCGGACGAAAAAGCTTAAGTACCCATCTCTGGCATCCTCACCATCTTCAATCCGACGCATGTCACCAAGCGTTGTGGTGATAAAATCTCTCCTTTCTTGACCATTATTAGAGTAGCCAAACCCAGATCTTCCAACAAACCAGCCAGCATCCTGATTTGTATCGTAATCAGGTTCAATCCACTCATAAGGAGGTGCCACGTCTCCCTTTTTCACATACCAACGATCCCCATCTGCGATAAGTTTGGTATCGTTTCCGGGTTTGTATTCGTAGAAGAGGCTTCTATTAGCCAAAGCAAGCCCTTCTTGCTCCGAATCATTGATCTGACTGGGATGTAATTGTTGTCCAATATAGGTGTCCAATCCCGAGGTCTGTATCCAACTCACATCAGCAGGTGTCGGCCCATAGGCCAAGCGATTAAGTGCATGGTTGATGGATTCAGACTCGGTCAATGGTGCCCCTCCCGGATTGCTGGCTTCGAAGTGGAAATAATCACCTCCCATGAAGGATGCAGAAGGCACTTCGGGCTCAACTCCGGCGCTGATCTTGAGGAATGTGGTCTGGCCTGGTTCGGGAATGAAGAAGGTCGCGGTGCCTCCGTAACCGAACAGTCCGCCGGAAACCAATGGATGATCCAGTCCGGATGGAAGATCGTTCCCCGACTCGACCAATATATGCCCATACCCATCCGGCACATCAACTTGCAGGCCCAATTGCCCGTTTTGAAGCTGAAAGGACTGAATCACTGGCGCCTCTGCAGCCTGGAGCGACTGGCTCAGGCAACTCAAACCCAATAAAAATGCAACCCTCCTCCTCTTATTCCATGCTCTCATATGACAACGATCTTTGGAGTCAAAGATGACCCACTTGTGTTTGGTTCTGATTTTCGCGTTTGATAGCACGATTTTGAAAGCTTAATCCGTACCGGAATCCAAATAATTTCGAATTCTCGACATTTTCTCAGGATTTCCACAACATAAACCCCATGTCACAACCAGCAGCATCAGTGAACACGCAAACTTCATGGGAAAATGCCCTCCGCGCCGTGGTCGGACCGGAAGCATTGCTGACCGATCCTGAAAAGCTGATGGTCTACGAGTGCGACGCGCTTACATTGGAGAAAAAAATCCCCCAAGCCGTCGTGCTTCCCGCAAACGTGGAGGAAGTCGCCCAAGTGGTGCGCATCTGCGCAGAGCATAAGCTCCCCATTATCCCCAGAGGAGCCGGCACCAGCTTGAGCGGAGCAGTGCTCGCTGTCGATGGCGGTATCACCATCTGCCTCTCAAGAATGCAAAAGGTCTTGAATGTGGATTTTGAAAATCGCAGGGCCTTGGTCGAAGCGGGTTGCGTCAATGCCTGGATCACCCGATCGGTTCAGTCAGAAGGACTTTTCTACGCCCCTGACCCTTCCAGTCAATTTGCCTGCACCTTGGGGGGGAATGTCGCCACCAATTCCGGAGGACCCCACACTCTGAAATACGGCGTCACTACTAATCATGTGCTTGGATATGAAATGGTCTTACCGGATGGAGAAACCGTCTGGCTAGGCACGACACCCGATGGTGGCGAGGATCAGGATGGCCTGGACCTGCGAGGCGTGGGTATCGGCAGCGAGGGGATGTTCGGAATTGTGACACGCGTGCTGGTTAAGCTTGTTCCCAAACCTCAGGTCTTCAAAACATTCCTGGCCGTGTTCGAAACGGTGGAAGACGCCAGCCACACCGTCGGAGACATCATCAAGGCAGGCATCGTCCCGGGCGCCCTGGAAATGATGGATCAATTGATCACGCAAGCCATCGAGGAGGCGTATCATTTCGGGTTTCCACTGGACGCAGGGGCCCTGTTAATCATCGAACTCGACGGAGCCGAGGCGGGTATGGATGCCCAGGTCCGCCAGGTGGAAGCCATTTGCAATCAGAACAAAGCGAGAGAAATCCGTCTCGCAAAGTCCGAAGAAGAACGAGCTCAACTATGGAAGTGCCGAAAACGTGCTTTCGGAGCCATCGGACGCATCAGCCCAAATTACCTGACACAGGACGGCGTGGTCCCCCGTTCCAAACTCCCGGCCATCATGGACTTCATCCGTCAAACGTCCGAGAAGGTCGGCTTGCGCATTCCCAATGTGTTTCACGCCGGCGATGGTAATATCCACCCCTTGATCCTCTTTGACGAGCGAGATCCGGACCAGGTTCAGCGAGCCGTTCAAGCCGGTGAAGATATTTTGGAAAAGTGCCTGGAAATGGGGGGCAGTGTTTCAGGGGAACACGGGATCGGGGTGGAAAAAGTCGATTTCATGGCCAAACAATTCACCAAAGCCGATCTCCAGGCGATGCTGGATGTCCGTCAAGTGTTCGATCCCGAACAACGCTGCAATCCTGACAAAATGTTCCCCACATCCAAACGCTGCGCCGACTTCATGATCCGCAAACAGGCTCCGGCGTAAACTCATATAATTCTAGGATTACAAGCATGAGTCGAGAGCCATATGGAATGCGCGCGACTTGACGCCGCTTTGGATACCTCAGGTCAATGCCTCAGCATACTTTGTCCAACGGAAATTAGCCTTGCCCGCAGACCTCAACGGGAAAAACATGACGCCGCGGGGTATTGGTGGGTCTGTTTAAAAAAACATATTTATTGTGTATGCGGACCATATCCAAAGCGGCGCCAAGTCGCACGCACTCCACAGAAATCCTTGCGTTTCATTGTCCTCCAAGGCATCAGGTGGGATGCACCCACCAGCAGCTTAGTACATAAAAAAAACCGGCGAAACCCTTTCGGGTTCGCCGATCGTGAAATAGTGATATGCAAATCAAGCGGGTTTCTTCCAAGTGCGCTTGGGCGCTTTGGTAACCAAACCCTTCTTGATTGCTTTGGCGGTGACGCGGATATATTTCACCTCTCCGTCAATGATCACTTTGACACGCTGAAGGTTAGGTATAAACCGACGTTTGGTGATACCGGTGACATGCGTACCGATACCGCCTTTTTTCTTGGCTTTACCACTGCGCCAAATGTGACTTCCCTTGATGGGCCGCTTTCCTGTTAACTGACAAATCCTGGACATAATGCCGTGCGTTGAATGTTTTTCTAAAAAACAAGGGCGGGATATTACGAACCGCCCCAATGCAGATCAAGTGTTAAAAACGGGAAAAGTGCACTTTTGGCATGTTTCCCCGTGTTCACCATCGAAATATAAGGGTTCGATAAACACTTCCAGGACGGGCCACGACCGCAAATATCGTCAAAAGGTTACATTTTATTGCTTTTTTCCTTTAATCAAGCCTCCAAATCCTTAACTATTTCCGTAATCCCAAAGATTTTCGAATCAAATTAGACGAATGAAAACGCGTACTCAAACTTCACGGTCCGGGTTCACTTTGATTGAACTGCTCGTTGTTATTGCGATCATTGCCATCCTGGCAGGCATGCTTTTACCGGCACTTTCCAAGGCCAAATCGAAAGCAAAGTCCATCCATTGCGTGTCCAATCTCAAACAATGGGGTATCATCTGGCAGATGTATGTGGATGATAATGAAGGCAAATTCAGTGATGGAGACATCGGCTGGGCCCGTGGTGAATGGGTGGTGGCGCTTGCCGAACATTACCAGGAAAAACCCATGCTCCTGCTTTGCCCAACAGCGGTAAACCGGCGTGGTAACAGCTCAGGATCCACTGAGATCAAAAAGCCTGTGGGCACTCCCGAAAGCCAATTGGCAGACTGGGGTGGCGCATTCACAGCCTACAACTTTCCCAACTTCGCAAATGATTTCGAAGCTGGCTCCAAATTCCTCATAAGCAGCTACGGCGGAAACAACTGGATCTACAATGCCAAATCCGATATTCAGGGCCGTGCCAAGAAAGATCACTGGGGATCGCTGGATGTCACGGACAGTGTTTCAGACATCCCGCTGTTCCTGGATGCCATGTGGCGCGGAGGCGGCCCTGACCACCGCAACAGTACCAAGGACCAAGCCCCACAATACAATGGTCAATGGGCCGGATTCGGTCAGGAATCCATGCATTTCGCCATGGCTCGACACGGAAAAGGTGTCAATGTCGCCTACTTCGACCACAGCGTCCGCTCCACCCGTTCAGTTCGCCAAATCTGGCAGATGAAATGGCACCGCAGCTACCAACGCCACGGCTTCGAACGCACCAAAAACTTCCCCGCCTGGATCGGCAACGGACGATAGTTAAATGGTGAATAGTGAATGTTGAATGGTGAATTGTTCAGCAAGGTAGTGCGTGCCGTCCCTGGCGCGCCCCTTGTGGTGTTCGAACTGCCACCAGCCTCCCCTTTGGGAAGCCTTCGGTTTTCATCGGCCTATAACATCTCAGAACGCAACGTTAAGGGCTTGGGCGATCATTTTACGCCAGGGTTCCCTTTGAGCGGCATCCCTGAACACGCATGCCACAAGGTGCGGACCGTGATCCCGACGAGTCGGGAATCTACCTGTTATCTGAAATCTTCTCGAAGCCTTCTTCGATGAAGGTGGTGTTTTGGATGCGGGTGAGCCGCGCGTAGACGCCGTCTTGTTTCAGCAGTTCCTCATGCGCACCACGCTCGATGATCTTACCTTCTTTCAGAACAAGAATCTGATTGGCTTTGCGGATGGTGCTCAGGCGGTGGGCAATGACAAAACTGGTGCGCCCTTTCATCAAGCGCTCCAGGGCTTCCTGAATCAAGCGCTCCGTGGCGGTGTCCACACTCGCCGTGGCCTCGTCCAGAATCAGAATCGGCGCGTCCTTGAGTAATGCTCTGGCAATGCTGATGCGTTGTTTCTCACCCACACTGAGTTTCACCCCGCGCTCGCCAACATGGGAATCATACCCCTCAGGCAAGCGCTCGATGAAGTCATGACAATTCGCAGCCTGCGCAGCCCGGATCAACTCCTCCCCCCCGGCATCCAGATTACCATATGCAATGTTCTCCCGCACCGTGCCATTGAACAAAAACGGCTCCTGAGACACCACACTGATCTGACGCCGAAGGGAAGCCAGGTCCAACTGCCCCACATCCTGACCATCAATGGTAATCTTCCCGCTCGTCAGCTCATAGAAAGCAGGCAACAGATTCACAATGGATGATTTACCGGCACCCGTTGGGCCCACCAGAGCAATCATCTCTCCGGATCGGGCGTGCAGATCGATGTCGTGAAGCACGGTTCGGTCGTCTCCATATTGAAAGATCACCTTGTCATAGACCACATCCCCCTTGACCGGAGTTTTGAGCATTTCTTTCCGATCAGGTCGCTCGGGATCGGCATCCAAAATATCGAACACCCGCTCGCCTGCAGCGCGCGCTCCCTGCATCATTTGATTCAAACTGTGCAAACGTCCGATGGGTTCGTAGAAAAGCCCAAGAAAAAGCACAAAGCCCACCAAATCCCCAACGGACATCGCATCCTGAATCACCATGCGCCCGCCAATCCAAAGCACCAATCCTGTTCCAAGCGAAGTGGCGAATGCCATCGTAGGAGAATAAATGGCCCAGGCCTTCATGATGCCCAGGGATCCCAGACGGAGCGCATGGGATCGATCGGCAAAACGGCGGTCTTCATGATCCTGACGGCAGAAGGCTTTGATCTGCCGGATGCCCTGAAGGTTATCCATCAACAACGCGTTCATGGCGCTGGCAGCCTCACGCTGACGACGATAGCGACGGTGTGCGGTCAGCGTGTAGGTAAGAGCGCCGCCAATCAACACAGGCATGGGAATCAAAGCCACCCAGGCCAGGGTAGGATTCATCGCGAATAGAAAGAACAACACGCCCACCACACTCAACACGGCCACCGTCCCCTGCTCCGTGCCATCAATCAGAACGCGTTCAACATTGTTCACGTCCTCAATCACCCGGGTCATCAAATCACCCGAAGCGCGCTGATCAAAATACCCCACCGGCAAGTGTTGAAGTTTGTCGTAAACCTGCTGACGCATGTCATAGATCACGTTCTGCTCGAAATGATTATTGATGATGATTCGCAAGCTATTGAACAACTCGCGCAATAGAAAAGCGCCGATCAATCCTCCCATCACCCATGGCAATTCATTCAATCGCTTATTCGTGATCACCTCGTCGATGACATAGGAAGTCAGCTTCGGATAGACAAAAGCAAAGGCAAGAGAAACAACCGCACACCCAACCGTACCCAAAGCCATCCATTTGTATGGCATGAGAAACACCGAAACCCGCCGGACAATCTCCCACGTACTTCGCTTCCGAGCCCCATAATCACGGCTACGCCCCTTCCCCGAACTGACACCACGACGACTCACGATACAATCAAACGCTCGGCGCAACGCAACGAGTCGAACAAATAGAAAGAAAAATCATCAACCCCAGGTGACGTATCCAAAAAACAAGACTGCTGTAAAAAAACCATCACCATTAAAAATCTGCGTTAATCTGCGAAATCTGCGGTTAAACCCAAAATCAATAAGTAGCACGCCCCCCGGAAATATCAAACACCCCACCCGTCGAAAACGAACAATCCTCCGAAGCCAACCAGGACACCAAAGCCGCCACTTCATCCGGTTGCCCCACGCGCTTCATGGGAATCTTGGACACCATGTAATCAATGTGTTCCTGACTTACCTGCTTAAGAATATCCGTCTGAATCACCGCAGGCGTCACACAATTGACGTGAATCCCGGTTTCAGCCAGTTCCTTCCCGAGCGATTTGGTCAGGCCAATCACACCCGATTTTGCAGCGCTGTAATGAGACGCATTGGGATTTCCTTCTTTCCCGGCAATCGAAGCAATATTGATGATTCGACCGTAACCGTTCTTCATCATATGCGGCACGACGGCGTGACACACATAAAATACCGCCATCAGATCCAGCTCAATCACATCACGCCATTCCTGCCAGCTGCATTCCCAAAGCTTCTTGCTGACACCGGCGATGCCCGCATTGTTGACGGCAATGTCGAGGCTTCCCATGGATGCAGCTGTCTTCCGGGCGGCCTCGGCCACGGATTCAGGTGAGGTGAGGTCCACCACTTGAACCTCCACCCGTGAGGGATCATCCAGTTGAGACACAAACTCCTGTGCGGCCGCTTCGTCCTTGTCCCAAATGGAGCAACGTGCCCCGGACTTCAGAAATCGTCGCACAACAGCCTGCCCGATCCCCCTGGCCCCTCCGGTCACGACACCAACGCGTCCTTTTAAATCAATGGCATTCATGGTTGTTTAAAAATCGATTCAAGCAGTCTGCGTCGCGGCTGCGCCCACAGCTTCGATACAGCGGGGGCAAATCTCCGGATGTTCCGCGTGGTTACCGACTTCGGCATCCCAATGCCAGCAACGTTTGCACTTGGTCCCATCCGCTTTTTCAACCCGCACATTGAGTTCCGAACCACTCTCGAAAACCAGTTGCGAAACATTCATGATCTCGCGCAGCACAGTTTGCTGAGCATTCGCCGCTTCCACTTCGGCTTCGGGCAACTGAATCACCAGCCTGGCTTCCAGAGCTTTGCCGATGAGTTTTTCACGGCGGGCATCTTCCAGTTTGGACAAAGCCTGATCACGCCATTCCAACCAGCGCCCCCATTTTTCACGCTCGACATCACTCAGGCTGAATACATGCGGCTGCCATTCCTGCAAGTGCACGGTATCAGACTCTTCATTCCCGGGAATATATCCCCAAGCTTCATCCGATGTGAACACCAGGATGGGTGACAGCGCCTGACACAATCGACGCACGATGTGATGCAACACGGTCTGTGTCGAACGACGGGCATGCGAGTTGGCAGCGTCCGAGTAGAGCCGGTCTTTCACCAGATCATGATAGATCGATGAAATCTGAACAGCGGTAAACTGGCTGATCTTCTGGTAAACGATGTGGAACTCATACTTCCCGTAACATTCAAACACCTGAGCTTCGACTGCAGACCATGCATCCAGCATCCAACGATCAAGTGGCGTCAATTGATCATGCGGCACTGCATGAGCCTCCGGGTCGTAGTCGTATAGGTTGGACAACTGAAATCTCAGAGAATTACGCAACAAACGATACGTTTCGGCAACCGTCTTGATCCGCTCCTCACTGACAACGATGTCGTTCCGGAAATCCTGAGAAGCCACCCATAGACGCACAATGTCCGCTCCATAGGTGCCGATGTAAGCTTCCGCGGTTTGCGGTTTTTCGTATCCGCCCTGCCCTTGTTTGCTCTTTGAAATCTTTTCCTTGTCGGCGTCCACCATGAACCCATGGGTCAATACCTCCTTGTATGGAGCCGTGCCGTGAGCGGCAAGCGAGAGCAACAACGACGATTGAAACCATCCACGATGTTGATCGCTGCCTTCAAGATACAGGTCGGCCTGCCAGGGCTTGGGCTGGCAATCGGTCTGACCGTCCTTGGAACGACGTTGCAATTCTTCACGCGCCATGATGACACTGCGTGATGAACTGCCGGAATCAATCCAGACATCCAATGTGTCCGTGGACTTGGCAACCGCTTCGGCTCCGTCCCAATCTTCAGGCCGCACTTTTTCCCAGAGATTTTCAGGTGTTTCGGAGAACCAGATGTTCGATCCATGTTCTTCGATGAGGTCAGCGACATTCTTGACGATGCGTCCGTCCAGCAAGGGATTGCCGTCGGCATCATAGAATGCCGGGATAGGCACGCCCCAGGTGCGTTGGCGTGAAATACACCAGTCAGGTCTGGATTGAACCGCGCCTTCGATCCGGTTGCGGCCCCATTCGGGCACCCATTGCACGTCGGCAATTTCATTCAAAGCCTTTTCCCGGAATCCATCGTGATCCACATTGATGAACCATTGGTCCATGGCCCGGAAAATGACGGGCGTTTTACTGCGCCAGCAATGGGGATAACTGTGGGTGTAATTCTGGTGGAGCAAGAGCGCGTTTTTACCCTTCAACACTTCCAGCACCGCTTCATTGGCTTCGCTCTTGCCTTTCTTTTCCAAAATGGACTTTCCGACCAATTCCTCCGGCATCTGTTGCTCGGCGGGAAGATCAGTCGTATGCGCCAGGCAACCTCGATCATCCACTGGAGAATAGATAGGCAATCCCAACTGCATTCCCAAACCATAATCCTCAAGACCATGGCCGGGCGCAATGTGAACGAAACCGGTACCGGTGCTGTCATCGACAAAATCGGCATCATGGAGTTTACCGGTGCGCTGACAGAATGGATGTTCATATTCGATCTGTGCCAACTGGGACGCATCCAGACTTCGAATGATCTGGTAATCCTCCCACCCCATTTTCTCCACCAAACCATCCAGCAAGCCCACGGAAAGAATGTAGGATTCATCCCCAACCTGGATCTGGGTGTATTGGAATTTGGAACTGAACGCCACCGCCAGGTTGGCGGGCAAGGTCCAGGGCGTGGTGGTCCAGATCAGGACGAACAGATTGGGTTCGCCTTTGACCTTGAATTTGACATAGATGCTGGGGCTGACGTGGTCGGCGTATTCGACCTCTGCTTCGGCAAGGGCGGTGTGACAGGGAATACTCCAATAAACCGGTTTTTTTCCGCGATAAACGAATCCCTGGTCGATCAAATCCGCAAACAAACGCAACTCCGAAGCTTCATATTCCTTGTTGAGGGTCAGGTAAGGCTTGTCCCATTCACCCAAAACCCCGAGGCGTTTGAACTGGGTTCGCTGCAAATCGATATATTTCCGGGCATAAGCATCACAAGCCGTCCGGATCGCAGCAGCATCGCCCATATCCCCGCCTTTCTTGCGCATTTCCTGGACCACTTTGAACTCAATCGGCAAGCCATGGCAGTCCCAACCGGGCACATACGGAGCATGCAGACCTTTCTGCGTGTTGAACTTAAGAATAAAATCCTTGAGAATCTTATTGCCGGCCGTGCCGATATGCACGTCTCCGTTGGCAAACGGAGGTCCATCGTGCAACAGAAAGACTTCGCGATCCTTGCGCGCCTCCTCAATCTGGTCGTAAAGACCGGATTTGTCCCAGGCCTCCAATCGTTGTGGCTCGCGTTTCACCAGATCGGCTTTCATCGGAAAACCGGTCTGCGGTAGATTTAATGTATTCTTATAGTCCATCGGTAGGAACTTTCCAAGGCGGGCAAAGGTATCAACCTGCACCCAAGGTGTCAACGTGCGGCAATAGGGAAGGGATAAAGATAAAATTGGGTGAAAACAACCAGCCTCTAGAGTAAATCAACTATAAATGAACGACTTGCAACCGGTTGAGGTCCAATTTAACATCCATTACCAAGTCATTGCCGCAACCATGAATCTCATGACTCGACTGAAAAGCCTCCATTTCATCCTGCTGGGAAAAAGCGGGGTGGTCGTGTTGGTATTTTTTGGGATGGCTGTTGTGGGCATGCTTTGGAATGAAAGCTTAAAACCACGTTATTTAGGCAAGACAAAGGAAGCATGGTTGCGGGATTTCTCGGTGGACAACAATGGAGTCATCTCCGCTGAAACGGAACTCAGTCCTCGCCAAAAACAAGCCATAAAGGCATTCCAACATTTCGGGAAAGAGGGATTTGATTATTTGGCAGAGCAAATGGCCTTCACCCCAACTACGTTCCATAAAATGATGGCTTGGCTTTATCAATATCAATGGGTTCGAGACCTGGGCATCCCGTTCGGCAATGGTCAGGTGGCAGGCGCATATTTTTTATTACGCCATCTTGAAGTCCCATACCACTGGGTTGAACCCCATTGGAAAGCCTCCGGAAGCAAGACATTTGTCACGGATTACTTCAAACTCAATCTGGTTCATAGTGTCACCAATCGCCTTGATGAACTCGTTCCCGAAGTCGCCAGCTACATCACACATACCAATCAGGTTGTTCGTCAAAATGCTGTTGTGGCTTTGAACAAATGCTACGAACCGGGACGTTTTTATCCTGAAGTCGAACCTCTCCTGATAGGTCTGCCCCCCAGTCAATGGAGCATACGTCCGTTACTTGAAATTTTATCCAAGCACGCCATTCAGTCACCTTGGGCTCAGCAGAAGTTAATGAAAGCAGTCAATGACCGGGATCCATCGGTGTCGATGTTTGCAACCGTCGCGATGGCTTCAAATCCTGTCATGCACACCGAAGCCATGGCACACATCAAGGATCTTATCCAAAGCTCGATCCAGCGAGCCGAAAAACATCCCAACGCCATGCTGCACATTCCTTGGCTTGAAGCTTTCAAAACCGGCAACATCACATTGGATGACTCGCTGAGGCAATTACTTCTTGAACTGGCCCAACATGCTTTCAACAAGGATTTTTTTCGGATTCTAGATATTCTGGAACACCATTCCTGGGAGAATGACGAGTATGTGATTTCACTGGTTCGACAAAGAATGCAACCCAAAGATTACATGGGATATTACGAATTCCAGGCCCTCTTGTGGCTGCTGGATCGTGATCCGGAAGATCCGGACACTTGGGCAAGCTTCGACCGCATCATGGAAAAAGAACGCTCCGTCAGCATGCCCCACAACATTCGGTGGTTGGCGGTCATGAGTTCCCCCTCCAAAGCAGCGGAAACACGGCTGAGGATGTATGCAGTTTCGATCCACGAACCCACCCGACTGGCAGCGGAGGAAACTTTGGCTGAGTTGAAGACCAAGGGGATTACTGAGTGAATTCAAAGTGGCGAATTAATCTCACACAAAGGCACCAAGACACGAAGGGAATGAATCAGGAATCACCAGCATCAATCAGTAACGGAAAGGTAAGAAAAAGATGGATAGCTCTGGGTTTGATCATCCTGGCCTTTGTTTTTTGGAGAGGGATGCATCCGACCTACCAGGGGCACGGTATGCAATACTGGTTCGAAACCTACACCCGAGAGGGTGTCCACGAATTCCGCGTCAAATCCATCCCCCCATTATCTGCTGCACAGCAGGAAGCGCTGGAGGCATTTCGTTATTTTGGAACGGATGGCTTGATCTACCTTCTCGATCAGGCCACTCAAGGCAGTAGACCCTCCAAATTTACCGTAGGCATTGAGAATATTTTGGAAAGCCTTCCCTGGCACCCACGGGGAGACTTTGAATCGAATCGATACTACCGAATCGCTACGGCAAATGAATTATTGAACCAACTCGGAATCCCTTTCGAATTCGCCCAATCCCATGCCATTCCACACGAAGGAATCGCTCATTCAAAAGCGTTAACAAAAGAACTCAGGATGTACCAATGGGTCACCAACCATTTTAAAGCCGTCGAACGTAAAGCCGGTGATCACCTGAACCATGTTGATGAGAGGGTCCGTTCGAACGCAAACAGGGCACTCGTAAACATAACAAAACGTTTGGGATCTATTCCAAAAGCATGGGCTGAGAAATTACTGAAACAAGAACAACCCAACCACTATTTACTGGCCCGGTTAGCCCCGCATTTTACAGACATTGAAGAGTATCTTCTCACGAAATTAAAATCATCCAAACCATGGGAATCCTTTAGAGCATCGGCATGCCTTGCTTTCGCTTTTCCGGATTCGGAGAATTACCGTCAAGAACTTCTCAAGTATTTGATCCCCGGTGCGGATCCAACATCAGAAAACCAATATGGATTTTACATTTATTTCCTGACTTAAATCGAATTCCCTTTTGAAATCATTTACCCCGGGCTTATTGAAGCAGCAACTCATTCGCATCATATGCTTCTTTCTGTAGCGGGATTACTGCTGGAAGAAGGACTGGATGTGACTCCGTTGTTACCTCACTTGGAAAAGGTAATGGAAGCGCCCGCCAATAGTATCAAAAATTCTTCGCATCCATTTTTAACAGCGGCCCTGTTCGTGTTGAAACAAGATCTCCATGACTCCAGAGCCTGGTCTTTTATCGATCAGGCCTGTGCGGGAAGCCTGCAACCAAATAGCGATCAGGACCTATTCATCGGCATCGTGCAGGCACTGGCACCTCACTGTAAGGAAGCCCAAGCCATCCTGGAGAGCAATCCCGAGGCATCCAAAAAACTCCCATTATTCAAGATTAGCGCTACAAATTTGTGCCTCCGACAACATGGTTTGGCTAAACACTTCAACTCGACTCACCGAAGAAAATGAAACACACAAATCAAATCATCTCGCTACGCACGCGAGAGGCAGTAATAGGGCTGTGGGAAATTGGATAAGTTCAGACTTCCCAATGTATGATGAATCTAAAATCAAACACCAAAAGCTTTCGAGCCGGGACGACCCGATCTACCTGTAGCCACCCTTCGGGTAGAGCGTGGCGTCTCGGCGCGCAATCCTCACGTCCTCCATCCCCTGCTTATCACTCATCAATGGAAAACCCAATAGCGTTCAA
>CAYPZD010000090.1:11330-20096 GCA_964415055.1 uncultured Verrucomicrobiota bacterium | reverse complement strand
GGTTCGAAGACAGAATCATCCAGTGGATTGGTGCCTTCCTGGATTTCCTGGCCATCCGGTATGCCGTCTGCGTCCGTATCCGGGTCCAGATGGTTTGTCAGGTAAACTGTCAATTCTTCAAAATCACTCAATCCGTCTTGGTCGGAATCCGGAGGTTCTGGAGAGTAGTCTTCTTGAATCTCTTCCGGGGATAGTTTGTAGTTGTAGGTGACCAATTCATCGAGTGTCCCTTCGATGGAAAGAGGTCGATTCGGGCTGACACCGACAATCATCCCAGTTTCGGCTCTGGCCGTCAGTCCGGGAAATTCAATGGTGCCGAGCCCCGAAGCAACTTTGATTCCGTCGATCCAAAGTTCGCTTCCGCTGATGTCATAGCCGGCGACCACATGATGCCACTCACCTTCTTTCCAGTCGATCTCATGATCAAATCCTGTAAAAGTGCGACCCCGTCCCTGAAATTGGATGCGAATTCTGCTTCCGCGATCGGTCAGGTGGAGGCTCCACCAGCCGTTGAGTTGATCATCAGATGGAGCGCCCATCTCCAGCAAAGGCGCATCTCCATTGGGTCCATTGCCTGATTCCCAGTTCGGGCGCACCCAAAAACGTGCTGTTCCCCGACTTACGTTGATGTTTGGCAGCCCATTCCTTTCGACGTCCCGATATGAAAATTGTTGCACCGCATTGCTGGTAAGCTCCACCCCATACCCTTTCCACCCCGGAATTTGCCGGAAAGATCCTTTGATGCGCGGCTGTTGATTTCTGCTTCCTTCCAGGGAAGCACCTTCAAAACCAAAAGATGCCAATTGGCGCGGCAAACCATCAAAATTCAGGCTTGGATCAGTGCCCTCGTCAAGTTCCTGCCCATCCAGGACACCGTCATAGTCCGAATCTGGGTTTTGTGGGTCGGTCAGATAGAGGAGCGTTTCCTCGAAGGATATGATTCCGTCGCCATCCGGATCCGGGCCGGTCGTCAAAAAGTAGTTCAGGTGTTCCTGGTCTGAGAGGGCATAATTGAAAGTTTCAACATCATCCAACCGGACATTGGCGTTGAACAAACCATCCAGTGAACCTCCCAGGTGGATTCCGCTTTGAATGGCAGCTTCCTTGGATGGGTAAACTGAAACCCCGCTCCCGCGTTGGACGAGTTCTCCATTGATAAACAACTTGGATTCAAAAAGGCCATAAGTCAGTGCGACATGGTACCATCTGTCGGGACGCCATTGAATGCTGTGTGAGATGTTGAAGTAGGATTGACCGTTTCCCTGGGTGATGAAATGCAAAACATCCCTGTTTTCGTTAAATTGAAGGGCCCACCATCCGTGTGAGGCATCCGGTGTCCACTGTCCTACTTCCAATAATCGACCAACGGAATCCTGTTTTTCTCCCGATTTCCAGTTGGGAGAAATCCAGAATCTGATGGTTCCGAGCGGGAGGTTGATGTTGGGAGAAAGATCCTTCTCCTGAAATGCATAGGATAGAACCGAAGGAGTACGGGAACCGATACTCACTGCGGCGTTGTTCCAACTTCGAATCCAGTCGATGTTCAGGCGGCGAATAGGCATTTGGCCGCGGTTGCCTTCGAGTGTCCCGTTGTTAAAGTCAAACGAAACGAGTTGCAGTGCCGGGAATTCGCTCGCATTCGTTGGAGATGTCCCAGCTTCAATTTCTGCCAAATCGCTGATTCCATCATCATCAGTATCAGCCTTGGTATGCTTGGTGTTGTAGATCAGTATCTCCTCAAAGTCGTTGATCCCATCTCCGTCGGTGTCGGTCTGAGTGGCTTCGTACTCAGTTTTGATTGTCTCAGGATTTAATACATAATTGAATGTTTCCAGTGCATCCAATGTGCCATTGATCTGAAAACCGTTGATGGACGATGAACCAATCCAAAGCCCGCTGGCAACCCGGTCTGAATCACTGGGGTAGTCCTGGATGCCCCGGCCCGTTCCTATTTGTGCCCCATTGAGGTAAAGCTGAGTCAATGATTCGTTATAGGTCAGAATAAACTGGTACCATTGTCCTTCCTTCAGAGCGATGTTTGCATTGAGTTGAGGCATCACAAAGCCACTGCTCTTACTGGCCAATTGAATGCGATCCGTGAATGAATTGAAATACAGGGACCACCATCCCTGGTTGATATTGGAACTGATGACGCCCAGCTCCATAATACGCCCGAAATTTCCGGGTCCATTCCCCCCGAGTGATTTACTTGACCAATCAGGACGATACCAGAAGCGAATCGATCCCCTCCGAAGATTTACCAGCGGGCTCCCGTCCTGTTGTCGATATGGAAATTGTAGCTGGCTTCCTGCTGCTTTGGTGAACCGGTTGCCATTTAGAAATGCTCCATCAGTCAGTCCCAATTCGTTTATAATGAGTGGCTCAATGCCATCGAGGTTGCTTCCGTCATTTGTTTCGAAGTGGATGCTGAAAAGACGTTTGGGAATGAAGGATGCGGGATTGAGTGGATCCAGTTCCGGGTCCTCGATTTCAATCAGGTCAGGAATGCCATCTTCATCTGAGTCGGCATTGAAGGGATGTGTGTGGTATTTGGAAATTTCATCCTGGTCGGAAATCCCGTCATGGTCGCTGTCCGGATTGGGTTGAGATTGAGCGCAGATCAGTTGTGTCCCCAATAAGATGGGCAATAAGAACCATATAACAAGCTTGGGGCCCGTTAAAACCCTGGCGAATTGACCGTTTGCGGACGCGCTTGGGTTTCCTGGCGCGCAAAAATGTACGACTCCTTGTTCTGGATCCATAATTGACCTTGTGTGTCAGATTGATAGGTGCGGATCCGAGGAATGGTGGACGCATGTTTCCTCAAATACTTACCTTGGAGCATTCTATTAACACAAAGGATCTCGCTTGACCAGCAAGGATTTATGTGCGTTTTGCAGCACAGTTGGCGTGCGAGGCCATGGTTCGGTGGCCCTTGTGTTACAGGCTGTCTACAAACTGCTGCATTTTTTCCTCTTGTCGCTCAATGGATTGCGCTAGTTTGAGTTGTGTTCTGGACCGGTCGAGGTTGTGTTGAGGGCGATGGACTCGAAAGTAAGTGTCACCTGAAAGATAATCCGTCAAAAATCGCAAGCCGATGGTAAATGTCATTAACTTGCCAGAGAAAGCCATCATCTTTTTCTCCTTCTTGGTCAGAATACCCTGGGTAGCACTCAGGTATCCCTTTGCCAGGTTCTTGAAAAACGGCATTCGCATGCGCACTTTGCTCAGATCAAGTTCATCTTCAACTGTCGGGCTGGTGGTCGTTCGCACCATGTCTCCGAAATCGTAAAGAATATTGCCAGGCATAACGGTGTCCAAATCGACGACGCATTGCTCTTCGTTTGTTTCCACATCCAGCAGCACATTGTTGAACTTGGTGTCATTGTGGGTGATGCGTTCGGGGATTTCTCCTGCTTTCAGTGCCTTTTCCAGCTTGCGAACAAAGGTTTCTTTCTGTTGATAGAATTTTATCTCCTTCTGAGCCAGCTTGGCACGATTGAAATGGTCTTTTTCCAGGGCTTTGATGAAGGCATCAAAACGCATGCGAACATCATGGAACTGTGGGATGGTCTCATGCAATCTCGGTCCTTTCATGTCCGACAACAGGTAAACAAATTTCCCGAAAGCTTTGCCTGCTTCGAAGGCTTGTTTGCTCGACAGGACCGATTCATAGGTTCGAATGTTTTCAATAAAAACGAAGGTCCGCCAGTAGTGGCCGTCCTGATCCTGATAAAAACATTTCCCATCACGCGAAGGAACGATGACCAGCACTTTTCGAGTGACATCTGCTTCCGACATTTCGGTCAGTTTTTGGCGGATGTGTTTGGTGACGCGATCAACATTTTCCATCACCTGGATCGGATTCTTGAATACCTTTCCGTTGATTTTCTGGTGAATGTAGCGGACTTGATTTCCCCCCTGACCGTAAGTCGCCGTGTAGGTTTCATTGATATGGCCGATCTTGCATGCTTCAGCATGCATGATTTCGCCATAGATATGAAAACGGGTGGAGATATCCCTCAACTGCTCCTCATTGTAAACAAACGCCATGTGAATGTGTCTAAATTAAACCGTTAACGTAACGTTAAAAGCTCATTTTTTCCAGTCACAATGCCTGGGAGTTTAATTATCAACATGGAATGCAGGCAGTTGGGTTGGAAATTCACTGATGCTCCAAAGCAAATCATCGGGTGGACTGGTTTGATTGCGCTTGGGTCTTTCAATGCGCCGGCCGCCATCGTCCACACCATTCATTCCGACGGAATAAATTTCAAATCCAGTCTCCGAGGATTTTCGATATGCCAGTGCTTGCCGTGTCATGGGGTCCATGGGGGGGGCTGCTCTGAATGTTGGACTGAGTTCACTCAGAGCGTCAGGATATCTGCCGTGTTCGAGATAGAAACGCTCAAGATCAACTGCGGTTTTTGCCAGTTCGAGTTTCACTTGAATATGTATGGCCTTTTCCTGAATGTTACTCAGCGCCGGTAACAACATTTTGGCAAGGATTCCATAGTTCAGCATGTTTTGATCTGACCAATTTGTTTGGATGTCTTTCCAGGGTGTTTCACTCGAGGCAACCACTCCTTGTTCCAAATCCTCAATCATGAATGTATATGCTTCCATACAGAGCCTCCATTGCTTGGCTAGAAATGCCTGGGAAAACTTGGATGCCATTGAGTCCAACACGTTCATCACCAATCCTGTCTCTGGCTCTATCTGGCCGTTAGCTCCCAGCTGCCCCAGTCCCTTCATCGCTCTGCTCCACGATTGGTTGAACATGGGCTCAATGTAGGAGTAACCCACAGCACGCTCCAGTCGCAAACTGTTTGGCATGTATTCGATGGCATTGTATTGATCCAGCAGGGACCGGATGTGAGACCATTGTTCATCCGACCACAAGTGGGCTTGTTGCGCTGCCATGATCGTGTCCAGAGTGATTTGAAGCTGCGCAAATTGCACCAATCTGGAAATCAGCAGATCTGTATCTCCCGTGAAGGCCAGTTGAAACGCGAGTCTGGCGTCTTGAAAGGATTCTTCCCGATTTTCCTGCAGACTGTGGTAAACCGAACTGAGGGAGGCGATTTGGGTGAAACTTTTCAGTTTCGCCAATTGGGGTAAGAGCATGTCAAAACCATTTTCCCAGGCATGGGGGTAAACATCCTCACTTCGAAAGACCGCTTCTCGCAGTTTTTTCAATTCCTCCGTTCGCGCGCTAAAAAAGGGCTCCAGGACTTCGGCTGATTCTTGGGAGGTGGTTGGCCATTTGATATCGGACTCCTGAGCCGATTGGAGGTATTGGACCGATGCATCATGCAACTTTCTGACCGGATCGATAAAGGGCTGGCGTTGTTCGTCCTGGAAGTCATATTTGATGCTGACAGCGTGTTTTGGCAGACTCCAGTTTTTGTAGAGTTCCTCCATGTCTTTTCGTGCCTGATCTCCTTCCGGATTTCTCTGCCCCGCAAATCCCAATGGTTTCAAATAAGGGTGATCCCAAACATTGTTGTCAGGGTTCTGTGGGGATTCCTGATAGGCGGATGCTCTGAGGGGCTCACCTTGTTGGATGAGTTTCTCCTCGTATTTTGCCAATTTCGCAAATTCAACCTTGTGAGCATGATTGCCGCCATAGAGCCATGTGGCCAGAGCGAGAGCATAAAGCCCGAATGGAATCAATCCGGTGGATGTTTGCTTGAAAAGCAGCGCTACCACCGCCAAGGGATTGGTCAATGGGATAAAAGCCAACAATACCAAACCTTTCTGCCTGGCTGCGATGGCGATGGAACTGATCCAGCCCAGCAGCAAAAAGATAAAAGTCATGGCGATCGCCCAGAGGGCTCCTTCGGGCAACAAGGTTAATACATTGTTCAGGGAATGCATCATAACAAACCTGATCCTATCGTCTCAGACTCATTTGGCTATCCTAAATCGTTGTTGTTTATGGGGGTGTTTCCAGCTTTTTCACTCATGTCCGGCTCCCCTGTTTTCAAGAAAAAGATTGCATTAAGGGCTTGAGTCTCTATGTAAGGGGCGGTGGCAAGCAGTTTCGAAAGTAGAATCCAATTCCAACAGATATTTTGGTTCGGCATCATAGGTGTCTGTGCCATGATGATCGGTTTCTATCTGGCATCGAACATCTTTACTCTGGCATTTGCCTTGATTGGTATCGCCTGGCTCTTTCTGATTCCTTACCACGCGAACCTCGCCGCCTGGCTGTCATTGACGACCTATACGTCTGCATTGATCCTGCCTTATTTCCCGGGACGCCCTTACATGTGGGAGTTTGCAGCCCTTCTTGCCTGGTCGGGACTCATTATCATCTTATCGCTCAGAAGATATTGCCCTGATGCGGGGGAAGTCGTCCGAAGGCATCGATGGCTGTTCATAGGTATTATAGGCTATTGTACCGTGTTGATGATCACGATGTTTTACCGGGGCTTCGGGATGCGTATTTTTGGTAGCGATCAGCAGGGTGGACGGTTTTATTTCCAGCAATTCAGTTGCGCGATTTTCCCACTGCTCTTCATTATGCTCAGGTTGAATGAGAAGGTGTTAATTCGTCTGTTTGTAATTCAATGTTTGCTGACGGTGACCTACTTTGTGTCGGACTTCGCATTTGCGTCGGGTAAAGCCGGAGGTTTATGGTTTATTTTGAACTTTTTCGAATTGCCCGGTGATGCGGCCAGTTTCGAACGAATGGCTCAGGGTGGGGGAATTCGTCGCTACCAATCGCTCAACATTGTGAGCCAGGGCTTGATCTTTCTAATCCTCGTTTTTCATAACTTGCGTGATTACTTCTCAAGGAAAGGGGTATACTTGATTCCCCTGACGATTGGTTTTTTTGCCATGGGACTTTTGAGCGGGCATCGCTACCTCTCACTGATTCTCATCGTGGCCTTTTTCTTTATCGCCTTCACCCAGAAATTTTATCGCATGACGGATATTGCCATGGTTGGCAGCGCTGTGCTGTTGGGGTTGTTGATTGTTATCGCCAACATCCAAAGCATGCCGCTCGCTGCTCAACGTGCCTTGTCCTACATCCCGGGCGTGAAAATCCACAGTATGGCTCGATCTGACAGCTCTGGAACCTTGGAGACCAGGCGACTCTTGCGTGAAGCGGGTACAAAACTGATGCCTGAATACATCTGGATGGGGCGTGGCTTCGGTATGCCCAGCCGTGACTTTTCCCACTTATGGGATCCTACCCAGGTGACCATTCACGTGAATCAAGGGCGTTTTTACAATGGATTCATCGGTTTGATGGTCAATACAGGGTTGTTTGGAACCATTTTCATGGGAGTTTTTCTCATTTCCGGATCCATGCTTGCCTGGCGGTTGATCAAATATCTCAGGATTTATGGTGTGGAGGATAATTTTTCCCGCATGACCTGTATCGTGGCAGGTACTTGGATGGCCAATATCATTGCCTTCTTCATCTTCCACGGGGACGCTGAGTATGCCATGAAGACCTTTTCGCTGCAGGCGGGTATGTTGCTTGCATGCCGTCGTAACTTACTTGAACGGTTGATAGATGAAGAGCCTGCCGATCAGGAGGACCAGGTAACTTTGAATGCGGAATCATCACCCGCACCGAGGCTTAGTCCAGTGTAACATCTGCTGAACATGATTCAACCGATTGAATCCCTATGAATTCCCTTTCCCAATCAGACATCGAAAAAGTTCGTAAAGAAGTCGAGGCACTCAAGTGGCATCACACCATTGACCTCGGCAACGGTATTGTCACCCCAGGGCAGGATAACAGTCCTAAAAAACTGAAACGCCTCGAATTCCCGGAATCATTCAAGGGTAAAAGCGTGTTGGATATCGGTTCATGGGATGGATTCTTCGCTTTTGAAGCCGAGCGTCGTGGGGCGGACAAAGTGCTGGCAACGGACAGTTTCATTTGGCGTGGTGGAGTGGATTGGGCGGACAAAAGTGGCTTCAATCTCGCCAAACGTGTGCTCAACTCAAAGGTGGATGAGAAGGAAGTGGATATTCTGGATATTTCACCGGAAAATGTTGGCATGCACGATGTGGTTTTCTTTCTGGGAGTGCTTTACCATATGCGGCACCCTTTGTTGTCCTTGGAAAAAGTGGCCAGCGTGACCAAGGACATGGTCATTCTGGAGACGGCAGTGGATATGCTTTGGCACCGCCGTCCCGCCATAGCTTTCTATCCTACCGATGAGGTGGGACAGGATCCAACCAACTGGTGTGGCCCCAATACCGCCGCCGTGGTCGGTATGCTGAGGACGGTAGGTTTCAAACGCGTTAAAGTTGTGTCAGGTGTGCGATCGTTGCCATGGCGTATTGCCAAAGCGGCCTACTACAAGTGGAATCGAGGGCATCAATTCTGGAGCGGACTTCGCTTTGATCGTATTGTTGTTCACGCTTGGAAAGAGTAGGCATGCCCAAGAAAAAGAGCACCAGTCCGCTTGAATGGGGCATCGTGGCCATTTTGGGGGTGATGCTTTGCCTGGGACCGCTTCTTTTTGGTGGTGTTTATACCTCCGGATTTCTGCTGCTGACGTCTCTCTGTGTGCTTGCTTCCGTTTTGTGGCTGGTCCTGATTGTCAGTGGCAAGCGCTATCGACTCCTTTGGCCGCCTGTTTGTTGGCTGGTTTTGGTTTTTATGTGTTATGCCCTGTGGCGGTATCGCTTCGTGCAGGTGTCTTATGCCGGTGAATACGAAATCATGCGCGTGCTTTTGTATGGCCTGCTTTTTTTTCTGGCCGTTAATTTTCTTCATGGTCAGGAGACCACCCA
>CAYPZD010000090.1:0-11230 GCA_964415055.1 uncultured Verrucomicrobiota bacterium | reverse complement strand
TATGCCTGTTTGGTCATTCTTGCCGGGATTGGTGTCACCATGTCTCGCGGTGGTTGGTTGGCGACGGGCTTTTCAATCATGGCGTTTCTAGTCTTGTTGCTGGGACACCGGAAATACCGCATTCAGGCCGCGGCGGCACTTCTTTGTTTTCTGGCCGGGGGATATGTGATCTTTGATCAGTCCGAAGGTCTCAAGGAGCGGCTGAATCAAACCTTGCAGCGGGACTCCGGCGCTCCGGTCAGCGTACGCTCTCTTATCTGGGATGCTTCATGGAATATGTGGGGTGACCACCGCATGGTAGGCGTAGGACCCGGGCAGTTTGATTATAGGTTTCAGGATTATCGTCATGTTGAAGTTCAGGAACGCCCGGGCTGGGTGCACAACGATTTCCTTCATTTGTTGGTCGAATACGGTGTGATCGGTGGCGCCATTTTCCTGGTTGGGTTGGGCCTGCTGGCCGCTGGTGCCTGGAGAACCCGCAAGTATGTCATGCGGGAGGGAAGGGATTTCGGCAAAAATCGACATAGCAACCGGGCGGCTTTCGTGTTGGGGAGTTCCATTTCACTGCTGGCCATCGGGGTCCATTCTTTATTTGATTTCAACATGTACATTCCCGCCAACGGCATACTGGCAGTGGTCCTGGCGGGCATTCTTGTCAGTCATTTGCGGTTTTCCACCGAGCGATACTGGTGGAAATCCTGGTGGCCAAACCGTGTGGTTGCAGGATTGGTCGTAGTCGGTATGACCGGATTATTGGTGGTTCCTATTCCGGGGCGATACCTTGAAATGAAATGGCTGCAAAAGGCAAAGGCTTCCGAACCTTTTTCTTCTGACCACATCGAATCGCTCGCCGAATCCGTCCGTGCAGAATCCGATAACTTTGAGTCTTCCTATCGAATCGGTGATCTTTTAAGCCAGCAGGGGCGCTTGTTCATTCCGGGATCCGGATACGAACAGCAGTTGGAAGTGGCCATCCAATGGTTTGAAAAAAGTCTCCAGGCCTGGCCTGATTGTCCTTACAGCTACGCCGAAATCGGTCGATGTCTGGACGCTTTGGAGCGGGAAGAGGAGGCGACTCCTTATTTTGAGAAAGCTTTCTCACTGGATCCCAAGAACATTATCATTGTCAATCATATGGGATTTCATGAGCTGGAGCGTGGTGATCTTGAAGCCGCTCATGACTATTTTCAAATGTCCTGGGACCTGAGGTATTATGGAAATCTGGATGCGATGAAAAACCTCATCATTCTTAAAAAACGCCTTGAAAAACCCCCTCTGACCGATCCGATCACAGGCGATCCTTATTACTCTGATATCCGGTAACGATTCGGAGCTGCCGAATGACAAATAGAGCTCTCATGTGGCTATCGCCGCGTGGGCATCAACGGCTTGGACGACCTCCGGAAACAGGCAATGTTCGCAGGTGGCGTTCGTGTGACTGCAAAAATCAGCCAAAATTTGCAGCAAGCCTTGTTGGTCCGCTGCTGATTGGATCCATCCACATTTTCTGCCGCTCAACAACCTCATGCGCGCCATTTTCAGTAAGGCATTATCCGCTGCACGAGGCCAGTGAAAGTATAATCGTTTGATACGTTGAATTGGATCTCCATCGTGCTCCGAAAGAGAGGAGCGCGTCCTGGCAAGAAGCCATGGCAAAATCACATTGATCACCAGTTCGTTGGTTCGCTCTGCACCTGTCAGGAAAGATGGATTTTTCATTTTAGGGCCGGTCAATGACCAATGCCATGACCAGAATTCATCAGAGTAGTCACCCAGGATAGCGTGTATTTTTTCCTGAGCCGTGCGTGTTTGCATGGGAGTGTAAAACCAGTCTTCAATCCTTTTTATAAAATCTGGTGTCGTCATCCAGTGGGCAACAGTTGCCAATCGTCTTAATGGATGGTTCGCCGGACGTATGCTCTGCATATGCCACATGCATTTGGGAAGAATATCTTCTGCGAATGTATCATGATCACGCCACCATGCATCCCAGCACTTGCGAACATATCGATGATCCTTTTGTGAATGGTGGGGCATCTGTTTGGGGATCAGATTGGCGATGCCAAATAATCTACATTGAATCAGGAATCTGGCTTCATCGGTTCTTTTATGATCCAGGTCTTTCATGATTTTCCCGGTCAACTGATACAAACGTCTCATGGGCCACTGGTTTTTCCGGTAACCCAATCCATTGAATAAGTGTAACCAAAGGGCGTCTCGGTATCCTGATTGGCGAGCTTCTTCCTCGATGCGTTTCGCCTTCAGTTGCAAGCGCAGCAACGCGGCTTGACGGACCAGTATCTGGATGGAATCGGTAGATAATTGAATCAATGGGGACCGACACTGCCCGCACAATCGCTCGGGCCAGCATTCGGTTACGCTGTCACCTGCCCACTCCACGAGGTCGCTTTGAGATTCGCGGGTGTAGTCCGATATTTTTAATACGGGTATTGGGTGATCTTTCGGGATGTTTCCCTCCCAGATGACATGCAGTCGAACTTTGTTGAAATCGGGATTCAGGTCGTGTCGGTGCGAGTGCCAGAAGGACGGCTTTAGATCGAGTTCAATGTCTGCGTGCTTGTATAATTGATCCCCCATGCGCAAGACGGCCGATCGAAAGTCTGGTCCGGCCCCATGATTCCAGAATCCGGGGTGAAGAATCTCGATCTGTTTCCCGTCGATGGTCTGGCAGCGGGTTGTGTCAAAACGTTGATGCATCCACATCAAATGAAGCACCCGTTCGGGAAATTCTTGTCCGGAACTCTCCTTGAGTTGGTGAGTCGCCATTGCGGATGTACGCCATTGATGGTAAAAATCTGTTGGAATGACCATAGTGTTGTCGAGATGAATGAGGTGTCGACGAAATGGTACGGGGGTTTTGAGGGATAAATAAACAATCAATTGAACCTTTTTGTAAATAAAGGGATAAAAAGTCGTAAATTAAGATAAAATGTCGTAAATCCATAACTCTATGGGGCGTGGTGATAGTTGAAAAAATGTCAAATAATGATCAAGTTGGGGGAATGACCGGTTCGAAAGAAAGTGATAAGCAGGGTTGGTGTTCATCTCTCAAGGGAGGGGTGCTGTTTTGTATACTCATGTTTTTGGGGCTTGGTGTGAGTGACTGGGCTGCGGTGGCGGATTCGGTGCGGAGGGATGCGACCGTCAGGGCGGTCGACCAAGCCATGCCGAGTGTGGTGAACATTCGAACGGAGATTCTGGTAGAGCGTCAGGATTTCTATTACGACCTGCTTTTGGAATTCTTCGGACCCTATTATCGACGTCGCCCCGCCGAATCCACCTACAGTCTTGGATCCGGGGTGATCATTCACGAATCCGGTTATGTGTTGACCAATGCACATGTGGTGAGTCGGGCCAGTCGGGTGGAAGTGATTCTGCAGGATGGATCACGTTACGAGGCGGAACCCATTGCGGGGATGCGGTCCAGTGATGTGGCTCTCCTGAAGATCAAGGGCGGGGACTCTTTGCCGGATTTCCAGGCCATATCGTTTGCCCGTGAAGACGATTTGTTGTTGGGGGAAACGGTGTTGGCTTTGGGGAATCCTTTTGGGCTGGGCAGTTCGGTGAGTCGGGGGATTTTAAGTTCCAAAAATCGGCGTCCTCCCATGGAAAATGAACCCTTGGAAATCGAGGATTGGCTTCAAACCGACGCAGCCATCAATCCGGGCAACAGTGGAGGCCCGCTTGTCAATTTGGACGGGGAAATGATCGGGCTCAGTGTTGCCGTGTTCAAAGAGGGGCAGGGCATCGGATTCGCGATTCCGGTCAAGCGGATCAATGAAGCCATGTCGGAAATCATGACTCCTGAAATCCTGGATGGATTATGGTTCGGGGCCAAGGTGGATGCCGGAGCACGACCTCTGAAAGTCAGAGAGATTCAACTTGTAAGTCCTGCCGATAAAGCGGGCTTGAAGGTTGGGGATGCCCTGTTGAGTGTTGGTGGAAATGAAACCGATCATGTCATCGATTTTCATCAGCAACTGACACAAAACAAGGGGGAGAAAGCCGTAAGTGTCACCGTTCAACGTGATCGGGGACACAAAGAGATTCGCGTGCAATTGATTCCCGAGAAAAGCTTCTTCAACGCAGAGCTTGTTCGAAAGCGAACAGGGTTTTTGCTGCAGGAGATGAGTCCGCAGTTGGCTCGTAAACTCAATTTGGACACGGTAGAAGGCGCTATTGTAGCGGACATTGATGAAGACGGCCCAGCTGCCAGGGCGGGAATCCGCAATGGATTTGTCGTGTTGCGTGTCAATGAGCTCAGGGTGGGTTCGATGGTGGAACTGGCCAAGTATCTCCATGACATCAAACCTGGGACCTCTGTGCGAATGGAACTGCTTGTTCAGCGAAAAGTAGGGCGTTTTCTGACCTTGAATCGTGCGGGTGCCACTTTGGTTTTAAGATAATACCGCATAAGGTGTTTGTATCGGACGTCATTTCAGGTAGTTGTTAAGGCATGCAATGGTTAATTGATTTTCTGATCGAGGGGGGGATTTCGCCTGATTGGGCACCTGTCACGGCTTCATGGGTCGCGACTTTTGGGGTGTTCTGCCTGGCAATCATTGTCAATTTCATCGCCAAGAACCTCATCGTCCGCGCGGTGCACGCGTTCATTGATCGCACCAGGATCAAATGGGATGATAAACTGGCCAAGCGCAAAGTTTTCCACAAGTTATCACATCTAGCACCCATTGCGGTTTTCAGCGTGTTGCTGCCTGAGATATGGGAAGGTTACGCGGATGCTCTGCAGATCATCTCCTCAGGCACCCAGATTTATATCGCAGTCGTTGTGATGGTCGTGGTGGATTCCCTGCTGGCAGCATTTCTCGACATTTACCGTAGTTTTGCCTGGTCGAAACAAGTTCCCATCAAAAGTTTTCTGCAAGTTGTTAAACTGGTGGTGTTTTTGGTGGGGGGCGTTTTCGTGGTAGCCAAAGTCATGGGGAAGAACCCAACGGTCTTGTTTGGTAGTTTGGGGGCGTTAACGGCTGTGCTCATGTTGGTGTTCAAAGATGCTATTCTTGGTTTTACAGCGGGTATTCAATTGACAACCAACAAGATGTTGGCAATTGGAGATTGGCTTGAGATGCCTAAGTACGGCGCCGATGGAGACGTGCTGGAAATCACCCTGACCACCGTCAAAGTTCAAAACTGGGACCGAACCATCACGACTATTCCAACGTATGCCTTGATCAGTGATGCTTTCAAGAATTGGCGAGGCATGTCCGAATCTGACGGTCGCAGGATCAAGCGGTCCTTGTTTTTGGATCTGAACACCATTCGTTTTTGTGATGAGCCCATGCTTAAGCAACTTAGAAGGATTCAATATATTCAGGAGTACATCGACCACAAAAAGGATGAACTGGCTGATCACAACGAACAATCCAAAGTAGACGATTCCTGTTTGGTCAATGGTCGCCGGATGACCAATGTCGGCACATTTCGAGCCTACATCACGTCTTATCTGAAGCGGCATCCCATGATTAATCAGGAAATGACCCTGCTGGTGCGCCAATTGGAGCCGACTTCCAAGGGGTTGCCTATCCAGATCTATATCTTTTCCAAAGAAAAACGCTGGATTCCTTACGAAGATATTCAATCAGACATATTTGATCACCTTCTGGCGGTGCTCCCTGAATTCGGGTTGAGGGTTTTTCAAAGCCCATCGGGTGTTGATATGCGTGAAGCATGGAAACATAACGGATGATTTTCTTCTTGCTCGGCCCCTTGGCTGAGTGTGATGGGAAGGGTTTTAGCTGGTTTATCCATTGTAGACTATGTGTTTCCAATATGTATCATGCCTAATCTTGATTTCGCTGCTGCATGCTGGTGAGTGTGTGATGGCACAAGTGTTGACTGTGCGCACAGTCGACGGGGGAGTGGAGCTGGTAGTTTCATCCGAGCGAAAAGTTCTTGGCTATCAAATCGAAAGGTCCTTTGATCTCCGGGATTGGGTTGGTTCTTTCAATCACTCGGTCGGGTCACACACGTTTTCGGTTCAAGAAGATGATGCTGAAAGTGCCTTTTACCGTTTGAATGTCTGGCAACTTCCTGTCGACGAAACCAGTATGGCCCTCGTTGGTGATTCCACGATTATGGACTTTTCTTATTATTCTGGCCGTGTTGGTGGTTGGGGAGAGGGTTTTAATGCCTACTTTGGAGATGAAGTTATCCTGGTTAATCTGGCTCAACCGGGGCAAAGCTCTAAAACTTACCTGGAATCTGGCTGGCAGGTCCAAAATCTCAAGTTTGTCGCGGCAGATTTTGTTTTTATTCAGTTCGGGATGATTGATGAACTATCGGGGCAGGCCGAAAAAAGGACAACCATGGAGGAATATCGTGCCAACCTGGTTTCGCTCGTTAAATTGGTTCGCGGTTTTGGTGGTACGCCCATCCTTGTGACGCCTTTGACGTTGAGGAAATTCGACCTGGATGGCAGGGTTGTTCCCTATTTGGATGAGCGAAGTGATGTGGTCCTGGGGGTGGCTCAATCTTTGAGCTGTCCGAGCATCGACCTGAATCGGCTTACAAAGCAACTTTACCAGGATTTGGGTGAGGCTGACACTGATGGATTTACTCATACCGATCAGCTTCATTTGCTCGCCCCGGGGGCCAAAGTAATCTCAGAGTTGGTTGCCGAACATGTGCCGGAGTTTCTTCAAGCTTATAGGGTCGTTGAGTAAATTGTTGTGGAGTGTGCCCTGCGTTTTTCTTGGGGTGGTTTGTAGGGGTTTGAGATTCCTAATCTTCCGTCCTAAAGGGCAGTTCCTTGCCTACTGCTGATGCAATGGATGTCAGCGAATGACGTTCCATTTGACTTGAAAGACCTTCAACAATGGAGCGTGCCAGTGTGGGGCCTTGGTAAACCATGCCGCTGTAGATTTGCAGTAAGCTCGCTCCTGCTCCGATTTTTTCCCAGGCATCTTGTGCGTCAAAAATGCCACCCACTCCTATAATGGGTAATTTGGCTTGGGTGTGAGAATAGATGTGGCGAATCAGATCGGTGCTGCGCTGTCTAAGTGGCCGGCCACTCAGGCCACCCATTTCATCGTAAACTGAAGGACGCTCCATCTCCGGGCTGTCGGGTTCCGGGCGGCTGAGTGTGGTGTTTGTGGCAACGATGCCATCCAGTGATGAATCCATGCAGGCATCCAGAATGTCATTCAAAGCTTCTCTGGGCATGTCGGGGTCCAATTTGAGAAAAATGGGACGAGTTGGGAGCTGGGGTGATTGTTTTAAGCATGCTGACCTGACTGATTCCAATGTGTTGATGATTGTTTTCAGGGCATCGACGTGTTGGAGCTTGCGCAGGTCCGGGGTGTTGGGTGAGCTGACGTTCACTACAAACAGGTCTCCGTATGGCCATAAAGTTTGCAGGAGCATGCCATATTCCTCCGGAGCTTTTTCCAGAGGTGTGATTTTTGATTTGCCAAGATTGATGGCGACAGGCGCCTTGGGCCACGCGTCCTGTGATTTCCAATCAGCCAGACGTTCGGTGACGGATTCAAGACCATCATTATTGAATCCCATGCGATTGATCAAAGCCTCCGTTTGAGGTGCACGGAACATCCTTGGTTTGGGATTCCCTGGTTGAGCGTGACGTGTGATGCCGCCAATTTCACAAAAACCAAAGCCCAGTGATTCCCAAACAGGAAGGGCAACGGCGTTTTTGTCCATACCAGCCGCCAATCCAAGTGGATTCGGGAAATGCAAGTCACATACCCGGGTGGTCAGTTTGGGGGCATTGCAAAAATCAGAGACCAGTGAATTCAAAACCGAACTCCTTGAAGCAAGCTGCAACATGTTGAGTGCTTGTTCGTGAGCCTGTTCTGCCTGCATTTGAAACAGGATGGGCCGAATTAAGTGCTGATAAAGCCAGATCATCTCCGCGCATCATCTTAGTATGGTGGCAGGGCAGGCAAGATGTATTTCCGGCTGAATGAGGTCTTTTTTCGCGAAAGAGGGGATTGAAAGTTGAGTTATAAGAAAGGGGATGGTTTGGGAGAGGTGTTGTAACATGTTTTAAATATGATGGTTGGGTTGATGTTGGTTGTGCGTGGGAGCTGGGGAATACATCATGATATGAAATTTGACAGGTTCTTTGATATTGAGTAGCTTATAAGAGGTGATCGTGGGCATCTGTTGAGATTCCTGCGATTCAGCAAAAAAAGCATTGACAATAATCTGTAAATTTCGGAAGTTATCGGCACACACGGTAACGAGAATAAAAGCAATGAGAACAAAAACACTACTTATCGCGGCTGTGCTGGGTGTGGCAGGATTGGCTTCTGCTTCAGCGCAGGTGACCTCAGTGAACGCTGTTGGTTACGTTAACAAGGATTTGGCAGCAGGATTGAACCTGATCGCCAATCCCCTCAGCAATGGTGGCAACACTATCGGTGAAGTGATTCCTTCTGCACCATCCGGAGCTCAAGTTTACGCTTGGAACGGTGCTGGATATGACACTTCTCAGTTCGTTGTGATCCCTAACGTCCTCTCTGGATGGCAGCCAGAAATCAACCTTCCGGTTGGTGACGGATTTTTCATCGACTCTCCTCAAGCAACCACCATCACCTTCGTGGGTGAAGTGCTTCAAGGTGACGCAAGCAACAAGACAGTTCCTGCTGGATTGAGCATCCAAGGTTCTACTGTTCCTGTTTCTGGCACTTTGAGCGACCACGGTTTCCCTGCTGGAAGCGGTGACACCGCTTACTCTTGGAATGGCAACGGTTGGGATTCCAACCAGTATGTTGTGATTCCTAACGTTTTGGAAGCTTGGCAGCCAGCTGATCCTACTTTGGGAGTTGCTGACGCAGTGTTCGTCGACAAAGGCGAAGCAGCTGCTTGGGACCGCAATTTCTCCATTAACTAATTAGTTAAAACCTAAACAAATACTATCGATAATAACATAGCTATGAAAAAGTTCGTACTATCCGTACTCTGCGCTTTGGTTTCTGTAAGCGCATTTGGTCAGGGCACCATCGCATTGTCCAACATTGGTGGAACGCCTGTAACTGTTGACGGTGCAGCTGCTGCTGCTGGCACAACCGTTCAGTATGCAACCGGCCCCGGTGAATTGGTTGGCACCAGTGCCTCCATCTTGGGAGCTGGGTTCTTCTCTGCTGGTTCCACCACCTTGGATGGAATGACTGGTGAAGTCACCCTCCATCTCGCTGGGCACACTGGTGACGGGAATTGGAGTTACTCCGACGCGTTCACTGTGACCCTCGGTGGAACTGGAACACCTCCCGCTCCTCCCGCTGCATTGCCTGGTGGAGTTTCGCTTAACATCACCACTGGAGGTGCAGTTCCTGAGCCTTCCACGATCGCTCTGGCTGTGCTCGGCGGTGCTGCTTTGATGTTCCGTCGTCGCAAGTAATCGAACTTTAATGTTCTCATCAAGCCGTCCTCTCTTTGAGGGCGGCTTTTTTGTGTACTTCCTGATCCTGTGGTGCAATAGCGTATTTTGGGAATGGCGGGATCGGTTCGCCCGAGAAGTCGGGATTCCCAAATTTCTTCCATATGACATTCTTGACCAAAAGAGGTGGAACGGGCGCATCTCAGTTCCTTCTAAAAATATATGTGTGAGCCGAGAGCCATGCGGAGTGCGTGTTCCGATGCATCGGAACCGCTTTGGATACCTTTGGACAATGCCACAGCATACTCATCTCTCGGAATCTAGCCCATGTCAGCAGCCCGCAACCAGAATAACATGACGCGTTGGAGTATGAGGGGGTGTGTTTAAATGAAGTATATGGTTTAAGCAGATGGACCAAATCCAAAGCGGCGCAGAGTCGCAAGCATTCCATAGAAATTCTTGCGTTTTTGCTCCTTCAAGGAATCAAGTGAGATGCGTGGCCCAGTTAAATCTCTATCTTCTTACAGACCCTCTTGTAGGCAATCCGATTTTTGATTCTTGATTTTTCCATGCACATGGGGATTGATGGTTCCCATGAAATCCTTCTGCAATTGGAATCCACGCCTCTGGACAAAGTGTCGACGTGTGTTTGCTTTCACCGCATGCTTTTTGTCCATGAGCTTAATCCAGGCCGAATCAGTTCAAGTTTACATTGGCACGTATACCAATGCCAAAAGCAAGGGGATCTATGCATTCGATTTTGACACCAGCTCAGGCAAGGTGACCTCCGATGTCCGTTTGGTAGCTGAGTCCGCCAATCCATCCTTTCTAGCGCTGCACCCATCCAAACCGCTCCTGTATGCCGTCAACGAAACCGGAAATTACCAGGGAGAAAAGACCGGAGCCGTGAGCGCTTTCCGCATTACCGACCGTCACGGGACTTTGGAACTGATCAACCAACAAGCAAGCAGGGGAGCCGCACCGTGTCATATCCAGATCGACTCGACTGGTGGCAGTGCTCTTATTGCCAATTATACAAGTGGCACGGTGGCGGTCCTGCCCATTGAGGAAAACGGTGGATTGGGGGTAACTGCGGATGTGGTTGAACATTTGGGTTCGAGCGTGAATCCACAGCGCCAGGAGGCTGCACATGCCCACTGCATCAATTTGGATGCCGCCAATCGTTTCGCCGTGGCCGCCGACTTGGGTGTCGACAAGGTGTACATCTATCCGTTCGACGCTAAGAACAAACGATTCGATATCTACAAAGCTGCATCCGTTTCGGTGAAAGCCGGATCGGGTCCCCGTCATTTTGCGTTTCATCCGAATCAATCCTTTGCATACGTTATCAATGAACTCAGCAATACCGTTGTCGCTTTCAATTACGATTCCAAGCAGGGTAAATTGGAGGAAATTCAAACAATCTCAACGCTCCCCGAGGATTTCGAAGGAGTCAGTTATACTGCTGAAGTGTTCATGCATCCATCGGGGAAATTGCTCTACGGAAGCAATCGGGGACATCACAGCATTGCCGTATTTTCGGTGAATCAGGAAACAGGGAAACTCAAACTGATCGAAACGGAATCCACTCGCGGTGAAACGCCCAGAAGTTTCGGAATCGATCCGACCGGAAAGTTTCTTTTGGCCGCCAACCAGGGGACCGACTCGGTCGTGGTATTCAAGATTAATAATCAAACCGGAGCTTTGGAACCGACAGGTTCCCGAGTTGAAGTGCCAACTCCGGTTTGTGTCATATTCCATTGAACAAAGCGTCCGCAACCAGGGCCAAATCCCTACCTGCCCAGAGGCTAACGTCGTCGGTAGGGAACCGTTGCCGCGGGTCCGCGAGCG
>CAYPZD010000089.1:0-20436 GCA_964415055.1 uncultured Verrucomicrobiota bacterium | reverse complement strand
ATTTCTTTTCATTCTTGCGTACTTCATGAGCCGAAGCACCATGCCAATGGCCATCAGCGGCATAGATGTCATATTTTTTTAGTTCCTCAAAATCCTGAAGAGGGTCATTAAGTTCTTTGGCTGCTTTAGCGCAAATACTATCATTTAATTCATCGGCAAGAAGGAGGCGTCGGTTACTTTTGAGAGATTCGAAATAAAGCCCCACAGAAACATCACTCTGAAAGTGGGGGCCGTATTGTTGGAGAAACCCCCGGCCGCTGGGGGATTCCATAAGAATTCGGGTGACTCCTAATTCAAGCCAATGCTGGTCGGGTAATTCATTACATTGGCGAGTGTGAACAGCTCGATTCAAGGCGTCAAATAAAGGCTTGAAGAATGCTGCAAATATCTTATTATCAGTTAATAGAGCTCTTGGCATGAAAATTTTTTGGGGTCAGAGCGCTAGAGTCAACTTTAATCGCACAAAAACCGGCTAAATTCTCTGTTTTAGAGCATTTTAATCATTTTGAAACCCTTGAAAAGAACCGAATCAGACAACTGAAACACATCGCAGGAACCCGGTTTCAGGCGGCAAATTTGGCTTCACTCTTTTGACACCGTTCGCGTCTCGAGCGCAGCGGGCGTGAGTTTTTTAATCAAACCCGAATAAAGATCTTCCGTCGATACATCCAGTACAACACCAACCAAAGCACCACCAATACCAGACCACGCTGCAGCATGGGTTCATAAGTCTCCCCCATCCATAGGAAGATATCGGGGCTGATATGTCGTTTCAGATTATCACGCACGAAACCGGCGCTCAGCTGCCACATGCAATAAAGTGTAATGGGATTCAATCCCGCCACCACGAACGGAAAGGCCCATTTTTTCAAGTGCAGGCATTCGATCATGACCACGAAAAAGGCCATCAACCAGCACACCCAACCGGCGCTGAACAATGCCCAAGAAGGCGTCCAGATACGTTTTACAATCGGACAAATCCCAGCCTGTTCCAGCACCACTCCGGACAACAAGCCCATCAAACCAAACACCAGCAACCAACGCACCTTGTTCCACATGGATGAGCTGTCCCTCATCATTTGTCCTGCCAACAGACCAAAAATCATGGTGGCGATGGAAGGGATGAAGTTCAGCGTTTGATACCCGCCTCGATTGAACACAAAGGCTTCTTCGCGAGGAAACAGATTCAGGAGCCACTGGTCGAAACGCGCCGCGAAATTGTAGTTCTTGTCCCAATGGGCGGCAAAACCGGTCAGGTGAGTCCAATCCTCCGCCACGCCAACCGTCGACCAATCAAAATCCGCAGGCGCGGTCGGATACACGGCGAATGCCACCCCATAAACGATCAGTATCAAAAAGGCAGCCGACCACTGCATCCAGGTGCGTCCATGAGCGACCAGGAAGAGAACAGGATATCCCAGTCCAATCTGGGCAAGCACATTCGGGAACACCCAGGCGGTCTGTTTGCTCCAGGCAGAGGACAGAAACACGGCCAGTAGAACAAGCACCAGAGAACGCATCAGGGCATGTCGCCAGGATTGCCAGACGGTTTCTCCGCGGTTCCGTCGATTGGCAATCGACCAGGGAAGCGCCACCCCCACCATGAACATGAAAGCCGGTTGAATGAGATCCCATAAAGTGCATCCAGTCCAGGCGGCATGTTCGGTATGAACACCCATTATTTGCCAAATCCGGCTATCCGGAAACGACTCGGCAATACGAGGTATGGCCAATCCCCCGGAAGCCATGAGCAACATGATCGCCCCTCGAAACGCATCCAGCGAAACGAGACGAACCGCCACGGGACGGGGTTGGTTGGTGGAATCCATGCCCCACACCTACAGAAATTCACTCTAGAAAACAATCCGATTCGATGTCCAAAAAATGGAGGGCTTGGTTCCACCCGAGCCCATACTTCTCCCTCGACCATTTTCCTCACCAAAAGACGTGGAATGCCGACAGCCAATGGTATGACGATAACCTATGACATTCCCATTGTAGCTTGATAGGAGACCGCTGGTCGTCAGGACTATATTGGGTTCAAAGTGGAACTTACCTCTCCAATGATGGAGGCATTATTCTACAAAATTGTGACTTTTTGGTGGCTAACGTTACTATTTTCATGTTAAACGACCTCTCCATGAATCCCGAACAAACAAAAGCAATGACATTTTTTGACCTCTCAAAGCGCAAAATTTGCCTTGGATGGCAGCGGTTATTCGTATGGCTGATGATGGCAACCCCGTTTGGTCTGATGGCTCAGGAAGAGTCTTCGATCGACACAGGCGACACCGCATGGATCCTGGTATCCACTGCGCTCGTGTTGTTTATGAACATCCCAGGATTGGCACTGTTCTATGCGGGATTGGTTCGGGGCAAGAATGTTCTTTCGGTTTTGATGCATTGTTTTGTGCTGACGGCCACCATGACCATTCTTTGGCTGGTTTGTGGTTACTCCCTCGCCTTCTCCACCACAGGCATGGAAGCCGATACCACCAACCTGAACTCCTTTATCGGTGGCCTGGATCTGGCCATGCTCAAGGGCATCGATGGTTCCACCGCCGAAGGCACCATTCCCAAACTGCTACACTTTGCCTTCCAGATGACCTTTTTCATCATCACCCCCGCTCTCATGGTGGGGGCCTTTGTGGAACGCATGAAATTTTCCGCAGTGCTTTGGTTTACTGCTCTCTGGAACATCATCGTGTATGCTCCAATTTGCCATATGGTATGGGGTGGAGCTGGCGGTTGGTTCGCTGATATGGGTGTGCAGGACTTTGCCGGTGGCATTGTGGTTCATATCACCGCTGGTATAGGGGCACTCGTTACGTGTATCGTTCTGGGCCCCCGCACAGGTTACCCCACCAAACCCATGATGCCCCACAATCTCCCCATGACCGTCACGGGAGCCGCGATGCTTTGGGTGGGTTGGTTTGGTTTCAACGGAGGAAGCGCCCTCGGTGCCAATGGAGATGCCGCCTCTGCGTTGGTGGTCACGCAGATCTCAGCTGCTACCGCGACACTGGTCTGGATGTTCATTGAATGGTTCAAACACGGCAAACCCAGTATGCTGGGAGCCGCCACTGGAGCCATCGCCGGTTTGGCCGCGATTACGCCAGCATCGGGCACAGTGGGCCCCGTCGGAGCACTGGCCATCGGCACCATGTCAGGCTTCATTTGCTGGTGGGCTTCAACGGTGATCAAAAAGAAATTTGGATACGACGATTCACTGGATGTATTCGGAGTTCACGGCGTGGGCGGTTTTATTGGAACCATCATGTTGGGTGTCTTTATGGCTCCCGTCTTCGGCGGTGTGGGGGGTGAAGATTTCTCCATGGGCAAACAACTGGGTGTCCAACTGTTTGCCGGTCTGCTGACTGCTGTCTATGCAGGCATCGCATCTTATGTCATCCTCCTGGTGGTAAAAGCCATGGTCGGACTGCGTGTGGATGAAGCCGAGGAAAACATGGGCTTGGACACCACCTGTCACGGAGAAGAAGCCTACAACGAATAAAACCAATCCTGAAATCAGTCTTTTAACATTATGAAAAAAATAGAAGCCATCATCAAACCCTACAAGATCGATGAAGTGCGCGAAGCCCTTTCAGAAGTCGGCGTTGTCGGCATGTCGGTCTCGGAGGTAAAAGGGTTCGGACGCCAGAAAGGCCACAAGGAAATCTACCGCGGAAGTGAATACACCGTGGACTTCCTTCCCAAGATCAAACTGGAATTGGTTGTCCCGGACGAATCGGTCACTGAAGTCATTGATGCCATCCGCACTTCGGCCAACACCAACAAGATTGGTGACGGTAAGATCTTTGTCGTCCCAGTGGAAGAAGCCGTCCGCATCCGGACCGACGAACGCGGCGACGAAGCCATCTGAAACGTTCTAAAAGTAAATTAAACAAAACATCACAAAGGCCTTGCTCCCATGAAGAGCAAGGCCTTTGTTTTAACATCTGCGTTCATCTGCAGAAAATCGGCGGATGAGCAAAACAAAAAAAGCTATTCAATCCCGATCGATTTTAAAAACGGCTGAATCGAACGCTCCCGTCCGAGAAACTCACGGATCAATTCGTTCGCATCACGCGAACCACCGGGAGCATAAATGCTATCCCGCAATCGACGGGCCACTTCCTTGTCCGCATACTTGAGTTCGGATTCTTCAAACACCGTTGCCATGTCGGCGGCAATCGCATCCGCCCACGCATACCCATAGTATCCGGCGTCATACCCGGTCAAATGTCCAAAATAGGTCACAAACGTCGTGTCTTCAGGAACCGGCAGGAAAACATCGCTGATGATGCGGTTGGAATCCTTGATCACATCCAACTTCGTTTCGGTTGAGGTGATCGAATGCAGTTCCAGATCCAGAATCCCAAAGCTCAACTGACGCCGGTAAAAGGTGCCAATGGTTGCCAGACGGGCGTCCTTGAGCTGATTAAGGATGGCTTCGGGAATTTTCTTGGAAGGATCCCGGTAGTCCGCCGCAAAGCTGTCCAGCTGTTCCTTGTCCCAAATCCAGTTCTCAAGCATCTGAGAAGGCGCTTCCACAAAGTCGCGTGGCACACTGGTTCCCGAAAACCTGGAATGACGTGCTCTCGTGAGGATGGAATGCAAGGCATGCCCGAATTCGTGGAACAAGGTTTCCACTTCGCCATGCGAAAGCAAGGAAGGTTTGTCGCCGGTTGGAGACGGGAAGTTACAGATCAAAGCCACGCAGGGACGCTGGTAGGTTCCGCCTTCGAACTCCTTGCCGGCCAAAATGGTGAACTGGGCAAAATGATTGAACTTGCCTTCGCGTGGAAACATGTCCAGGTAGAACGTACCCAGAGGCTCCCCGGTTTCGGCATCCAGAACCCCATAAAGTTCCAGATCGTCTACCCATTTGAACGGAGGTTCCATGGCAATGAATTTCAGATCGAACATGTTTTGGTAAATCTTGAACATGCCCTGAAGGGTTTGTTGATAAGGGAAGTAAACGCGCAACTGCTCGGCGTCCACATTGTAAGCCTTTTTCTGAAGCAGATTACTGTAATACCTCCAGTCCCACAGATGAATTTGGGCATCAGCATCGCCGGTTTCCTCGACTTTTAATTGGCGATACCGTTCCAACTCGGCATCGAATTTGGGTTGCAGCCCCTCCTTCAGTTCCTTGAGAAAATCCAGAGCCGTTTTACCGTTGCCGGCCATCTTGACTTCCGTCTGGTAATCCGCCCAGGAACCATAACCCAGTTTGTGAGCAATGGTCGTGCGGAGGTTTAGAATGGATTGCAACAGCTCCACATTCTTGTCACCGGCAAGGGAATAACGCGCCACCTTCATCCGACGCCGTGTCTCTTCGGATTTGGCGTTCTCCATGATGGTGATGAAATGCCAGGTCACATTGGCTTGAACGGTGTAGACATCATCCCCCGTCTTGATGCCGTCCATTTCCAGAAAGGAAGACGGCACCCCATCCAGTTCCTCTGCTGTAAACTGCAGCGAAGCGGTCGCCTTGGTGATATTCGAATCAAAATCCGTGCTCAACTTGGACAACTCCTTGCGGAGTGATTCCACTTCATTTCGCTCCGCTTCCGGCAAAGCCAAACCTGCCCGCTGGTAGTCACGCAGAGTTTCTTCAAAAAGCTTCTGATCCTCTCCTTCCAGGCTTGGATTTGTATCGGCATAGGCTTTGACAGAGCGATAAACATCCTCACGGTAATCCAGTCCAACCGCCCAATCCTGAAACCGCTTGATCTGTTCCGTCCCCGCATCGCGGATGTCGGCGTCCTGACTGGTTTCCTTCATCAGATATATCCGACTCGCCACCAGATCCGCTTTGTAACTGATGTCATCCAAAGCCCGAATGGTGTTTTCGAAGCTCACTTCGTCGGGATTCAAACTGGCCACGCGATCCAAAGCCGCATCCGCATGCCCGATCGCCAGCTCCATATTCTGGGCCATTTCCTCCGGGGTGGACTCCAATTGCGGCAAAGCCAGCACCGAGCCAAAAGGCTTGGCTGCCTGGTTCAAGGCTTCCAGACTGGTTGAGGTATCGGACGAGTTATGGGGCACCGATTGGCAGGCTGTCATGATTACAAATAATAAACTTAAAAGTGCGTTTCGCATTTCGACAGCAAAACTACAGCCCAACCCAAGCGAGAATCAAGCGGGGAATGATAACTCAAGATGGTTTCCCTCATGTTTAACAGTGGTTTATCCAACGGACAGACTTGCTTAAATGGTAAAACAGTGACATGATTCAACCATGAACAAGCGCATCTCGGTTCACCCTCGAATCTGCCACGGACAAGCATGCATACAAGGCACACGCATTCCTGTACATCAAATCATTCGAATGTTTGCACAGGGAGATAGCATTGAAGCATTGCAAATCGCCTACCCATCCATCACCAGGGAAGATATACTGGCTTGCCTTGAATATGCGGCTAACTTGGCTGAGGATCCATTAGCCCCGTTGGATGAGGTCCTGATTGCTTCATGAAAGTTTTGGTCGATGAAAACATCCCCAATATTTCCGTAAGGGAATTAAGATTGATGGGTTATGATGTTTTGGACATCAGGCGAACGGAGAAAGAAGGTCTTTTTGACGATGAACTATGGACCTTGGCTCAGACCGAACAACGGTTACTCATCACAACCGACAAGGGGTTTTTTGAGCATAGGGAGGAACCTCATTTCGGGATACTCATCGTGCGCTTACATCAACCTAACGAGCAACGGATTCATGCTCGCATTATGAAAGCCCTTGAACAATTTCCCTCCACAGGATGGGGAGGTTTGTTGGTCGCTATGAGAGACACAGTTCAAAGTATATATCGATCAGGCAAGTAAGCAGGTTTTCCACACACCTACCACCAGGGATTATCGGGATCAGGTGTTTTAAGTGTATTCTCTTCGTACGCACCATCAGGGAAATGAAAAAACTCCACATGAGCGTCACCATAAAGCAGATTAAACCGGTGTTGTCCCTTGATATTGTGCCACTGACTTTCGGGTTCACGCGGATCTCGTCCAAGCCACCAGGGCCAGTCACCGGTAATGATCTTGTTGGACGCGCTGCGGGCAATATCAGATGACTTGAGTGATTTACCCTGTGGCTCATTCTCCCCAGCCTCGGAATCTCCCGTCACATGCCGCACTCCCAAAACATCCACCGCCCAGGATGTGAGATAACTGTTCCCCCACCCTTGAAAGCACGTTTTGGTTCCGGTTGGAAAAGTGCGAATCCAATAGGAATCGCCTTTATCGGACGGACATCGATACGATTCCATGGCTCCCACATAGGCGTTCAAGGGACGCCGTTCACGCGGCACATGCCCGCCATGCAGAGTCATGGTTCCCGTCTGCCCACCGAGTGTTCCCCAATCTTCATACAGAGGAAAATAATCCTCAAAATCCTCCACATAAAAAGCGAACCCAAGCCCGTGTTGACGCAGATTGTTCGTGCAGGCAATCCCCTTGGCCTTTTCCTTGGCCTTGGAGAGTGCGGGCAACAGCATGCCTGCCAAGATGGCGATAATGGCAATTACCACCAGCAACTCGATCAATGTAAATGCTCGTTTCAAACGAAAGTGAGGCAATGGTCGATCGTTCATAAAGAATTCTTCAATGCAGGTGTATGGGCATGCAAGTTCCCTGTTTGGCTGTTTCTGGAGTATGCTTTTGACAGTTGATCGGCTCTGGATGCCAGTTCCTTCAATACTTCAGAGTGCGTCCCAGCCACATTGTTTTTTTCAAATGGATCCCTTTCCAAGTGAAACAGGCGTTCCACTTGATCAGGCGTTTTGATGTATTTCCAAGCCCCTCGTCGCAGACTTTGCCAATGCCCCCTGTCCAATTCCGCATGTGATCCCAATTCCCAGAAAAACTCTCTTCCAGCCTCTTTGGTTTCAACACCTCGTAGCACCGGCAAAAGGCTTTGACCATCGAGACGTAATCCCGCCGTCCCGACCTGTGTCAATTCCGCCAAAGTAGTGAACCAATCGATTGCCCACGCCGGATTTTTCGCGACCGACCCGGCGGCCACAACCCCAGGCCAACGCGCCAGACACGGGACCCGAATCCCTCCCTCGAACAAGGTTGCCTTGTCCCCTCGCAGGGGTTGATTGTTTCCACCGTAATTTGGATCCCCACCATGATCAGACATAAAAATAATCAGAGTATCGTCACGTAATCCGGCCCCATCCACCGCATCTAGCACCCTACCGATCCCATCATCCAGGGCCACTGCCATGGCAGCATATTTGCGGCGTGTAGGATCCTTGATGAATTTGACTCGTTCCAAATCTCTGGGGTGGGGTTGCAGGATGTTCACCGTGGTGTCATTCCCATCGTCCCAACCCTTGCCGAAGTGAGGGGCATTGTATGGGAGAAACAAAAAGAAAGGTTTTTCATGTTTTTGATCACGGATGTAACGAACCGCCTCGTCTGTGATGACATCTGTTGCATAACCCGTCGTATCCAACAACTGTCCATTCCGATACCAGTCCGGAACGTTGCCGTATGAAAGCGTGAAAAAGTCGACACACCCCGCTGTGTGCCCATACCCGAGATCAAAACCATGCTGGTGTGGGAAGAAAGATGACTGTCCATGCCCTAAATGCCATTTCCCGATCAACGCAGTTTCATAGCCCGCCCGCTGCAATTGAGAGGCCATGGTGATTTCGTGATCACGCAGTCCCCGATGTTTGTCTTCTTCGGCCAGAAACATAAGGGCCGATAAAAGCCGGTCCTGGGAGCGACTCGGATTGCACCCTGTCAACAATCCAAACCTGGATGGTGTGCATATCGCTGAAGCAGCATAAAACTGGTCAAACTTCATTCCATCCCTGGCCAGCGAATCCATATGAGGTGTAGGGATTTCGCTTCCGTAACAGCCAACATCACGCGTTCCCTGATCATCAGAGAAAATCATAATGATGTTGGGGTACCCCGCCGCGGCCTGAGACGTCACACAGAACCACCCGCAACAAACAGCAGTGAGCACGGCCAAAAAACGAGCAAGTGAAAACATGCGGCAAATCATGCCCGGGAAAAAGGCTGCACTCAAGAACCATCATCCTTTCGAAAGCCAGCATTGACGAAGGCCGGTGTGTTTGGGTTGAATATACGTATCGACCATGTGGCGCGCCTCGATAATTCATCTAATTGGCCTTGTGTTGGGATCGTTGATCCTGACACACCTGAGTCGTGCCGACATCGCTTCAACACCTCACTTGCGACATCCGGTCAAAATAGCCCTGACACACAACGGTGCCCAATTACTCGTTGCCAACAGCCGGTCGGGTTCTCTGAGTAAGATCGACCTCACTTCCGATCGGATCATCCGTGAATGGCAGGTCGGCGTGGGACTTTCAGACATGGCTTACATCCGGAAACATCGCCAGATCCTGCTCACGGACGAGGAACAACATTCCTTGATTACACTGGATTGGAATAGCTCCTCCAGTCATTGGGATAAAAGGACCGAACTCCCGGTAGCCAAAGACCCTCAGCATATTGCCCTTCACCCGCACAAGAAGATAACAGCGATCGCCTCCCGCTGGTCTCATCGATTGACCCTACTTGAGTCCACGGAGACTCAAGACCAAACTTCATCCTGGAAAACAACCGATGTCATCGACCTCCCGTTCGCTCCAGGAAAAATGACATTTGTTCCGGAACAAAACGGACTCCTGATAGCCGATGCCTTCAATGGCATGTTGGCTCTATTTGATCTGGGAAAAAAGAGTATTCGCACCGTCAGCCATTTTCAGATCAACAACATCGCCAACCTCTCCCTGACACGCGATGCTGATCAAACAACCGTCTGGATTTCCGGTGAATCATTGAATTCCTATGCCACGACCTTCAATCCGGAAGTCACCTGGGGGGTCCTGATGGACAACCAGGTCCGGGCTATCCCCCTCACCGACCTGCTCAACCCAACACGATCACCGATACAAATGGGCACCGTCTACGGCATGGGAGACGAAACCGGCCCCGGCGGCGATCCCAACGCCGTCCTTATCCGCAAAAACGGCACCCTCATCACCGCCCTTGGCGGGGTCGACCGTGTGGCATTTCGCCCACAGTTGGCATCCAATTACACCCATCGCATTCAAGTGGGGGATCGCCCGATCGACATGGTGATAACGACCGATGAATCGTCACTCTACGTCGCCAATCAATTTTCCGATTCCATCTCGGTCATTGATCTGAACGAAACACGTCTTTTAAAAAACATCTCACTGGGACCACAACCCACGCTCACCGACAGCGACAAAGGTGAACGATTATTCTTCGACGCCAGCCTCTCATTACGAGGCTGGTACAGCTGCCATAGTTGCCACACCGACGGTCACACCACCGGCCTGCTGAACGACAACCTTGGCGACGACCACTTTGGATCACCAAAACGGATCCTCACACTTCTCGGAGCCGCCTCTTCCCCACCCTTTTCGTGGCTGGGCAAGATGGAGAATCTGGAGTCGCAAATTGCAAAATCCCTGGACAAAACCATGCTGCACAAGGGCAGCACCACCGATAAAGCAGCATTCATTGCCCGATATTTGGAGACATTGGAGGCTCCACCTTCACTGATCACCTCCAGATCTGAAACTGACAGAGAACTCTTTGAAGAAGGCCACCAGGTTTTCCATCGCGAAGGCTGCCAGGAATGTCATAAGCCCCCCTATTACACCACCGCCGAAACCTACAATGTGGGATTAACGGATACAGCCGGCAATCAGGCATTCAATCCCCCGACCCTCCTGGGCATCAGTCATAGGGACACCTTTTTTCATGACAACAGCGCGTCCACCCTTGAGGAAGTGCTGTTTGACCGCCAACATCCTGAACCACGTGAGCGACCTCTGCCAGCGCAGGAACGCCATGCACTGATTCATTTCCTGAACAGTCTTTAGCACCCTCTATGAGTTTTATAAAACATCTGACCGGATATCTCGGCTTTTCCCTCATTTGCATGACAAGCTTGTACGCCGAGGATCAGCCACAATGGGGAACTGCCTGGAATCGAAACATGATTTCAGCAGAAACAGGACTCCCTGCTCATTTTGATCCGGACACAGGCGCCAACATCAAATGGAAAGTTCCACTGGGAACCGAAGCTCACTCATCACCAGTCGTATCCGGAGGCCGGGTCTACGTCGGCACCAACAACCACCAGCCCCGAGACCCAAAACACCAGGGCGACCGGGGTGTGCTGATGTGTTTTGATGAATTGACCGGAGAACTGCAATGGCAACTCGTCGTTCCCAAACGAGAAGAAGACCGCTACTTCGATTGGCCGCGTAGCGGGATCTCCTCTCCTGCAACGGTGGAAGGAGACCGGGTCTATGTCGTCACCAATCGAGGTGAAGTGGTCTGCCTGGACGCCCAAGGGCTCAGCAATGGCAATCAAGGTCCATACATGGACGAAGCCCGCCATATGACGCCTCAGGACAGTGAACCGCTTGAACTGGGCGATCTGGATGCCGATATTCTGTGGTTGTTTGACCTGACAGAAGGCGCCGGAATCTGGTCCCATGACGGCGCGCATAGTTCCATCCTGATCCACGGTCCTCATCTTTACCTCAACACCGCCACCGGAGTGGACAACACCCACAAAAAAATCCGTACACCCGACGCCCCCAGTCTGGTCGTGTTAGACAAAGCAACAGGCGCCTATCTTGCCCGCGAAAACGAAGGTAACGCGCCAAGTATCTTTCATTGCACGTGGTCAGCGCCTTCGATGACAAAGGTGAACGGGAAGGAAACCATCTGGTTTGCCGGTGGTGATGGCATCGTCTATGGTTACGATCCCATTCCGTTTTCCACCAAAACGCCCGACCAACCACTCCATCTGAATCGGGTATGGCGTTATGATTTTGATCCAACAGCTCCCAAGGAAAACGTGCATCGCTACAACCAAAACCGACGCGAAGGGCCCAGCAACATATTCGGCATGCCGGTCATGCAAGGCGAGCACATGTATGTGGCAGGTGGCGGCGATCTGTGGTGGGGAAAAATCGGTGCCTGGTTGAAATGCATCACCCCATCACGGGATGGCAATGCCGATCAAAGCTCGGTTAAGTGGACCTTCCCGCTTGAACGACATGTCATGTCGACTCCGGCAATCACCGATGACCTGGTGTTTATTGCGGATTGCGGTAAAAATGTTTTCTGTCTTGAAAAGAGTAACGGCAAACAGCTCTGGCAACACAGCGCCAAAGGAGAATTCTGGGCCTCACCTTACGTCGCGGATGGCAAAGTCTACATCGGCAGCCGGCGCGGTGATTTCATGATCCTGGCAGCGACACGTGAAAAACAATTACTTCACGAAACCGACCTGAGTGCGCCCATCAGCGCCACCACCTGCGCCGCAAACGGAAGACTCTTCGTGGCCACCATGACGGCACTTTATTGTCTGGAGAACTCGGAACAAAGCCTGAAGACCTTTTAAGAACTCTCATTCTTTTGATGCATCTTCCGAAAGCGAAGGTGCTCACGCTTTGGGATTCCGGGGCAGGTAGCATAAGTGAGCAGCAACCTTCCCCTGTGGAATCCAAAGTGGCGCTGCATGCCGCACTCCAAATCACACTTGCCTTTTCGTAGTCCATTCGGCTACGCGCCCCAGCCGGCAATGATGTCATCACATCAGACACTCATCCAGATATCAGGACAAACAAAGAGGTCCGTCCACCGAATATTTTTCGGTGCCGAACGATCTTAATTCGTCATGTCCCAATCCATGTGCCAGTGCCAGCCAAAGTCTGTTGTGCGGTTCTCCGTCGAAATCGAGGGCTCGACCGTTTTTGAATCCGGCGCCGCCTCCAACCAACAGGAATGGAATATTGGAAAGTGTGTGGGAATTGCCTTTGCCCAACTCGTTGAGCCAAACGATCTGTGTGTTGTCCAGCATGGAACCACCGCGTCCTCCGGGTTCCGGAGTTTCCGCCAACCGGGTAGTCAAGTAGGCAAGCTCACTGGCAAACCAATGGTTGATGCGCCGTAGTTTGTCTTGTGCATCTTCATTACCGTCCGGCTCATGGGAAAGGGAATGATGTCCTTCCTGAATATCCAGCCATCGCATCCGGGCCTGGCCGACGGAACGCATGAATTGCAAGGAAGCCACGCGGGCCATGTCATTCGCCAGCGCATTCACCAATAAATCAATCTGCATGCGGCTGATCTCCGGAGTGTTGTCATTGACCAATTCAATGTCCGGATCAATCTCCGGCTCGGGATGCGTCATCTGACTTTGTGCTTCCGCTGCGGCGATGTCGCTTTCCAGCCTGCTAACCAATTCCATGTGTTCCTCCAGCATCCCCTTGTCCTCGGCGCTTAACCGACGGGTGATGCGTTTGAGGTCGGATCGGACATGATCCAGAATGCTGGACATATGTTTACGATCCTGTGCGCCGCCATAAAGCTTTTGGAACATCTGGCCTGGATCATCAATGGGGGCCACCGGTTTGTCGCTGTCCGCATAACACATGCGCGTCCAGGGATCGGCCCGGTTGGGAACCGCCACACCAAATTCCAAGGAACCAAACCGTGTGCGCGTCTCTTCCCTGGATTGAAAATGATTCTTGATCTCTTGATCGATGGAGATGCCGCTCGCCCAACCCGCCGGGGTATGACTCCCACCCTGGATGTTGCCCGGCAACAATTCGGTCGCCGTAAGCAGACAGGACATCCCGCGCATGTGATTGTCACCATCACCTCGAATCTTGTTATGCACCCCTTTCAAGACCAGGACATGATCCCGGTAGGCATCCAATGGGGAGAGCATGGACTTGAGCTTGAGGGGCTGATCATCACCAAAGCTGTCCGGCCAGAATTCGTCGGGCAGGGTTCCGTTGGGTGAGAACATCACGATCAGCCTCTTGGGCGCTTGTTTTGAAACCGCTTTATCGGCCTTCAAACTGTTCAGGCCGGTTAAAAACGGAAGGGCCGCCGTGCCAAGTCCCAGGTCGCGCAGAAAACGCCGACGATGCTGCAGATTGAATTTCATATCGTTACTGTTCTGTTGTGGATTCGCTCTGATGATCCAATGTCACCGCAAGGACCGACATTTGGGTGATCAATGACTGAATATTAAAACTTTCCTGTTCGAATTGCAACCGTAAGCGCTGAAGGGCTCCGGGCTCAAAAGCGTCCGGAGATTGCTTGACCAGATGGAAAAACATCTGTGCAACAAATGCTGTGTGCGCCAGCTCATCCTCAACGGCAAACCGTGCGATATCCCGGGCCCGCTGAACCTGGATACTCTCCCCATCCTCGGTAAGATATTCGCTCAGTGTATTGACCGGTTTATCTTTCTCATGGGTCCGCCAGCGACCGACCGCATCAAAACTTTCCAGAGCAAAGCCCAATGGGTTGATGATCGAGTGGCAGGCCATGCAAGCCGTGTCACTGGTCAACTGGGTAATCTTTTCGCGCATGGTGATGTCCTCCGGAAAATCGCTGTCTTTGAATGCAATGGCCATGGGAGGTGGTTTCAAGGCGCGACCCACAATATTGCGGGTCAGGAACACCCCTCGGTGAATGGGTGAGGTGTTGTTGTGATACGCAAAGGCACTCAACAGATAGGGATGGGTAAGGATGCCCGATCGTTGATCCTTGGGAAATGAGACTTTTTCGAACATGGTCATGTCAGTCGGCAGCCCCTGCTCTTCCAACGCCTCCGATTCACCTTGTCCGGACTGGTAGAATTCCTTCAGGAACGGATTGAGCATCATGTAATCCGCCAGAAGTAGTTGACGATAATCCGAGGCTTCACTCCAGACCACATCCTCAATGAACAAATCCAGTGAACGCCGCAAATCCACCACCAGGGCTTCATCAAAATCCGGGAACAATTGCTCATCCTTGCTCAGATCCCTCTCCTCGATCTCCAGCCAATGATCAAAGAAGCCCCGCATTTTATACCGGGTTCTAGGGTTGTTCAGCATGCGTTTTGCCTGGGCAACGATCTGGGCTTCACTCGAAAGCTCTCCCTGATGGGCGGCATGGAGCAAGGTCTGGTCCGGCACGGAGTCCCATAGGGCCAACGACAGCCGTGAGGCCAATTGGTGCGCGTCGGGCTGGTTCCCGCTGGAATCCCAAGGGGTGTATAAAAACTCAGGAGAGGTCAATGCCAGCATCACACCTCGTCGAACGGCAATTTCCGGATTCTCCGCCTGAGCGAAAAGAATGTTCCGATAAAGCTGGTCTTCTTCCTCCGTCAAAGGTCTCCCATAGGCCAAGGTAGCCAGTCGCGGAAGGAACTCCTGGAGTTTGTCCGCTCGCTCCTTATCCCCGGCTTTGAAGCCCGCAAGCAATGGCAATCGTTCCACCACTTCCGAAGCGGTCGCGACCGCAGCCTGCGTCACTGCTTCATACCAGGACCATGAAACGGAACTCCCGCGTTCGTAGCCCAGACTGCGGTCATCGGCAGGAAAAGCAGTTTCCACGACAAACGTGCGTGGTGGCCGGTGGGTGTTCAATGTTTCGCTGTCCATCACCCGCCAGACACCGTGCGGTTTGCGCCATTCCAATTTGATGGATCCGGTTTTTTCGAGATATTTGAAGTATTCGAGCCGGATCGGATAATGCCGGCCGCCCAATAAAAACACCCGGGCTTCCAGCGATCGCATTTCCCCCGAACTGACCCATCCGTCAATCAATGCCTGTTGCCCGGCAACCGAACTATCATCTCTCAATTTACCTCGCTGCCTGCCTGGGTCATTGTTCACATATAGTCGCGCCCCATTTTGGGTGGAGACACGAAATTCGTAGTGCCCCGTGGATTCGGCAAACATCCCACCTTCCCAAATGATGGCGAACTGATCCGGCTCGATGGAAGCATCCGGGCTTCCTTCCTTGAAATCAAACTCGATCTCGAAATCGACGCGCTCGAGCTTTTGCTCATTGGCTTTATTCATGCCTTTGGATTGAAAATAGGTGGCGTTCAAGCCTGGTTCCCCCGCATGAAAAGCCTTGAGTGCATGATCGATCCCACGCTCCCCCTTGGAGTCCGGCGTCACAAGCAGGAGCATGTCCGCGACGCTGTTCAAATATTGCGGTACCGTCAGCCTTGAGAGTTCGACACGCACGCCATTGCCCAGTCGAGCCTGGGCTTCCTGGGAATAAAAGGCGTGATAAACATAGTTGGAAACCGCAAGCGCATCATCACCGACACACAAATCCGGATCTTCTTCCGGCATGGTCCGCACCACGCGACGCGTGAGACTCTCCAATGAGCGGGTGCCGACAAGTGTTTCGTCGCACTTCTCTTCCACACCTTCCCCGCGTTCCCCGTGGCAATCGACACATTGAGCCCGGTAAATGTCCCTGCCTTTGAGAAACAATTCATTGGACTCCATTTCGGAGGCTTGCGAAAACTCCGTAAACGATATCCCCAGAGTGATCAGGACAATCCAACACCCCTTCGAAATTTGATTCAAAGCTATGGTTTCTTTCATGTTCGTTTCTGAGTCGCTCAAATCTAGCATGAGGGAAGAAACGGTGCAATGACAACAACGCCTCCACTTTGAATCTGTGATCTCATCATTACTTTGAATGTTTTACATTAAGTGAGCACGCCGCTCCGGGCCTGGCCCATCCAATCCAACACTACCGGACGAATCCCTGTATGTTTCAGACATTGACATTCCAGCCAACTCATATACTCATACAGACACATCACGTACCGTGCTACAATTAGAAATACGCGACGATACTTAAAATTTAATTGGGGTTGGGTGCAGGAAATTTCCTCCCCAACACAACAGCAAGGGGTAACCACCCGGGCAGTCACGAAATGATGAGAGCATTCCCCAGAGCTCAGCAACCAAGACATCTTTCGTGGCTGCCCGAAACCCTTTCATTTCAACGCCACCATCTGAATGATTGGCACTCAGCGACTCCTCTGCTAGAATCTGGTTCATCCGATTAAACATGAAACAAACACACTTCATTTTATTGGTCCTGCTGGTTGCTTTGTGGTCAGGATCTTTTGGCCATACAGATATATTGCAAGCAGCCGATCGCCCTCCGAATGTTGTTGTCATACTTTCGGACGATCAGGGCTGGGGTGACCTGAGTTTAAACGGAAACCAAAACCTCAGCACCCCCAGCATTGATTCCCTTGCCCGCGATGGAGCCAGGTTCGACCGGTTCTACGTCTGTCCAGTCTGCTCGCCAACACGTGCTGAATTCCTGACCGGTCGATACCACCCGAGAGGAGGCGTTTACAGTACTTCCGCCGGAGGAGAGCGATTGAACGCTGATGAAACAACCATAGCCCAGGTGTTCAAAAAAGCGGGCTACGCCACCGGAGCTTTCGGAAAATGGCACAACGGCATGCAGCCTCCCTACCACCCCAATGCCAGGGGTTTTGATGAATTCTACGGCTTTTGCTCGGGCCATTGGGGAAATTACTTCAGTCCCCCACTCGAACGTAACGGTGTCGCTGTTCAGGGAAAAGGATTCATCATCGACGACTTGACCGACCAGGCCATGCAGTTCATGGAGAATCAAAAAGACAAATCGTTCTTTTGCTATCTCCCTCTGAACACCCCCCACTCTCCCATGCAGGTACCCGACGCGTATTGGGACCGCTTTAAGGATAAAGAACTCAGCCATCGCCACCGGGATCCAAACCGGGAAAATGTGCCGCATACACGGGCCGCTCTGGCCATGTGCGAAAACATTGATTGGAACGTCGGACGCATCCTCGATCACCTCGATCGACTCAACTTGACCGAAAACACCATCGTTCTTTACTTCAGTGACAACGGCCCCAATGGAAGCCGGTGGAACGGGGGGATGAAAGGCAGAAAAGGTTCCACTGATGAAGGAGGCGTCAGGAGTCCCCTGGTCATGCGATGGCCAAAAGGCATCCAACCTGGAAAAGTCGTCCATAATATTGGGGGCACCATTGATCTGCTGCCCACCTTGGCGGACATGGCTGACATCGATGGGACGGTTGAAAAGACGCTGGACGGAATCAGCCTCAAACCTTTGCTCATGGATGGGGATTACAACGGCAAAGATCGCCTTATTTTCTCTCATTGGAATGGTCGTGTCAGTGTCCGGAACCAACGGTTTCGATTGGATCATCAGGGAGCATTATTCGACATGGAAGCCGACGGAGAACAACGAACCAACGTTGCTGAAGGATTTCCAGTCATAGCAAACCATCTGCGCACCGAAGTGGAACAATGGAAGGCAGATTTACTGGAAGGATTCCCCGACAAAGACCGCCCCTTTTCGGTGGGACACCCGAAATATGATCGCACCTGGCTCCCTGCTCGCGATGCCACCGCAACCGGGTCCATCCAGCGATCCAATCGATTTCCAAACGATTCCTACTTCACAGACTGGACTTCGACCGAGGATTATCTTTACTGGAACATTGAGGTCATGACAGCTGGTGATTACGAAGCAACCATCTGGCAAACCTGCGCAAAACAAGACAAATCCCCACTCCTGGAACTGAACTTCAACGACCATCACCTGAGAGCAAGAATCAGCGAAAACTGGGATCCCCCGGTCACGGGGGCCGAAAACGACCGAATCCAACGCCAGGAATCCTACGTCAAAGATTTTCGACCATTCACCCTGGGACGCATCCAACTTACCAAAGGCAAAGGTACTCTCAAACTCAAAGCCCTGGACATCCCCGGCGAAAAAGCCCCCGAATTCCGCCTCCTGGAATTGATTCGAATAGCCCCCAAACAAAACTAATTCAATTTTACTATTTTAAATTCAAATTCTTCTGCTTGCGGAATTATCTTCCACGCATATAGCGCATGCTTCATAGTGTCCGCATGTCGCAAGTCATTGCCATCGTCGGGCGCCCCAACGTGGGCAAGTCCGCCCTGTTCAACCGCATCGTACGCAAACGTATCGCCATCGTCCATGACGAACCCGGCGTGACACGGGATCGTGTACTTGTGGAAGCAGAGTGGCGCGGGAGGGCCTTTACACTCGTTGATACAGGAGGCATCGGCCTTCGCCACGGTGAAAAAAGCAGTGACGTGATCACCGGCGCGGCCATGGACCAGGTTCAACTGGCGCTGGACGCGGCCTCTGTTATTTTATTCGTCGTGAATGTGCAGGAAGGTCTGCTCCCCCTGGATCATGAGGTATCCGCCCGCCTCCATGCCTCCGGCAAAAAGATCCTGCTGATCGCCAATAAGGCAGATCACGCCGGATTCGACGATGAAGCGGAAGCTCTCTCTGAACTTGGATTCAAAGACATCTTCCCTGTTTCCGCCATCCACGGCCGAGGGGTTGAAGGCATGATGAAATCAGCTCTGGACAATCTCCCTCCAAAGGAAAGTTCGGAAGTCTCGGATTCAAACGAATTTACCCCTGAAAGTGACAAAGAACCGCTTAAACTGGCGATTGTCGGGCGTCCCAATGTGGGCAAATCCACCATCATCAATGCCTTTGCCAACTCCGACAGGGTGATTGTCAGCCCCATTGCCGGAACCACCCGTGATTCCGTGGACGTACCCATTGAAATTGAAGCTGAAGGCACCAAACACGCTTACGTTCTGATTGACACGGCGGGTATCCGAAAAAGGCGTCGAGTCGATGATTCGGTTGAATTCTTCAGTGTCAAACGCGCCGAGGACTCCATCGAACGCTGCGACATCGCCATCCATGTCATGGATGCCCAATGCGGTGTGACCATGCAGGACAAAAAAATCGCGGGTAAAATCGCGGAGGCCCACAAAGCCTGCATCCTGGTGGTCAACAAATGGGATCTCTATGAACAATCCATAGCCAAAGCCCGCGATGAGATCTCAGCATCCGACAATAAAAAACGCTCCAAATCCCAATGGCTGACATCCCTCGCCGATTTTGGCGAATGGGTACAAAACCAGCTGTTTTTCATGGATTACGCCCCGGTGATTTTCACCAGTGCCGAATCGGGATTTCATCTGGATCGCCTCCTGGAAGCCATCCGGTTTGTGGCCGACCAGTTGAAACAGAAAATCCCGACCTCACTGCTGAACCTAACACTTCATGATGCGGTCACCGACCGGCAACCTGTATCCAAACAAGGCACACGCCTGAAATTTTACTACGCCACACAAGTCAAACTGGCGCCCCCCACTTTCCGGTTATTCCTCAATCGAAAGGATATTTTCGACGAACGCTACACCAAATACCTGGCAGGCAGGATGCGGAAGGCCTTCGGTTATGAAGGATGTCCGGTCATTTTCGAACCTCGTGCCCGTCCCAAAAAGGTGGAATCCATCCGCAGCCGCAAGAAAAGGGTGGAAAAGAAAAAAGAAGAAAAGAAACCCACCCGGGCAAAAGATCCGCACAAGAGGAAGCAGTCCAAACGCCCAATCCAAGTCAAAAAGAAAACAGCCAGAAAATAAGCCCCGACAAGGATAGGGGTCGGGACGAGGGATTAACCCCGCCCCGCCCTCCGAACCGGACTTG
>CAYPZD010000088.1:0-22096 GCA_964415055.1 uncultured Verrucomicrobiota bacterium | reverse complement strand
TTAACCAGACGTCCAGCATGGCTAGAGCAATCGAACATTGTAGGCAAATTATTAACCAGCTCATGTCTTGAGTAAACCAGAGATACAAATTTTTCTAAATACAATTTCCGATTTTGCCCTACACAAGGTTGAATGAGATTGATTTTTGACCAAATTGGATTTATTGATTAACTACTAATTTGTATGAAATACAAAAAGATTGTGAATTTATGGATATTGGTTACGGCATTTACCAGTTTTTCCCAACAAACTACTTTGCCTGACAACGAACCGATACGGGATGCGTATGCATTCACGTTGAAAAGCATCCATGGTGAGCACGTCAATTTCGAGGCATACAAGGGCAAAGTCACCTTAATGGTCAATGTGGCAAGTAAATGTGGTTTTACGCCTCAATACGAAGGATTACAGGCATTACATGACAAATACAAAGATCTAGGCTTCAGCGTCATAGCATTTCCGTGTAATAATTTTGGTGAAGAAGAACCCGGAACTAGCATTGAAATTCTAAAATTTTGCCGGGAAAATTATCAGATAACATTTCCTCTGATGGCCAAGCTGGATGTTCAAGGAGAAAACCAATCGCCAATTTACAAGTTTCTCACAACACATTCTGATTTTAGGGGACCCATCAAATGGAATTTTGAAAAATATCTTGTTAATAAGTCCGGCAAAGTAGTTGGAAGGTTTGATCCGGAAATTGAGCCGGATGATAAAACCCTGATAAAAGAAATTTTGAAGGCGTTAGATAATTAATTTGTTTTTTTGAATATTCTTCTAAGTATTACATATTATAATATTATATGTAGCTTATGATTCTTTAACTGCATCTACCATCTTTAAGGTTGCCGCACTTAATTTCCTGCTTTCAGTGGATAAACCTCTGTTACTTGATCACCTTGTGAAGATTTAAAGTAGATCTCCTGCCATGAACCCTTTTCAGTGTCAACACGACGCTGAGAAATTTCTGCATACTTGTTGCCGTTGTAGAGAATATTTCCTTCTGCTAACCAATATGTTTCCAAATCAATGGCAAATGTATCTTTTAATGCTGTATTGATGTTTACGCCGTCCAATTCAAATAAATTTCTGGAGTTCTTCCATTTGCCCTGAATTTTTCTTCTGGAATTCTCGATGAAGTGATCAAAATATACGGAACGATAGTACCGTTGTTCACTTAGTTCACACTGAAAGTCAGTACCGGTGGCGCTTATTTTTAATTGTTGCTCGGATTCATAATTCAATGCTACTGGGTTGCCCCCCGTGTTTGTATCTCCATAGTTGGGACCACCCGTATTAACATCATTTAAGTTTCTGGTAGTTTCTAAAACGTGAATGTTGTATTGAAAACCGGCAGAGTTTGCCAATTTACCCATCGTTTCACTGACAGTAAGCCCATCTATTGAAGATAATGCTGATGTGATGTCCAAATCAAAAGCTCCTGAAGATAGGTCTTTAACTGTAAATTGAATGACATGCGGCAATCTTAAAAATGCGAAAGAATACGCAACATTAAAATCACCTTGGATGTTTTGAATGAAAAATTCCAAGTTTGTATCATTTGTTTCCACAATCAAACGGTTTTCGGGAAATGTTTCATAGGTCCATCCATCATTTCCTTGAGTTAATGTACCGTGCGTAATCAATTCAGCGCCACCATTTTCAATCAAAGAAGCAATAACCACTGCCTCAATGCACCCTACCTTCAATTTTTCAGGCAACGTTCCGGATAAGCGCCAAACATATATACCTCTCGAATAAAGCGTGTTACGGGTATCCTTATCAGGCGGATTAACGATAACCTTGAAAAATTTTTGCGAAGAATCACCAAAAACCAATTTGTGTTCCACGATCTCGTCAGAGTTCCCGACCCAATTATCTACAACACCCCAGTCATTCAGGTTCGCAGATTCTAACAATTCATAATGATAGCCTTGTTTTGTAGCGAAAGTAATGTTTCCCACTGTGTCAATTTTCAAAACAGGAATTTCCGAGCCTGATAAATTGAATACAATCAAAAACAAAGACTTAATTATGAATTTCATTACACTATTGCTGAATATTTACTTATTTTGAATTTACCCAAGCCCAATTCAAACTTGAAATGTCAGGATTAATGAAACAACGTCCAATTCTTTGATTACGCGAGACATTTGGTCAATGACAATTATTCTTCGACTTTAGTGACAATTAAAAATCACTCTCTTGCCGGGCATATGTTTATGGTTATGTGTTGATGGTTAACCTTTCCGGAGCCACGTCCATCGGTGGAACGGAGTCCTTGTCGCCGTAGGCGGCAAGGCGTAGTGGAACCGATGGACGTGGCTGGCCGTGCTTGCTTCATGCTTTCTTTTTTTTCGCTTCTCGATGACTGCCTCCGGTAAATTCCAGTATAATCGAATGATGGACCAATCGATCCACCGCCGCCATCGTCGTCATCGGATCCTTGAAAATCTGGTCCCATTTGGAAAACACAAGATTGCTGCTGATCCATACGCTCCGCCGCTCATAGCGCGTCGCTAAAAACGTGAACAATACTTCCATCTCCTCCCGGGATTGCTGCACATATCCAAGGTCATCGAGGATGATTACCTCGTAGCGATCAAGCTTCTTCAACAGGTTATCGAGCTTTAGGTCGCGCTTGGCCGCCAACAGCTGCTGTACCAGCTTGAAAGTCGAAGTAAAATGCACCTTCATGTCATGACGCAGGATCATTTCACGACCCAATGCGCTCAGGAAGTGCGTTTTGCCTCGTCCGGGAAGCCCAAAGGCCAGCAGGTTGACCGCATTGCTCACAAAGCTTCCTTCCAGCAGCGTCGGCAACTGTCGCCGTATCGCTGTGGGAAGCTGCTTCTCCTCCAAGGTGGCGTATGTCTTACCCATGGGTAGGCAGGCGTCCTTGAGGCACCTTTGTTGACGCCGTTCCTTGCGATCCAGCGCTTCGGCTTCACACAAGTTGTGCAACAGCTTGCGGTAGCCCCAGTTCTGGGACTCCGCGTCTGTGATCATTTCTTCGAACCTCTCCGCCATAGTTGGCAGACGGAAGGAACGTAACAATATCGCCAATGGATCAACCGACATCTGCCACCCCCTCTTCTAATAACGAGTCGTAGGACTCTAGGCTGGGTTCGGGCATGAGTATTTGGATCGGCTTGACCACTGGACCAAGCAGTTGATCGCGTAAGTCAACGGCATGCCACTTGCCATTCTCCTCAAGTCGGCAGGACAGCAGTCCTTCCACCTCTTCCACGCTCTGGTCTGCCGCCAGTTTTAGTACGTGGAGATACTCAATCGTGCCGAGGCGTTGGCCGTGGTCCTTAACCAGTCGGTCATAGGTCATCCTGAAAACCGGACTCGGATAGAGCGCCTGACGGTGACGATAATTAGCAAACGCCCCAGGCTTTCGGAGCAATGATCCTATCACGTGTCGAAAATCCACAGAAGCTTTGCCATCTCCCCGGTTACGCGGCAGGTCCAGCAGATGCTCACGTCCCAAGTATACCTTCAGGTGGCTTTCATAAAGATGCACCCGGACCTTCTTGCCAATCAGCTGTGACGGCACCGAGTAACTTTTTTTGCGGACGCGGATGAGGCTATTGGAACTGACCGGTGTTTCATACTCCTTGTATTCAGCCAACCGGCTTTGGGGCAAAGGACGCATCACTGCAAGCTCCTCGTTCACCTTGCTCAACCGTTTGGCATTGGCTTTGCGATTGAGTTCTTGGACGAATTGGTCATATGACTCCAGCGAGTCGAAATCCCGGCTGCCTCGCAGCAATAGGTGTTGATTGAGGCGTCGTTTGAAATGGCCATTGAGAGATTCAACGTCGCCATGTTCATGCGGACAATCGACATTGATGGACATGGGAGTCACGTCGTAGTGAGTGCACATCTCCAGATAGTCGGAGTTGTAGCCCCGTCGATGAACGTCTCCCTGGTTTTGCTCATGTGTGGCCGCACTGGTGTTGTCTGTGCATAGGTGAGCAGGACAAGCTCCCAGCTCATGAACGGCAGCTTGGAATCCGCTCACCAAGCTCATGAACGATTCGGAAACGCAACGCGTCGTCCACTGCCAGTTTGAATACGGAAGTACGCAGTGACAGAAGAGGTGATCCAATGGCTCTCCCAAGATGGTCACCTGTAGGTTTTTGGCATGCGTCCAATCTAACTGCATCAGTTCGCCTGGGTGACGATTTTGCTCAAAGAAGACTTCCTTCTCCTTACCTCGGGTGGCCTTCCAGTGGCTGACGCGCCTGTAGAAGGTTCTCAAGTGCTTTTCCTCCAGCCCATTGTCATCAATGGTCAAGAAGTGCTCAAACAGTGTTTTGGCTTCTAGTTCAGGGGCGTCCTCTAGCATGGATTCGGCCTGTGGCCACAGATGCTCAAGCGGATCTTTTCGTGTTCGCCATCGGTGGGGTTTCTGAAGTTCGTCGGGACATTTGCCCGCGTTGATGTATTTGGAGGCCGTCTGCGGATGCATATTGGATTTCATCGCGCTGACGCCGACTTTTCCGGTCGTTTTGTATTCATTCATGAGTCGTTGATACTGTCGTTGAGTGATCATCGTGTTCGGGTAAACGAGAAAGTCCCTTACGGGACTTCCTCAATCCAAACAAGATGCTCCCGACTCAATCGTGAATTCTAATTGTCACCGCCCTCGAAAAATAATTGTCATTCTACACCTCGAAGGGCGATCTGAGTGACAAGCAACTACCAGCAAAATAGAACTAGGGGCTTCTGTGGTGTGGTAACCCAACTCCTCGTTCAAGGTTCCACTCTGAGGATGAAAAAACCCATGCTTCCCTGCTTGATGGTGTACGGACTTGTGGCACCTGCAACTACCTCAAAACCTGCGGATAGATCTTTAGTGAACAACAACTGCGCATCACCTTCCCAGCTCAGTGTGAGATTGGAGGGGTCACTTGTGTTGAGCTTGAGCTCAGGCACAACAGCCACCGGAGGTTCGCCTCCAAAATCCACCTCAAATGCCTGACTGGCTGTTTTGCCATCGGCATCGGTGACTACCACGCTGAACTGCCCCGTGCCTTCGGCATTGCCACTGTTGTTGAGAATGAGCTCCCGCTGAGCTCCATTACCGACAACAAGCACATGACCCTTCAGGATGTAATCCAGTGGCTGTGCAGTGAGGTAGATAAACAGGTTACCCGCAGATGTCTGGTCGTCGCTTACCTCGAAAGGAACGACTACTTTCCTGCCTTCGGCTTCAATCACGGAAGGAACACCAGTGATTTGCGGTGCATTGTTCACAGCACTCACGGTGACATTGAAACTCGTTGAAACACTCTGGTAGCCGTCATTGATTTCAACCGTAATCGTACCTTCTCCAAACCGGTCGGCAACGGTTGCAAAGTTCAATGTCCACTGCGAAGCATCCTGTTCAGAGGGGATTCCCTCGACGATCAGTCCTGAAATAAGGAACGAGTTTGAAGTGCTTGCCTGAAGAGTGAGTTCCTCAAAAGAGGAATCGGTGTCAGTGACACTGAAGTCAACGCTCACCTGTGCAGCCCCCTCACTGATTTCCAAGTCCTCGATGGAGCTGACACTCGGTGCTTCATTAGCAATGTCATCACTGATGATGGTCAGGGTTGTCAGACCGAGGGTGCCTACGGTGGGCCTGTCAGGAAACACATCCTCTTCACCCTCGGGTAACTCCGACAAGTCCGGATCTTCTTCACCCTCGGGTAGCTCGGGCAGGTCCGGATCTTCGGGATCCCTTACCACCGCCAGCTGGAGTGAGAATGTTTCAGCTTCTTCAGCCAGCACGTCATCGATCAACAATGTCTGTAGATCCAGAGTCTTGCGAATCTCCAGTGGTTCAAAGCTTACTGAAAGAGGCTCTCCATTGAAGTCTTCCCCGGCAGTTGCGGATGATGCGATAGGAGTAACTGTGAGTTCAACTGTTTCAAAACTATCGCCGGTGCGATTGATCTGGATGACCGGCTGTTGCTGCCCATTTTCGTTGACCGTGTAGCTTGCGGACTGAAAATTGAATACTGGCGCCTCATAGCTACTTGCATTGAAATCACCCACCACCTCGGTTTGCACCTGTTGCTGCATGGCAGCACCGGTATAGGCCAGCACGGTTGACTCAAGGTCGGCCGTTTGCGCCCCGACCGCTTCCAGGTCATCAGCTGCCTTTGATTGAGAAACCGCCTGCACACGGGAAACCTCCGTGGCTAGTTCACTTACTGTGCCAGCCGCTGCCCTGGCATCTTCCTTGGCCTTGCTGGAGGCTTCCATGATCGAGGCTGCTCCATCGGTTTGCGCCTCGGTCAGGTTCGCACCGCTCGTGCTTGCTGCTTCAGTGATTAGACTCTTGAGAGAATCCTTGCTGTCCAGATCAACATTGTTACCAGCTTCCACCTGTTGAGCTATGGCATTCATCACGGCATCACTTCCCTCCTGGAGACTCTTGCCAGTGGCTCCACCAATCAGATTGCCTCCCTGCACCAGCGTATCCTGCAACTTCGCTGTAGCCGTCAACACATCAGCTGCGGAAGGGTTTTCCTCGCTGGCCTCCCTGAAGGTATCAAAGTTTAAAATATCAACCCCTGCAGGAATACCGAGCGAGGCCTCGAGCTTGTCGGCTGCAGCACTGGCACCCAGCTCGGGGTTTTGTTCCATGACTCTTGTTACCAAAGTCGTCAGCGGTGTGATGACAGTCGCGCTGGCAGGTCCCTTGAGAGTCGTCTTTACAGGAAGTCCCGTGGTGGTATCTGTTCCTCCCTGACTCACGATGACACCCTCACTGATATCAATAACCCCGTTATCATTGAGGTCATAGGTTTCCAGTGGAATATCCAACCAGTAATCGCCCCAACCGTTGGATGTTGTCTGAGGCTCGCCTTCGTCTGGCAGGCCATTTAGGTTCACATCAAAGAAGACCACCGCATCCATGATGGGACCGTCGGAAGTGTTGCCTTTGGTTGCTGTAGTTATCGAGCCTTCACGGACTACCGGTAAGCCACCGAATATGGTGTCAAAGCCAGTTGCATCGGCTTTGATGTAGGCTTTGGCATCGCGGGGAAGGCCAAAAAAAACATCGTTACCCAATGTCGGTGCATTTCCTTCAAAAGTGACGCTTGGGAGGCTTGTCCATTGCGGAATGCAATCCCTGAAGGCCTCAGACCCAATAAAGGTGACACTGTCGGGTATAGTGAGGCTTGTAAGGCGCCAGCAATCCCTGAAAGCCCCAGACCCAATGGAGGAGACACTGTCGGGGATGGTGACGCTTGTGAGGCTTACGCAATAATCGAAGGCCCCATCGCCAATGGAGGTGACACTGTCGCCGATGGTGACGCTTGTGAGCTGAAGGCAATCCCTGAAGGCCTCCCTTCCAATGGAGGTGACACTGTCGCCGATGGTAGCGTTTTTAAGTTCTATGCAATCTCGGAAGGCCACCTTCCCAATGGATGTGACACTGTCGGGGATGGTGACGCTTGTGAGGCTTTGGCAATTATAGAAAGCTCCCTCCCCAATGGAGGTGACACTGTCGCCGATGGTGACGCTTTTGAGGTTTTTGCAATCAATGAAGGCGAAACTCCCAATGGAGGTGACATTGTCGGGTATCGTGACGCTTCTGAGACTCCTGCAAACGCTGAAGGCCTGAGCCCCAATAGAGATGACACTGTCGCCGATGGTAACGCTGTTAAGTCTTCTGCACCAAGTGAATGCATAATCACCAATGGAGATGACGCCGTTGCCAATAGTAGCGCTTTTGATGCGTTCGCACCGATAGAATGCATAATCCCCAATGGAGGTGACACTGTCAGGGATGGTGACACTTGTGAGGTTTTCGCATTCAGTGAATGCATAATCCCCAATGGAGGTGACACTGTCAGGGATGGTGAGGCTTATGAGGCTTTCGCAGTTATAGAAGGCCTCATTCCCAAAGGAGGTGACGGGTTTCCCATCCCACGAAGATGGAATGATCAGATCACCGCTAATAGACTCATCACAGTCAACAACACTAACTGATTTATTGTTTGTCTTAAAAGTCAAAAGCCGAGCATTCGGATGAATCACATTCACATATCGGGTAGAACTTGATCTATGTCCGAATCTATCCTGTGCGTAGTATTTAACCTCATAATTACCTAAGCTATTGGTATCGAATTTTCCACCAACTATGGTGACTTCCACAGTTTCATCTTCAGCGTCTTGTGCTGTCGCACCTTGTTCTTCGTACGATTCCCCTAATTCTAGATACACATGTTCAGGACCATTGAGAGCAATCACTGGGGGTTCGAAATCCGTCGTGACTAGTTCATCTTCAGTGTAAAAAGCATCACCTTTTTCCCGGACTTGAACCACCCGGTATATCATAGCCGAATTATTGCTTTGATCTGTTGCTCGATAATAAAGCGCATATAAGCCGGGTTCCGTTACATCAATGTAGAATATCTCAAATGACTCATCACTGTTATCAGAAATTTTCTCTTCCACCCCCAAAAATAAACGAGGATCACGGTAAGAACTTTCGATTTTAATTTCGCTATCAACTTTATCGCTGACTATGACTCCAGGATCCCACTCCTTGAGTTTTTGATGGAAGCCCCACAGATCCATTTCGGTTTCATGACTAACGTAAATATTGTTAAAAAAATCACCAATTAATTCTATTTGTGGGGGGGTGACGTCAGGGGTTACCTCAACCTCGCGACGAATGGTTGTGATATTTCCTGCTTTGTCAGTAGTAGTATAAATCAGGACAAAAGGTTCAACTACCAGTGATTTATATTCTCCATCAGATACAGCTTCTGCGTTGCCTGAAATCTCAACACTAACTGATAGATTCCCATCAATACTATCGAGTGCGATTACGCCTGGATCTGAATAAAGCTGGCCGACTTCAACCTTGTTTCGGCTATCTTCTATGAGTTGCATTGTAGGCGCGGTGTTATCCTCCACGGTAACTATTCTTGTGACTGATCCAATATTCCCCGAGTTATCAGTCGCAGTGTATTGAATCTGATATTCTCCCACTGTCATAAAATCAACCTGTCCGATTACTACAACATCCAATACACCGTCCACATTATCTATGGCTGTAGCCCCAGAATCCACATATTCAACACCACCCTCGTGGACAACTTCCGGCGATCCACTCAAACTTAACGTCGGTGCAATTGTATCAGCCACCGTTATGGTTCGGATGATAGAACTGATATTCCCTGAATCATCAGTCGCGGTATATTCAATCTCATAAACCCCAGCTATCATGCCGTCCACAGCCCCTCTTACGATAACCTCAATTGCGAAGCCCTCGTTATCAGTCGCTGTTGCACCGCGGTCTATATACTCTGTCCCGAATTGGTGGGTCAGTTGTTGTGCCCCAATCAAACTAAGTGTTGGTGAAGTGACATCTACTAAATATCCATCGCGCAATTCCCAGTGCGCGGGTAATGAGGCAGGCTCTCCAATGATGGGGAGTGATTCGAAATCCTTTGGGGTAGGACTGGCCCACCCAATATCGGCCCCTGCAAGTTTTGTTCCGGTCAGGTTTGCACCAGATAAATCTACATTTGGCATTGATATATCCTCGAGGTTTAGTCCTTCAAGATTACCCCCGGATAAGTCAGCAGAAGGTGAAATCCTTACTTTCGGGCCAAGGATGTAGCCATTGATCAGCCTGAATCCATCAGGCAATGCTGCTGGAAGTCCTTCAACATTGGCAAGGTTGGCTCCAGAAAGGTCAGCAGCGGAGAAATCGATATCATGAATTTTTGCTCCGCTGAGGTTTGCTTCCTTTAAATTAGCTCCACTGAGATCGGCTCCGCTTAGATCGACTTCGCTCAAATTGGCACCCCAAAGACTGGCTCCCGAAAAGTTCAAGTCAGACAAATCGGTTCCTGAAAAGTTAACTCCATTTCCATACGCCGTTAAGTGTTCGTGAATGTGAGGGTCAAAAATGGTATTATCAAAACTAGCCCCAGTGAAGTTATTGTTTTTGAAAATTGGTTCTTCCAAGTAACAGTCTGAGAAAATCGTATTTGAGAGCTCAGCTTCAGTAAAATCAACCGCGTAAAGCTTGGCGCCTGTTAAGTTCGCCTTTTCCAAATCAGCTCCCCGTAAATCGACCCCAGACAAGTAAGCTTCTGATAAGTTGACCCCCGTCAAATCAGCTCCCGTCAGGTCAACAAAACTGTCATTGTAAATCCGAATTTTAGGTCCGAGTAGAGAACCTTTAATCAACTTATAATCAATGGGTAAACTCAAGGGGATTCCCTTGACGCCATATCCCCACACATTATCAAGGTTTGCTCCTGCTAGTTGTGCATTCTGAATGTTCGCCCCCATAAGTGCTGCTCTATTTAAGTTTGCCTCTGAAAAATTTACGTCTGAAAGATTAGCTTTAGTTAAACTTACCCAATACAGGTTAGCATCTTTCAGATTAGCTCCAGCAAAATTGGCCTCTGGCATGAAGGCTCGATCAAAATTGGCACCTTCAAGGTTTGATCCGGAAAAATTCGCATTTGGAAAATTCACCCTAGAAAAATCGATTCCCTTCAGATCCAAGCCTGATAGATCTGCATCGGGCTCATAAGAGCCAGGATAGATCCATACGCCATTGATCTGAACGGTTTGGGCAAGCAATTCGAAAGTTGGGCAAACAACACTAAGAAAAAAGGCAATAAAACCCGCCAAGACATTCTGATTTTTATTAATCATGAGCGATGTAGGTAACTTTACAGTGTGAATGACATTCCAATAGTGCAGCGGGTGATAGTCTAAAAGTGCGGCACTTAGTTGTTATCTATTTCCATTGTTTGGTGTCGTCAAGATTTCATTCAGGCTAGGTCTCTTCCAAGATCACAGGTCCTGACGGAGCCTGAGTGTAGCGAAGGCGGAGGAAGGAGCTGCGACGCGCCGGTTTTGATCCCTCTTTTTGTTTTACCCATTGTCAGGATTTCTTCTTTTTGCGTTTCTTGGCCTCATTGAGGCGGTAGCTTTCACCGTTTGCTTCCAGGATATGGACGCGATGCGTTAATCGATCCAATAGAGCCCCTGTGAGTCGTTCACTGCCCATGACTTCAGTCCATTGTTCAAAGGGCAGATTGGTTGTTACGATGAGACTGGTGCGTTCGTAAGCTCGGCTCACTACATCAAACAACAGTTCTGCCCCAGACTTAGTAATGTAAACGCTGGTGCTTAGCCCTTCTTTTGTTGGAACCCGTCTCTTAGGTTTGGCTTTCGCATTTTGATCACGATTGCCCTTGCGCCATTCCCAAGGAGCAACAGGTGATTTCTCAGCCCAAAGACCTAATCGTTTCTTGCGTGCTTCAACTTCAGCAGAAGCCAATTCCCGATCCTTTTTCTTCCAGACGACTTTGACTGGTAATCGGAAGCTTCGCTACATGTGGGATGGCCCTGCAAGGACGATCTGAACAACAACCAGCTGCCCGCAGATCAGAACCAAGGACATAGTTGATATGGTAAGCCAACTTCTCGCTCAAGGTTCCACTCTGAGAATGTAAAAGCCCATGCTTACCTGTTCGATGGTGTAGGGACTGGTGGCTCCTGCAACGACCTCAAATGCCTGACTGGCTGTTTTGCCATCGGCATCGGCGACTACCACGCTGAACTTCCCTGTCCCTTCGGCATTGCCGATGTTGTTGAGAATGAGTTCGTGCTAAGCCTCTTTACCGCACATTCAAATCAACTTTCATAACCTTCTTAACTCGAAAATAACCCTCGCTGCTGACATTTATGTCGGCATTAAAATTAGCTAGATCACCGGTCCCATTCTCGGAACTGATTGTTTTCCATTCGGGAGTATCAATTTGATTAGTCGTTTCAATTATATATTCAAATCCTTGTTCAGTTTCATAAAGCTCTCAAATGTTAAACATCACGAATTCCTTTTGAAAATTAGTGACATTTGAAATTCTTTGAATAAAGTATAATTTTATCGCTAATCAACCAAGCAAGTCCGGCAGCTTGTCCAGCGCTTTTCGTTTCGTCTCAACATCAATCTTCGTGTAGTTTCGTTGCATTGCTTCAGAGTCGTGGCCGACTACATCTCCAGCTACTGCTGAGGTGGCGCCGCTGTTTTTGAGCATACTGGTGGTGGTGTGCCTGAGACTGTGGAAACTCAAACCCGCATACTGTCTGCGCTTTCCGTTCGCTTTGTACGTGCGGTAGTTTTTCTTCTCTACCAGCCCCGCTTCTGCTAACAGCGCGTTGAAGACGTTGGATAGATTTTTTGTATCCTTAATTCTGAGCCCTGCACAAATAGCACCCGTTTTACTTCTGCCGGGTTCAAGTTTGATCAGGTGTCGGAGCAGGGGAGTTGCTATGGGATTAATGACTGTTCTGCCTGTCTTTTGTGTCACAAGGGTAAATGTCTTTTCTGATAAATCCACTTGTTCCCATTGCAACGCGATCACATCGCCAAGGCGCAAGCCGGTATAAAGGCCTATTAGGATGGCTGTCGTCCAATCTGGTGGTGCGACTGCTAACAAAGCCTTCAATTCGTCCGGCGTAAATGGTCTTCGTTCCTGCTTGTCTTTTCTGGCCAGATTCTTGACCAGTTTGGCTGGGTTTTTGTCGAGAATATCTTGCTGCAAAGCGGAATCAAAGGCCATGCGAAGCATGGTGAGATGATTGTTGACGGTGCCTGATGAAAATTGGTTTGCGATATTATCCCTATATCCCCTTATGTCGTTGATTGTGATCTTTGAGATACTGTCGGAGCATTTCTTTTCCAAATGTGCAGTGAACCGTTTGCATATTGCTGAGTAGGACTTGAAAGTGGAAACCGAAATCTGACGTTCCATATCATGCAACCATTCTTCCAAAAAGGCATTAACCGGGTTTGCATTCAAAGACTGCCCCTTGCTCTCCATGATGTCCGAAATCGTTCTTTCAAGAATCGTTCGCATTCGCAGCTGGTTCGCAGATCCGTTGCGGACTTCCTTTGCAGCTTTGCTCCACGTTTCGCAGATTATCTTAGCTTCCGACTTCTTTGGAGTTCCCGTACTCCGGAAACATCTGGCTCCTGAAGGGTCCGTAAAAGCGCAGAACCAGTTTGGCTTACCATGCTGCCTGTGAATGCTAGACATGGCATAACAATTAGCATAACACTTGCCCGTGTTAAAGGTGTTTATGGGTGTTTTTTAATCGAAAAAACCCAATAAAAGCGGCTTTTTGTGTGCCTAAATCCTGTTCCTACCACCACTTTCCACCCCTTCACTCCAGAAAACTAAGCGTCAGCTTAGCCTTGAGATTTTCTACGATTCATGCCATCTATGAAGCATCGTTTTGAACAAGCACCGGGTTCAACCTCCGTTAAGGACAACATGCAGACAACATCACTTTCATATCGTAAAGCCCCACTCATTTGGGCGCTGCTGGCCACCATCATCGGACTGGTCCAGGGCAACGCTCAGACCACGGAAACATTAAGCATCGCCCCTACCGGCAATACCGTTGAACTTGAGATGGTCACCGGCTCAAACGACCAGTATGTCCTGGAAACCCAGGCGCAATTGATGGAGGGGGAAGAATGGGAGCCGGTCATGTTCTTCAAGGGAACGTCCTCCAAACCAAGGACATTTACGGACCCCATCTGTGGCACTTCCGACGCCCGATTTTTCAGGCTGAAGAAACGATTGGCTGCTCCGCCGCGCCAGGTCAGCAATTTCCGCCTCCTTGATCTGCAGGGGCAGGCTCACGAATTGTATTACCATTGGGACGCCAAGGGAATCGTCCTTTTGCTGGCTGGAGATCAACCGGAATTCATCGAAACCTGGGCGCCCGACCTCGCCGAAATCAGTGCCAATTATGATCCGGATTCTCTCCATATTTGGAATGTGCTGCTTTCGGATGAAGACGAGCGGGAAAGCCTCCTCGAAAGGTTCAGCTCGATTTCCTTCCCCCTGCCCATATTGCAGGATCTCACCCACACTGTCACCCGAACCCTTTCATCCGGTGAAGTGCCCGAAGCCATCCTGGTGAATACCAGGGATTGGTCGATCGCTTACCGGGGACCCGTGACATTGAATGTGGATACCGGAGAATCGGTTACCAATTGGGCACCGCTGACCGATGCCATTGAAGCTCTCATGAACGACTCGGAACCCGAAGTCACCCGACTCCGGCCATTTGGCGTATCCAATGGTGTGAGCGCGCTTCCGGAGACCACTTACAGCGAGCACATTGCCCCCATGTTGCAGCAACACTGTTTTCCTTGCCACACACCTGGCGACATCGCTCCCTGGGCGATGACCAGTTATGACGTCATCCAAGAATTCTCGGAACTCATCAAATCAGCCGTATTGGCGGGTGAAATGCCGCCCTGGCACGCCGATCCCAAATACAGCGCTTTCAGCAATGCCAAATCCATGAGCGATGAGGAAATCGCCACTCTGGTTGACTGGATTGATCACGGCGCGCCCCGGGGAGACGGCGGGGATCCTCTTGCTGAAACCGATACACCGGAACCGGTCGATTGGCCGATGGGAACCCCCGATCATGTGATGTCAATCACCCCTCAACGAATCCCAGCTCAGGGATCCGTGGATTACAAATACTTCTTTTTAGAAAGCCCTTTTGACAGAGACGTCTGGCTGAAGGCCGTTGCAGTCAAACCTGGCGACCGATCAGTGGTCCATCATTGCCTCGTTTTCAAAGGCTCCTTTGCCGATCTGATCGCGTTGAGAGGCGGTCTGGGAGGATTTTTTGCGGGCTATGTTCCAGGCATGGAACAGGTCCCATTTCCGGAAGGAACAGGCAAAAAACTCAAGAAGGGCGATCTGATTGTTTTCCAAATGCACTATACTACCAACGGAAAAGCAGCAACGGACCAAACCAAATTGGGTCTCTACCTGGCAGACGAACCACCCGCTCGAGAAATCATTACCTCCGCCGCTTATGATGTGGAATTCGAGATTCCTCCTCATTCGCGGAAAGTCCATGTGCAAGCTACCAAACGCTTCAATAAGGCCTCGACCATCTACGAATTCAGCCCCCACATGCACTATCGCGGAGCGGCGGCAAAGTTCACCTTGAGGTATCCGAACGGCTCACAGGAGGTGGTGCTTAGCGTGCCAGCCTACTTTTTCGATTGGCAGGCCTTGTACCGATTGGACGCCCCGAAACAGGTCCCGGCAGGAACCGTCATGATCTGCGAAGGTTGGTTTGACAACACCGCCCAAAACAGGTTCAACCCCGACCCCACCGACACCGTCCGCTTCGGCGAACAATCCTGGGAAGAAATGTTCATCGGCTACTTCAACTACGCCGAAAACTGATCCCGGATGGCAGCCCCTACCATTCACACTGATTTAACTTTTATCAAATGAACGACCAGCAACCTCAAAACGATTTACCACCCGACGTACAAGACGACGCCATCATCGGCAAGGCATTCAAAGGTTCGGCCTTCGTGTTGGTGGGGATCATCGTGATCGGCCTGGGCATTTATGCCTGGAAAAACCGCACACCCGAAAAACCCGAGGAACAAGTGACTGAAATATCGGTCCCGGAAGTCCAGGACCGTCAACCAGCCAGTGTGCCGGAAGTTGCGTTTTCAAACGTCACGGAGGAAGCGGGCATCGATTTCCATCACATCAATGGCTCTTACGGCGACAAACTGCTTCCGGAAACGATGGGAGGTGGCGTGGCGTTTCTGGATTACAATCAGGACGGTGCCCAGGATCTTTTCTTTGTTAACTCGTGCCATTGGGAGGGGCATGTGCCCGAGGGACAATCCCAACCCACCCACGCGCTCTACGAAAACGACGGAACGGGTCATTTCAAAAATGTGACCGAAGCTGCCGGATTGAATATCGTTGATTACGGCATGGGAGTGGCGGTGGGTGATTTCGATAATGACGGATGGCCTGACTTATTCATCTCAACTGTGTTCCACAATCGATTGATGCGCAACAAAGGTGACGGAACGTTTGAAGATGTCACGCAGAAAGCGGGACTACAGGGAGACGAAACAACCTGGAGCACTTGCGCCGCGTGGTTTGATCTGGAAAACGATGGAGACCTGGATCTGTATGTAGGCAACTACGTCAAATGGTCCCCTGAAATCGATTTCGAACAAGGCGCCACACTGACCGGACTGGGGCGCGCCTATGGCCAACCGATGAACTTCCAGGGGGCATTCCCCTACCTTTACCGAAATGAAGGAAACGGCACATTCACCGAAATATCAGAAGCTGCCGGAGTGCAGGTAAAGAATACCTCCACACAAGTACCCGTTGCCAAATCGCTTGGAGTAGCTCCGGTGGATCTCGACTTTGATGGATGGATCGATCTGGTCGTCGCCAATGACACCGTTCAGAACTTTGTCTTCCAAAACAACAAGGACGGAACATTCAAAGAAATTGGTTCCATGAGCGGCATCGCCTTCGACAGTTACGGAAAGGCACGTGGAGCGATGGGTATCGATACCGCCCGTTTTCGTGAGGACGACGCCATGGGAATCGGCATCGCCAACTTTGCCAACGAAATGACCGCTCTTTACGTCGGCAAAGCGGACAATCTCATCTTCACCGATGAAGCCGTTCCCGCAGGAATCGGACCGGCCAGCCGACTGGCTTTGAAGTTTGGCTTGTTCTTTTTCGATTATGACTTGGACGGGTGGCAGGATATGTTGACGGCAAATGGTCATCTCGAGGAGGAAATTCAACAAATCCAGGAAAGCCAGCATTACGAACAATCGGCCCACCTGTTCTGGAATGCCGGTCCGGAGCATGGCTGTCGTTTCCTTGAAGTATCCGAGGCAAAAGCCGGAAGTGATTTTTTCACTCCTATCGTGGGACGCGGTTCCGCGTTTGCCGATATTGATGGGGATGGAGATCTGGATGTCCTGATGGCACAAGTCAACGCTCCGCCCAAGTTGCTACGCAACGACCACCAACTGGGTCATCGATGGATTCGCCTGCAACTGGTCGGCAAGAAGAGCAACAGGGATGCCATCGGCGCCTGGGTCCACGCCCGTGTATCCGGCCAGGAACTCTGGAGACAGGTCATGCCGACACGCAGCTACTTGTCTCAATCCGAAAAGACCATCACCCTTGGTTTGGGAGATGAGGGTGAAGTGGAATCTCTGGAAGTCATCTGGCCTGGAGGCGTCCACCAGAAACTCGGTTCACTGGAGGTGAACAAGCTGCACGTCATCGAAGAAAAGCTTTAGAGCTGGATCATGTCCTGGGACCATGGGTAAGCGGGGTGGCCGGGGTGCTTGAAGGCCTGCGTCCCTGGAGTTCGGCCAGGCGGCAGGTGTTCAGCCTGAGAAGCACATACCTGGCAAACAAATCACACTCCTCCAGGTGTGGATAACCGGACAGAACGAACGCGCGGAATCCCATATCCATATACCGTTCCAACTTTCGAACTACCTGATCCGGATCGCCTACAATGGCCGAACCGCACCCTGAACGCGCACGTCCGATACCGGTCCAAATCTCCGGCTCCACATATCCTTCATCATCGGCAAGTTCTCTCAAGTGATCCTGAACAATCACCCCAGCGGATCGTGAATCCTGGGCGCGATGTTTGATCTCCGAACCTTTGTCCGGCTCCAGGCGTGACACCAAACGTCTTGCCGCCTCCCGCGCTTCTGTTTCTGTCTCGCGAACGATCACGTGGATTCTCAATCCATAATCCAATTTCCGACCATGCTTTGCCGCTCGTTCGGCGATATCATTCTTGACCTGATCCAATCGTTGCTCGATATCCGGCCACAACAAGTAAACATCGCAAAACCGGGCACACAATTCACGCGCTGCCTCGGAGTAACCGCCGAAATAGAGCAATGGGCCGCCATTCTGCTGGTATGGCTTGATCGGTTCGGAAGAAAGCTGGATTTGATAAAACTCGCCCTCGAAATCGATGGCCTCCTGTGTCCAGGCCTGTTGCAGGATCTGGATGACTTCGGCGGACCGGCGGTATCTGCTTACGGAATCGAGTTTCGTTCCAGGCAAATCGGATGAAATAATATTCAACGTCAATCGCCCCTCCAACATATGGTCCAGCGTACTCACGGCACGCGCAAGCATGGGAGGATGAACCTCGCCACATCGGACCGCGGCAAGCAACTGGATCCGGCGCGTTTGTTCAGCCATGGCGGCCGCAAAGGTGAGAGTATCCTGCCCCACCTGGTAAGAAGATGGCAGCAGGATGTTTTGATATCCATTGCGGTCGGCACACTGCACGATGGATTTACAGTGTGCATAACTGCTTCGCAACCCACCGTCGGGCATTCCAAGGAATTGAAAGTCATCCGAGCAGAGCGCACTGAACCATGCCACTTCCGCTTTTCTATCTTCGGTTCGTATATTCATGGTGCTTATTCCACATGGCTACTTTTTGAGCTTGGATTTCAAGTCCGCCAGTTTTTGTTTAATCACGGGCGGAGTCCGAAGCTGCGCGGCTTCGATCAAGCCCTGATGCAACCCGGGCGACATCTCCCCTGCCAATGCTGCCTCCAGCCAATACAACAAGACCGAGTCAACACGCCGGTCTCTGGAAGGACCGAGAAACTGCAAGGCTTTTTGCCGCTCACCCAAACCACCCGATTCCAACAACCTCACCCACCCGGCGACTTCGTCCGAAGGATTCAGTTCTGCTTGAATAAGCACTGCCTCTTTGCGTAACAGAGCGCTATTGGATCTCAAAGCCTCACCGATGAGCGTTGACAATCCGCTTACACGCCAATCAGCCAGCGTTTTCAAAGCCAATGCCCGGTTTTCATGTCGTTCGTTGTAGCCCCGAAAGATTCGCTCAACCAGAGACGCATGATGTTTCCATTCACGAAACCGAATCATTTCGAGCATCAATCGACGCTGCATTTCCAGGTCGGCCTTGATCCAGGATTCTGCCCTGTCCAGCCAAAGGTCCTCAAGAACTTCATCCCATGCACCATCTTTCATCGCCTTATCCCTCAACCAACCAAGTAGCCATTCTGAAACGCGCTTACGAATTTCTTCTCCAGCACCCGGAAATTCGGCCGCTTCAGCCAATGATTGAATGTGGTTGGGTTGCTGCAGCATGGCATTCGCGCGATAAACGCATAGCTGCATGGATTCGGCGGAACTCCATTCGGAGAATTGTTGATCTCTGAATGCGAATGCAGGCAACCAATCCGTGCGAGAACCATGCATGTCAGCAAGCGAAGGAAGTGCGTCAGGTATCGGTTCGTCCATAATAGCCTGAGCTGCTTCAAGCATGATAAACGGATTTGCATCGTCGAGAAACTCCTGAACACCTGCATGTTTTTTTCTTCGAAGCCCCAGCAAAGCCGCCGTCCGAACGCTATCATCCGCATGTGACGCCAGATTCACCAACTCCTCAGTTGACATGAGTGTCGACAAAGCAATCATCCCCGCATGCTGCAGCACATATGCTTGGTTTTCTGCCTGAACCATCCAATCCAACACCCATTTTTTGGAGTCAGTCGATGCCGACATTCCCAACAACCTGACTGCCTGCAACCTCACCACTGCATGCCCATCGCTCAATGCCTCAATGAGAAGTCTCTCACGATGAGGGCCACCCAACATGGCATATAATTCCAATGCAACAGACCGAACATTGGGAGCGGGGTCCGCCAGCAATGATTTTTCCCAAGTGTCCAAAGAAAGATTTGCCAATGGTTCAGGCTGGTGATGAAGCATCAGGCGAATGGCCCAGAGTGCATGCAATCGCCCGATGGTTTGAAATGGATTTTTCGCACGTTGAATCAAAGCCCCCAAAGCCCTCTTCCCACGGTCCGCCAAGGCGAATTGGGCAAGCATACGAATCCGGCGATCCGAATGATCCAACCATTGGATCAAGGCTGGTGTGGCTTGCAACACGGGATCAGCCTCCAATATTTGTCTCGTCCGGCTGGACTCCGGCGTATGTTCGAACTTGGGATCAAAAAACCGATAACCCATGCGTTGATCAGCCCCCTCATCATTCGGGCGATGTTGAATCAGGCTCAAAGAGGATTCTGTTCCCTGCCCCGCAAACAAAGACAACCTTGAACGCGCCATGGAATGTTTTCGATTCAGCTGAAAGGTGATACCGGCAGGTGAACTGATGAAAGATTCCAACTGGCGAACCCCACCCCTGCCCCCAATCATATAAAAAACTTGAGGCAAATCTGAAGACCAACCTGTATCCGCCCCGGCAATAACATCAGTCACTTCATACGGCATCAACGCAATGGATGGCATGATATAGCCGAAGGGTAACATGGTGTTGGCACTCCTCCTGGATTCCCCGTCTGAGGCCTTGTCCGAAAAAACACCTTCGCTCTCAAGATGACTGCGCCAGCCGTAATCGGCTTGTTCGATCAAGTGCAACCAACGACTTTTACCAGGATCTCCCAACCCGGCATCCATAACGAACGGATTCCCATGAGCGTCAAATACAATCGGTAATGGTTGCCTCAATCCAACTGCAAACTTACGGGGCGCCAGCCAACCTGGCATCATTCGGTAAACACAGGCTGAAGATTGCGGGTCGACTTCATCACTTGATGTTATAAAATATATGGATCCGTCAGGGCTGACACTCAATGAATTACCCTGTTCAGCGGCTTTTTCCAGATCAACCTTCATCCATGAGTATTTCGCAATCATGGTTCGAGTCCATTGACGGTAAGAAACCGCCTCCTCCGCGTTGAGCGACTCTACCCTCCAATGTTTCTTGAGCCATTCGATTTCGGGTTGGGATGTAGAAGTCGCTGCATGGCTCGTCATTTGCCAAAAGAAAAAGAAGATCGCGCTGACCGAAGCATACAGAACAACGCTTCTCCTTATTGAAAAGGAGTTTCGTTTCAATTTGACAGTCTTTCCACTCATTTGCTTCAACAGATCAAGTAAGTGAATTATCCTTTAATTCAGACGAGATGTAAACGCGCAAGACCATGCACCCCATTCTGCTCAGCTTTCAAAGACGCCCGTTCAGGGAACACAATAAAATCCCATCCATTTGATTTTGTTCCACCTTGACATAAAAGCCCTGACGCGGCATGGGTTGAGCATGCAAATTGAACTGAAGTCAGGGCATAAACGTGCCAACGCAACTGGATTCACTCTGATTGAACTTTTGGTCGTGATCGCCATCATCGCCATTCTTGCAGGCATGCTCCTGCCAGCCTTGTCCAAGGCAAAACTCAAGGCAACCGGCGCTGCCTGCGTGAGCAATCAAAAGCAACTGATCCTGGGCTTTGTCATGTACGCCGATGACAATGAAGATCGTATGTTGTATACCACTCCCTCACGGGGACAAATCGACAATCCAGCCGGAGGTTTTTGGCCGGGCCCACACACTGATGCAGGACAGTTCAGGGATGTCACGAGCGGCATGACCAAGACCGAGGCACAGCGCAATGTCGAAAATGGACTGCGAAAAGGAGCTCTCTTTCAATACGTCGATGGAACGGGCGCTTACCATTGTCCGGGAGATCTCCGCACCAAGCGCCTGCAACCGGGAAAAGGTTGGGCGTATGATAGTTACTCAAAAGCGAATGGCATGAACGGTCTCGCCTGGCAGGGCTCGGGAGCCCCCGGAAGCAATTCGGGTCCACAACCTCCCTATGTCAAAACCACCGGCATCAACGGCCCCTCCGAAGCCATGGTCTTCCTGGAAGAAGCCGATCCGCGCGGACGCAATCTGGGCACCTGGGTGATCAATGTCGCACCATCCCCCAGTTGGATCGATCCTTTCGCCATTTTCCACGGTAACAACAGCACCATTTCTTACGCCGATGGCCATGCTGATTCACATCGTTGGATCACCGACAATGTCATCAATGCCGCAAAGGATGCATCAAGCGGGGTCACTTCGGTCTTCAACTGGGGTGGAGGCAACGCATCGAATCCGGACTTCGTCTGGGTCTACAACAACTACAAACACCAACGCTGGACTCGGATCGATCAGACAGGTAGATAAAGTTCTAGGAGTTTCTGAGAGCCTTGGTCTTTAGGCATTCCACCTTGAAACACCACTTGTTTGCATTAGTATTAATTGAGCGTTTTTGCTGCCAGAAAATTGTATTATAAATAATCGGCAATCAAGAAACATATGAAATCCAGCATGGTAGAATTCGATTTGCAGGAGGATTTGC
>CAYPZD010000087.1:20199-22345 GCA_964415055.1 uncultured Verrucomicrobiota bacterium | reverse complement strand
TCATCCACCTTGCCTGTGCGATGATCCTAATGCGGCATTTATGAGATAGCTTCTACGAAGCCCCCAAACGCACCACCCCACCCAACGTATCCCAACCTGAATGGATCAGGCAGCCGGTCGATGCCTTCATTCTGGAACAACAGGACAAGGCGTCCCTGAAACCGTCGCAGCCTGCTTCGCGAGCAACATGGTTGAGAAGAGTTTCACTGGATTTGACGGGACTCCCCCCCACCCCTGAAGAGATCCGGGCATTCGAAAACAACCCTTCTTCGAACGCATTCGAGGAGGAAGTCGAACGATTGCTGAAATCGCCCCGTTATGGAGAACGCTGGACTTCCATGTGGCTGGACCTCGCCCGGTATGCCGATACACAGGGATATGAAAAAGACCTCGGCCGAAATGTCTGGCCCTGGAGGGATTGGGTGATCAGGGCATTCAACAACGACATGCCCTATGATCAATTTCTAATCAAACAATTGGCTGGGGATCTTTTGCCGGACCGGACACTTGAGGATTTGCTGGCAACCACCTACCATCGAAATACCCAGACCAACACGGAAGGCGGAACGGATGACGAAGAGTTCCGCATGGCCGCAGTGATCGACCGACTCAGCACAACCTGGGAAGCCTTTCAGGGAACTTCCATCCGTTGCGTGCAATGCCATAGCCATCCATATGATCCATTCTCGCACGATGAGTTTTACAAATTCCTCGCCTTCTTCAACACATCGGAAGATGCAGATGTCACAGAGGATTTTCCCCTCGTCAAAATCCCCAACGAATCGGATCAATTAGCTGAAGTAGGCTCACTTTACGATTCATCACGTTCCATTCGACAAACATTGTTCGAAGAAGGCATGAAAAGATTGAGTGATGGATCACAATGGAAACCCATTTCTGCCGTAACGGCAACCAGCAGTGGTGAAACACAGTTGGTCATGACTCAAGAAGACGGGCATCCCGAAATCCGCACCCGGGGCAACCTATCCACCGGTTCGAAATACGAAATCGTCTTCGATATCCCCAAAGGGATGACCCGGTTGGAAGCGCTCAAAATCAAAGTATTGCCCAGCAATATCAAAGCCGCGTTGTCCATTCCCGAAATGGGTTTTGTGCTGAGCCGCTTCAAATTATGGGTGGATGCCCCCGGAACCAAGCCCGACCCGGAAGATCAATCCGGCATTCCCTTCAAATGGGTGGTCGATGATGATCCCGCCGCTTTTTATGATGCCACCGACAGTCTCAAGGACGGAGGCAATGGATGGGGTGCTTACACACGTTTGAACGCTCCCCGCACGGCGGCCCTGATCCCTGAGCAGCCGATTGACCTCCCCGCAAACGGAAGCATCCGCATCAGCATGCTCTTTCAAAAATCTGCGACAGGAGCCATCCCACTGCTGATTCGTCGCGCAAGATTTGCGGTGTCGGAATCGGACATGTGGTCTGCCTGGGTGGGGTCGGACGGATTCCAGTCCCTGCTCAATAACCTCGAGACCACCGAACACGAACTTGGCCAAGTTAAGGGAGTGAACGTCCCGGTCATGCTGGAACAACCCAAAGAACATAAGCGTATCACTGAAATTTTCCTCCGGGGAAATTGGCTGGATCGGGGAGACAAAGTCGAACCCGGCGTTCCTACAACGCTGCCTGCACTCAATCAGGAAGGACCACCCGATCGGCTCGCGATGGCTCAATGGTTGGCCTCCAAACAAAACCCGCTCACCGCACGCGTGTTTGTCAATCGCATCTGGGCAAATCTCTTTGGCACGGGCATTGTCGCCACCGTGGAAGAATTCGGATCAACCGGCAGCCCACCCTCACATCCCGAATTGCTGGATGATTTGTCTGTTCGTTTCATGGAAGACATGGGATGGAAGCTCAAGCCATTGCTGCGCGAAATCGTGTTGTCAGCCACTTACCGCCAATCGGCACTGACAACACCTGAACTGCTGGAAAAGGATCCGGGCAATCGTTTACTTGCACGTGGCCCCCGCACAAGATTGACGGCTGAAATGATCCGCGATCAGGCCTTGATGCTGTCCGGTTTGCTCAGCCCCAAAATGCATGGTCCCCCCGTCATGCCTCCACAACCGGAAGGTGTCTGGCGCACGGTTTATAACAGCGCCAGTTGGAAGACCGCCGAAGG
>CAYPZD010000087.1:10374-20099 GCA_964415055.1 uncultured Verrucomicrobiota bacterium | reverse complement strand
CGGAAGGTGTCTGGCGCACGGTTTATAACAGCGCCAGTTGGAAGACCGCCGAAGGTGAAGATCGGTATCGTCGGGGTCTCTATACCTATTGTCGCCGCACCAGCGGTTACCCGAGCTTTCTGGCATTCGACGCGCCCACTCGCGAATTCTGCACATCCCGTCGCGTCCCCACCAACACGCCCCTCCAGGCACTGGTGACGTTGAACGATCCCGTTTATATGGAATGCGCCCAAGCCCTGGCCAAGCGCATGCGGCAGGACGAAAGCCTGTTCGACGCGGACATCGCCATTCGCAATGGTATGCGACTGATCACAGGCATCCCCCTAACCGATCCAGATTCGCTTCAACCATTGCATCATTTATATCAGGAAACGATGGCCTACTACGGGGATCACCCCGAACTGGCCACCGAACTCGGTGACAACGCCGCTCAATCCGCACTGGTGATCGTTGCCAATGCCCTTTTGAACCTCGACATGATTTTGACGAAATGAACGCCATCGAATCCCTTCAACTCGACACCCTGCGCCAGCAAACCCGACGCCACTTCCTGAAACAATGCACCTCGGGCCTCGGAGCCCTGTGGTTCGCGAGTCAGACGCAGCGCTCGGATGCCGCCATTATTCAACGTGACCCGTCGCGTCCCCTTTCACTCCAACCACCGCATTTCAAACCGAAGGCCAAACGCGTGATCTATCTGCACATGGCAGGGTCACCCAGCCAGTTGGAATTGTTCGATTACAAACCGGAACTCGAGCGGTTGGACGGACAGGACTGCCCCGCTTCTTTCATGGAAGGCCGAAGGTTCGCCTTCATTCGGGGGACCCCAAAATTGTTGGGGCCTGTCTACCCGTTTCATCGTGAAAAGAAAACCGGACTGCCCATCTCGGATCGCTTGCCGCATTTCGAAAAAGTGTTGGATAAAGTGTGCTTCCTTCGCACCATGACAACCGACCAATTCAACCACGCACCCGCCCAATTGCTCCTCCACACCGGCAGTCCCAATCTGGGATCCGCCAGCGCCGGAGCCTGGGCCACCTACGGTCTGGGGTCGGAGAATGAAAACCTTCCCGGTTACATGGTGCTGCTCAGCGGTGGCAAAGTGCCCAGCTCTGGAAAATCCGTCTGGGGTTCGGGTTTCCTGCCCAGTGTGTATCAGGGCGTGCAATGTCGCAGTGAAGGAGATCCGGTCCTCTACCTTTCCAATCCGGCAGGAGTAGACCAAACACTTCGCGGCAAAGTGGTCGACGCGGTGGCGCGCATGAACCGCAAGACCTATGAATCACTGGGGGATCCGGAAACCATCACGCGTATCGCCCAATATGAAATGGCTTTCCGCATGCAAACCAGCGCAACGGACGCATTCGATATTCAACAAGAACCCGAACACGTTCACACCCTCTATGGCACCGAACCGGGCAAGGAAAGCTTTGCCAACAACTGCCTACTGGCTCGCCGACTCGTAGAACGAGGGGTACGTTATGTCCAACTCTTCGACTGGGGCTGGGATTCCCATGGCGCGGGCGAAAGCGAGGCATTGAATGCCGGATTCAAAACCAAATGCCAACAAACCGACCGACCTCTCATGGCACTCCTCACGGATCTCGAACAACGCGGTTTATTGTACGACACACTGGTCATCTGGGGCGGTGAATTCGGACGCACCCCCATGCAGGAAAACCGGGGCGGCCGCAAAATGAAATTTGCTGGACGCGATCATCATCCGTCAGCCTTCACCATGTGGATGGCAGGCGGCGGCGTGAAAGGTGGATTCAGCTACGGAGAAACCGACGAAATCGGATTCCTCCCCGTGGTCAACCCCGTCCAGGTCCAGGACCTTCACCGAACCAAACTCCACCTCCTCGGCCTCGACCACGAACGCCTCACCTACCCTTGGGCCGGCGGTCTCAACCAACGCCTGACAACGGTCACAAAAGAGGCAAGTCTGTTGAGTGATATTCTGGCATGATCTATGACTGCTAAAACTCAACTTGCTCGTTCAAACGTTGAAACAGCTTATCCCAAATCCCCGGAAAGGGAGCGCTTAACATGGTGCGGAGCATGATTTCGTAAACGTCCGCACGGACGACTTTGGCAGGTTGGGTGTTTGGCAGGGGTGGCGAGGTCATCATGCTGATGGTGCGGATCCCCAATAAAATCGGCCAGGAACAGGAGAGCCGGACACGAGTCCATGAGGTCGGCAACGCCATCGTGTAGCGCCACCCATCCGTCAGACAATCGATCGCCAAGTGGACATGATCCTTCCAGAGTTCCTTGAAGGCTTCGTTATGGGGATCGGGAGTTTCCGGGCGCCATCCGGTTGGCTCCCAGAGTTGACGAGGGAGGTAGCAGCGTCCAATGGAAAGATCCTTCTGAAAATCGCGCAGGATGTTCACCAGTTGAAGCCCCTGACCATACCGAATCCCCAGTCGTTCCATCTCCTCGGGTGATTCGCCGGTCCGACCCCGCAAATGTGCCAGACACATGCGTGTCCAAAAGGCACCGACACTACCGGCAACCCGGTAGGTGTAATCATTCAAATCATCCGGTGTATCAAGACTGACAATTTTGGAATCCTTGCCGGAATGAAACCGTTTGAGATCGAGCTTTTGACCGCTGATGATGATGTCCAACACTTCCCGAATCAACACGCGATCGTCCTCAGCCGAATGACGCAGCACGTCAATTGCCTGATGACAGACCCGCAAAAGTTCGGCCTCCGAATCATCAGCCTGCTTTTTGATAAAGGCATTCATGGACGGAGCCGAAGCATCCTGCGATTGCACCGCGTAACCGTAGGCATCCAGCAATGCCAGACGTTGATCCGATGGAAGCAGCTCGGTATCCGCAATGGTATCCGAAGCGCGCGCCAGCAAATAAGCCAACCCGATCTGATTCCGCACCGGCTTTGGCAGAACATTGAGTGTCAGATAAAACGACCGCGACACCCGACGCAACAAGTCAGTCAGCAACGTTTCTTTGGTATGTTCACGCATTGGGGTCACGTCTCAACATTCAACATTTACTCTTTTCCTGAACACGACGTCTCCGGGCTCATTCGATCAAACCAATGTTGGACTGTGTCCTGTTTCAAGGCAAACCAATCCCCTCAGTTTCACAAGCAAGGATCCCGGGGGCCAACTCATTAATCCTTCAATTGTTTCTTCCAGAACTTGATCTGTTTTCGAACTTCCTTCACACCGGGAGATCCCACCATTTGTCGACGTTCCATGGCCCGTTTTGTGTTAAACACTTCAAGGGCCTGTTTGGTAAGACGTTTATCAATCTTCCTGAGATCAGATACCCGCAGTTTGTCGAGCGGACGATTCAAAGATTCGGAGACACCCACAACGGCCCCCACCAGGTGATGAGCTTCACGAAAGGCAACGCCTTGTTCCACCAACCAGTCAGCCAAATCAGTTGCCAACAAAGCCGGATCGCTGGCGGCATCCATGCAGTTTTCATGGCGCACGGTGATGTGCCCGATCATGCCCGCCATGATGCGAACGCAGGCTCGCAGCGTGTCCGCAGTGTCGAAGAGTCGTTCCTTGTCTTCCTGCAGGTCACGGTTGTAAGTCATCGGCAAGCCTTTTATCAGTGTCAGCAAAGACATCAAGTTACCGATCACGCGTCCCGATTTACCACGTGTCAACTCGGCCATGTCCGGATTCTTCTTCTGAGGCATCAGGGACGATCCGGTGGTGTATTCATCGGAGATGCGGATAAAATCAAATTCCGAACTCGACCAAAGAATGAGATCTTCCGCCAAACGCGAAAGGTGCACCGCCGTCAAAGCTGCTGCCGAGCAGAACTCAACGATGTAATCCCTGTCACTGACGGCATCCATGGAGTTGCGTGAGATCATGGGTTCGTCCTCGAGATTCACGAATCCCAATTCCTCTGCCACCATCTTGCGGTTCAGTTTCAAAGTCGATCCCGCCAAGGCTCCGCTTCCGAGGGGGCAAACGTTGACGCGTTCAAAGGTGTCCCTGAAACGCCCCTTGTCGCGATCCAGCATTTCCACGTATGCCAGCAAATGATGCGCGAAGTACACCGGCTGGGCACGTTGCAGGTGTGTGTAACCCGGAATCAATGTTTCCTTATTGCGATCGCCCAGTTGAACCATCGCCAACTGCAAGGTGTGCAATTCCGCCATCAGATCGACGATCTCTTCCCGCATCCACATCCGCATGTCGAGCGCGACCTGGTCATTGCGAGACCGAGCGGTGTGAAGTTTGGCTCCGGCGGGAACGCGTTTGGTCAACTCGGCTTCGATGTTCATATGAACGTCTTCCAGCTCGGTCTTCCACTCGAAGTTGCCGTCCTCGATTTCCTCACCGATTTTGCCGAGCCCTTCGAGAATCTCCTGCAACTCGGCAGCGGTCAGCACACCGATGGATTTCAGCATGCGTGCGTGGGCCATGGATCCGATGATGTCATGACGCCAGAGACGCCAGTCGAATGAAACCGACTCTGAAAATTTTAGCACTTCTTCAGCAGGTCCCATACTGAAACGACCGCTTCGGCTGACTGTTTGAGATGGTTTGGGTGCGCTCATATCAGGCTCCTACGTTTTTCTTGATGTCCTTGAGTTGGGTAAATTCGGGTTTCTCTTTGTAATACTCGTCCAACGGATAGCACCCGCTGATCAATCCGTTGCGTGGAGCCGTCGTGCAATCACTGAACGTTCGGCAAATGGCTCTTGGCGTCAGCGAACCCTTGGTGGTGGCATCGGCCAGGATGTCAGGATAACTCAGAGTCATACGACCCAAGCCAACCATATCGGTCCATCCTTCACGCACATTGTGCTGGGCCACGTGGGGCAGATATTCCTGCAGGTAACTGTATGCCGTGCCCACAACGGCGAGGGACGAAGGTGTCTTGGCTTTGATTTGTCGCACGACCTGGATTTGTCGTTCCACATCGATCAAAGGATCATGCGCAGGCTGATACCCATCCGAGGGTGGGTAAGCTGCCGGGCGCTGCATGTGCGGGTTGTAATAAGGCGAACCGGCGCTGACATTCAGAATCTTCACCCCAAGCGATACGCACAAGTCGACGAATTGAAAGGTCTCCGTCAAATCGTACTCCAAAGGATTATCCGGATTGATACCAAAGCCATACCGATAAGGCAGACAATGATCGTAAGGCTCCGGTATACCCGGGCCGAGTTTTCCCGGAACGGAAAGCTCGGGATCAGGCCGGAAAGGAACGAAATCAAAAGCGCTCAAACGAACACCGATGTCGATGTTGTTACCGGAAGCGCGAATACCTTCCATGATCTCGCGGAGGATGCGCGTACGATTTTCAAAGGAACCCCCGTAGTTGCCCGGCCGGGTGTGCGCTCCAAGAAACTCGTGCAACAAGTATCCGTGACAATGTTTGATATCCACAAAATCCGCTCCGGCATCACGGGCAACTGCCGCAGCTTCGACATATTTTGCGATCAATGCCCGAACATCGTCATCGGACAATATCTGATCATCGCTGGTAACATGGAATTTTTTATCGAGAATCGGGTGACGATAAGCGATGCGTGATTCCCAGCGTGATTTTTCATTTGGACGACAAAAGCGTCCCGAATGGGTCAATTGAAAACCGATCACCAAATCATCCGTACTGCCATAACGTTCTCCATGCGCCTGGGTCAGTGTGTTCACCAGAGAGCCAAGGCTTTTCTCGCGTCCTTTCTGAATGATGAGTTGGTTTGGATTTGCTCGCCCATCGGGTCTCACCGCCATGGCTTCGCCGCCATAAATCAGTTTGGCGCCACTCACACCAAACCGGTGCCAACGCCGCACGACTTCTTCGCTCGGTTCACCATCGGTCGTGGCGTCCCAACCTTCCATGGGATGGATCGCCCAACGATTGCCAATGGTCTTACCGTTGATGGTGACATCCGATACGGGCTGTGTCAGCGGGGACTGATCACCCGTTGCCAGATCATCGTCGCAACGCAGATCCAGACCAAGTGACTGGACGTGTTCCCGAAAAGCAGCCGGTGTTTTCAGTGTCGGGATACGAATTAATTTAAAAGGTTCCGCCATGATTCAAACTATCTGTCAAAATGGAAAACTGTTTTAGAGCCCCATACCTGTTCAATCCAGGCAGCCGAAGAATGTCAGGTATGGCTGTTTCTTGGCGAGACGATAAACCAGCAAGGCCAGCTCGCGCATGTGGTAATCCCCCCACATGGAACTCTCCCCACAAGGGATTTTTTTGCCGCGCGGGATGTGGTCCCAGTTGTTGGGCCGGTGGTAAATCGAATGCAACAACAGACCTTGATGTTTATCGTTTGTGGAAAGATACGGCTCTTCGAGCAATGAAGCGGTGACGGTCAATCCAGCCTGAAAATATTGTTTGGCCGCCTGCTTTTTGCCTTTGGATTTCAAATAATTCCCCAGACGAATCAGGCCCTGAGCCGCAATGGCGGCAGCGGAACTATCCACCGGTTCCCAGTCGTTGTATGGGTCTGAAGGGCGGTCCAGATAATCACCGAGTCGATGCAGATTAGGTGCGCCGGTATCCCACATCGGAATGCCGTCGGTGCAGGTGTTTTTCAGGTAGAAATCAGAAGTTGCCTCCGCAGCTTTTAGCATCATGGCCTCGATCTGCTTGCGTCCACCCAACGGTTTGAGTTCTTTGTCTGAGATGGTCTTGAGGAACTCCAGTTGCTCGGCATAACCGCAAATAGCCCAGGCCAGCCCGCGTGTCCAAGTACTGAACGGCGCATAACCCTGCTGGGAATTCGGGCATCGATAGTTGCCGTCCTTCACATTGAAAACACTTTCGTGTGCCGTGCGACCGCGCACATCGTAGGCATCGCGTCCTTCACCGTAGTAGACACCGTAATCAGCCGTGCTTTGAGCGTGCTCGACGAGGCGCTTCAACAGCGAGATCGGTTTGTCATTCTCAGCCATCAAGACATGTCCCATACGATGCGCCACACCAAGAGCCCTCATCGACCGAATGGTGTCGATGAACAGGGAATGGGGTCCATTAAAGGAATGCACAAACCCCCCGCCATTGGCAATGGTCGTCCAGCGTGATGCCTGCACAGCACCGGAAACTTTAAGAGCCAGTTCGTAGAAGTTCTGCTCAAATGTGTTTTGCGGGATGCGATTTTCACGCATTAGTCGCAGCAGGTTTCCATAAGTGGAAACATTGTTGAACCCATGATCGTGAACCCCTATGTGCGAAACGTGAGTGGCCATGCGTTGAACGGTCTGATCACGTCCGATTTTTAGAAAAGGCTTTTGATTCGTCGCATCGTACTGCAACACGGCGGCGCCATACTGGAACCCTTGCGTCCATTCAGTCCAACCGCGCGTCGCATACTTGCCACGAACGGTAAACACGGGAGTTCCCTGCGAGGGTTTCCAGCTTTTCTCGATGCTCAGGATCTTCTTACCTGAAAGATCCCACATACGCTCCACCGCCGGAACCAACTTGGTCGGCGTCAATTTCGAATCAATTTTAATGGCCATGTCTTAATCTCTGAAACTCAAGATATGCCAAAGGCGATTCCGACGGAACAAAGACAACCATCGAATGAAGCACCCCGGCAACCAGGACACGTTACAAAGAATCCATAGGAGCGTCACCTACGTTTTTAGGGAGAGGGCACAGGAATGTCATCTTAGCCGCTCTCAATCAAAAAGCTGCCTCCTAGACGAATCTCAACTCCAGGAGTCGAGTTTCCTTTGATGGTTAACCTATTACACGCCTAGGAAGAATCCGGGCAACCATGGAAATAATAGGTCTGTCCCTTTATATCGCCAAACGATACCATGTTGACAGGTAGCTGGTTTTCTGGTTTAATTGCTAATATGAAAACTACGATTGATTTGCCGGCCGAACTGGTTAGGGAAATGAAGATTCGAGCGGCCAGTGAAGGTAGAAAGTTAAAGGATGTTGCGGCGGAGATCATGCGACTAGGACTTGAACAACCCCGAACTCCTGATCATTCAAAAGTAATGCATCGCGTTCGCTTTCCAATCATTGAATGTTCACCGCCTGTCGCGCCTGCCAAGGATTTAACACCTGACGAACTCAACGAGATCCTATTACAACAGGAAGCTGAATGGCACCATGACACTACCAGACATTAACGTATGGTTGGCCTTGGCGGTGTCAGGTCACACACATCATCAAACAGCTCGATCCTGGTTTGAGAGCCAGGCCAAACCGAAATCCATTCATTTTTGTCGCACTACTCAGTTGGGATTGATGAGATTATTGACGACAAAGTCCGTGATCGCCCCATACAACCTGCCTCCACTCAGGAATATCGAGGCACTTCAAGTCCTGGATGCATTCCTGGAAGATGAATGCGTTACGTTTGCTTCGGAACCTAAGGATGTCATGGCAACTTGGCGTACGTTTTCCGAACAACGAACCGCATCCCCTAAACTCTGGATGGATGCCTGGTTGGCCGCTTTCGCGACGTGTGCAGATTTTCAACTGGTTACGCTGGATAAGGGTTTCTCTCAATTCTCCGGATTGAATTTGCTCCTTTTGTAGAGTGTTTAGGCATAAACTCATCACATGATCGGTCCAGCACATTACATAGCTTCTTCGTGTTTCCAAAACACTCTCCCTGGCCTTTTATTGATAACGTACGTGTGGCTCACATCGATTTCCCTTGCAGAAGAGGCAGCCCCCCCCAACAACACCTTTCCAGGCAAGTCCTGGGAGGAGCGATCAAGCGCAGAAGTTGGATTGCAGGAATCATTTCTAGTGAAGATTCCGGAATACCTCAAAGGTCGTGGTATGATTGTCAAAGATGGCTATCGGGTCTTCAGTTGGGGCGATGCGAGCAAAGCGGGAGATGTCGCTTCGGCCGCCAAACCCATCTATACCCACTTTCTCGCTCATGCCGTGGAAACCGGCAGGTTGAGTTCGTTCGATCAAAAGGTAAAAGACATCCACCCGGAACTGGGCTCCATCAATGCCGGGCTGGATCACAAGGACCGCCAAATGACCTTCGCTCATCTCGCCACCCAAACGGCCTGCTATGGCGTGAACGAGGCGCCGGGATCGGCCTATGATTACAATGATTTTCAGATGGCTTTTTTTTGGGACAGTTTGTTTGAGGGGGTTTACGGAGTGGAGAAAAGCAAGGTCGACGAAGAGGTCTTTCACCCCTTGTTAACGAACCCGCTTCAATTTGAAGATCCGGTCAGCATGCTCGCGTTTGGAGTGAAGGACCGGGCAGGTCGCCTTAAAATTTCGCCGCGCGATTTCTGTCGATTCGGATGGCTTTACCTGAATGAAGGGCGTTGGGGAAAGCAGCAGATTCTCCAACCCGACCATGTTCGCATGATCACGCAATCGCCACTACCGATCTCACTTCCGCGCACCAAAGGGGTGGAAGCAGACATGCTGCCCCATCAACGCAGCATCGGTTCGCGCAACATCCCCGATAACCAAACGGATCATTACGGTTCCTACAGTTGGCTCTGGTGGGTCAACGGGAAACGGGCGGGCGGTCAGCGATTTTGGCCGGATGCTCCTGCGGGCGCATTCGCTTGCCTGGGCCATAAACATGGTAAACGTGGCATGGTAGCCATTCCCGTATGGAACATGGTGATGAGTTGGAACGATACCGATCTGGACAAGAAACCCTGGCCGGATTCACAAACAGACCCACATCCATTGAACCCCGTGTTCAAATGGATAAGCGAAGCATTAAAAAGGTAGCAACGGGTCGTCCCCGGCCCGTC
>CAYPZD010000087.1:0-10274 GCA_964415055.1 uncultured Verrucomicrobiota bacterium | reverse complement strand
CCCGTCGCTACCTTATTGGGTCAGGGACTCCCCCTTGCTACCTTGTGAGCTGTTCCGTTCTACCCTTCTTTTTCAACCTTCAAACGCAATTGGCCGCAGGCAGCATCGATGTCATGGCCTTTTTCCCGGCGTAGGGTTGCTTTAACGCCACGTTGGAGCAGGCCTTCCAAAAAGTTCTCTTGAACGTCTTCAACCGGGCGTTTCCAGGAAAGCCCGTCCACTGAATTATAAGGAATCAGGTTGACCTTTGCGTGCATCTTTTGAGCCCAGTCAGCCAATGGCGCCACTTGATCCGCACTATCATTCACCCCTGCGATCAAAATGTATTCGAATGTGATCATCTTCCCCTTCTCACGGATGTAAGTCTGACAGGCATCCATGAGCACCTGAATGGGATACTTCCGGTTCACCGGCATGATCTGAGAACGCACATCATCGGTGGCACCATGCAATGAAATCGCCAGTCGAAACTGATAAGGTTCCCTGGCCAAAGCTTCGATCTGTGGTGCCAGGCCGCTGGTGGAAATAGTGATTTTGCGGGCTCCGATGTTGCATCCCCACGACGCATTCACAATCGAAAGCGCCTGCATAAGGTGCTCGTAATTGGCCATCGGTTCCCCCATGCCCATGATGACAAGATTGTTCACCTTGCGATCCTGTTCCCTGCCTAGTTTGGATCGAAAATGATGCTCCACCGCGAGTAATTGTCCGACAATTTCCTCGGGCAATAAATTACGCTTCCACCCATCCAAACCGCTGGCGCAGAACTTGCATCCATATGCACATCCCACTTGTGTCGAAACACACAAAGTATGACGATCGCTGGCTTCTCCGTATAGTGCGGGATTGGCGGGGATCAATACACTTTCCACCATGGCGCCATCTTCGAGCCGCCAGAGAAATTTTTGAGTGGTGTCGTCCCCTCCCTGTTTTCGAACGCATGCAGGCAGGACACATCGAAAATCTGCACCCAATCTCTCTCGTAGTTTTTTGGAGAGATTGGACATCTCGTCGATGGACGCCACACGCTTTCGATAGACCCAATCGAGAATCTGATCTCCCCGATACGCAGGTTCTCCCCACTCCTTGAGATGATCCTTGAGGCTGTCAGGAGTTGCAGATTGAAGGGAAACAGACATGTAAAAGAATAACCCGGCCGACCCCACAAACGGAACCGGCCGGGTTGGTTGAATTATTCGCCAGTCAGGTAATACTTATTGGCGTAATCCTGCACCATGCGCCAGGTATTGTATTCCGGCGTCAAGGTGGAGATGGATCGGCGGATCTTTTGAATCCACTGACGTGGCACACCGGCGGCATCGCGATTGTAGAAAGTGGAAATCACCTCGTCATTGAGAACCTTGTATAGGTTTTCGCTGTCGACACGATCCTGCTCTTCGACGGAATCGGGATGTGAATCCGGACCGATGGCAAAGCCATTGGTGCCATCAAACCCTTCACGCCACCAGCCATCCATGATGCTCATGTTCAGACAACCGTGAGCGGAAGTTTTCTGTCCACTGGTGCCGGAAGCTTCCAGTGGTCGTCGCGGATTGTTCAACCACACATCACAACCGGAAACCATCTGACGGGCCACATGGATGTCATAGTTCTCAAGGAACACCAGGTGTCCATGCAATTCCGTGTGTTTGCTGAGGTGGATGATGTGTTGAATGAAACGCTTACCTTCATCATCACGGGGATGAGCTTTTCCGGCGAAGATAAACTGAATCGGGCGCTGCTTGTCCTTGACCAGTTTGACGATGTGCTCGAACTGTTGGAAGATCAGAGGGGCACGCTTGTAAGTTGCAAAACGACGGGCAAAACCAATGGTCAAGACGTCAGGATTCAACAACTGATCATAATTAATGAAGTTCTCGCGCTTCAGACTCTGGCCCTGAATCAAGAGGCGCCGGCGCGCAAACTCGATCAACTCACGACGCAACAGTGAACGCAAAGCCCAGATCTCCTCATCGGAAACAAATTCAGGATCCTCCATACGTTGCCAGAACTCGGGCGTGTTCAAATCCTTCTCCCAACCCTCACCCAAACGACGACGGAAGAAACGGCGCAACGGCCCTTTCATCCAACCGGCAACATGTACACCGTTGGTGATGTGCCCGATCGGCACTTCATCCACGGATTTGCCGGGATAAAGCCCCTGCCACATCTGCCGGCTGATTTCACCGTGCAGTTCACTCACACCATTGGCAGTGCGCGAATACTTGAGTGCCAGAACGGTCATGCAGAACGGTTCGGATTCATCACCCTGCTGCACCCGCCCCATGTCCATGAATTCCTGATGGGAAATGTTGAGGTTGGAGGCAAAGCGATTTGCGGCATATTGCACCAGATCGCTGGTGAAACGATCATGCCCGGCTTCCACGGGGGTATGTGTAGTGAAAATACATTCCTTTGTGGTCTGCTCTTTGGCTTCATCCAGAGAACTGCCGGCAGCCAACTTCTCACGCATCAGTTCCAAAGTAAGGAACGCGGCGTGCCCTTCATTCATGTGAAACACGGAAGGCTCAAGACCCAGCGCTCGCAACATTTTCACACCACCGACACCGAGCAGAATTTCCTGCATGATGCGCGTCGTGCTGTCGCCACCGTAAACCCGCAAGGTAAGATCACGATAATGCTCCTCGTTCTCAGGCAGGTTGGTGTCCATGAGGTAAAGCGGAATGCGTCCTACATTGACCCGCCACACCTTGAACTTCACCTGGCTCGTGGCGATCTGCACCATGCAGGTCAACTGTTCGCCTTTGGCGTCGAGCACAGCCTCCATGGGCAGGTTGCGAGGGTTGAGCATGGAATAGTATTCCGTCTGCCAGTTTTCCTCGTTGATGGTCTGCATGAAGTAGCCCTGACGATAAAACAGACTGATGCCAACAAAAGGCAATCCCAGATCACTGGCCGATTTCGCGTGATCACCCGCCAGGATGCCGAGACCTCCCGCAGCAATGGGCAAGGTCTCGCTGAGACCAAACTCAGCCGAGAAATAAGCGACGGGTTTGTCGTTCAACTTCTGTGCATTTTCAGCAGCCCAGGTATTGGGCTCGTTCATGTAGGCATCGAATTTTTCCAACACCTCCCGAACAGCAGCGGCTAAAGCCGGCTCCTGCAAACGGGTACGGAGTTCGTAATCGGATACCTCGTGCAACACGGCAACCGCGTTGTGATACAGGTTTTGCCAGGCACGCGGAGAAAGCTTTTGAAAGATTTCCTGAGCCTCCTGGTTCCAGGTCCACCAAAGGTTGCGGGCAAGCCGGTTCAACCCAAGGATCAGTTCAGATAATTCCGCTGAAGACAGCGGTTCAGTTTTCATAGTCCAAGTTCAGAATTAAGGTTTTCAAGGTTGGAAACGGCAAGAACTGCCACTACCAACAGGGGAGCAAAGACAAAACGATGGGTTTTGGCAATCTATTGTTTGCCTGGAAAGCGAGGATTCACTCCCATTCCGAAATTGCCAAAATAACACTGCCGCACTCTGGACTGCGGTGTGCAGCACCGCTCTGGATACATTCCACATACCCAAATCGGGTCAAAACGCTGCAAACCTGAACCTCTCTACGTCTCGACAGAAATAGACCCATCTCCATTACCAAAACCCCCTCAAGCAAATGAAAATCTCAGTGCATAAAAAACACATCTACTTTGAAATAAACTAGTTGAAATTTTATGATGAATGACCAGAGTGTCACCCATATCTCAATCATGGCCTTAAGAAAATGGATCATTCGAATACCGCTTTTGCTGGTCCTGGTGAGCGCAATCGCCATCGCAGCCGGGGAAGCAGATGAATAGGATCGGTTCAACAAAGGCTAATCCCCCGCACCAAAACTATACGGCCAAGTCACAGCCAGACTGACAAACCCCTTGCGCTCAAGGATCGGTTTACTCATCGGAGCCGCATCCACCGACAGAAAACGATGGCCTTTGGACGCAGCTTCCTTTAAACGCGTGGCCAGTAAGGCAGAATAGATCCCTTTTTGGCGAAGTCTCGGAATCACAGCTCCCCCATGCAGTTCGGGAAACTGAGATCCGGGTGAATACTCCACCCATCCGGATCCGACAACCTCGTCTCCTTCCCTGGCAACGTAACAGGAAAAAACATCCGAATTTCCGGCGATATAATCAAAAAGCCAAGCGAGATCCCGATCCCATATTTCCTCCTGTAAACGCCGCATGGACTGAAAATCTTCCTTACCTTGAACCGCTTCAATACGAATCCCTTCATGCAATGCGAACGATCTGGAAGGAGTCTTCTCAAGATCGAACACCATCAAATGTTCGGGTTCTCCCTGACTGAAACCATGTTGAACCAACTTTTGAGCAATTGAATCCGGTTGATCGAAATCATACACCTTCCACTCAAACTCAAGACCGGCATCCCTGAAAAATTCAATCTGTTCCTCGATGATTCGATCCGCATCCCACTCGTCAAACTGCGGGAAATATACCCAGCCTCCTCCTTTGCCTTCACATGGAGTCTGTCGCACGAGATCTCCCAGGTCCTCTCGTTTGTAACCCGCAAAGCTCATAGCTCGGCGGTCTTTGATATACTCTTCTTTTACAGATTCTCCATCCATCATGGAAAAGGAGTAGAGCCTATCAGCTTGGATCAGGGCTTGCGAGCAACAGTCACCGTATCAAAGGCCGCTTCCATCGGAAATCCGAGTGGTGCCAACAGTTTCGAAATCAAAATACGCTTCTTGCTTTGCCATTCCATACCGATTCCGGGGACCACCTTTTTGATGCCTTTGGATTCGATACTCTCGCACTTGGAAAGCACCACTTCCAAACCCGCCTCCTCGGAAACCGCCCGCATGCCATCCGGATAAGCGCGCCAGCAATCCTGGGGGTGTTCGTGGTAAGGCCAACTGACAGGATTCAAGGTGATGATCAAACCATCCTTTTTGGTGATACGCGCCAGTTCTTTCATCCACACCCAAATTTTGGGAACATGCTCAAACACCTGCGCGGAAAACACCAGATCATAAGATTCGTCTTCGATCGGAAACGTATAAGGATCGACGTTTCGGTAAGTGAGCCGTTCATCGTCGGTGATGTCCAGGGTGTCCCATTTCCCCGACCCTCCGGTAGCGAGCTTGCAGTATGGAGATGGGAAATCGGACGGTCCGATTTCAAGAATACGTTCCGCATCCTTGAAATAGCTCTGCGCGTAGGTTTCGAAAAGTAATCGGCTGTTGTTGTGCATGCGTTTTCTTGGTTGATGAAGGTGACTCTACCGGGATTTATTGCCATAGAGCAAGTCCACCTGTGATTCGCTGGTGAGATATTGAATCACTTCCGTCACATTCGGATCGGACTTGGACTCCGGAAAATGAATGAGAAAGAGTCTGACTTTGCCCTCCGGCAACAACTCTTCATCGGGTAAAACGGGGCTTTCTTCCCATGGGTTTGGCAGTTGTTCCCACAGACCACGTTGTGATTCACTCAGGAGGAGAATCCGCGAAGCATTCAAATCGGGCAATTTCACCTCTTGAACCGAACTGGTTTGGAGGGGGATCCTTTTGACTTGTATGCCATGAGCCAATTCATAAGCAGTCATCAACTCCTTGAACATATCACCCATACCGGATTCCACATACATTTCCACCGGTTTCAAAGACCGTTGCCCCTCGGGTAAAGGTCCGGTGTCCTTCTGCATCGTCAACACACTGGCGCGCCACCAGGTGAGCAGCGACAAAGCCACTACGGTGGATACGGCAATTAAAATATTTTCCTTACGACGCGTCATTTCCCAAATGTTGACGACTATAACGCGCAAATGCAAACCAAGCTTACAGATATGTGTAAACCAACAACCCCATCCGAACACTCCAGGTAGCGCGTGCCGTCCCCGGCGCGCCCCTTGTGGTGTTCGAATACCAATAAACTTCCATTTCGGGAAGCCTACGGTTCTCAACATTCAGATCGGTTTTCGATTGTGATCAATGGGGTTTGCGATTCAGATACGTCGGGGTTTTCTTTGAATCGCATAGCTGCTCAAGGATACCTTGAGGGGCGCATCGGGACGATACGATCTACCTGAGCGGGGCCCGAAACCGATTCATATTCTCGTTCACTTCGACTGTAATATAAATCGACTCCATCCCCTATCCTTGGCAAATTGCCCCCATGTCGGAATCTTTGCCATGGAACACAGAAATCGAAGCGGCTGCTTTAAAAATCTGGGACTATCATTGCCTAAAAAAACCAGTGATCCCTGCTGGGATGATCCTGATCCTCGGAAGCCACGATTTGCGCGTCGGTGACCGCGCGGCAGAACTTTATCACGCCGGCATGGCTCCTCTGCTGTTATTCACCGGTGGATATGGAAACTGGACCGATGGCGTCTTTGAAAAGCCCGAAGCCGAACTTATTTCCGAACGCGCCATGGAATGCGGCGTCCCGGCGGATGCCATTCTCAAAGAACCCAACGCCACCAACACCGGCGAAAACATACGAAACTCCAAAGCACTTCTGAAAGAAAAAGGCATTCAAATCGAGAAAGCCATCGCCATCCAAAAACCTTACATGGAGCGACGCGCCTACGCTTCCCTCTGCAAACAATGGACGGAAATCGAATGGCAGATCACATCACCTCAACTCGGTTTTCACGATTACTGCAATGCCGAAATTACCCGGGAACTCGTCACCGAAATCATGGTCGGCGACCTGGAGCGCATCATCGAATACCCCAAACTCGGATACCAAACCGAACAGGACATGCCTGCATCCGTTCTGGAGGCCTGGCATTTCCTCATCAAAGAAGGGTATGATGGGCATTTGATGGCGAAGTAGGGAATGATTTGGTGTTATCCGCAGATGGCGCAGATAATCGCAGATTTAAATAAAAACATGGTGTTTACCTATTGAATGAAAGAGTGCCACAGACAGGCTTATCACACATACATTTCCCTGAATCTATTCCCTACATCTGCGTTCATCTGTGACATCTGCGGAAAACAACAAACAGTTTGGCTCAAACTCAAACCAATTCCCGCAACGCCATCCCTGTAAAACTCCCTTTGCATTTCATAACCGTCTCAGGTGTCCCGCACACCACCAGTTCACCACCGCCATCACCACCCTCCGGGCCCAGGTCGAGAATCCAATCGGAACTCTTGATCACATCGATGTGATGCTCGATCATGATGACCGAATGGCCTGCGTCCACCAGTTCCTGAAACAAATTCAGCAGAATCCGCACATCTTCAAAATGCAGTCCGGTCGTGGGTTCATCAAAAACATACAGACAATGCTTCGGACCATTGCGCATGCCCGATATTTGAGTGAGGTGTTTGACGAGTTTAAGGCGTTGGCTTTCCCCTCCGCTCAAGGTATTGACCGGTTGACCCAGTTGCAAATACCCCAGCCCCGCCTTTTGCAGCCATTGCAACCCATACCCCGCCTTTTGAACATGCCGTGATTCGGGAAGGGATGGAAGGAAGTCCAATACCTCATCCACCGTCGCTTCCAACAAATCGGCAATGCTCCAGGAACGTGATGGTTGTTTGGCATCTCCATCGCTTTCCCCGGTCAGCTTGATCTCCAAAATCTGCGGACGATAGCGACGCCCTTCGCACTCGGGACAGCGGATGAAAATATCGCTCAGAAACTGCATCTCGATCTTCTCAAACCCCACACCCTTGCAATGCTGACACTGCCCGGTCTTTGAATTAAAACTGAAATTGCCCGGTTTGAGTTTGTTTTTCTTGGCGTCTTTCGTCTGGGCAAACAGTTCTCGAATGGAATCAAAGGCCCCTACGTATACTGCCGGATTGGATCGCGGGGTTCGGCCTATGGGGGATTGATCCACCAGCACTGTTTCGTCGATCGCTTTACCGCCCCGAAGTTTCGCAGCTTTGGAAGCGGCACCGGATTCCGGCAAATCAGAATCATCGTCATCAAACGTTTTCTCGAGCGTCAGATCCTGATTCAAACTGTCTTTCAACAAAGGAATCAACACCTCACGCACCAAGGTTGTTTTACCGGATCCACTGACACCGGTAATGCAAACAAGACAATTTAAGGGAATGTCAACGGACAGATCTTTGAGATTGAATTTGTTGGCATGTTCCATGCGCAACCAGCCAGACTTCGACTTTGGATTCACCGGACGCGCCCGGAACGCACCAACGTTCAGATTACCTGAAAGATATTTGCCCGTCAGTGATTGAGCAGATTTGAGCAATCTCGAAACAGTGCCTTGAAAGACAACATTACCCCCTGATTCACCATGCCCCGGACCGATATCAATGATCTGATCGGCTGCTTCCATCATCTTTGCCTCGTGTTCCACCACCACGACCGTGTTCCCCAGATCACGCAGCTGTTGCAAAATCTGAATGAGTCGATCCGTATCACGCGGATGCAGCCCCACACTGGGTTCGTCCAACACGTAAAGCGTATTCACGAGACGAGTGCCAAGACAGCTGGTCAGATTCACTCGCTCGGTTTCCCCACCGGAAAGGCTGCGCGTCGGTCGGTCCAGAGTGAGGTAATTCAGGCCGACATCCACCATGAATGCCAGACGCGATTGGATCTCGTCCAATACCAAGCCCAAAGGTTCGGTCGATTTGGGTTTGAATCGATCCCGCCAACCTTGAACCGCACGCAACGCTTCCCCCAAAGGAAGCCGATAAAATTCAGGCAAAGATATTCCGTGCTCCGAAGTGCCTTCCAGCGGCATGCGATAATTCAAAGCATCAGGTTGCAAACGATTGCCATAGCATGATGGACACATCTTGTAAGTGCGATAACGCGCCAGCAGCACTCGCACATGCATTTTGTATGACTTCGATTCCAGCCACCGGAAGTAACCCCTCACCCCATACCATGCCTTCGGCCACTGATGCTCCGCATCCTTGCCGTAATCCGGATCTCCTTCCAGCACCCAGGTCTGAAGTTTTTTAGGGAGTTTCTCAAACGGCACATCGGTCGGCACCTTGCGTTTGCGACAGAAAGACATCAGATCATTCTGACACTCCACTCCATGTCCGGTTTGCCAAGGTTTGACAACTCCCTCAGCTAAAGAAAGCCGGGTATCTGGAATCGCCGACATAAGGTCGATGGTGATCACCCGGCCAAACCCTTTGCATTCAGGGCATGCGCCGACGGGATTGTTGAAACTGAATAAAGAAGGTGACGGTTCCCGATAATCAAGATCGCAATGCGAACAATGCCGGTGCAGAGAATGTCGCTTCATACGGGATTCCTTACGATAATCCCTCTCGAAAACCCGAACCGTTAAATGTCCTTTCCCAAAGTGATAAGCCTGTTCACAAGCCTCCACGAATCTGGAACGCGATTTGGCATCCAGGCGCACCCGGTCCTGCACAATCGTCAGGTGTTGAGGTTTCAACCCTTCCAGGGAAGGCAGTGATTCCTCCAGACGCATGGGTTCGTCATCAACCAGCAAACGTCCGAATCCCTGCTGCTCCACCAAACCAAGCGATTCACTCAAACTGAGCTTGGAACTCAAGGGGACATCAAAGGTGACCATCACCGTTTCACCCGACGCGGCTTCGGACCAATGTTTCCAAACAAAGCCAGGATCCTCCTCACGCACCAACTCCCCGCATTCCGAACAAAACAACTCCGCTTTCTGCGCCCACAACACTTTGGCGTGATCGCAAATCTCGGTCATGGTCCCTATGGTGGATCGTGTGGTCTTGACAGCATTGCGTTGTTCAATGGCAATGGCAGGCGGGATGCCCTCGATTCGATCGACCTTGGGTTTATCCATTCGATCGAAAAACTGGCGCGCGTAAGGCGTGAACGTTTCGATATAACGACGCTGACCCTCGGCATAAAGCGTATCAAACGCCAGCGAACTTTTTCCCGACCCACTCAGCCCGGTCACCACGACCAGCTTCCCAAGCGGAATATCCAAATCAAAATCCTTGAGGTTGTTATGACGAACCCCACGCAATCGAATGCAATTGTCCCGTTTCTTCCTGGGCATGAGGCCGAAACTCTATCTCAGATGTCATTCATGTCAATGGGCTGGTATTTTTGCTCCACATTCAATACTTCAGACCAACACGCGACGGGCGCAATTTTTTGGAATGCTGTGGCTCGACACAGCTTTGGATACGCCAGGGAAACGTTGTGGTTCACACGTGTAGACTGCATTCCATTACCAAAAACCGAGATTCTTCCCGTGAATGTTCAGACCCTTCGAATCTCGACACTGCTTGAGTACACGCACCGTATCCAGAGCGGTGATGCTCACCGCACTCCAGAAGGCGCAACAGGAACAG
>CAYPZD010000086.1:0-22384 GCA_964415055.1 uncultured Verrucomicrobiota bacterium | reverse complement strand
TGAGGTCATTCAGCCCGTGCGCGACGCATTTGACAAAGGCGCCATGGTTCCTGGCCTCTTCCGCACATTCATCGATCAATGCATTTATCAGGCTGGACAAGGTGCTTCCGTCATCCAGGACACGATCCACAATGCCTGTATCACAACCCGCGACATCAATGGTCGATGTGATGAGGAGGCTTACGTTGTCCAATGACACATTGAAGAACAGCAGATTGTCCTGTTCTTCCAAACTAACGCAAACGGATTCCCCTTCATGAGCCTGAAGAAGGGCCGTGATATCTGCAGAGTTGCTGTTTGGCCCTATTTGGATCAGATCATCACCCGGATTGGTGGAGTAAATTTCCGCCAGCTCTGCCCCTGAATCGTCCAGCAGCAACACACGCCATTCCTGATTGGGATCGGAGAATCGGTTGGCATGATTGCGAATACGGTCATCCCAACTGAGCGTTGCTGACGTGATATTAGGGGGCACGGCCACACATTCACTGGCCAAGTGCAGACCCGGCCCACCCTGCTGACTCAGGGCATCGAAATTCCCTGAGATTGGCGGAAGTGGTGTTCCGGGACCTGGAGGATTGACGGAACCATCATTGATGACCCAAGCACCGTTACCGGAGCCGGTGATGGTCCAACCGGTGAAATCACCCGTTTCAAATCCGCCGTTGGTGATGTGTTCGATCTGAGCCTGAGCGGCCGGGATCATGAGGAATAACGCTGCGAGTACACAGCCCTTCTTGAGTGTGTTATTATTCATTTATTTGAGGATTGTTTATGGTTAACTCCTTTGTTCCAGGGCGCAATCCTCCACCAGATATAGCGGCCTGTTGCTCCGCCATAACCGGATCGATGCTAAAATTTGCAAAAGTGGATTCCTCCTTGGAACACTCACATCCAAGTCGGAATTTCGATAAAAGTCAAGATTATTGAGATTGCCATCCACTGGATTGGGATTTGAACGCGACCTGTGAATGCGAACCGTATCCAGATCTCCGATGTCTCGGAGCACCAGAGGCGCGCTTTGGACTGCGGTGTGCAGCACCGCTCTGGATATGTCAGGGTAACGATGTGGTTTGCTTGTGCAGATTGCATTCCCTTCCCCAAGACGGAAGCTGTTCACATGGAAGTTTACGGTAGTCGGGTTTGAACGCAAACAGTGTATGCGGTGGGCTGACGTGGACTGCGTTCAAGTTTCGCGGACGTGATCTTTTACGTGGAGAGGGTTCGTCATGAGGAAGTAGGAGCCGTTGGCATGAGGGTGCTGTGGCGTTTCCCTGAGGTATCCAGAGCGGTGCCGTGATCACCGCAGTCCAAGGATAGTCAATATCGTAGTGCTGGCCTCAACTTCATTATAGGTTTACATTTTATGCTCTCAAAGCGCTTCTTTCAGGAATGCTCCCGTATAGGAACCTTTGGCTTTTGCCACTTTTTCGGGAGAGCCTTCTGCAATGATTTGGCCTCCGGCGTGGCCGCCTTCTGGACCCAGGTCGATGATCCAGTCGGCCACTTTGATGACGTCCAGATTGTGTTCGATGACAATGACGGAATTGCCTGCTTCGACGAGTTGATGGAGCACGGTCAGGAGTTTTTGGATGTCCTGGAAATGCAGTCCGGTGGTCGGTTCGTCGAGTAGATAAAGTGTACGGCCGGTTTCGCGCTTGGCCAGCTCTCGGGCCAGTTTGACGCGTTGTGCTTCGCCGCCTGACAGGGTGAGCGCGGATTGTCCCAGCTTGATGTATCCCAGGCCGACATCGATCAGCGTGCCCAGGATGGTTGCGATCTTGGGCTGGTTTACGAAAAGATCGCGGGCTTGTTCGACGGACAAGTCCAGGACTTGCGCGATGGAATGACCTTTGAAGGTGATGTCCAAGGTGGCGTCGTTGAACTGTCGGCCATGACAAGTCTTGCAGGGCACGTAGACATCCGCCAGGAAATGCATTTCCACTTTGATCGATCCGTCCCCACGGCATTCTTCGCAACGTCCGCCTTTGACGTTGAAGGAAAAGCGTCCTTTCTGGTAACCCGCGGCTCTGGCTTCAGGCAGCATGGCAAACAGGTCGCGGATGAGGTCGAACACTTTGGTGTAGGTGGCAGGGTTGCTTCGCGGGGTTCGCCCGATGGGGGATTGGTCGATATTGATGATTTTGTCGATTTGATCGAGTCCTTCAATCCCTGCATGTTGCCCCACTTTCTGAGTCGATCCGTGCAGATGGCGCGACAAGGCTGGGTAAAGGATGCGATTGATCAGACTCGATTTTCCTGCGCCGGATACACCGCTGACAGCCACAAAGAGGCCGAGCGGAATTCGGACATCCATTCCCTTGAGGTTGTTCTCCGCAGCTTCTTTGATGGTGATGAATCGCTTCGTATCAGAAGAAGGTTCCCGGCGTTTGGCTGGTAGGGAAATGGATTGTTTTCCAGAAAGGAAACATCCGGTGATGGAGGCGGCGTTTCTTTTGATGGATGCAGGTGTTCCTTCGGCGACAACTTGTCCGCCCAACAATCCCGCGCCCGGTCCCATGTCCACGATCCAGTCTGCCGCTTCCATGGTGTCGCGGTCGTGTTCGATCACGACCAGTGAATTGCCGATGTCCCTCAGGTGGGCAAGTGTTTCGAGGAGGCGGATGTTGTCGCGTTGATGAAGACCGATGGACGGCTCGTCAAGGATGTAAAGAACGCCTGTCAATTCCGAACCCACCTGTGAGGCCAGCCGGATGCGTTGGGATTCACCGCCAGACAAGGTTGGTCCTTTTCTGGATAGATTCAGGTAATCCAGTCCCACATTGACGAGAAACTTGAGTCGATTTGAAATCTCCTTAACCAATTCTTCTCCGATTAACTGGTCATTATCCTCGAAGTGCAGGGAGTTCATGAAATCATAGGCTTCACCAATGGTCATTTCCACTAAGTCACAGATGGATTTTCCCTGGATGCGCACGTGTGCGGCTTCGGCATTGAGCCGATGTCCCTGGCAATCCTGACACGGCTGTTCGGCCATGAAGGATTGGTAGAATTTCTTTTGGTGTTCCGATTGCGTGTATTCATAGCGACGCATCATGGTCTTGAGCACGCCTTCCCAGGCCATGTTGACGTCGGCTTTGATTTTGGCGGAATCCCATTTGACCTGGAACTCCTTTCCCTTGGAACCGTGAAGCAGGATATCCCGTTCACGTTTGGGGAGTTTGTTCCAGGGTTTGTCGAAATTGAGGTTCCACTGCTTTTCCATGGCGTGGAGTTGTCGCGCTCCCCAGGATTGCTTGGGACCTTTTCTGGAGTCGAAATAGTTCTTCAAGGGCACAATGGCACCTTCCCGGACAGTGAGTGTTTTGTCTGGCACGACTTTGTCCGGGTCAATGGCGAGGTGGGTTCCGATGCCGTTGCACGACGGGCACATGCCCTGGGGGGCGTTGAATGAGAAGAGAGGGGGATCGAGATCCGGGTAAGCGTGATCGCAGCAGGATCGGTTCTCGCTCATTGCCAGATCCTCTCGATCTACAATGTGAACGATCATTTTGCCATTTCCGACTTTGAGGCATTGTTCGACGGAATCGGTAACACGATTATGAAAATCCTTTTCGTTTCGGGTGACCAGGCGATCCACCACGATTTCGATGGAATGTTTCTTGCGTTTGTCCAGTGTTGGCAATGCATCCAGGGGGTAGATCACTCCGTCGATGCGAACCCGTGAGAATCCATCCGTGACTAACTGCGCCAGACGTTCTCGATGTTCACCCTTTCGGTTTTCGATCAATGGCGCCAGAAGCAGCAACTTGGTGTTTTCCGGTATATTCAGGATTTGGTTCACCATGGATTGGGCATGACTTCGTCCCACCGGTTTGTCGCACTTGATGCAATATTGCGTTCCAAGCCGGGCAAACAGAACTCGCAAGTAATCGTAAATTTCCGTGATCGTGCCAACCGTGGAACGCGGGTTTCGACTAGCGGCCTTTTGATCTATGGAAATGGTGGGGGACAACCCTTTGATCGTATCAAATTTGGGCTTCTCCATTTGCCCGATGAACTGACGCGCGTAGGCCGAAAGGGATTCGACATACCGGCGTTGCCCCTCCGCAAAGAGGGTGTCAAAGGCCAAACTCGATTTGCCTGATCCCGAAACGCCGGTAATCACCACAAACTTCTTCTTGGGCAACTCCAGGTCGATATTCTTGAGATTATGCTCTCGGGCGCCCTGGATTTGGATGCCATCCAGTTCGATGGATTTGCCTTCCTTAACACGTCTTTTGGTGCGGGGTTTCATGATGTTTTCTTGGGGTGAATGTGTCTTTGCAAGAAACCATTGTTGAATTTGTGAGATAAAGGCAATTGTCTTTTTCGGCATGCTTCATGGGGGGGCTTTTTGTAGCAGAGTTCGTTTTGGCCCAAACATATGTTTGTGTTAAGGTTTGTCCATGGCGACAAGTATCGAGTTAAATGAAAAACTTCTGGCTCAGGCAATGAAATTGGGCGGCATGAGAACCAAGAAAGCTGCCGTGAATGAAGCTCTTGCCGAGTATGTTCAGCGTCGCGAACAGTTAAAGGTAACCGAGTTATTTGGAAAGATAGAGTTTGATGAGGCCTATGATTACAAGACTCAAAGAAAAGTGCCGTGAAAACGATCGTTCAAGCGGATGTTTGGTCTGAAGCTTTAGAGTCGGTTGTGCCATATTCTGCATCTGCGGATTTCCCTTAATCCTTACGGATAAATCTGGTTTTTCGTTCAAAATGTCCTACACTCTCCGGCGTTACAAACATTTCCTATGAGCAAGAAGACATCCAAAGCACGTTCGGTTTATTTGATCGCCAATGGCGACCTGCGACTTTCCGCCAATCAGAAGTGTTGGAAGGAACAGAAAAAGATGGAAGACACCCTCACGCGCGCTCTGCGAAAGGAAGGGTGGAAAGTCGTGCGAGCCCATGCCTACGACGCTACGAAGAAGCACGGCTTCATTGATTCACAGAAGATGGGGATGGAGGTGTTTCGATCCATCGATCCGACCACGCCCTTGATTGTGGCCGAATCCGTCTGGCAATACAGCCAGCACATCCTGCCAGGTTTGTTCACTCATCGTGCTCCCATCCTGACGGTTGCCAACTGGAGCGGTACCTGGCCGGGGTTGGTTGGCATGTTGAATCTGAACGGTTCCCTGACCAAAATGGGAGTTTCGTATAGCACGCTTTGGAGTGAGGATTTCAAGGATGGATTTTTCCTGAATGGATTGCGCCAGTGGCTGGAAGAGGGAACCATCGATCACGATCAAAGCCATGTGCGACCATTGAATCTGATCAAATTGCCGGCTGATGAAGCTGCGTTGGGACGTCAGGCTGCGGATGATTTACAAGGGCAGAAGGCCATTATGGGCGTATTCGACGAAGGTTGCATGGGGATGCACAATGCCATCATTCCAGATGAATTGCTCAATCCTGTCGGAGTCTTCAAAGAGCGCTTAAGCCAGTCGGCATTATTCGCGGCCTCAAGAGAGGTTTCGGACAAGGAAGCCCAGGCTGTTTACAGTTGGTTGAAGAAAAAAGGCATGAAGTTTCAGCTCGGGCAGAACGAAGAGACCGAACTGACGGAGTCTCAAATTTTATTGCAGTGCAAGATGTATATCGCGGCCGTCCGTATTGCGGACACGTTTGGTTGTGATACCATTGGGATTCAGTATCAACAAGGGCTCAAGGACCTGCTTCCGGCCAGTGATCTGGTCGAGGGATTGTTGAACAATACAGATCGTCCGCCGGTAAAAGATCCAGAATCCGGACGTGAACTTTACAAGAAAAGCGCCATCCCGCATTTCAATGAAGTTGATGAATGCGCCGGGCTGGACGCGCTGGTCACAAACCGTTTGTGGAATCAGTTGGGCTGGTCACCGGAAACCACGCTGCATGACTTGCGCTGGGGAGATCATTATAAAGGTAAAGGACTCAATGATTACGTTTGGGTGTTTCTGATCAGTGGCGCCGCTCCGCCCGCACACTTCACGGGTGGCTATCGTGGAACTTCCAGCGAACGTCAGCCCGCCATGTATTTCCGTCTGGGAGGGGGCACGGTCAAAGGTGTTTCGAAGCCGGGCTGGATTGTTTGGAGCCGGGTGTTTGTGATGGATGGCAAACTCCAGTGCGATCTGGGCGTGGCGGAAGTGGTCAAGTTGCCCGAAGCAGAGACGGAGCGTCGTTGGCAGGAAACAACCCCGCAATGGCCGATCATGCATGCGGTGTTAAAGGGGGTGTCGCGTGATCAAATGATGGCGCGTCATAAATCCAATCATATTCAGGTCGTTTACGCTCCGAACAAGAAGCAGGCTCACCGCGGATGCCGCATCAAGGCGGCCATGATGCAGGCGCTCGGGATCGAAACCCACCTTTGTGGTGAAGTGGAGCCAAGTTGATCTTCCAGCAGGCAGACTTGACGTCCTTGACTTATTGACGTCCACTCCTTCCCTTGCACATGGATAAAACGGAAACTCAAAACGCTGATAAATCAGGATTCGCCCCCATGCGGTGGATGCGGGGGCTGTACGATTGGACCATTTCCTGGGCCGAAAAGCCCCAGGGTACCTGGGCGCTGTTCCTGATCGCTTTTGCGGAGTCGTCGTTTTTCCCCATTCCACCGGATGTTCTGCTGATCGCCTTGTGTGTGGGCGCTGTGACCAAATCCTATCGATTTGCGGCCATCTGCACCCTGGGATCGTTGCTGGGGGGGATTGCCGGGTATGGGATCGGTCTTTATGGATTTGAGATGATCGGGGAACCTATCGTGAAGGCTTATCACGGGGAGGCCGTCATGGAGAAAATCAAGACATGGTATGATACCTATGGCTTCTGGGGGAACCTTTTGGCCGCCGTGACGCCCATACCATACAAAGTGTTCACCATCGCTTCCGGCGCTTTTGAATTTTCTTTCACCAGTTTCATGCTGGCATCGGTCATCGGACGTTCCCTGCGGTTTTTCGCGGTGGCTACGCTGTTGTTTTTCTTTGGTCCCAAGATCAAAGCTTTCATCGAAAAATATTTCAACCTGTGTGCCTGGGCATTCATGACTCTGCTGATCGGGGGATTCATATTGTTGAAATACTTGAAATAGCTCATGAGCATGTCGCCCGGGAACATTCAGGAACTTTCGGATCACCTGGCAAAGGCAAACGCCTCCGGGGAGCCAATCGGTTTGCTTGATCTGGGCGCATTGAATCAGGTTCGTTCCTATTCTCCCGAAGACATGACCGTGACGGTCGAAGCTGGGATGAGTCTGGTTGAGCTGCAGGCCTTACTCATTCGTAACGGTCAGTGGCTTCCGCTGGATCCGCCAAATGCCGACCTTTGGTCACTCGGAGATTTGATCAACGAGAATCCCTCGGGTCCCCGTCGCAATGGGAACGGGGTTCTACGGGATTATGTGATTGGACTGGAAGCGGTGCGCGCTGATGGTCAAATCATCAAATCAGGAGGCCAAGTCGTCAAAAACGTGGCGGGCTTTGATCTTTGCAAGTTATTCATTGGAGCCGGAGGAAGTCTGGGGGTGGTTACGTCCGTGACATTCAAACTCGTGCCACTTCCGGAAGAGGAGCACATTTTCAGCCTGGACTTGGATAACCTGGATGCCTTGAAGGATTGCTTGAACGAGCTGCGCACACTTCATCATGAGGTGATGCCAGCCGTGTTTGATTTCCATAGGGAAGGGGCGGCAGTTAATCGCGAAGAGAATCGGTTTGGAAAACTGATCGTTGGATATGCCGGTAAGCGGGAAGCGGTCGACCAATGGAGCGGAGATTTAATGCAATCCGGCCGTCCCTGGCGGGAGGACAGTTGCTATGAGAGAGGCGCTGAAGCTGCGCTGCTTCCTTCATTGTATCACGAACAAACATTCTGGGCGGATCGATCGTGGAAAGAAGCCACTATGGAATCCTTGCTCCCCAGCCGATTGCCGGAATGGATCGCAGGAATGCCTCCCGAGCATGCCTTGCTCGTACGCATGGGGCAGGGGAGCGCTTATCACTTCGGTTCCAGCCAAAACGTCGCGACAAATCGGCTGACCGTTCTGGAAGAACGGATGAAACGGACTTTTGACCCCAATGGCATCTTGCCATCCTTACCCTGAATAGACCATGCCTGCCGCCATCGACCAGATCGAATCGTTCCTTGATGAAAAGAAGGCTTTGGCCTGTGTTCATTGTGGGCTGTGTCTGGCGTCCTGTCCGACCTATTTGGAAACAGGGAACGAAAACGATTCCCCGCGTGGTCGCATCTACCTGATGCGTTCCATTCAGCAAGGTCGCTTGTCCCTGGATGCATCCGTTTCGCCGGCAGAGCACATTGACCGTTGTCTGGGATGTCGTGCCTGTGAAACGGCTTGTCCGAGCGGTGTTCAATACGGCGCTTTGCTGGAACATACACGCGATCACATGGAACACGCCATGCGGCGTTCCTGGTTTCAACGGTTGTTGCGGCGGGTGATGATAGAAAAGGTTTTTCCTTTTCCGAATCGTTTTCGACTGGCTCTGATTCCCGCCGTCTGGGCGAATAGAATGGACATCGGGCATCTGCTCCCGAGATTCATGCGGGAAGCATTGAAACTGGCTCCGCAATCATTGGAACTTCGAAACCTGCCAGAGTTCTCTCCAGCCGAAACCATCCCAAGCAAAGGTCGCATCGGGTTGGTGAGCGGGTGTGTGATGCCCGTTCTGTTTGGGGGGACGCATCAATCGACCATTCGGTTGCTGAATCGTTTGGGTTATGATGTGGTGATTCCGCGCGATCAGGTATGCTGCGGCGCACTTTATGCACACAGCGGGCAACTGGAAATGGCCAGGGGAGTTGCCCGAGTGAATTTAAGCGCGTTTGAGCAGGCAGAGTGTGACACTGTTTTAATCAATGCGGCCGGGTGTGGTTCAACATTGAAAGAATACCACCATCTTCTTGCTGCCGATCCACAACATCACGACGCGGCGGAACAATTCGTTGGGAAGGTTCGGGATTTATCCGAATGGATGGATGAAGTAGGTTGGGAAGCTTTGGGGAGGGTGCTTGAAAAAGGCCGTCGCTTGGTTTCCGGTGAAAAAACGGCGGCTCCGGCTAGCCTGTTTCGACTCCCGACCACTTTCCATGACGCATGCCACCTGGCCCATGCCCAGGGAATCACTCGACAACCGAGGGATTTGGTTAAAGCGGTGGCCGGGGAAAACTATGTTGAATTACCCGAATCGGAAATCTGCTGTGGCAGCGCGGGAAGCTATAACCTGACTGAACCGGAAATGGCTGGCCGCCTGCAGCGTCGTAAGGTGTCTCATATCCTTAAAACGCAAGCACACATCGTAGTCACCACTAATCCGGGTTGCATCCTGCAGATAGAATCCGGTCTTAAAGAGCATGGATACGATGAAGTAAGGGTGATGCACCTGGCAGATTATCTCGAAGCCGCCCTCCGGGAAATCGAGAATCATTGATCCAATACCTGCAGCGCACTACAGGTAGACCGGACCGTCCCGGTCCGCGCCTTGTGGGACACATGTTCAAGACAGCCCTTCGAATGGCAACCCTGACGTAGAGGACTGGCCATTCCTACCGTGCGTGGACGGATGGTCCTGAATCCGTTGGTCATCTTAGGCTTCCCAAAACGGGAGCTGAATGTGGTTCGAATGCCATGAGGGCGCGCCAGGGACGGCACGCACTACCTTGGGGCGACAGCAGGTAGATCGGACCGTCCCGGTCCGCTCCTTGTGGCATACATGCTCAAGACAGCCCTTCGAATGGCAACCCTTACGTAAAGGACTGGCCATTCCTATCGTGCGTGGACGGATGGTCCTGAATCCGTTGGTCATCGAAGGCTTCCCGAAACGGGAGCTGAATGTGGTTCGAATGCCATGAGGGCGCGTCAGGGACGGCACGCGCTACCTTGGGGTGACAGCAGGTAGACCGGACCGTCCCGGTCCGCTCCTTGTGGTATACATGCTCAAGACAGCCCTTCGGATGGTAACCCTGACGTAGAGGACTGGCCATTCCTATCGTGCGTGGACGGATGGTCCTGAATCCATTGGTCATCGTAGGCTTCCCGAAACGGGAACTGAATGTGGTTCGAATGCCATGAGGGCGCGCCAGGGATCCACGCAGTCGCGGGACAGGCGGCCACGCACTACCCGATGTGAATTGCGCGGAATTCCCTTCACTTCATCTGTGTTTCCTCATAGTATCTTTCCCGTCATTACCCAAGAACTCTCGCCCCAAGGGGTGTCGTACCTATCATGAAGGAACTGAAATCCAACGTGACCGTTTGTCGAAGGCTTCCTTTTGGAAGTTTGGGGAAGACTCATTTTTTTGGAGGCTTGATGGCAGCCCTCATGATTCTGAACGGGGGCCAGATGGTTGCTTTGGCGGAGGAGACAGCAAAATCTGATTCTTCCACCATGACAGTCAGTGATCATTGGGCGTTTCAACCGCTTCATGCTTCCGGGATTCCGTCGGTTTCTGACCATGCATGGACGCTGCAGGAGGTGGATGCCTATGTGCTTGCAGCGATGGAAGAGGCCGGCGTGTCGCCGAATGCCGATGCGGATCCATATACCTGGTTGCGTCGCGTTCATTTCGATTTGACCGGGCTTCCTCCGTCAGTGGATTTAATCAAGTCTTTCGTGAATCAGGATACGCCGGAAGCCAGGGAAGCCGTCGTGGATCGTTTGCTTGCCTCGCGCGCTTTCGGCGAACGTTGGGCACGGCACTGGCTGGATCTGGTGGGATATGCTGATCAGATAGGCACTTCGAACAACGTTTTTGCCCAACACGCCTGGCGTTATCGTGATTATGTCATTGATGCTTTTAATGAGGATAAGCCTTTTGATCAATTTGTGCGCGAACAGATCGCGGGCGATCTGTTGGAATCCGAGAGTGTGGAGGAACGGGCTGCCGCATTGACTGCTACCGGTTTTCTGGTGTTGGGCGATGTTGAAATTGTGGAAGCCGACAAAGCCAAGCTGCGGGTGGATATTGTGGATCAGCAACTGAACAAGGTTGGAAAAACGTTTTTGGCGATGACGCTGGAATGTGCCAGGTGCCATGATCATAAATTTGATCCCATTTCCTTGCGTGACTATTATTCCATGGCCGGGTTCTTTTACAACACCTCCTCCATCTATAAAACCAATCGCGGTGTGTGGAGTGATGTGAATCTGGTGGACTTGCCCGAAACCGAAGAGCAAAAAGCACAAAGAGAACTGGAGACAAAGGTGCATGAACGCCAGTTAAACGACTGGCGTCATGAACGGCAGGAATCCCAGGCACGACGAGGTGAACTGGATGAACTCCTGAAAGGGGAGAACCTGGCTGAAGCCGATCAAAAGAAATGGACGCAGGAGCGTGATGAACGGGCGCGCCGGATCGGGCGCCTCAACCAATTGATCGAACACGCTGAATTTTTCTATCCGGACGTCCCCAAAGTGCATGGAGTACGCGATGTCGATGCTCCGGCGGATATGCAAATCACCATTCGTGGGAATCCCCGTGCCTTGGGAGATACAGTGCAGCGAGGTTTTCCAGAGGTCTGCCAATCAGGTGAATCACCGAATATACCGGCTTCTCAAAGTGGTCGACGGGAGTTGGCTGATTGGGTGGTGTCTAATCCACTCACCGCACGTGTGATCGTGAACCGGGTTTGGCAAAAACTCTTTGGTGAGGGATTGGTCCGATCGGTCGATTATTTCGGACTTCCAGGCGATCAGCCGTCGCATCCGGAGTTGCTGGATTTCCTTGCCCTGCAATTGATGGAGAATGGTTGGTCCCTCAAACAATTGATTCGGGAACTGGTGCTCACACGGACCTATCAGCTCTCCAGTCAAGGTTCCAGGGAACGGGCTGCAATCGATCCCGACAATCGTCTGTTTTGGAGAATGCATCGTACGCGTCTGGATGCCGAAGGTTTGCGCGATGCGATGATATTCATTTCAGGAAAACTCAAACCTTCTGATGGCGGACCCGCCTTACCCTTGGAGTTTATTGAGAACGTTGGCGGATTGAATCCCGCCGATGTCAATCCACCGAGTTTTCGGTTTTCGAAATGGCGTGCTGAGCAGCAGCATGAGCGCACGATATACCTCCCGGTGATCCGACACACCGGACAACCCGGACCGGCTGCGTTGAGGAATGTCTTTGATTTTCCTCAACCCTCCCAATTCACCGGCAAACGAACGGTCACAACCGTTCCCACGCAGGCTTTGTTTCTGATGAACAGCCCTGTCGTGCAGCAGCACGCCAAAGCTCTCGCAGAGCGGGTGCTCAAGGAATCCGGGCATCAGAAGGAACGCTTGTCCCTTCTTTACCTGGCCTTGTTGAATCGCCCCATTACGTCTGAAGAATCAGAAGAAGCCGATAGGTTTTTGGGAGCAGGTGAAAGTTCCGATTGGGAAGAGTTATGCCGTGCGTTGCTGGCCGGCAATGAATTTTTGATGCGTTTATGAACATTTCAAATCAAATGCTCCAACATGGAGACACTCCCTGTCTGCGGGGGAGTCGCCGGCAGTTTCTTCGTTCGGCGGCTTGTGGTTTCGGAGGGCTGGCTCTGAATGCGATGTTGGGCGCAGGAGCGGCATCGGTCGGGTCGCTTGGTCAGAGCGGACTTCACTTGCCAGCGAGAGCCAAGCGCGTGATTTTCGTGTTTCTCGCGGGCGGACCTTCGCAGGGGGATTTGTTTGCTCCCAAAGAATACATCACTCGCAAGCATGGGACGGCTATTGATTCTCCGGTGGGAGATGACGGGCAACTGCGTGTCGGGGTGGCGCAGTTTCTGCCGATGGCTCCGATCAAGCCTGTTCGTCCAAGAGGACAATCCGGGATGATGATATCCGATCTGTTGCCACAGATGGCGGAGGTGGCGGACGAACTTTGCATGTTGCGCGCAATGGTTGCCGATAATAAAGCACACTTTCCCGCTGCCCTCCAGTTTCACACCGGGCATATCGCCGAGGCTCGACCTTCGATGGGATCATGGATGAGCTACGGTCTGGGGACTGAGAACGCTGATCTGCCCGGTTTCGTGACGATTCATCCTCCGGGCGATCCCAGAACCTACGGCGCCGGGTTTCTTCCTGCGAGGCACCAGGGAACTCCGCTGCGCGTGCCTCGCAACGATAAGGAACTGGCCATCGAAAACCTGACCGATCCGAATGCGGATGCCAATGCACAACGTCGACGGCTGGATTTCTTGCAAAGCTCGAATCAACGACTGCTGGACCGCGTGGGCGGCGATGCGCAGATGGAGGGGATTATCAGTTCCTTCGAATTGGCTTTTCGCATGCAGACCGAAACACCCGATCTGGTGAATCTTTCGGGTGAATCCAAATCCACACTCGCCATGTATGGCATTGATGAGGGCGCCAGCGATCGAAATGGACGTGCCTGTTTGATGGCGCGTCGCCTCAGTGAATCGGGCGTGCGCTGTGTGCAGGTTACGATGGATGGCTGGGATCATCACGGAGACATTTTACATGCCCTGCCGAATTCGTGTTCCAAGGCGGACAAGCCGATAGCCGGTTTGATACGCGATCTCAAGCAGCGGGGTCTGCTGGATGAGACCTTGGTGCTGATCTCGGGTGAATTTGGTCGCACCTATTGGAGCCAGGATCTGAGCGGAACCAGCCCCATCGAAAAACATGGAAGAGAACACCAGCAGGAAAGCTTCTGTACCTTGCTGGCAGGTGGCGGGGTGAAAGGCGGATATGTTTATGGCGAGACGGATGATTTCGGTTACAAACCCGTTCAAGGAAAAGTGCACCTGCATGATCTGCACGCGACCATGCTGCATTTAATGGGGATCGATCATGAAAAACTAACCTACCCTCACCACGGTCGGGACTTCCGGCTTACCGACGTGTTTGGTCAGGTCATCGGGAGGATCCTTGCATGAAGTGTTACCAGGAAGGGCACAGGTTGGGTATGCGATGGCCGCTGTGGATGATGGTTGTCGCCAGCGTTTTCTGCATGGCGCTTGGCGCAGCTGATCAGTCGGATCGGTCTGATCCGACCGATCATTCGCTGCGCTCGCAGCGCGAGACATGGTGGGCCTTTCGGCCGCTTGGCAAGACCGCGCCGCCCATGCATCTGGGAGGCGAAGGCTTTGTCCGGAACGCAATCGACCAGTGGGTGCTGGCCGACCTTCGTGATCGCGGCTTAAGCCCCAATCCCAGGGCCAGTCGACGGACTCTGATACGCCGGGCGTACTTCATCCTCACCGGGATGCCACCGACACCCGGGCAAGTGAGTGCTTTTGAGCGGGACACTTCCCAAAACGCATGGGAAAAGGTGGTGGAAAACCTGCTCGACAGCCCGCGGTATGGCGAGCGGTGGGGACGTCACTGGCTGGATGTGGCGCGATTCGCCGAGAGTTCCGGCTTCGAACATGACTACGATCGCCCCAGTGCCTATCATTACCGAGATTTTGTCATCAAAGCTTTGAATACAGACATGCCCTACGATCAGTTCGTTCGTTGGCAATTGGCGGGGGATGAATACGAGCCGGACAATCCCTTGGCTCTGATGGCGACAGGGTTTCTTGGAGCGGGCGTGTTTCCGACTCAGATCACTGCCAACGAAGTGGAGCGCGTCCGTTACGATGCGATGGACGACATGCTTTCCACCACGGGTGCAGCCTTTCTGGGGCTTACCGTGGGGTGTGCTCGTTGTCATGACCATAAAACGGACCCCATTCCTTCCGAGGATTATTATCGGATGCTGTCCACGTTTACGACCACCGTTCGGAGTGAGGTGAAACTGGACCTGGAACCGGAGAAGTATCAGAAGGCATTGGAAGTTTACAACCGCGAACATACTCCTTTGCTGGCCGCTCAAGAGGCGTATGAGGATACTGAACTGCCTGGACGTTTTGATGCCTGGTTAAAGGATGGTGCACTTCAGCTTGAGCCTATTGTGTGGCGGTTGTTGGAACCCTCTTTCGTTCATTCCAAAGCTGGGGCAACCTTTAAACAGCTCGAAGATGGATCCTATTTGGTGGAAGGAGAAAACGGTGATAAGGATGTTTATACTTTTATTGCCTCACCACAAACGGCCCGACTCCGTTCCTTGCGGTTGGAAGCTTTATCCCACGAGAGCATGACCCGTGGTGGACCGGGGAGAGCGGCGAATGGGAATATCGGATTGAGTCGTATCCGACTGTTTGTCGTTGCCGACAACCAAGTCCAGGAACGCGAAATCAAGTTGCAGAATCCGCGTGCAACTTTTGAACAAAACGCTGATTCACTTTCCATTGCTTCCTCACTCGATGATAACCCGAAGACCGGGTGGGCGGTGGACCCTCAGTTTGGTGAAAATCATGCAGCAGTGTTTGATTTTGAAGGCCCCGTGACATTGCGTGAAGGGGAAAAGTTGAAGGTGTTGCTTGAATTCAACCTGAACACGCGCCACAACATCGGACGTCCCCGTCTTTCCGTGAGTCGGGAAAAAGGCGCTGGTTTTGACGATGGGGCCTTGCCTGCTGAGATTTCGGAAATCCTGACAAAATTGGATTCTCTGAATGGCGAGGCTTATGAATTACCTGAAAAGGAAAGGCATGCCTTGATGCACTGGTGGAAACACACCGATCCTCAGTGGAACAAACTCAACGCAGCCGTCGTAAAGCATGCCGAAACCAAACCATCCCCGGAACTCACCAAGGTGCTGATTTGTGCCGAAGGATATCCTGCCGTTCGCATGCACACTCAGGGGGCGGACTTTTTTGAGAAAACTTATTTCCTCAAACGCGGAAGCACCGATTCCAAAGGCGACGAGGTGTCACAAGGATTTTTACAGGCTCTTTATCGAGATCCCGGTGATATGGAAAAATGGCGCTTCGATGCACCCGAAGGCGCGAAGTTTTCGGGACGACGCCGCAGTTTGGCCGAATGGTTGACCGATGTGGATGAGGGGGCCGGGCATTTGCTGGCGCGCGTAATGGTGAATCGTATCTGGCAACATCACTTTGGCCAGGGATTGGTCAGGACTCCCAATGATTTCGGAGTGTTGGGAGAGCCGCCCGAGCATCCTGCTTTGCTGGATTGGCTGGCGCAACGACTGATTCATGAGGGGTGGAGACTGAAACCCATTCATCAGTTGATCATGTCCAGCCGCACCTGGCAGCAGATGTCCGGACAACCCCGGACCCTGCAGGGGGAATCGGGGCAGACGAAATCCATCCCCAATGCGTTTTACCCCCGGCAACGTCGTTTGGAAGCCGAGGCAATCCGGGACTCGTTGCTGTTTGTTTCCGGCTTGATGGATGACCGGATGTATGGCCCCGGAGTGTTGGATGCGACCACTCATCGGCGCAGTATCTACCTGACCATCAAACGCAGTAAAATGATCAACGCCATGCAGGCCTATGATGCGCCTGAACCGCTGGTGAGTCAGGGAACCCGGCCCACCACCACCGTGGCACCGCAGGCTTTGCTCCTGATGAACGGGCCTCATATTCGCCATTGGGCTGAGGCCTTTTCGGAGCGGTTTGCCCCGAATATCAAACAGTCGATTTATGATTCGGTTCAACAGGCATATCACATTGGATTGAATCGAGAACCCACCCGTTTCGAATTGGCCGAAAGCGCTGCTTTCATTGCTGCTCAGACGGAACGCTACCGTGCAGAGGAACAGGCTAATGCCGAACGCCTGGCCTTGACGGATTTTGCCCAGATCGTGATGGGCTTGAATGAATTTATTTATGTGGAGTGAACCAAGTATGTTGAATCGACGTGAAATGCTGCTTCGTTCCGGTGCCGGTGCCGGCTTGTTGGGGTTGACCGGGTTGCTGAGTGAATCCGGTATGTTTGGAAGCAAAGCCGGCGCGGCCTCTCTGGATCCGCTGGCCTCCAAATTTTCTCATTTTCCAGTCAAAGCCAAGTCTGTCATCTGGCTCTTCATCAATGGAGGCCCCAGCCAGGTGGATACATGGGATTACAAACCTGAATTGGAACGTCGTGACGGGGTGGCACTGGAGGGGTTCGACAATAAAACTGGATTCTTCACCAACTCGGTCGGACCGTTGATGAAATCGCCTTTTGCGTGGAAGCAATACGGCCAGAGCGGTACTTGGGTCAGCGAAATTTTCCCGCATCTTTCCAGGCACGTGGACAAGATGGCCTTCATCCATTCCTGTCACACTGATTCCAATAATCACAGTCCGGCCCTGTTTAAGATCAACACCGGTTCGACCCGCATGGGTTGGCCATGTGTGGGTTCGTGGCTGACGTATGGTTTGGGGAGTGACAGTCGGGATCTGCCGGCTTTTGTGGTGATGAGTGATCCGCTCGATAGAGGTTTGCCCAAGGGGCATGCAAGCAACTGGGGTGCCGGATTCCTGCCAAGTGTCTATCAAGGTACCTGGCTACGCCCAAAAGGAGATCCGATTGATAATCTCAAGATGCCATCACAGGTCAGGCCTTCGACTCAACGTGCACAGCTGGATTTACTGGCCAAATTAAACCGGGAGCATCTGGTTGATTCTGCAATTGAAAGTGAATTGAACGCCCGGATTGAAAGTTTCGAGTTGGCATATCGCATGCAATCCGCCGCACCGGAAGCCTTCGACATTCAAAAAGAACCTGACCACATCAAATCACTTTACGGACTCGACGCCGATCATTGCCGTCACTTTGCCGCCCAATGTTTGACTGCCCGAAGAATGGTGGAACGCGGAGTGCGCTGTGTGCAGATTTATTCGGGAGGTATGGAAAATCAACGCAGTTGGGATGGTCACCAGGACATCGAGGGGAATCATCGTGGCTTCGCGAGGGAGACGGATCAACCGATTGCCGCCTTGCTTTCCGATTTGGAACAGCGGGGGGCATTGGACGAAACACTGGTGATATGGGGCGGGGAATTCGGAAGGCTTCCGATCTCCCAAAAGGGGAACAATCCCGGTCGCGACCACAACCCGCACGCCTTTACATTCTGGTTTGCCGGTGGGGGTGTCAAAGGTGGTTACCACCACGGCAGTACGGATGAAATAGGATTCAAAGCAGCTGATGACCGGGTCAGTGTCAACGATCTTCATGCCACCATGCTTCACTTGATGGGGTTCGATCATGAACGGCTGACTTTCTACAAGGATGGTCGTAATTTTCGTCTGACCGATGTTGCGGGTGAGGTGGTGCATTCCATCATTGCCTGAGCCATGCGGCTTGCCAAATTGTGTTTACCACCGGATATGAAATCGGTAGGTTTTCCCTATGCCTGGTAGTCGTATCCTGTTGTTTGTAGAGAATCACCGTTTTGCGCGCATGTTGCGGCGGTGGTTGAAGGATGACTACGAGTTGATCGATGAATGGGGGGCTCAGGCCGATTCAGGCAGTCCCTTCGATTTGTTGTTGATCGACCAGGATTCTTTGAAAGCAAAAGCTTCCGATATTCGTCAATTTCGGAAAGCAGCGTTGCCGGTCTTTCTTCCCAGTCTACTTTTATTGCCGCATCGGAAATCCAAGATTCCAAATCGGTTGCTTGGTAAAACGGTGGATGACGTGTTGATTCACCCCTTTGAAAAGGATGAGGTCAAAGCGCGTGTCGCCAATTTGTTGCGACTTCGCAAGATGTCCCTCGATTTGAAAAGGAAACATGATCAGGTCGCCAAACTTTCCGTGACGGATGATGTCAGTGGATTTCACAATACGCGTTACATGCACCGGCATTTGGATCGCTTGCTGGGGCAGGCCAACGCGAGGGATCGACATCATTCATTGATCTTTTTCGACATTGACGACTTTAAATCGGTCGTCGACGCCCATGGGCACCTCCTTGGCGCGAAAACACTGAAGGAAATTGCGGAGGCGGTTCATGGTTGTCTTGAGACCTATGATCGTATCGTGCGATATGGCGGTGATGAGTTTGTCGTGATCTTACCCAGACAGACCAAGCAGGAGGCCATCCAGAAAGCCATTCAAATCAAGGAAGCGGTTGCGCAAACCAGATATCTCAAAAAGGAGGGGGTCGACTTGACCGTCACCGCCTCTTTCGGAGTTGCGACTTTCCCGGAAGATGCTAAGGACAAACGGTCCTTGCTTGCTCAGGCGGATCAATGCCTTTTTGAAAGCAAGGATCACGGAAAAAACAGGATCAAAGTGTTTGGTCAGGATGATGCGGGATTTATCGTCTGATTCTCTTAAATGCTGCCACTTGGCCGCTCCGTTTTACATCCGTCCGTGCCGAAGGATGGATACTAACAACCAGAATCCCATGATGGCGGCAACGATGAATCCGATCAGACCAATGACGGGAATATCGTTCCATTTCGGTGGGATATCAGCGTGCACCAACAACGAGGACCCGATGATCAGGGAAGCCAGCACGACCGAATAAGAGAGTCGGTTGCTGACCCGGTCCCAGGATGAAGTCAACGGCTCCAGTCCATCGTGTTTGAACGCCACCTTGGCTTCGCCTGTTTTGATATGCCCAATGATGCGCCGGAATTCGGCCGGGAGATCTTTGATCAGCTCAGAGAACTCCACTCCAAAATCATACAAGCTGCCTGCGACGTTTTTCGGATTCATGCGATCCATGCGGATCTTCTTGATGAACGGAGCGGCATAGTGAACCAAATCCCGCTCGGGGCAGAGTTGGGCCAATATGCTTTCCGTATGGCTCAGGGTTTTGAGCAGAATGAAAATGTCCGGCCCGAGCCGAAGTTCATATTTCCCCGTGATTGCGAGGAGTTGACTCAACATGCTGCCGAAATGGACTTCCGACATGGGGCGATAAAAGTTCTGATGAATGAACTCGGCGATATCGGATTCCATTTTGCGCATATCGGGTTCCGATTCATAGGAACTCATACGCAACAGGGCGTGGGAAACCCCTGTTTCATTGCGCTGGGTGATGCTCCAGAGCAGGTCGGCGAAAGCTTCCCGCGTGCGAAAGTCGAGAAAACCCATCATGCCGAAATCAAGAAAGCATACTTTCAAATCCGGCATCACATGGATGTTGCCGGGGTGGGGGTCGGCATGAAAGAACCCGTGAAGAAACACTTGTGTCATGATGGATTGGGCGATGGTTTCGGCCACGGTGGTCTTTTCGCCCGGTGAGGCATGCTGGTTCCAATCCGTGATTTTTGTTCCTGCCACATAGTCCATGACCAACACGCGTTCACTGGAAAAACGCCCGTAAACCTTGGGGACAAACAGCGTCGACTCCTCCTTGAACTGCCATTGAAATCGCTGGATGTGTGCGGCCTCCAGCGAAAAGTCCAGTTCCTTGGAAAGTCTTCCCGCGAATTCCTCGACAATCCTGCGTGGACGATGCACACGCCAGGATTCCAGATAATGCTCCATCAGACTTGCCAGGTACTCCAGGATTTCGAGATCCTGCTCCATGATGTCAGCAATTCCGGGGCGTTGCACTTTGATCACGACTTCTTTTCCATCGGGAAGCTTGGCTTTATGTACCTGAGCGATCGAGGCGGCCCCGAGAGGTTCTTCGATGATTTCCTTGAAAATGGTTTCCGGGGCCGTGCCGAGTTCTTCTGTCAGAATGGATATGATCTGGCTAAAAGGCAGAGGCGCCGACTGGCTGTGAAGTTTCGACAATTCTTCTGCGTAGTCAGGTGGCAACAGGTTGGGGCGTGTGGAGAGTATTTGGCCTAGTTTGGTAAAGGTGGGCCCCAGTTCCTCACAGATCTTACGGAGTTTCTGCGCTTGGGATAGCTTGGCGATTTCGGGATCTTTTCCATCGACCAGGCTTTTGATGGGGGATCCGATGATGGAAGGGATGTGTAATTTCTGCGCCAAATCGTCAAAGTCGTAGCGCATGAACACCCTTACGATTTCCCGGAACCGCTGGAGTTCCTTCATGCGGCGTCCCATGGATTCAATGCGTTTGATAAACGTCATAATTTCCTAACTCACCTACCCATAACACGAACCACCCACAAAAGCCAGACCGAGCCGCAGACGGTGGATTTTTTTAGACAGCCACCGCAGTCGCGGGATCTGCGAGATGAACAGGATTTACAGGATGGTTGTCATAGCCGGGGATGTGGGTGATAGTGGCCGAAAAGTTGTGGTTGAATCTAACCTTACATTGCCAGCCCATGAAATAGCATTGCATTCGATCCATTGAATTTTCTTTCCTCACGCCGCGACCAGCCTTCTCCATGGGCTCCTAATTTTTCAATGAATATCCAGTAAATCCTGTTCATCCTGTCTAAAAAAAAATCACCTCAATAACCTATCACATGGTTATGAATTTCGAATAATTGACCTTCAGAGAGTTTTTGACCATGCTTTGGCCATGGGAAATACTTTCGGACAAATGTTTCGAATCACCACGTGGGGAGAATCTCACGGAGGCGGCGTCGGTGTGGTGTTGGACGGATGTCCGCCATGCGTCGAGCTGTCTGAAGCCGATATTCAACCCGAGCTTGACCGGCGTCGACCGGGGCAGTCCAAGATTGTCACACCGCGCAACGAAGCGGATCAGGTGGAGATTTTATCCGGTGTCTTTGAAGGCAAGACCTTGGGGACGCCCATCATGATGTGGGTGCGCAACAAGGATGCCCGGCCTGAAGCTTATTCTGAAATGGCCGAGAAGTTCCGTCCTTCCCATGCCGATTTTACCTACGAAACCAAATACGGCATTCGTAACCCTCATGGTGGAGGTCGCAGCAGCGCCCGGGAAACCATCGGACGGGTCGCAGCCGCTGCGGTTGCCAAGAAACTGCTGCGCCTGGAATACGGCGTGGAGATCATCGCCTATGTCAAGCAGGTGCAGGATATAGGAGCCGAGATCGATACCGATACCGTGACTCATGAGCAGGTCGAATCCAATATCGTTCGGTGTCCCGATGACGGTATCGCTGAAAAAATGATCGAACGCATTGAAGCGATTCGCAAGGCGGGGGACAGTGTCGGTGGCATCGTTGAATGCGTGATCCGAGGTGTGCCGGTCGGTTGGGGGAGCCCGGTGTTCGATCGACTGGAAGCTGATCTGGCCAAGGCCATGCTGAGTCTGCCCGCTTGCAAGGGATTTGATGTGGGATCGGGTTTTGGAGGTATTACCTTGACCGGGACCCAGCACAACGATCCGTTTCGCGCCACTGAGGACGGTAGTGTGATGACTTCTTCCAATCGTTCAGGTGGTGTTCAAGGTGGTATATCCAATGGTATGCCGATTTATTTCCGCACAGCCTTCAAGCCAACGGCCACGGTGATGCACGAACAGGATACGGTGGATGTGGATCACCAGAACACTACCTTGAAAGGGCGGGGGCGACATGATCCTTGTGTCCTCCCACGTGCCGTTCCCATTGTGGAAGCCATGGCTGCCCTCGTGCTCATGGACCACGCCATGCGTGATGCGGCGCAGTGTGGGTGAGGTTAAACAACATCAAGCAAATCGCTTGATGAGAACCCGTGAGTTGCGTCCGCTGGCATCG